>NZ_JBVHLX010000009.1:0-400447 GCF_055558775.1 Streptomyces sp. NPDC025638 | reverse complement strand
GGGTCGGGCGGGGTTGACGGGTCAGCGGTTTGTGGCGTGTCCGTTCGTTCCCGGGGTGCGGATGTATCGGACCGGGGATGTGGTGCGGTGGACGGATGAGGGGGAGTTGGTGTTCCTCGGCCGGGCCGATACGCAGGTCAAGGTCCGTGGGTATCGCATCGAACCCGGCGAAATCGAAACCGCCCTCGACAGTCACCCGCGAGTCACCCAGTCGGCCGTGATAGCACGCGGAGACACACCCGGTGACAGCCGACTCGTCGCCTACGTCGTCGCGGATCTCTCGGACCGGTCCGAGGAGGACCTGCCGAACATGCTGCGTGCATACGCGGCTGAGACCCTGCCGGAATACATGGTCCCGTCCGCCGTGGTGGTCCTGGAGGCGCTGCCGCTGACGGTCAACGGCAAGGTGGACCGGGCCGCCCTGCCGGCACCGGACTTCGCGCAACAGGTGTCCGGTCGGGCGCCGGAAGGTGTGGTCGAGGAGACCCTGTGCCGGATCTTCGCCGAGGTCCTGGGCCTGGAAGAGGTGGCGGCCGACGCCGGCTTCTTCGAGCTGGGCGGCGACTCGATCATGTCGATGCAGTTGGCGTCGCGGGCCCGACGCGCTGGATGGGTGGTCACCCCGCGGCAGGTGTTCGAGGAGAAGACTGTCGAACGCCTGGCACTGGTGGCCCAGCCCGTCGGCGCCGATGCGACCGACGCGGCGGACGACGGCGTGGGCGAGGTGCCCTGGACGCCGGTGATGCGGACACTCGGTGAACAGGCGGTCATCGGATCCCGCTTCGCGCAGTGGACGGTCGTCGGCGCACCGGCCGGACTGGACCGTGAGGCGCTGGCCACGGCCGTGGGCGCGGTCATCGACACCCACGACATGCTGCGCGCCCGCGTCCAGGCCAACGGGACACGACTGACGGTCGGTGAGCCGGGAACCGTGACGGCAGCCGAGCTGATCCACCACGTGGACGCGACCATGACCAACGAGCGCGACCTGGACGAGGTTGCCGGTCGCGCGGCCCGCGAAGCAGTGGAGCGCCTGGACCCCGCCTCCGGCGTGCTGGTGCAGGTCGTTTGGGTGGATGCGGGACCGTCCCGCACCGGCCGTCTCGCGCTGGTGGTCCACCACCTGGCAGTGGACGGCGTGTCGTGGCGGATCCTGCTGCCTGACCTGCAGACCGCATACGAGACAGCGGTCGCGGGTGGCACACCGGCCCTCGACCCGGTGGGTACATCCTTCCGCCGGTGGGCGGAGCTGCTGACCACCCAGGCCGGCAACGACGAACGGCACGCGGAACTACAAGCCTGGACCGAACTCCTCCAAGGCTACGAACCGCCGCTCGGCGACCGCCCGTTGGATCCGGCCCGGGACACCGTCCACACCTTGCACCATCACTCATGGGCCGTACCCACCGAGCAGGCAGCCGTGCTGGCCGGCCAGACGCCCACGATGTACCACTGCGGCCTGCACGAAGTGCTGCTCGCGACGCTTGCCGGAGCGGTCGCCCACTGGCGCCCCACCGACGCCCCCTACACGCTGATAGATGTCGAGGGGCACGGCCGGGAGCCGGTGCAAGGCGTGGACCTGTCCCGCACGGTGGGCTGGTTCACCAACGTCCACCCCGTCCGCCTGGACACAACACCTGCCGACCTGGCAGAAGCCCTGACGGGCGGCCCAGCGGCGGGTGCACTGCTCAAGGCCGTCAAGGAACAGGTGCGCTCCGTCCCCGGTGACGGACTCGGCTACGGCCTGCTCCGCCACCTCAACCCGGAGACGGCCGAGGTCCTGGCCGAACTCCCCACCGCCCAGATCGGTTTCAACTATCTGGGCCGGTTCACCGTCGGCGAGCAGTCCGGTCCCGCCCGCGCCTGGCAGCTGGCCGGCGAGACGGCGGTCGGTGGCGCGGCCGACCCCGACATGCCCGTGGCGCACGCCCTGGAAGCCGGTGCCGTGGTGCGTGACACCACGGGCGGCCCGGAGCTGACCCTCACGCTCAGCTGGCCGGGCAGCCTGCTCGACGACGCGGCGGCCGAACGGCTCGGCGGGCTGTGGCTGGAGATGCTGCGGGGCCTGGCCGCGCACACCACCGACGAACCCACCGCGGGCGGCCACACCCCATCCGATTTCCCCCTCCTCGATCTCTCACAGGACGAGGTCGAAGAACTCGAAGCAATAGCCGCACGACTCGAAGGAGGACGGTCCCTGTGAAGTCGCCGACCGCCGCCAAGGGCTCTGCCCTGGCAGAAGTGTGGCCGCTGTCGCCCTTGCAGGAGGGGATGCTCTTTCACGCCGCCTTCGATCACCAAGGACCCGACGTCTACGCCATGCAGTGCGTCCTGGCGGTCGACGGTCCCCTGGACGCCGATCGCTTCAGGGTGTCGTGGGAGGCGCTGGTGGCTCGCCATGCCGCCCTGCGGGCGAGTTTCCACGAGCGGAAATCGGGTGAGCCCGTGCAGCTGATCACCCGCGATGTGACGCTGCCCTGGCAGCAGGTCGACCTGTCGGACCTGCCGGAGGCGGACATGTCGGACCGGGCCGACGCCCTGGCCGCCGAGGAGCGGGCGCAGCGCCTGGACCTGGCGGTCGCGCCGCTGCTGAGGCTGCTGCTGATACGCCTCGGCGCGGACCGGCACCGCCTCGTCATGACGACCCATCACATACTGATGGACGGCTGGTCGATGCCCGTCCTGCTGGGCGAGTTGTCCACGGTGTACGCGGTGGGCGGGGACACCCGGGCGCTGCCCGCGGCGGCGTCGTACCGGGACCATCTGGTCTGGCTGAACCGTCAGGACAAAGAGGCGGCGCGGGCCGCGTGGCGGGCGGAGCTGGCCGGGACCGACGAGCCGACGCTCATCGTGCCGGCCGACCCGGCCAGGGTGGCGGTGCTGCCGGAGGAGTTCGCCACCGAGCTGTCCGAGGAGGCCACTCGGGCGCTGGAGGAGCTGGCCCGTACCCAGGGGGTGACGGTCAACACCGTCGTCCAGTGTGCTTGGGCGCTGGTGCTGGCGCGCCTTGCCCGCCGCCGTGACGTCGTCTTCGGCGCGACCGTGGCCGGGCGGCCGCCGGAGCTGCCGGGTGTGGAGTCGATGGTCGGCCTCTTCATCAACACCCTCCCCGTACGTGTGCGGCTCGACCCCGCCCAGCCGGTGGGTGATCTGCTCACCGAACTGCAGGCGCGGCAGTCCGCTCTGCTGACGCACCAGCACCTCGGCCTGGCAGAGATCCAGAAGCTCGGTGGAGCAGGGGCGCTCTTCGACACGCTGGTGGTGTACGAGAGCTTCCCTCGGCCCCCGGCACGGCCGTCCGATCCCGACGTGCTCACCTTCTCCGGCCTGGAGACGCGTCAGGCCACCAACTTTCCGCTCACCCTGGGCATCACCCCGCACGACCGGCTCCAGATCGAACTGACCTATCGGCCCGACCTGTTCGACCGGGACGCGGCAGCCCGGACCGGGCGTCGGCTGGTACGGGTGCTGCGACAGATCGCGGCGAACCCTCGGCTCCGGGTCGGCGAGATCGAGGTGCTCGACGGCGAGGAGCGGGTGTCGGTGGTGGAGCGGTGGAACGACACCGCCCGGCCGGTGCCGACGGGCACGGTGCTGGAGAGGTTCGAGGAGTGGGCGCGGCGCGTGCCGGAAGCCGTGGCCGTCCGCTGCGGGGCAGAGCAGCTGTCGTACGCGGAGCTGGAGGCGCGCTCCAACCAACTGGCCCGGTATCTGAGCCGCCTCGGGGTCGGTCCGGAGTCACGGGTGGCGCTGTGTCTGCCGCGCGGGGTCGCCATGGTCGTCGGCGAGCTGGCCGTCTGGAAGGCCGGCGGTGCCTTCGTACCGCTGGATCCGCAGTACCCGGCCGACCGGCTGGCGTTCATGATCACCGACAGTGCTGCCACGGTGGCCCTGAGTACGACCGACACGCTCGACAGCCTGCCGCCGGCATCGGAGCGGGTCGTGCTGCTCGACGAGTTCGAGCAGGCGATCACCGCGGAGTCTGCGGAGCCGCTGTCGCTGTCACCGAGCCCCGACCGGCTGGCGTACGTGATCTACACCTCCGGCTCGACCGGCCGTCCGAAAGGTGTGGCGGTCGCGCACGGCGGTGTGGCGAACCTGGCGGAGGCGATGCGCCCGGTGCTGGGCGTGGAGCAGGGTGTGACGGCGCTTCAGTTCGCCTCATTCAGCTTCGACGCGGCCGTCCTCGACGTGGCCGTCACCCTTGCCGCCGGCGGCACGCTGGCCATCGCGGCGAGCGAGGAGCGGGACGACCCGGGCGCGTTGGCGGAGATGATCCGTACGGCGGGTGTGGGCGTGGCGAGTGTGGTGCCGTCGCTGCTCGGTGTGCTGGATCCGGCCGCCGTGCCCGGGGTGACGAACTGGGTGCTGGGCGCTGAGCGGTTGAGCGCCGACCTGGCCGCCCGGTGGACGGCCCGGTCGAAGATGTGGAACACCTACGGGCCGACCGAGGCCACCGTGATCACCACGGCGACGGCCTTGGACCCAGGCATCCGGCCGCAGGACCCGGCGCCGCCGATCGGCCGCCCCATCGGCAACACCCGGGTCTTCGTCCTGGACGACTTTCTCCGGCCGGTCCCCCCGGACATCACGGGTGAGTTGTATGTGGCCGGCTCCGGCCTGGCCCGCGGCTATGTCGGCCGCGCGGCACAGACCGCGGAGCGGTTCGTGGCCTGTCCCTTCGTACCCGGTGGGCGGATGTACCGCTCCGGAGACCTGGCGCGCTGGAGCGCGGACGGGCAGCTGCACTTCGCCGGGCGGGCGGACGGGCAGGTGAAGATCCGTGGGTTCCGTATCGAGCCCGGCGAGGTCGAAGCCGTGCTCGCCGCTCACCCGGACGTCGGCCAGGCCGTGGTCGTCGCCCGCGAGGACCGGCCGGGTGACAAGCGACTGGTCGCCTACGCCGTCCCGGCCACCGGCGCCGGACTCGACACCGCACTGCTGCGCGAGCACGTCGCCAAGACGCTGCCGGAGTACATGGTCCCGTCGGTGGTGGTGGTGCTGGAGGCGCTGCCGTTGACGGTCAACGGGAAGGTGGACCGGGCCGCTCTGCCCGCACCCGAGGCGCCCGGCGGTAGGACGGGCCGGGCTCCGGTCACGCCCGAAGAGGAGCTGTTCTGCGGGCTGTTCGCCGCAGTGCTGGGGCTGGAAGAGGTGGCGGCCGACGCCGGCTTCTTCGAGTTGGGCGGCGATTCGATCATGTCGATGCAGTTGGCGTCGCGGGCCCGGCGCGCCGGATGGGTGGTCACGCCACGGCAGGTCTTCGAGGAGAAGACCGTCGAGCGCCTGGCTCTCGTTGCCCAGCCCGTCGACGGCCAGTCGCAGGGCGACGCCGACGATGGCGTGGGCGAGGTCGCCTGGACGCCCGCGATGAAGGCCCTGGGCGAACGGGCTGCCGACGCGCGGTTCGCGCAGTGGATGGTCGTCGGCGCACCGGCCGGACTCGACCGGGAGGCGCTCGGCACGGCCGTCGCTGCGGTCCTCGATGCGCACGACATGCTCCGCGCCCGCGTCGAGGACGGCGGATCGCGGCTGGTGGTGCGCGCGCCCGGGTCGGTGGACGCGGCCGCGCTGATCAGCCGCGTCGACGCCACCGACGGCGACCTCGATCAGGTGGTGGGCCGGGCGGCCCGCGAAGCAGTGGAGCGGCTGGATCCCACCTCGGGCGTACTGCTGCAGGTGGTGTGGGCCGATGCCGGGCCGACACGGGTGGGCCGCCTGGTGCTGGTGGTCCACCACTTGGCGGTGGACGGAGTGTCGTGGCGGATCCTGCTGCCGGATCTGCAGGCCGCGTACGAGGCCGTGGCCGCGGGCGAGACACCGGCCCTCGATCCGACGGGTACGTCGTTCCGCCGGTGGGCTGAGCTGCTGACCACTCAGGCCCGCAGCGACGAGCGGCGCGCCGAACTGCCGGGGTGGACCGAACTGCTCCGAGGTGAGGAACCGCTGCTCGGCGTCCGGCAGTTGGATCCGGACCGGGACACCGTACGAACACTCAGGCACCGCTCCTGGACCGTGCCGGTGGAGCAGGCGGCGGTGCTGGCCGGGCGGACGGCGGCCGTGTTCCACTGCGGGCTGCACGAAGTGCTGCTCGCGACCCTGGCCGGGGCGATCTCCTCCTGGCGGCCAGGTCCGGCCGGCCGGGTCCTGGTCGACATCGAGGGCCACGGCCGCGAGCCGGTGGAAGGGGTGGACCTGTCCCGCACGATGGGCTGGTTCACCGGTGTCCACCCCCTCCGGCTGGACACCGTCGGGGTGAACCTGCCCCAGGCCCGCTCCGGCGGCCCGGCTGCCGGAGCGCTGCTCAAGGCAGTCAAGGAGCAGGTGGGCGCCGTGCCCGGGGACGGACTGGGCTACGGTCTGCTGCGTCACCTCAACCCCGACACGGCCCAGGTTCTGGCCCAACTCCCCTCCGCCCAGGTCGGGTTCAACTACCTGGGCCGGTTCACAGCCGGTGAGCAGTCCGGCCCCGTCCGCGTCTGGCAGCTGGCCGGCGAGACGGCGGTCGGCGGTGCCGCCGACCCCGACGCCCCCGTCGCGCACGCCCTCGATGCCGGCGCCGTCGTCCGCGACACTCCGGACGGCCCCGAGCTGACCGTCACCCTCAGCTGGGCCGGCAGGCTGCTGGAGGAATCCGAGGCCGAACGCCTCGGCGGGCTGTGGCTGGAGATGCTGCACGGCCTGGCCGCACACACCACCGACCCCGCCGCCGGCGGCCACACCCCGTCCGACTTCCCCCTCCTCGACCTTGCACAAGAAGAAGTCGACGAGCTCGAGTCCGAATTCGCCGAGGACCACATCTAACACGCGCTTTGAGACGCTGTAAGGAGAGATGGAGCGATGACCCGATCTCGTGTCGAGGACGTCTGGCCGCTGTCGCCGCTGCAGGAGGGGCTGCTCTTCCACGCCGCCTTCGGCGACGAGGGCCCCGATGTGTATCAAGGGCAGCGCATGCTCGATCTGATCGGTCCGGTCGACGCCGGTCAACTGCGGGCGTCCTGGGAGGCGTTGCTGGCCAGGCACGCGGCGCTGCGGGCGAGCTTCCGACGGCGCAAGTCCGGCGAGGCGGTCCAGGTCATCGCGCGTGAGGTCGTCCTGCCGTGGCACGCGGCGGACGTCTCCGGCCTCGCGGAGGCCGATGCGGCCGCCGAGCTGGAGCGGTTGGCGGAACGGGAGCGCGCGGAGAAGTTCGATCCGGCGGTGGCGCCCCTGTTGCGGCTGCTGCTCGTCCGGCTTGCCGAGGACCGGCACCGGCTGGTGATGACCAGTCACCATGTGCTCATGGACGGCTGGTCCATTCCGGTCCTGCTCACCGAGCTGTCCGCGGTGTACACGGCGGGCGGCAGCACCGCCGGATTACCCCGCACGACCTCTTACCGGGAGTACCTGGCGTGGTTGAACCGCCAGGACAAGGCCGCGGCACGGGCGGCTTGGCGCGCGGAGCTGGCGGGGGTCGAGGAGCCCACCCTGGTCGCGCCGGCCGACCCGGGCAGGCCGCCGGTTGCCGCGGAGAACCTGATCCACGAGATCTCCGAGGAACTGACCCAGAGGGTGGTGCAACTGGCCCGTGGCCAGGGGCTGACGGTCAACTCCGTGATCCAGGGCGCATGGGCGATCGTGCTGGCACACCTGACCGGACGCACCGACGTGGTCTTCGGCGCCACGTCGGCGGGACGGCCCATGGAACTCCCCGGCGTGGAGTCGATGGTCGGTCTCTTCCTCAACACCCTTCCGGTACGGGCGCAACTCGACGCCGCCCAGCCTGTCGCCGCGCTGCTCGCCGATCTGCAGGCGCGGCAGTCCGCGCTGATGGCGCACCAGCATCTGGGGTTGCCCGAGGTCCAGCGCCTCGCCGGTGCCGGCGCGGTCTTCGACACCCTTGTGGTGTACGAGAACTACCCCCGCCCGCCCGCCGGGCCGCCCAGCCCGGACGGCTTCGCCATCCGCGCGGGCGGTGCGCAGGAAGCGGCGCACTATCCGCTGACGCTGGTCGTGGTCCCGGCCGACCGGATGCACTTCAAGCTCGACTACCGGCCCGACCTCTTCGACCGAGACGCCGCCATGGCGGTCGTCGACCGGCTGGTGCGGGTGCTGGAGCAGATCGCGGAGAATCCGCAGATCCGGGTCTGCGACATCGACGTTCTCGGCGCGGCCGAGCGTGGGCGGGTGGTGGAGGAGTGGAACGACACGGCCCGTCCCGTGCCGTCCGACACCTTGCTCGACCTGTTCCGGGACCGGGTGCGGCGCTCGCCGGAGGCGGTGGCCCTGCGGTGCGGGGACGAGACGGTCTCGTACGGCGATCTGGAGGCCCGTGCGAATCGGCTGGCCCGACATCTGCGCCGTCTGGGCGTTGGCGCGGAGCCGCGGGTGGGGCTGTGTCTGCCGCGTGGGGTGGACATGGTCGTGGGCGAACTGGCGGTGTGGAAGGCGGGCGGCGCCTTTGTGCCGCTGGACCCCGAATACCCGGCGGACCGGCTGGCGTTCATGGTCGCCGACAGCGGTACGGCGGTGGTGCTCAGCACGCGCGACACGCTCGGCGATGTGCCGCTGGAAGCCGAACACCTGGTGCTGCTTGACGACGCGGCGGAGGCGATTGCCGCGGAACCCGCGGACGCGCCGGAGTCGTCCCCGGAGTTCGACCAGCTGGCGTATGTGATCTACACCTCCGGTTCGACCGGCCGTCCGAAGGGCGTGGCCGTCGCGCACGGCGGTCTGGTGAATCTGGCGGAGGCGATGCGCCCGGTGCTGGGCGTGGAGCAGGGTGTGACGGCGCTTCAGTTCGCGTCGTTCAGTTTCGACGCTGCCGTTCTCGATGTGGCCGTCACGCTGGGGGCCGGCGGCACGTTGGCCATCGCGTCGAGTGAGGAGCGGGGCGATCCGGCCGCGCTGGCGGAGTTGATTCGTACGGCGGGTGTGGGCGTGGCGAGTGTGGTGCCGTCGCTGCTCGGGGTGCTGGACCCGGCCACGGTGCCCGGGGTGTCCAACTGGGTGCTGGGCGCCGAGCGGTTGAGCGCCGACCTGGCCGCCCGTTGGCGGGCGCAGGCACGGGTGTGGAACACCTACGGTCCGACCGAGGCCACCGTCATCACCACCGCCACCCCCATCGACGGCGCCATCACCGCTGAGGACCCGCCTCCGGCGATCGGGCGGCCCATCGGCAACACCCGGGTGTTCGTGCTGAACGACTTCCTCCAGCCCGTTCCCGCGGGTTCGGTGGGTGAGGTGTACATCGCCGGGCCGGGCCTGGCACGCGGCTACGTCGGCCGGCCGGAGCTGACCGCGGAGCGCTTCGTGGCCTGCCCGTTCCTGCCCGGTCAGCGGATGTACCGTTCCGGCGATTTGGCCCGCTGGAGCTCGGACGGCAGGCTGCACTTCGCCGGTCGCGCCGACGAGCAGGTGAAGATCCGCGGGCACCGAGTGGAGCCGGGCGAGGTCGAGGCCGTACTCGCCGCCCATCACGGCGTCGGCCAGGCGGCGGTCGTCGCCCGCGAGGACGGGTCGGGCGACACACGCCTGATCGCCTACGCCGTCCCCAACGGACAGGACGGCACCCCGGACACCGGCGCGCTGCGGGAGTTCATGGCGGCCTCGTTGCCCGACTACATGGTCCCGGCCGCGGTCGTGGTGCTGGCCGCGCTGCCGCTGACGCCCAACGGCAAGCTCGACCGCGCCGCGCTGCCCGCGCCCGACCTGGTGGTCAAGGGCGGCCGGGGACCGGCGACCCCGACCGAGGAAGTGCTGTGCGGACTGTACGCGGAGGTGCTGGGCCTGGAGCGGGTCGGTGCGGAGGCGTCGTTCTTCGGTCTGGGCGGGGACTCGCTGCTGGCGATGCGGCTGCTTGCGCGGGTGCGGTCGGTGCTGGACGCGGAGGTGAACATCCGTGAGTTGTTCGGTGCGCCGACGGTGGCGGGGGTTGCGCGGCTGATCGAGGGTGCGTCCGGCACCGGCCGGTTGCCGTTGCGGCCGCAGGTACGGCCGGAAGTGCTGCCGCTGTCGTACGCGCAGCAGCGCATGTGGTTCCTCAACCGGCTGGAGGAGACCGCCTCCGGCACGGCGGCCGCCGCCTACAACCTGCCGCTGGCGCTCCGGCTGACCGGTGAACTGGACACGGCCGCCCTGGAGGCGGCGCTCGGCGACATGGCGGTGCGGCACGAGAGCCTGCGCACCGTCTTCCCGAGCGTCGAGGGCGTACCGCGGCAGCGGATCCTCGACGGCGACGCGGCCCGGCCGTCACTGACGGTGGTGGACACCGTCGCCGACGAGGTCGCACAGGTGCTCGCCGAGCTGTCCGAGCGCGGCTTCGAGCTGAGCGAGGAACTGCCGTGGCGGGTGTGGCTGCTGCGGGTGTCGCCGAGTGAGCATGTGCTGCTGGTGGTGACGCATCACATCGCGTCGGACGGGTGGTCGATGGGGGTGCTGGCGCGGGATCTGCGGGCCGCCTACGCCGCGCGTCTCGAAGGCCGTATACCGGACCGGCAGCCGCTGCCGGTGCAGTACGCGGACTACGCGCTGTGGCAGCGCGAGGCGCTCGGCGACCTCGACGACCCGGACAGCATCATCAGCGGCCAACTGGGCTACTGGAAGCAGGCCTTGGCAGGCCTCGGCGAGGAGATCGCCCTTCCCACCGACCGGCCGCGGCCCGCTGTCGCCTCGTTCCGCAGCGGCAGCGTGCCGGTGGGGGTGGACGCGGCCACGCACGCCCGGCTGGTCGAGCTTGCGGGGCGGGGCCGTGCGACGATGTTCATGGTCGTGCACGCGGCGCTCGCGGTGCTGCTGTCCCGCATGGGCGCGGGCGACGACATCCCGCTCGGAACCCCGGTCGCCGGCCGGGGCGAGCCGCATCTGGAGGAGCTGGCCGGGTTCTTCGTCAACACCCTGGTGCTGCGCACGGACCTCAGCGGCGACCCGACCTTCGCCGAGCTGCTGGGGCGGGTGCGCGAGGCGGATCTGGCGGCCTACGCGCATCAGGACGTACCGTTCGAACGGCTGGTGGACGAGCTCAACCCGTCGCGCTCCCTCTCACGGAACCCGCTGTTCCAGGTGATGCTGGCGCTGCAGAACGTGCCGGAGGCACAGTGGGACCTGCCCGGTCTCCGGGTGGCGCCGCTGCCGCCCATGGAGGCGCCGCCGGCCCGGTTCGACCTCTCGGTCACCCTGGCCGAGGAACGCGACGCCGACGGCACACCGGCCGGTCTCGGTGGCGGCATCCTCTACGCCGCCGACCTGTTCGACGAGGACACGGCCCAGCGGCTGGCCCAGCGCCTCGCCCGGGTGCTGGAGCAGATCGCGGCCACACCGCAGCTGCGCCTCAGCGACATCGACGTCCTTGGTGAGGCCGAGCGTGCGCGGGTGGTGGAGGAGTGGAACGACACCGCGCGGCCGCTGCCGTCCGGCTCGATAGTGGACCTCATCGCCGCACGGGCCGAGGGCATTCCGCAGGCCACGGCTGTGCGCTGCGGGGCCGAGCTGCTCTCGTACGGGGACCTGGAGGCGCGTGCGAATCGGCTGGCCCGACATCTGCGCCGTCTGGGCGTTGGCGCGGAGGCGCGGGTGGGGCTGTGTCTGCCGCGTGGGGTGGACATGGTCGTGGGCGAACTGGCGGTGTGGAAGGCGGGCGGCGCGTTCGTGCCGCTGGACCCCGAATACCCGGCGGACCGGCTGGCGTTCATGGTTGCCGACAGCGGTACGGCGGTGGTGCTCGCCACCTCCGAGGCGTCGGCCGGGCTGCCGTGGGAGGCCGAGCACGTGCTGCTGCTGGATGAGGCGGCGGAGGCGATTGCCGCGGAGCCGGAGGAGCCGCTGGGGTCGTCACCGAGCCTCGACCAGCTGGCGTATGTGATCTACACCTCCGGCTCGACCGGCCGTCCGAAGGGTGTGGCGGTCGCGCACGGCGGTCTGGTGAACCTGGCCGAGGCGATGCGTCCGGTGCTCGGTGCCGAACAGGGCATCACGACGCTGCAGTTCGCCTCGTTCAGCTTCGACGCGGCTGTTCTCGACGTGGCCGTGACTCTGGCCGCTGGAGGCACGCTGGCCATTGCCTCCGGCGAAGAGCGGGGCGACCCGGCCTCGCTGGCGGAAATGCTCCTCACCTCGGGCGTCTCGGTGGCCAGCGTGGTGCCTTCCCTGCTCGGCGTACTCGACCCGGCCGCCGTGCCCGGGGTGTCCAACTGGGTGCTGGGCGCCGAGCGGTTGAGCGCCGACCTGGCCGCCCGCTGGCAGGCGCAGGCACGGGTGTGGAACACCTACGGGCCCACCGAAGCCACCGTCATCAGCACCGCCAGTCTCCTTGAGGACACTCTGTCTCCGGAGGACGCGCCCCCGCCGATCGGCCGCCCGCTGACCAACACCCGGATGTATGTCCTGGACGATTTCCTGCAGCCGGTGCCCGTCGGTGCCGTGGGCGAGGTGTACATCGCCGGGCCTGGACTCGCCCGCGGCTATGTCGGCCGCCCGGGGCAGACCGCCGAGCGGTTCGTGGCCTGTCCGTTCGCACCGGGCCGGCGTATGTACCGCTCGGGGGACCTGGCCCGCTGGTCGGCCGACGGGCAGTTGCACTTCGTCGGACGGGCGGACGAGCAGGTCAAGATCCGTGGGTTCCGTATCGAGCTGGGCGAGGTCGAGGCGGCGCTGGCCGCTCACCCCGACGTCGGCCAGACCGCCGTGGTCGTCCGCGAGGACCGCCCCGGCGACCGGCAACTCGTCGCGTACGCCGTCCCCGCCACCGACGCCGAGTTCGACGGCACCCTGCTGCGCGAACACATCGCCAAGTCCCTGCCGGAGTACATGGTCCCGGCCGCGGTCGTGGAGCTGGAGGCGCTGCCGCTGACCGTCAACGGCAAGCTCGACCGCACCGCCCTGCTCGCCCTCGACCCGGCAGCCCGCGACGAGAGCCGCGCCCCGGCCACGCCCACCGAGGAGGTGCTGTGCGGGCTGTTCGCGGAGGTGCTGGGCCTGGAGCGGGTCGGTGCGGAGGCGTCGTTCTTCGGTCTGGGTGGTGACTCGCTGCTGGCGATGCGGCTGCTTGCGCGGGTGCGGTCGGTGCTGGACGCGGAGGTGAGCATCCGTGAGTTGTTCGGTGCGCCGACGGTGGCGGGGGTTGCGCGGCTGATCGAGGGTGCGTCCGGCACCGGCCGGTTGCCGTTGCGGCCGCAGGTACGGCCGGAAGTGCTGCCGCTGTCGTACGCGCAGCAGCGCATGTGGTTCCTCAACCGGCTGGACGAGGGCGACTCGGGTGCGGCCGCGGCCGCCTACAACCTGCCGCTGGCGCTCCGGCTCGACGGCGAGCTGGATGTGGCCGCCCTGCGCGCGGCGCTGGGCGATGTCGCGGAGCGGCACGAGAGCCTGCGCACGGTCTTCCCGCAGTCCGAGGGCGTCCCGCGACAGCGCATCCTGCACGGCCCGGCCGCCCGCCCGCGCCTGTCCGTCGTCGAGACGAGCGAGGAGGAGCTGGCGGATCGGCTGGCCACGTACTCCAAGCGGGGCTTCGAGCTGAGCAAGGAGCTGCCGTGGCGGGTGTGGCTGCTGCGGGTGTCGCCGAGTGAGCATGTGCTGCTGGTGGTGACGCATCACATCGCGTCGGACGGGTGGTCGATGGGGGTGCTGGCGCGGGATCTGCGGGCCGCCTACGCCGCGCGTCTCGAAGGCCGTATACCGGACCGGCAGCCGCTGCCGGTGCAGTACGCGGACTACGCGCTGTGGCAGCGGGACGCTCTCGGCGACCTCGACGACCCGGACAGCATCGTCAGCGGTCAACTGGGTTACTGGAAGCAGGCCCTGGCGGGTGCGCCGCAGGAGTTGCGTCTGCCGGCCGACCGGTTGCGCCCGGCGGTCTCCTCGTTCCGCAGTGGGAGCGTGCCGGTCGGCGTGGACGCGGCCACGCACGCCTCGCTGGTGGAGCTGGCGGGGCGGGGCCGGGCGACGATGTTCATGGTGGTGCATGCGGCGCTCGCGGTGCTGCTGTCCCGCATGGGCGCCGGGGACGACATCCCGCTGGGTACTCCGATCGCGGGGCGCGGTGACACACAACTGGAGGAACTGGCCGGGTTCTTCGTGAACACCCTGGTGCTGCGCACGGACCTCAGCGGCGACCCGACCTTCGCCGAGCTGCTGGGGCGGGTGCGCGAGACGGATCTGGCGGCCTACGCGCATCAGGACGTGCCGTTCGAGCGGCTGGTGGACGAGTTGAACCCCGCCCGTTCGCTGTCGCGCAACCCGCTCTTCCAGGTGATGCTCGCACTGCAGAACGTGCCCGACTCCCGCTGGGAGCTGCCCGGACTGGAGATCACCCCGATCCCGGCTGCCGAGGCACCGCCGGCCCGGTTCGACCTGTCGGTCACCCTGGCCGAGGAACGTGACGCCGACGGCACCCCGGCCGGTCTCGGTGGCGGGATCCTCTACGCCGCCGACCTGTTCGACGAGGGCACCGTCCAGGGTCTGGCCGCGCGCCTGGCCCGGGTGCTGGAGCAGGTCGCCGCCGACCCCGACACCCGTCTGAGCGCCATCGACCTCCTCGGCGAGGCCGAGCGTGCGCGGGTGGTGGAGGAGTGGAACGCCACCACGGGGCCGATGCCGTCGGGCACGCTGGTGGAGCGGATCGCCGAGCAGGCGGAGCTGGCGCCGGACGTGGTTGCCGTGCGTTGCGGGCAAGAGCTGCTCTCGTACGCGGAGTTGGAGGCGCGCTCCAACCGGTTGGCCCGCCATCTGCGTGACCTGGGGATCGGCCGGGAGTCCCGGGTGGGGCTGTGTCTGCCCCGCGGCATCGACGTGGTCGTGAGCGAAGTGGCGGTGTGGAAGGCGGGCGGCGCGTTCGTGCCGCTGGACCCCGAATATCCGGCCGACCGGCTGGCGTTCATGGTCGCCGACAGCGGTACGGCGGTGGTGCTCGCCACCTCCGAGGCGTCGGCCGGGCTGCCGTGGGAGGCCGAGCACGTGCTGCTGCTCGACCAGGCCGCCGAGGCCGTCGCGGCCCGCTCCGGCCGACCGCTGGAGGCGCTGCCGTCCCCTGACCGGCTGGCGTACGTGATCTACACCTCCGGCTCCACCGGCCGACCGAAGGGCGTGGCCGTCGCGCACGGCGGCGTGGCGAATCTGGCCGAGGCGATGCGCCCGGTGCTCGGCGCCGAACAGGGCATCACCACGCTGCAGTTCGCCTCGTTCAGCTTCGACGCCGCCGTCCTCGACGTGGCCGTCACCCTGGCGGCGGGAGGCACGCTGGCCATCGCGTCCGGCGAGGAGCGGGGCGACCCGGCCGCGCTGGCGAAGATGATCCGCAGCTCCGGGGTCGGCGCGGCCAGCGTGGTGCCGTCGCTGCTCGGCGTGCTGGACCCGGCCACCGTGCCCGGCGTGGACAACTGGGTGCTGGGCGCCGAGCGGTTGAGCGCGGACCTTGCCGCGCGGTGGAGGCCGCAGGCGACGGTGTGGAACACCTACGGGCCCACCGAGGCCACCGTGATCACCACCGCCGTCCCGCTCGACGCGGGCATCCGCCCCGAGGACGCGCCGCCCGCGATCGGCCGTCCGCTGGCCAACACCCGGGTGTACGTGCTGGACGACTTCCTGCAGCCCGTGCCCGTCGGTGCCGTGGGCGAGCTCTACATCGCCGGTCCCGGTCTGGCCCGCGGCTATGTCGGCCGCCCGGGGCAGACCGCGGAACGATTCGTGGCCTGCCCGTTCGCGCCGAGCCGGCGGATGTACCGGTCCGGCGACCTGGCCCGCTGGAGCGTGGACGGACAGCTGCACTTCGCGGGGCGGGCGGACGAGCAGGTCAAGATCCGTGGCTTCCGCATCGAGCCCGGGGAGGTCGAGGCGGTGCTCGCCGCCCACTCCGACGTCGGCCAGGCCGCGGTCGTCGCCCGGATCGACGGTCCCGGTGACCCGCAACTGGTCGGCTATGCCGTCCCCGCCACGCCCGGGGCCGAACTCGCCCCGGCCCTGCTGCGCGAGCACATCGCCAAGGCCCTGCCGGAGTACATGGTGCCCGCCGCGATCGTGCCGCTCGCCGTGCTGCCGCTGACCCCCAACGGAAAGCTCGACCGCGACGCCCTGCCCGCCCCCGACTTCGGCGGCCAGGTGTCCGCGCTGATGCCGCAGGGCGAGGTGGAGGAGATCCTGTGCGGACTGTTCGCCGAGGTCCTTGAGGTCGAACGCGTCGGCGCGGACGACAACTTCTTCGACCTGGGCGGCAACTCGGCGCTCGCGATGCGTCTCGCCGGCCGGATCCGCACCGAACTCGGCGCCGAGCTGAGCATGCGGCAGTTCTTCGGCGCGCCGACCCCGGTCGGCGTGGCCCGGATGCTCGGCTCGAAGGTGCGCCCCGCCCTGCGCCCGGCCGACGAGCGTCCGGCGGAGATCCCCCTCACGGCAGGCCAGCTCCGTACCTGGCACATGGACCGCCGGCACGAGGACGCGACGGCCTACCAGACCGCGGTCGCGCTGCGCCTGGGCGGCCCACTGGACCAGGACGGACTCCGGGCGGCGCTCGGGGACGTCGCCGCGCGCCACGACATGCTGCGGACGCTGTTCCCCGAGGCCGGCGGCGTGCCCCACCAGCGGGTACTGGACCTCGACGAGGCCCGTCCCTCGCTCACGGTGACGCCGGCGACCGAGGAGGAGCTGCCGGAACTGCTGGCCACCCATGCCGCATACCGGTTCGACCTGGCACGGGAGACGCCCTGGCGGCCGTACCTCTTCCCGCTGTCCGAAGAGGACAGCGTGCTGCTCCTCGTCGTCCACCGGATCGCCGCGGACGACGCGTCGCTCGACCTGCTCGTCCGGGACCTCGCCGCGGCGTACGGCGCGCGGCGCGAGGGTCGGGTGTCGGAACGGGCGCCGCTGCCCATGCAGTTCGCGGACTACGCGCTGTGGGAGCGGGAGCTGCTCAAGGGCGAGGAGCGGTCGGACAGCCTGATCAGCGATCAGGTGGAGTACTGGCGCGAGACCTTGGCGGGCGTCGGCGCCGAGACCGAGCTGCCTGCCGACCGGCCGCGGCAGGCGTCGCCGTCGCGCCGCGTGGACGCTGTACCGGTGCGCCTCGGTGCCGAGGCGCACGACCGGCTGATGGAGGCGGCACAGTCCGGCGGCTCGCCCTCGGCGTTCATCGTGGTGCACGCGGCGCTCGCGCTGCTGCTCAGCCGGCTGGGGGCGGGCACGGACGTCACGCTCGGCACCGTACTGCCGCGCCAGGAGGCCGAGGACAGCCTGGAGGGCGTGGTGGGCCCGTTCGCCGGCCCGCTGCCGCTGCGTACGGACACCTCCGGCGACCCGACCTTCCTGGAGCTGATCGGCCGGTCGCGGGACGCCCACCAGGAGGCGCTGCTCTACCGGGACCTGCCGTTCGAGCGGATGGTGGAGGTGCTGCCCCTGCCCGACCCGGCGGCGCCGCACCACCCCGTCTTCCAGGTACTCCTGGAGGTGCACGACGACGACGCGGAGAAGTGGGACACCTCCGAGATGCCGGGCCTGAGCACCAGGCGCCTGGACGTGGGGACGGAGTCCTCCGAGCTCGATCTGACCGTCAGCCTCACCGAGCGGAGCCACGACGACGGCACACCGGACGGCATCGACGGCGTGATCCGGTACGCGACGGAGCTGTTCGACCGGGTCACCGTCGAGGCGCTGGCCGGCCGGCTGGTGCGGGTGCTCGAACAGGTCGCGGCCGATCCCGAACTGCGCCTGAGCCAGGTGGACGTGCTCCTGGACCCGGCCGAGTACCAGCAGGTGGTCGAGGTGTGGAACGCCACCGCGGCCGAGGTGCCGACGGGCACCGTGGTCGAGCTGCTGGCGGCCCGGGCGGCCCGCACCCCGGACGCCGTCGCCCTCGTGGAGCAGGGCCAGGACACCGCGCTGACGTACGCGGCGCTGCGGGACGCGGGCTCGCGGCTCGCGCGGCGGCTGGTTGAGCAGGGGATCGGGGCCGACGACGTCGTGATGGTGGCCGTGCCGCCGAGCAGCGGCGTCGTGGTCGGCGCGCTCGGCGTGCTGGAGGCCGGTGCCGTCTGTCTGTTCGCGGGACCGGACCGGCCTGTGGAGGAGGTCGGCGAGCTGGTGCGCGAGTCCGGCGCCGCGGCGCTGGTGTGCCCCGCGACCATTGCCGGGGTGGTGCCCGAGGACGTCACGATCCCGGTGGTCGCGCTGGAGGAGGAGCAGGAGGTGACCGGGGCCCGGGAGAGCGTGGCGGTGCGGCGGCCGCTGCCGGGCAGCGCGGCCTTGCTGCTGCCCGTCTCGCCGGAGGACGGCCTCAGCGAGGTCGCGGTGATCGAGCACCGGGCACTGCTCAATCTGGTGGCCCACCGGATGCGGTCGCTGCCGGCGGAGTCGGCGGAGCTGGTGCTCGACGGGCGGGCCCCCGTCCAGGCACAGGCCGCCCTGCTCGCGCCGGTGCTCGCGGCGCTGTGCGCGGGCGTGACCGTACGACTCGGTGCACCCGGTGCGCGGCCTGTGGCGGCCACGACGGACGGCACCGCGGTGCTGGTCACCACCGCCGGTCAGCTCCCGGACGGACAAATCGCCGACGGCGGGCCGGAGTTCGCGGAAGTGTGGGCGATGGGCCACGGCACGCCGGTGGTCGCGGATGACCTGCACAGCAGGCGGGCGGAGCACCCGCAGTCCCGGCTGGTGACCGTCCAGGGCGCGGTCGAGGCCGGAGGGGCGTGGTGGGAGCACCGCACCCCCTCCGGGGAGCACCGCACCCCCTCCGGGACGCTGTCGGCGGAGCCGCTCGCGGGCGGTCCGGTCGCCAACACCCGTGCGTTCGTGCTGGACGACTTCCTGCGCCCGGTACCGCCGGGAGCCGTGGGCGACCTGTATGTGGCGGGTGCCTCGTCGGCCCGCGGTTATGCGGGCCGGCCCGGTCGGACGGGCTCGCGCTTCGTGGCGTGTCCGTTCGGGCCCGCGGGGGCGCGGATGGTCCGCACCGGCGAGCGGGCGAAACGCACCGCCGAGGGCCTGATCGCCCTGCGGGACAAGGGGCAGGACCGGTACGGAGGTTCCGTGGCGGCGCGCCGCAAGGTCCGCAACCGCGACGACCTGGAGGTGCTGCTGCCGCTGCGGGCCGAGGGCAGCCGTCCGCCGCTGTTCTGTGTGCACCACAGCACCGGTCTCAGCTGGGGCTATGCGGCCCTGCTCCAGCACCTGCCGTCGGACCTGCCGGTCTACGGCGTGCAGGCGCGCGGGCTGGCCGGGCCCGAGCCGCTGCCGCAGAGCATGGAGGAGATGGTCGCCGACTACGTCGAGCAGATCCGGGGGCTGCAGCCCAGCGGCCCGTACCACCTCCTCGGCTGGTCCTTCGGCGGTGTGATCGCGCAGGCGATCGCCGCTCGCCTGGAGGAACTCGGCGAGCAGACCGCCCTGGTCGCCCTGCTCGACTCGTACCCCGCCGGGCTCGGCCGGGCCCTCGTCGGCGACGACGAGGCGGGGGAGACCCACTCGGCGCCGGAGCAGCGGCGCGAGTTCCACACCTCCCCGGACGGCGGCGAGATGCCGATGGGCGTGAGCGGTCCGCTGATGACGAACATGGAGGAGGTCATGCGGAACGCGGTCGGCATCTCCCGCAATCACACGCCTCCTCGCTTCGGCGGTGACGTCCTGCTGTTCGTCGCGACCGAGGACCGGCCCGAGGACCTGCCGGTGGCGGAGGCGGTGGACAGCTGGCGTCCCTACACCGCGGGGGACGTCGTGGTGCACGAGATCGCCGCCGCCCACAACGACATGCTGCAGTCCGCGCATCTGGCGGACATCGGGCGCGTCATCACCGAGACGCTCCGGTCCGGGACCGACGCCTGACCGGGCGCGACGACGAAGACGACGAAAGGGATCCGCCAATGCCGAAGCCGCCGGAAGTTCTGCAGAACCACACCCGGGACGGTCTGGAACCGCTGCCCGAACTGAGCCGGATGAGCGCCGAGACACCGATGCTGAAGAACACCGGACCGGGCATCCACGACTGGATCGTCACCGGCCGGGAACAGGTGCGGGCCGTTCTCGGCGACGCGCAGCGCTTCACCACCCGACCGCCCGCGGACAGCGAGGAGGAGTCCCGGCAGATCACCCAGATCGGCAATCCGCTGCAGTACGACCCGCCGGAGCACACGCGGTTGCGGCAGATGCTGACGCCGGAGTTCACGGTGCGGCGGATGCGGCGGATGGAGCCGCTGATCGAGAAGATCGTCGAGGACCGGCTGGATGTGCTGGAGCGCGCGGGACAACCGGCCGATCTGATGCGGCACTTCGCCTGGCCCATTCCCGGACTGGTCGGCTGCACACTGCTCGGAGTGCCCCGCGACGACCAGCCCGAACTGGCGCGCAACCTCGACCTCAGCCGGCGCGCCAACCGCAACTGGCAACTGCGACAGGCCGCGGTGAACGCGTTCGACGGCTATCTGGCCAGGTTCGTCAAGCAGAAGCGCCGAGACCCGGGCGACGACATGCTCGGCATGCTGATCCAGGACCACGGCGCCGACGTCACCGACAAGGAGCTCGTCGGCATCTGCGCGTCCGTCATCGCCGCCGGCATGGAGAACGTCGCCGGCATGCTCGGCCTCGGCACCCTCGCGCTGCTCGACCACCCCGGGCAGCTCGAACTGCTTCAGGAGAAGCCCGAGTTGATGGACCAGGCGGTCGAGGAAGTGCTGCGGTACGTCGCCGTCGTACCGATCGCCTCGCCGCGCACCGCGCTGGAGGACGTGACCATCGGCGGCCAGGAGATCAAGGAGGGCGAGATCGTCTCCTGCTCCCTGCTCGCCGTCAACCGCGCGCAGCTCGACGACACCGACAGGGACGAGTTCAGGGTCGATCGCGAAAACGTCTCGCACATTGCCTTCGGGCACGGCATCCACTTCTGCGTCGGCGCGGCGCTGGCCCGGATGGAACTGCGGACCGCCTATGCGGGACTCCTGCGCCGCTTTCCGGGTCTGCGCCTCGCCGTGCCCCGTCAGGAACTGCGCTTCCGGCCGCCGCTGCTCGCCACGTACGGCGTCGAGAAGCTGCCCGTCGCCTGGTAGCGGACCGGCACGACCAGCGGCTCCACGAGGCGTATCGAAGGAAGGGATCCACCCATGCCGAAACCGACAGACATTCCCCTGCATCAGGGCCGTGACGGGATGGACCCGCTGCCGGGGCTGCGCCGGATGGCCGAAAAGACGCCGGTCCTCGAAGACTCCGGCTCCGGGTTCCACGACTGGGTCGTCTCCGGCCGGGAGGAGGTGCGCGCGGTCCTCGGCGACGCGGAGCGGTTCAGCAACCGGCCGCCGGAGGCGAGCGCCTCGCCGGCCCGGCGCACTCAGTCCGGCAACCTGTTGCAGTACGACCCGCCGGAGCACACGCGGTTGCGGCAGATGCTGACGCCGGAGTTCACGGTGCGGCGGATGCGGCGGATGGAGCCGTTGATCGAGAAGATCGTCGAGGGCCGGCTGGATGTGCTGGAGCGGGCCGGGCAACCGGCCGACCTGATGCGGCACTTCGCCCGGCCCGTGCCCGGCCTGGTGGGCTGCGCGCTCTTCGGAGTGCCCCGCGACGACCAGGCCGAGCTGGCCCGCAACCTCGACCTCAGCCGCAGCGCCAACCGCACCCGGCAGCAGGCGGCGGCCAAGGCGTTCGAGAGCTACATGGGCCGGCTCGTGGCACAGAAGCGGCGCGACCCGGGAGCGGCCGACGACCAGCTCAGCATGCTGCTCCGCGAGTACGGCGACGAGCTCACCGACGAGGAGCTGATCGGCATCTGCGCCTCGGAGATGGCCGCCGGCTGGGAGAACAGCGCCGGCATGCTGGGCCTGGGCACCCTCGCCCTCCTCGCGCATCCCGAGCAGTTCGAACTGCTCCGGGAGAAGCCCGAGTTGATGGACCAGGCGGTCGAGGAACTGCTGCGCTACGTGTCCGTCATCCCGGTGGCCTCCCCGCGCACCGCACTGGAGGACGTGAGGATCGGGGACCAGGTGATCAAGGCCGGCGACAGCGTGATCTGCTCCCTGTTCGCGGCCAACCGGGCGCAGCCGGGGGAGGAGGACCAGGACGGTTTCGACATCACCCGTGAGCATCCCAACCATCTCGCGTTCGGCCACGGCATCCACTTCTGCGTGGGGGCCGCACTGGCACGGCTGAATCTGCGCATCGCCTTCGCCGCGCTGGTGCGGCGCTTCCCCGAACTGCGGCTGGCCGTGCCTCGGGAGGAGCTGCGCTTCAAACCGCTGGCGCCCCAGTACGGCGTCGAGACACTGCCCGTCGTCTGGTGAGGATGCCTGCCATGCCGAAGCCACCCGAGGTGCCTGTCCACCGGATCCGGGACGGAGTGGACCCCGTGCCCGAGCTGTGCCGGACGGCCGCGCAGACGCCCCTCGTCCGCGACGACGGGCCCGGGGCCAACGACTGGGTCGTCACCGGCCGGGAGGAGGTGCGCGCGGTCCTCGGTGACGCACAGCGGTTCACCACCAGACCGCCGGCGGAGACCGCCGAGGCCTCCCGCCGGCTGGTCGAGCCGGGCAACCTGCTCCAGTACGACCCGCCGGAGCACACGCGGCTGCGGCAGATGCTGACGCCGGAGTTCACGGTGCGGCGGATACGGCGGATGGAGCCGTTGATCGAGAAGATCGTCGAGGACCGGCTGGATGTGCTGGAGCGGGCCGGCAAGCCCGCCGACCTGATGCGGCACTTCGCCCGGCCCGTGCCCGGCCTGGTCGGCTGCGCGCTGGTCGGCGTGCCCCGGGACGACCAGGCCGAGCTGGCCCGCACCCTCGACCTCCGCTCCTCCGGCCGCGCCAAGAAGAACATCCAGGCCATGAAGGCGTTCAACGCCTACATGGTCAGGATGGTGGCGCAGCGCCGCCGCGCGCCGGGGGACGACCTGCTGAGCATGCTGATCCTCGGGCACGGCGAGGAACTGGACGACAAGGAACTGGGCGGCGTCTGCGCCTCGCTCGTCGCGGGTGGCTTCGAGAACGCCGCCGAGATGCTGGCGCTGGGCACCCTCGTACTGCTGGAGCATCCCGATCAGCTTCAACTGCTCAGAGAACGACCAGAGTTGATGGATCGTGCGGTGGAGGAGCTGCTGCGTTACGTCTCGGTCGTCTCCACCGCCTCACCCCGCACCGCGCTCGCGGATGTGCCCATGGGCGACCAGGTCGTCAAGGCCGGAGACCTCGTGGACGTCTCGCTCTTCGCGGCCAATCGCATCCAGCCGCCGGGCGCGCCGCCCGACCGGCTGGACATCACCCGCGAACAGACCAACCATCTCGCGTTCGGTCACGGCATCCACTTCTGCGTGGGCGCGGCCCTCGCCAGAATGGAGCTGCGCATCGCCTATGCGGCACTGCTGCGCCGCTTCCCGGATCTCCACTTGGCCGTCCCACTCGGCGAACTGCGCTTCCGCCCGCTGGCACCCCAGTACGGCCTCGAAGCCCTGCCCGTCACCTGGTGAGAGGAGAAGAGAGGATGGAGGTACGGGTCGACCGCGACACCTGCCTGGGCACCGGCCAGTGCATGATGGCGGTGCCGGAGGTCTTCGACCAGTCCGAGGACGACGGCAAGGTGCTCCTGCACACCGCGTCTCCCGACCCCGGGCAGGTCACGGCGGTACGGATGGCGGCCGCCAGATGCCCGGCCGGCGCGATCACGCTACGGCACGACGACGAGCGCACGAAGCAGCCCAGCGCCTCCGAGGCGTGCTGACCGGCCCCGCGCGCCCCCGCCTCGATGGATCATCCGAGGGCGGGGGCGCAGCCATGTCCGCCCACGGGACTTCGGCCTCATCGGGTGCCCGGGACTTTGTGCCCGGCGTGTGACCGCCCGACCCGTAGAACTTGGCCCATGTTCACGACACGCAAGCGAGTCATCTCGCAGACCTTAGTGGCCATGTCCGCAGTCATCCTCGGGTTTGGATTGAGCGGCTGCTCCGGTGAGTCGGAGGCGCAGACCAATGACAAGCCCAGCTCCTCCTCGTCCACTTCCGGTGCCGACCAGGCCGTGGCCTTCGCGCAGTGCATGCGTGAGAACGGCGTGCCCAAGTATCCGGACCCGGAGCCGGACAGCGACGGCCGCGTCCGCATCGGTCCCGGCAGCGGCGTGGACCCGAACTCACCGGAGTTCCAGAAGGCGATGTCGGCCTGCCGCGACAAGATGCCGCAGGGCCAGGGCGGACCCAACGGCGGCACCGTCGACTCGGCGAAGGCCGCGGAGTGGGCCAAGTGCATGCGCAAGAACGGTCTGCCCAAGATGCCCGACCCCGAGATCAACGGCAACGAACTGGTCGTGAACGTCGGCGACTCCGGCATCACACCCGGTGACCCTGCGTTCCAGAAGGCGCAGCAGGCGTGCCAGGACAAGTTCCCCGGCGGCATGCTCAGGCTCTCGGGCCCTGGCGGTCCCCAGTGACGTCCGAAGGCACCCACGAGTTGAACCGGGCCAACGGTGAGCGCGGCGCCCTCGAACTCCAGGAGAACGGCGAGGCGCCGCGCGAGACGTCGAAGGCGCTCGCCGCGCCGGGCGACGACGGCACGCTTGCCGTCGCGGACGACGGCGGGGGCGGTGAGGGCGGCGACGAGGCTCCGGCGCCGGCCGCTCGCCGGCCGCGCCGGCCCGCCCGGCTCGCGATGATCGTGGTGATCGCCATTGCGGTCGCCGCGGCGGCCGGTGCCGCCGCCTCGGGTGCCTTCGGCGGTGACGGCGGCGGGTCCGCCGCCGCGGCGCCGTCGGGCCCGCCGGCCACGGCGAAGGTGAAGCGCACCACGCTCACCAGCACGGAGAGCGTCGACGGCAATCTTGGCTACGGCGACGTGACCACCGTCAAGGCCCCGGGCTCCGCAGGCGGGAGCAGTGGCAGCAGCGGTGGCGGGCAGCCCTCGCAGGGCGACGGCTCGGCAGGCAGCGGCACCTCCGGCGGCGGCTCCTCCTCCGGGACCGTCACCTGGACACCCGGCGAGGGCGACGTCATC
The DNA here is from genome assembly GCF_055558775.1 of Streptomyces sp. NPDC025638. Taxonomy (NCBI): domain Bacteria; kingdom Bacillati; phylum Actinomycetota; class Actinomycetes; order Kitasatosporales; family Streptomycetaceae; genus Streptomyces; species Streptomyces sp. NPDC025638. Next base: position 375,530 of record NZ_JBVHLX010000009.1, on the reverse strand, counting down.
AAGCGCGGCAAACCCGTGTACAAGGTCGACGAGGAGTCGGTGCCCCTGCTCTACGGATCCGTGCCCTTCTACCGCACCCTGAAGGACGGTGTGGAGGGCGACGACGTCAAGGTCCTGGAGCAGAACCTCGCCAAGCTCGGCTACACCGGATTCACCGTCGACGACGAGTACACCTCCGGCACCGCCGACGCCGTCAAGGAGTGGCAGAAGGACCTGGGCCGGGACGAGACCGGCGTCGTACAGCCCGGCGACGCCGTCGTGGCGTCCGGCGCACGACGGGTCTCCGCCGTGGACGCCTCACCCGGTGACCAGTTGAGCGGCACCGTGCTGTCCTGGACCGGAACCGAGCGCGTCATCACCGTGGACCTGGACGTCCAGTACGAGGGCCTGGTCCACAAGGGCGTCAAAGCCACCGTGGCCCTCCCCGACGACACCACGGTCGATGCCGAGGTGACGGATGTCGGCAGCCCGACCGCGCCCGCCAACAACGACTCCTCCGGAAGCGGCAGCGGCAGCAACTCGAGCGACAGCAAGACGCCCACCCTGCCCGTGGAACTGAAGGTCAAGAACCAGCACGACCTGGGCAGTTACCAGGCGGCCGGCGTCGATGTCACCCTGAAGTCGGAGACACGCAAGAACGTGCTCGCCGTCCCCATCAACGCGCTGGTCGTCCAGCCCGGCGGGCAGTACTCCGTGGAGGCCGTCACGGACAAGGGCGTCGAGTACGTCGCGGTCAAGACCGGCATGTTCGCCGACGGCCTGGTCGAGGTGTCCGGCAGTGGCATCCACGAAGGGATGGAAGTGGGGGTCCCCAAGTGACCCGACCCATCGTCGATCTGACCGGGGTCTCCAAGACGTACGGCGACGTGGTCGCACTGCACGCCGTCGACCTGGTCATCCAGCGCGGCGAACTGCTCGCCATCGTCGGCCCGTCGGGCTCGGGCAAGTCCACGATGCTCAACATCATGGGCACGCTCGACCGCCCGACGGCCGGCACGGTGCGTATCGACGGCCACGACATCGACGACCTCAGCGACCGCGAACTGTCCGCGCTGCGCGCGGGCACCATCGGCTTCGTCTTCCAGCAGTTCCACCTCGCGCCCGGAGTCCCGGCGCTGGACAGTGTCGCTGACGGACTGCTCTACAGCGGCATGCCGCGCTCCGAGCGCCGACGGCTGGCGGCCCGCGCGCTGCGGCGGGTGGGCCTCGGCCACCGGCTCTACCACCAGCCGCACCAGCTGTCCGGTGGCGAGAAGCAGCGGGTGGCCATCACCCGGGCCGTGGTCGGTGACCCGCCGCTGCTGCTCGCCGACGAACCGACCGGTGCGCTGGACTCCCGCTCCGGAGCGACGGTGATGGCGCTGCTGCACGAGCTGCACAGGTCCGGGACGACGGTGCTGGTCATCACCCACGACCGCGACATCGCCGCGTCGCTGCCCCGCGAGGTACGGGTCAAGGACGGGCGGATCGAGCACGATTCCGGACGTCGGCCGATACCGCTCGCCCGCGTCACCGAGGAGGTTGCGGGATGAGCGCGCTGGACATCACGAACAAGCCCGAGGGGGCCGACCGCGCCACGGCACCTGCGCCCCGCCGGCCCAAGCCCGCCCGGATGGGGTTCGCGGACGTGGTGCGGGTCGGTGGCTCCGGACTGCGTTCGCGCCCCATGCGGGTGTTCCTGTCGGCGCTGGGCATCGCGATCGGCATCGCCGCCATGGTGGGCGTGGTCGGCATCTCCAGCTCGTCGACCGAGAACCTCAACCGCCGCCTCGCCGCCCTCGGCACCAACCTGCTGACGGTCACCCCCGGCCAGACCCTGGCCGGTGACTCCGCGCACCTGCCGAAGGAGTCCATCGGGATGATCGCCAACAACCCGTCCGTCGAGTCGGTGTCGGCCGTCGGCAAGACGACGGCCAAGATCTACCGCAACGACCACATGCCGAAGGAGGAGACCGGCGGCCTCAGCGTCAACGCCGCACGCCTGGACCTGCTGAAGTCCATCGGCGGCGAGATCGTCGACGGTCAGTGGCTCAACAAGGCGAGCAGCCGCTACCCCGCGGTGGTCCTCGGGTCCCACACGGCCGAGCAGTTGGGGGTCTACCGGGCGGGATCCGACGTACGGGTCTGGCTCGGCGGCCGCTGGTACACCGTCGTCGGTCTGCTCGCCCCCAACGAACTGCTGCCCGCGATGGACTCGGTGGCCCTGGTGGGCTGGCCCATCGCCGAGAAGCAGCTGGACTTCGACGGCTTCCCGACGACGATCTACACGCGCGCCGACGACTCCGCCGTCACCGAGGTCCAGGGCGTACTCGGCGCCACGGCCAACCCGGAGAGCCCCGGCGAGGTCGATGTCTCCCGGCCCTCCGACGCGCTGGCCGCCAAGGAAGCCACCGACGACGCCCTGAGCGGCCTGCTGCTGGGCCTCGGCGGCGTGGCGCTGCTGGTCGGCGGTGTGGGCGTGGCCAACACCATGGTCATCTCCGTCCTGGAACGGCGCGCCGAGATCGGGCTGCGCCGCTCCCTCGGCGCGACCCGCGGCCAGATCCGCACCCAGTTCCTGTCCGAGGCACTGCTGTTGTCCGGCCTCGGCGGCGTCGGTGGGGTGCTGCTGGGCATCGCGGTCACCGGCGGCTACGCCGCCTACCAGAACTGGCCCTCCATCGTGCCGGTCTGGGCGATGGCGGGGGGCGTCGGGGCCACCCTGGTCATCGGCGGTCTGGCCGGCTTCTATCCGGCCGTACGAGCGGCCCGGCTGCCTCCGACCGAGGCGCTGGCCGCCCACTAGACCGCGGTGCTCCTGCCGGAGTGTCCCCCCGTGCGCAGGAGCACCGCTCTGTCCACGACTCCGGCCGTGCCGTCCAACCGTGCGCTTTTCACGGTTGGACACCCGGCCCACGGCTTTCACGGAGTTTACGATTCCGCTGAATTGAGTCCCCCACAAGAATAAGCAGGAACAGTCCCCCGTCGCATGGGTGCTGTTGCGTTCCGGTGAGTTGGACGCCGTTGTAGACACGCGTCGCTCATGGAAATCTAATCACCGGAAAGCCAACGCAATTGGCCGCTGCTTGTGGGGGAAATTCATGGCGGTACGGGGGGCCGGCGGGACGACGTCGGCATGGCATGGCAAGGCCCGCGTGCCGCACGAGTTCCTGGCCGCAGAGGAGCGCGCCTGGGCGGCCAACCGCGAGGCGCTGTCCCGGGTGGGCCTGCGCCAGGGGACGTCGGACGCGATCGGCCGGCCCGACACGGCGACCAAGATCCTCGGCCGTACGTGGGCCGCGCCGCTGGCCGTCGGGCCCTTCGCCGCGCCGACCCGTCCCCAGGACGAACTCGCCCTGGTCGAGACGGCAGGCGCGGCCGGTCTCCCGGCCGTCGTCAGTGCGTACGGCGCACGCGAACTCCCTGACCTGACGGCGGCCGACGGCCCCGCACCCTGGCTGCGACTCCACGGCGTGGGTGACCGGGAGACGGCCCTGGGCCTCGCCCGCCGCGCGCCGGCAGCCGGGTTCGGCCCTCTGCTGGTGACACCCGACCACCTCGGGCTGCCCGCCCTCACGGCAGTACGCGAGACCGCTGGACTTCCGCTGCTCGCCGCGGGCATCGACACGGCCGCGGACGCCGTACGCGCGCTCGACGCGGGCGCCGACGGCGTCGTGGCCGCCTCCTTGCACACGCTGGCGGAGATCGCGGCGACCGTCGCGGGCCGTTGCCCCGTCCTGCTCGACGGCGGCATCCGGCGCGGCGCCGATGTGCTGGTGGCCCTCGCCCACGGCGCGGACGCGGTGCTGCTCGGCCACCCGGCGGTGGCCGGACCGCTCGCCGCCGGGCCCGAGGGCCTGCCGCGGGCCCTGGACCGCCTCGTCGCGGAACTGGCCGAGGCCATGGCGTTCACCGGGACCGGTACGGTCGCCGACGTCCGGCCGGAGGTGGTGGCCGGACCGGGTACCGCGGTTGCGCCCCGCTCCGCGCGCCCGGCCCCTTCGGCGGCCGGGCCGCAACCGGAGCCTGCGGCGGTCCTGCGCAAGGCGGACCTGCATGCCAGCGTCTCGGACCCGGTCCTGGACACCATGAACTTCCTCAACGAGGTGACGTTCCGCTACCCCGACGCGATCTCCTTCGCGCCCGGCCGCCCCTACGACGGGTTCTTCGCCACCGAGCAGATCTTCACCCACGTCCGCGGCTATCTGGACCACCTGACCGAACAGGGCGCCACGGAGCAGGACATCCGTACCGCCATGTACCAGTACGGCCCGACCGCCGGCCGGATCTGCCAGATCCTCGCCGACTCCCTGCGCGTCGACGAGGGCATCGACGTCCCCGCCGAGTCCCTCGTGGTGACCGTCGGCGCCCAGGAGGCCATGCTGCTCGTGCTGCGCGCCCTGATGGCGCGGCCCGAGGACGTGCTGCTGCACGCCAGCCCCTGCTACGTGGGCATCACCGGAGCGGCCCGGCTGCTCGACGTCCCCGTCCATGGCGTCGAGGAGCGCTTGGACGGGCTCCACTGCGCCGACGTCGAGGCCGCGATCCACGAGGAGCGCGCCCGAGGGCGCCGGCCCCGTGCCTTCTACGTGGTCCCCGACCACTCCAATCCGTCCGGGACCACACTGAGCCTCGAAACCCGTACCGAGCTGCTGGAACTGGCCGACCGGCACGGCATCCTGATCCTGGAGGACAGCCCGTACCGGCTGGTCAGCCCCGGGCCGCCGCTGCCGACACTGAAGTCGCTCGACCGAGCGCGCCATGTCGTGCACCTCGGCTCGTTCTCCAAGACCGTCTTCCCCGGCGCCCGGGTCGGGTTCGTCGTCGCGGATCAGCGGGTCGTGGACGACTCCGGCCGCATCGGACTGCTCGCCGACGAACTCGCCAAGATCAAGAGCATGGTGACGGTCAACACCTCGTCCCTCGGCCAGGCCGCCGTCGCCGGCACCCTGCTGGCCGCGCGGGGCCGGGTGTCGGAGCTCAACTCCGGCCCCGCCGCGTACTACGGCGGCGCCATGCGCGCCACGCTCGAACAGCTCGACCGGCGCCTGCCCGCCGCCCGCAGGGAGACCCTCGGCGTGCGGTGGAACAGGCCCACCGGCGGATTCTTCCTGCGGGTCGAGGTGCCCTTCGAGGCGGACAACGCGGCCCTGACCCGGTCCGCGGAGGAATTCGGCGTCATCTGGACGCCGATGCGCAACTTTCATCCGCACGGCGGCGGCCATCGCGCCCTCCGCCTGTCCACCAGCTATCTGACGCCCGAGGAAATCGAAGAGGGCATCGGGCGGCTCGTCCGCTTCATCGAAGCGGAAGCAGAGGCGTCCTGACACGTATGCGTACACCTACCCGTAGGCGTATCCGTACCAATTCGCGATCGATTCAGAAAGGCATGCACGTGATCAGCGTTCGTGTCACTCGGCGGCGACGGCTGTTCAGCAAGCCGCGAATGTGGGGTTGGACTTTCCGATGACCGTCAATGTTGCAATTCCTGAAGCGCCGGAAGCGGATCTGCTCGGGTCCCCGGTCCCGGTCGGCGTGCGCCTCGACCCGGCCGCGGCCCGTCCGCGGATGATCGGCGTCGGTACGGCAGCGCCCGCCACCTCGTACACGCAGCAGGAGGTGCTCGACGCCTTCGCCATCACCGATCCCAGGATCCGTTCGGTCTTCATGAACAGCGCGATCGAGCGTCGGCACCTGGTCCTGCCCCCCGAGGACGAGAACGGGGTGCGGGTCTTGGAGCCGCAGGGCGATCTGCTCGACAAGCACAAGCGGTCGGCGGTCGAGATGGGGGCGGAGGCCCTGCGAGCCTGTCTGAAGCGGGCCGGCGCCGAGCTGTCCGACCTGCGCCATCTGTGCTGCGTCACCTCCACCGGCTTCCTCACCCCGGGGCTGAGCGCCTTGCTCATCAAGGAACTGGGCATCGACCGCCACTGCAGCCGCTCCGACATCGTCGGCATGGGCTGCAACGCCGGCCTGAACGCCCTCAATGTGGTCGCGGGCTGGTCCGCCGCGCACCCGGGCGAGCTCGCCGTCGTACTGTGCGCCGAGGCGTGCTCCTCGGCGTACGCCATGGACGGGACGATGCGCACCGCCGTCGTCAACAGCCTCTTCGGCGACGGCGCCGCCGCCGTCGCGCTGATCAGCCAAGGCGGCCGCGGACACGGCGGATCGGCCGGCGGCGAGGGCCCCGGCATCCTGAAGTTCGCCAGCTGCATCATCCCCGAAGCCGTCGACGCCATGCGCTACGAGTGGGACCGCGACCAGGGCAGGTTCAGCTTCTATCTCGACCCCCTCATCCCGTATGTGGTCGGAGCCCATGCCGAGATCGTCGTCGACCGCCTCCTGGAGGGCACAGGCCTGCGCCGCAGCGACATCAGGCACTGGCTGGTGCACTCCGGCGGCAAGAAGGTCATCGACGCCGTCACCGTCAACCTCGGGCTGACCCGGCACGACGTGCGCCACACCAGCGGTGTGCTGCGCGACCACGGCAACGTCTCCAGCGGCTCGTTCCTGTTCTCCTACGAGCGGCTCCTCGACGAAGGCGTCACCAGGCCAGGCGAGTACGGCGTCCTCATGACGATGGGGCCCGGCTCCACGATCGAGACGGCGCTGGTCCGATGGTGAGCTCGGAGGGTGTGATGAGTGAACCGCTCACGCTGGTGATCGACGGGACCCGGCCGCCCACGGCCACGACGGTCGCGGCGCTGGCGTCGCTGTGCGACGAGGCCGAGGACCGCGGCGGTGGCATCCTCTGCGTGCATGTGTCCGGCGCCCCCGGCGACGACTGGGCCGACGGCCTGGACGTGATGCTGGTGAGCAAGTGGGAGCGTGCCCTGCGCCGACTGGAGCGACTGCCCGTGGCGACGGTCGCGGTGGCTCGCGGTGACTGCGGCGGTACGGCGCTGGACGCCTTCCTCGCCGCGGACATCCGGGTGGCCACGCCCGGCATGCGGCTGCGCCTACCGCACGACGGCGAGGCCACCTGGCCGGGCATGGCCGGTTACCGCCTCGTCCGGTTCGCGGGCGCCGCCCGGATCCGCAAGGCCGTGCTCTTCGGGCTGTCGCTCGAAGCGCCGGAACTGGTGTCGCTGGGCATCGTCGACGAGCTGGTCGTCGACCCGGCGAGCGCGGTGGCCGCCACGGCCGGGCTGGTCAGCGGCCTGTCCGGCAAGGAGATCGCGATCCGGCGGCAACTGCTCTTCGACGCCGCGACCACAAGCTTCGAGGACGCGCTGGGCACCCACCTGGCGGCCTGCGACCGCCAACTGCGCACGATCGCCGCCAAGGAGGCCTCATGACCGCCGTACGGGTCGCCGAACAGACCGCGTTCCGTGTGCCGCCGGGCATCGGCGAAGCGGCCGCACGCGTGGCGGAGCTGGTCGCCGCCCTGCCGGAGCCCGCCGAGCGAACTCCCGCACAGCGGGCCGAGATGGCCGCGGCGCACAACGTGGCCCGCACCGAGCGGGCCCGGTTCCTGGACCGGCATGCCGAGGCCGTCTACGACGAACTCACCGACAACCGCTCGGTCTTCCTGCGGCTGCCGGAGCTGGTCGAGGCCGCCGCGGACGCCTGCCCCGGCCTGGTGCCGACGGCAGCGCAGCTGGCGTCCGAGCGCACGCACCGCCAGGCCGGCAAGGAAGGCTACGAGATCGACCAGGGGATCTTCCTCAGGGCGGTCCTACGGTCGCCGGTGGCCGGTCCGCACCTGCTCGACGCCATGCTGCGGCCCACGCCGCGGGCGCTGGAGCTGCTGCCGGAGTTCCGTACCACCGGCAGGCTCGAACTGCGCTCGGTGCGGCTGGAGCGGCGCGACGGCGTGGCGCATCTGACCATGTGCCGGCAGGACTGCCTCAACGCCGAGGACGAGGCCCAGGTCGAGGACATGGAGACGGCCGTCGACATCGCGCTGCTCGACCCGGGCGTGTCCGTGGGCGTGCTGCGCGGCGGGGAGATGACCCACCCCCGCTACCGAGGGCGGCGGGTGTTCAGCGCGGGCATCAACCTCAAGAGCCTGCACGCCGGAGACATCTCGCTGGTCGGCTTTCTGCTCCGCCGCGAAATCGGCTACATCCACAAGCTCGTGCGCGGTGTGCTGGTCGACGAGGCGGCTTCCTGGCAGTCGCCGACGGTCGAGAAGCCGTGGGTCGCCGCCGTCGACACCTTCGCGATCGGCGGTGGGGCCCAACTGCTCCTCGTCCTCGACCATGTGGCGGTCGCGTCGGACGCGTACTTCACCCTGCCGGCCGCCCGGGAGGGAATCGTGCCGGGCGCGGGCAACTTCCGCCTCGGCCGGGCGCTGGGGCCGCGCGCCTCCCGCCAGATCATCCTCCAGGGCCGTCGTGTCTTCGCGACCGAGCCGGACGCGCGGTTCCTGTTCGACGAGGCCGTGGAGCCGGAGGAGCTCGACGCCGCCGTGGCCCGGGCCGCGGACCGGCTCAGTGCGCCGGCCGTGGTGCCCAACCGCAGGATGCTGCGCGTAGCCGAGGATCCGCCGGAGGACTTCCGGCGCTACATGGCCGAGTTCGCGCTGCAACAGGCACTGCGTCTGTACGGCGAGGACGTCATCAGCAAGGTCGGCAGGTTCGCGGGCCACGCCGGGTGACCGAACCCGGTCGGACGAAGGGGGGTACAGGACATGCCGGTTGCCCGCATCAACGGGATCAACCTCGGCTACGACGACCACGGCACGGGGGATCCCGTCGTGATGGTCACCGGCACCGGGGCGCCGGGCCGGATGTGGCGCACCCACCAGGTGCCCGCCCTCAGAGCGGCGGGCCACCGGGTGATCACACTCGACAACCGGGGCATCCCGCCGAGCGATCCGTGCCCGGACGGATTCACGCTGGACGCCATGGCGGCGGACGTCGCCTCGCTCATCGACCACCTCGGCATCGGTGCGTGCCGGGTCGTGGGCTTCTCGCTGGGCGCCGTCGTCGTCCAGGAACTGCTCGTGGCCCGGCCGGAGTTGGTGCGGCAGGCCGTGCTGATGGCCACCACGGCCAGAGCCGACGCCCTCACCGACGCCATGACGGCCGCGGAGCTGGAGCTCTGCGACAGCGACATCAAGGTCCCGCCGCGCTACGCGGCCTACGTACAGGCGCTGCAGAACCTCTCGCCCGCCACGCTCAACGACGAAGCCCGGCTGCGCGACTGGCTCGACGTCTTCGAGATGTCGATGGTCGACCTCGCGAGCGTGCGCGGACAGCTGGCGCTCCAGATGATCCCGGACCGGCGGCCCGCATACCGGGCCATCGCTTGTCCGTGCCTGGTGATCGGATTCGGCGACGACCTGGTCATGCGGCCCCATCTGGCGAGAGAAGTGGCCGACGCGATCCCGCGGTGCCGCTACACCGAGATCGCGGGGTGCGGCCACTACGGATATCTGGAGAAGCCGGAAGCGGTGAATTCCGCGATCGTCGCCTTCTTCGCCGCATAAGACACCTGTTTTCCACGGCATTTGCGCACATTCCGTGTGACAACCATCTGACGGGAGTGACCATGACCAACCCCTTCGACGACGAGAACGGCTCCTTCCTGGTGCTCGTGAACGACGAGAACCAGCACTCGCTGTGGCCCGTGTTCGCCGAGGTACCGGCGGGCTGGCGGACCGTCTTCGGCGAGAGCAGTCGAAAGGAGTGCCTCGACTACATCGAGGAGAACTGGACGGACATGCGCCCGCAGAGCCTCATCGACGAGATGAGCAAGTACGAGACAGCCAACTGAGCCTGCCCGTCCCGACAGGAATCCCGAGACAGGACAGAGGTGGTATCTGTGGCCATGATGGGTGGCCCGGGACCGGTGTTGATCCACGGGGAAGGGCCGGAGACGCCCTCGGGCAAGATGCGGGTCAAGCCCGGCACGGCGAAACGGATCGTTCCCTACGCACGGCCATACCGCGGCATCATCAGCGCTCTCCTGGCCATTACCACGCTGAACGCCGGCATCACCGTGGCGATGCCGCTGATGTTCAAGTACCTCATCGACGACGGAATCGCCGACCACGACAAGTCCGTCGTCGCGTGGATCGCCGTCGCGGTGGGCGTACTGGCCGTCGCGGCGGCCTTCCTCGCGTACGCGGAGTCCTGGTTCTCGGCACGGGTGAGCGAGGGCCTCGTCTACGACCTGCGGACCCGCGTCTTCGACCATGTGCAGCGGCAGCCGATCGCGTTCTTCACCAGGGCGCAGACCGGCGCCCTGGTGAGCCGGCTGAACACCGACGTGGTCGGAGCCCAGCAGGCGTTGACGAACCTGTTCGCCACGGTGGTCTCCGCAAGCCTCACCCTGGTCTTCGTCCTCGTCACGATGTTCTATCTGTCGTGGGAGATCACCGTCATCTCGCTGTTGCTGCTGCCGTTCTTCGTGCTGCCGGGCAGGATCGTCGGCCGCCGACTGCAACGGCTGCTGCGCCAGCACATGCAGATCAACGCCGAGATGGGCTCGATGATGAACGAGCGCTTCAACGTCACCGGGGCGCTCCTGGCGAAGCTCTACGGCCGTCCCCACAGCGAGACGCGGCTCTTCGCCGGGCTGGCGGGCCGGAGCCGGGACGTCGGAGTGCGCAACTCCGTGTCCATGAAGATGCTGTTCATCACGAACATGCTGGTGATGTCGCTGGCCACGGCCGTGGTCTACGGCTTCGGCGGGGCGATGGCCATCGACGGCGCGTTCCAGATCGGCACGCTGGTGGCGATGGCCACGCTGCTCACCCGGCTGGGCGCGCCGATCGGCCAACTGTCCAATGCACAGGCGGATGTGATGACCGCGCTGGTCAGCTTCGACCGGCTCTTCGAGGTGCTCGACCTCAAGCCGCTGATCGCGGAGAAGCCGGACGCGGTGGCACTGCCGTCCCCCGCCGCACCGGAGCAGAAGGCGCCGGAGATCGAGTTCGGCAACGTGTCGTTCCGCTACCCGAAGGCGTCGGAGGTCTCGCTGGCCTCACTGGAGTCCATCGCGATGCCGACGAGGGAGCGCGACAGCGACGCATGGGTGCTGCGCGACCTGAACTTCACCGCGCCCGCGGGCAAGCTGACCGCGCTGGTCGGCCCGTCGGGCGCGGGCAAGACGACCATCACCCACCTGGTGCCTCGGCTCTACGACCCGGTGGAGGGCACCGTCCGCATCGGCGGCCACGACATCCGCGACCTGACGCTGGAGTCGCTGCACGACACGGTCGGCATGGTCACCCAGGACGCGCACCTCTTCCACACCACGCTGCGGGAGAACCTCCTCTATGCCCGGCCGGAGGCGACCGAACAGGACATGATCGAGGCGTGCAGGGCGGCGCAGATCTGGGAGCTGATCGAGTCGCTGCCCGACGGGTTCGACACCGTGGTCGGTGACCGCGGCTACCGGCTGTCGGGCGGGGAGAAGCAGCGCATCGCCATGGCCCGGCTGCTGCTGAAGGCACCGCCGATCGTGGTGCTCGACGAGGCCACCGCACATCTCGACTCCGAGTCGGAGGCGGCCCTGCAACGGGCGCTGAAGTCCGCGCTGGCGGGCCGGACCTCGCTGGTGATCGCGCACCGGCTCTCCACCATCCGGGACGCCGACCAGATCCTCGTCATCGACGACGGGCGGGTCCAGGAACGCGGCACGCACGACGAGTTGATCGCGCGCAACGGCCTCTACGCGGAGCTGTATCGCACCCAGTTCTCGCGACACGACGACGCGCCGCTGCCGGAGCCGGCGCCAGAGCGTACCCCCGAACCCGCCGGCGCCCCCGGTCCGGGCTACCACCACTTCGGTCCGGGGGCCGGTTCGCCCGACCTCAGCCGGGCCGTTCCCGGCGGGCCTCCGCCGATCTTCCATCACCACGGCCCGCCCCCGGGCGGCGGCGCGGGCGATTCCGACGGCGCGGGCCCCGGCGGCCCCGGGCCGGTCCATCACCACAACGGACCACCTGGGCCTCGCAAGAGGTGACGGCACGGGCCGACGAGAACGGCACGGCAACGTGAAGAAAGCCGACGTGCCCGCGGCCGGGGGAGCCCCGCCGCGGGCACGTCGGCGCGTGCCTGGAATGCGCTCAGCCGGTCGGCTCCGCCGTGCTGCCGGCGGTCCTGAGCCGGGCGATCTGCTCGGCGAAGGCCGCCCGGTCGTTGCTGCGCGGGAAGGGCTCGTCGGGGACGGGCACCCCGAGGAACGCGCACAGCGGCTCCCAGCCCTGGCCGACCTCGAAGACGAGTAGCCGTGCGGGGTCGAGCTCACGCTTGACCGCGGCGATGTGCGCCTCGTAAACCTCCAATGCGTGCTGTCGGTCGGCGAACCGTCCGCCGAAGACGCCGTCCCAGACGACGTCGAGCGACATCTGCCGCACCCGGGCGAACAGCGGGTCGGCGTCGTCGGGCAGCGGTGCCACGGCGGCGGCGTGGATGCTGCTCTCGGCGCTGGCGTACCAGGCGTCCGGGTCGCGTTCGGTCAGGATCACCTTCGCCCCGGGGAAAGCGGCGGTGATCTGCCGCCAGAAGGCGGCGCCCGGCCAGTCGACGCCCGACCGGTAGCCCTGGTACACCCGCGTCCAGTCGACCTGTTCCCCGCGCGCGGCGGCCTGCCACAGCGCAACGGTGTCCGGGTCCTCGAACAGGCCCAGCATGTGATGGCACGGGCCGAACCCGAGCCGCTCCAGGGCCTTCTTGAGCGACAGGGTTCCGGTGCGCCCGAAGCCCACGCCGAAGATCTCCAACATCGTCTCTCCTCATGTCGTACGGGTCTTACGGGTGCTCACGCGCCGCGCAGCAGCACCGCCCAGATCGTGGCGCCGGGCCCGAAGGCCAGGACGACGCCGTGCTCTCCGGGGGCCAGCGGCCGGGCCGCCTGCAGCCGCCGCAGCACGCCGAGCACGGCCGGGGCCGCGGTGTTGCCGTATGCGCGCATCTCGGCGCGGGCCACCGCCACGGAGTCCTCGGGCAGACCGATCGCCTCCTCTACGCGGTCGAGGATGCGCCGGCCGCCGGGATGCACAGCCCACCAGACCACGTCGCCCCACGCGAGACGGTTCCTGGCCAGCAGCGCCTTCGCCGGGACGCCGACGGCTGAGGCCACGACGTCCGGCATGGTGGCGGCGAGCCGGATCCGCAGCCCGAGGTCGCCGACGTGCACCTGCAGGTCCTCGGCATGCGCCGGGACGGTCAGTTGCTCGGCGTCGACCACCTGCGCGCCGGAGGCGCCCCGCCTGCCCTTGTCGGGCAGCAGCACGACCGCCGCCGCCCCGTCGCCGAAGAGTGTCCACACCACCGCCGCCTCCTTGTCGTACGGCGGCGGCTGCATGTGCGGCGAGAACAGGTCCACGGCCAGCAGTACGGCGGGCTTGCGCCGGGCCGCGACCCAGTGCGCGCAGGTGGTCAGGGCCGGCAGGGCCGCGTAGCAGCCCATCGGACCGAGGGAGAGGATCTCGACGTTCTCGCGCATGCCGAGTGCCGGGGCGAGGGCGTCGAGGCCGGGGGCCGAGTGGGTCGTGGTGGTGACGGTGGCCAGCAGCCCGACGTCCCGCGCGCGCAGTCCGGCCCGGCCGAGCGCCTCCAGCACCGCCGCCCCGCCCAGCCGGGAGGCCTCGGCGAGGCTGCGGTCCATCCGCTGCCGGGTGGACCACCATCGTGGGTCCTCGGCCAGCACGTTGACCGCCATGCCCTTGGTGAGGATGGCCGAATTGCCGACGACCTTGGCGATGGCGAAGCCGCCGACGTCGGAGGCGACATGCCCCGCCAGTTCCGCCATCTTCACCAGCGGCGGCGTCCGGAAGGAAAGGGCCGCGATCCGTGCGTGTGTCATCCCGACCCCCGCTCAGCGGACGCCGGACGCGGCGGCGCCGACGGGTGTGACGGGCGAGCTGTCGATCACCTTGCCCCGCTCGTCGAGGGCCTGGACCTGGAGCCGCGCGGCGTCGCGAGCGTCGGCGGGCAGCTTGATCGGCGTGTCGAACCCGTCCCAGGCCACGGTCGCGACCGGCTTCAGGCCGCCCTGCGATCCACCGGCGAGCAGCCGCCAACGGGCCACGTCCGAGGCGCCGTTCCAGTTGGCCCTGACCGCACCGGAGGCGACATCATCGACGATGAGCTCGGGCTTGGTCAGCGGCCGGCCCTCCCAGCCGAGCCGGTAGGCGCGGTAACTGCTGCCGTTGTACGGGAACGTGGCGTCGAACAGCAGCCTGCCGTCGCGCGAGAACTCCGACATACGGCCCGGCCCCGCTACACCCCAGCTCACGAAGGTGTCTCCGTTGGTCAGCGCCTGGCTGTTGCCCTCCACCGGGCTCGACATCAGTTTCGGGTGGACCTGCTGGCGTATCAGCTTCGACGTGCCGTGAGCGGGGTCGATCCTGATCCACGCCACCCGCGACTCGTAGCCCTCCAGTCCGCGCCGCGTGCCATTGTCGAAGACGCGGTACGTGTTGTGGCCGACGGACCGGACATCGTGCTGCCAGCTGAAACGTACGCCCGCGCCGAGCCGGAAGTCGCTGTGCCGCCCGCCCAGCCGCCAGATGATTTTGCCGGTGCGACGGTCCACCTTGTAGATCGTGCTGGCCCCGTTGCCGGAGATGAGCAGGTTCCCGTCGGTGTCGACATCGACGGAGTTCACATGCAGGTAGTCGTAGGGGACGGTGCTGCCGGGGGCGGGCCGGAAGTCGGAGTCGGTGAGCGGCACATGCGCCAGGCTGCTCCAGTTCATCACCTTCCTGCCGGTGGCGATGTCTATCTCCTGGACGACACTGTCGACGACCGAGCCGTCCTTGGGCCCGCCGTACTCGCTCAGGTCGTACGGCTTCTGCTGGTAGCTGACGATGAGCGCGGTCCCCTGCGGAGTCAGCAGGAACTCGTGAAGGTCCATCACCTCGCCGGGATCCGGGGTCTGCACCGTGGCGATGATCTCGTAGTTCTGGTTGGCGATGTATCCGATGCCGGAGCCGACGCCGGTGTTCGTTGACTCGCCCTCCCACCACGTCAGCACCTTCTGCCCGTGGTACTCCTGCACACGGAAGTCGCTGGCGAAGTTGCCGTCCGGCACCTTGCGGAACCAGATGGGGCGGCCGTGGTCATCCATGATCTGCGGCCCTCGCGGGAACTCGGTCTGCCCCTGGGCCGTGACGAAGAGGTCTCCCTGAGCCCGTCCCGGGCGATGGACCAGCACGTCGACGGGCGGCGGTTCGTCCACCGCCGAAGAGGCGACGTCTCCCGGGTGCAACACGGAGCCCGGGCGCGCGGAGGCGGGGGCATGGGTGGAGACGGCCGACGTGGCAGCTGTGGCGGCCGCTGCCCGCACGGCCGGGGTTCTGCCAGTGCTGTTGGACACGACCACCATCAGGGCGGTCGCTGCTAACGCGGTACAGGTCCGGAGCCGATGAGCCATCCGCTTGATCTCCTGTGTCAGAGGGGGTGGCGGGCGGGTGTGCGCTGATCTACCGGCGTTGCACGCTGACGCGCTGTCGCTGCTGCGCGGCTCGGCAGGAGCGCCGCGACGGTCCCAACGTTCTATCTGCTCTTCGGTCACCGGACAGTCATGAGCCCTGTGACCGCTGGGTGACCATGGCCGGCCGCCGACTCGTGTGATCGCGGTCCCGCTACTCCTGGGACGTTGCGGCGGCCCTTCGCGTCGCGCGGCGCCAGATGCGGCGTTGCAGACGCAGGGTGAGGACGCCGACGACCACGAGGACGACGATGTTGAGGAGGAGCTGGACCAGCGAGCCCCATGCCTCGTGCCAGTCGGCGAAGGCGATCGAGACGGCGATGTCCGAGGCGGCAGGGATCGTGGTCACGGAGATGAAGACACCCAGCAGGGCGCTGCTGCGAGCCTCGGTGAGCGAGACGATGCCGACGACACCGGCGAGGGCGGCGACGACCACCGAGAAGAAGTCGGGGGTGTTGATGAGGTGGGACACCGGCCGCAGACCCAGCTCGAAGGCTTTGGACTGGAAGCCGGCCGCCCGCGCGAGTGCGGCGAACCCCAGAGTGACCACGATGGCCAGTAGGAAGCCGAGCGTCAGCGCGCGCAGGCCGTCCCGCACCCGGCGACGGTTGCCCCGGTAGAGGCCCAGGGCGATGCTCGTGATCGCGCTGTACTCCGGGCCGACCACCATGGCCGCCACGATGAGGATCTGCGAGTTCGTCATGATCCCGACGGAGCCGATGAGTCCGGCGATGACCAGGAACAGATAGAAGGACGGCAGATAGGTTCCCTCCGCCCGGATGTGTGCCTCGACAGCCGCCCACAGCGGTGCGTGCACGAGCGTGCGGGGCTGGTCCGCCTCGATCCGCTCCGCGCGCCGGGAGAACATCATGTCGACATCGTCGACGGCGATCGATCCGTCGCGGTCGATGCCCAGCCGGTGCAGGCCGGCCAGCACACCGTTCGCGGCGCCCTTCATGACATCGCATTCGAGCGCGTCCCCGTCCGGCCATTGAGCCGCCGACTTCACGACCACGAGGTTGAGCACGCGGCCGTCCGCGGTCAGCAGGTCCACGGTCTGCTGGGTGAGCGCGGTGGGTGTCACCATCCGGAAGTGGACCAGATCCATCCGAGCCTCCTGCCCCGCATGCTAGACAGACCTGCGGACCGCGGCCGCCGTACAGCGCGCGGCGTTCATCCGATCGGCCGGTGTTCGCCGCCCGGGCCCGTTCATCACCTCAATGGGCGACTTACGGACTCAATTCCGTTGCCGGCCATGTGTCCTGCTTGCTCGGTCCCGGTGCGATTCGCACGCTCGACAGGTGCACGAGAACCAGACCGGACGTCAGCTGACACTGCGGCACCACGACCATAGGGCCGTCGTGGTGGAGCTCGGGGGCACACTGCGGTCCTACTCCGTCGGCGAGCGGCAGGTGCTCCACGGGTTCGGCGCCGATGACCGGGTCACCGGCGGCCGCGGCCAGATCCTCGTGCCCTGGCCGAACCGCATCAGCGGCGGACGCTACCGGTGGGGCGGCGAGGACCTCCAACTACCGCTGTCCGAACCGGAACACGGGAACTCCATTCACGGACTGCTCCGCTGGACCTCATGGCAGGTGACCGAATCCGATGGGCACCGGGCCGTGCTCCGGAGCACTCTGTGGCCCCAGCCGGGCTACCCCTTTCACCTACAGGTCCACGCGGAATACGCGGTCGGCGACACGGGCCTGGAGGTGACGGTGACCGCGTGGAACAGGGGCGACAGCACCGCGCCCTACGGGGTCGGCCAGCACCCCTATCTCACGGTCGGTACGGCGACGGTGGACGAGGTGCTGCTCACCGTCCCGGCGGAGACCTGGCTGCGCACCGACGACAGGGGCCTCCCGGTGGCGGAGGAGCCGGTCGCCGGGACGCCGTACGACTTCCGCACGGCGCGGGCCATCGGCCGCGAGCAGTTGGACACGCCGTTCGGCAAACTCGTACGAGACGCACACGGACGCACCGCGGTGCGCCTCGCGCATCCCACCGGCGAGCGCGGCGTGGATCTCTGGCTGGGCGAAGGCGCGGACTACCTGCAGATCTACACCGGCGACACGCTCGCGGAGCCGGAGCGGCGCCGGGCCATCGCCGTCGAACCGATGTCGTGCCCGCCGAACGCGTTCGCCAGTGGGACCTCGGTCGTCGCCCTGGAACCCGGTGATCGGCACAACCTGCGCTGGGGGATCACCCCGTGGGGCGAGTGACCGCACCGTCCCAGGAATCGGACCTACGCATCCGGCCGGGTGAGCCGGCGCAGCGCCGCGTCCAGGATTTCCGCCGTGCTGCGCGATGCGTCGACCGTGATTCCGGGTTCGTCGGCCTGCAGCGGTTCCAGCGTCTCAAGCTGGGAGTCGAGCAGTTTCGGGGGCATGAAGTGCCCCTTCCGGCGGGCGATCCGCTCCGCCGCAACCTCAGGGGCCAGGGCCAGATGGAGAAACTGTACGTTCGCCCCGGTGCGGCGAAACTGATCCCGGTACGTGCGTCTGAGGGCCGAACACGACACGACTCCGCCCCGCTCTTCGGCAGCCGTCCGGATCCAGGCCGTGAGGGCTGCCAGCCAAGGCCGGCGATCCGCCTCGTCGAGAGGGTGCCCGGAGGCCATCTTGGCGCGATTCGCGGCCGGATGGAGATCGTCGCCCTCCAGGAACGGCAGGCCGAGACACCGCGCGAGCCGCGTTCCGACCGTGGACTTCCCGGATGCCGACACACCCATCACGACCACCACCGGCGCATGTCCAACGGGCCTGGTCAACGGGCCTCCCTCGCGTCACGGTGGGAAACTGGTTCATGTCCACTATCGCCTCTCACCATGTGGTCGACACCTCGCCATGCCAGGAGTCCAGCCGATGACTTCCCTCGAAGCGTCTGCCGGGGCGAGGACCCTCCTCCCCTTCGCTCCGTCCGACCTCGGCGGACTCCCGGAGGGCTGGAACGCGGTCGTCTGGGACGGTACCGGTCAGGCACCCGGCGGCACCGATCTGCAGGCCGTGGAGTTCTTCGTCATTCCCTACACCTTCACCAGCGCGGCGCTGCCCCTGCTGCCGGGGCTGCCCAGCCTGCGTGTCGTGCAGTCGCTGAGCGCCGGCGTGGATGACCTGCTGCCCCATCTGCCCGCAGGCGTCACTCTCTGCAACGCCCGAGGGGTGCATGACGCGAGCACGGCCGAACACGCGGTCGCGCTGACCCTTGCCGCACTCCGTGACATCCCGGATTTCGTCAGGGCGCAGGACGCACAGCGGTGGACCGACGGGTTCCACCCCGCGCTGGCCGACCGGACCGTCCTCCTGCTCGGCTACGGCGCCATCGGCACGGCCGTGGAGGCCCGGATGGCTCCGTTCGAATGCCGTATGCTGCGCGTCGCCCGCACGGCGAGGGAAACACCGCACGGACAGGTGCATCCGCTGACGGACCTGCCGTCCCTGCTGCCCGCGGCCGACGTGGTGCTGTTGACCCTCCCGCTCACCGACGCGACCCAGGGGCTGGTCGACGCGGAATTCCTCGCCCGAATGAAGGACGGCGCAGTGCTGGTGAACGTCGCCCGTGGCCCGGTCGTCGACACCGCCGCACTGCTGGACGAACTCCGGGCCGGGCGGCTGAGAGCGGCACTCGATGTCACCGATCCCGAGCCGCTGCCGCCGGGGCACCCGCTCTGGACGGCCCCCCACACCCTGATCACCCCGCACATGGCGGCGACCACCTCGGCGTTCCGCCCCCGCGCCCTGGCACTGGTCCGCGCCCAACTGGCGCGCTACGCGGCGGGGGAGCCCCTCGCCAACGTGGTCAGGACCTAGGTGTGTTGTCCGGAGAGGTTGGTGCCGCGGCTGGCGGGTGTTTGGCCGGTGGGGCACGAGGGCCTCCTGAGCTAGGTGCAGATGTCGCAATCCACACCGAGCCAGAAGGCCCTCACCCATTTCAAGAACCCAACACGCGTGTCACCAACGTCCCCGGACAACACACCTAGGGCCTGTCGGCCGATTCCCGTCTGCCCCGCGACGCCATGCACGCTCCCCCAAGCTCTTCGAGCAGGGGGGACCCCCACTCGCCGCACCGGGCCCCGACCCAAGTACATCCAGTACGAGGGCCGAGACCCGGTACGCCGAGAGCACGCTCCCCCAAGCTCTCGGCTTCGCTCGAGCAGGGGGGACCCCCATGACGCCGAGAGGCCCGCCCTCCGGGCGACGACGGGAATGTGACGACAGGACCTAGCCGCCCGGGGGACGGCCGGTGGTGTACGGGTCGTGCTGGACATCGATGGCCGCGCCGATGAACGGCCGTTCGCGGCGGATGCCGCGTGTGAACGCCAGCGCCCAGGTGAGGATCGCACCCACGCGGTTGCGGTAGCCGGTGAGAGACGCGATGTGGATGAAGAGCCAGGTCAGCCAGCCCGGCATGCCACCGAACTGCAGGCGGCCGACGCTGACCACCGCCTGGCCCCGGGAGATGTACGCCGCCGAGCCCAGGTCGAGGTACCGGAAGGGACCGGGGGCGTCCTGCCCGGTGGTCAGCCGCCTGATCCGGTGTCCGGCGTACAGTCCGCCCTGCATGGCGACCTCCGCTACGCCCGGCAACTCGTCCAGGCTCATCAGATCGCCGACGACCGCGATCTCGGGGTGTCCCCGCACGGTCAGGTCGGGTTCGACGCAGATGCGGCCCGCCCGGTCGCAGGAGGCGCCGGTGGCCTTCGCCAGCGCGCCGGCGAGGGCGGGAGCCTGCACCCCTGCCGTCCACAGCACGGTTCCCGCGTCATAGCGCGTCTCGTTGCCCTGCCGGTCCCGGGCGATCAGCCCATCGGCGTCGACGTGGGTCACCAGGGCACCCATGTGCAATTCGACTCCGAGAGCCCGCAGAGTGCGGGCCGCCTTGGCGGCGAGTTTGGGTCCGAAGGCCGCCAGCGGCTTCTCGGCGCCGTCGAAGAGCAGGACACGCGCGTCCTCGGGCTCGATGGCGCGGAACTCGGACCTGAGCGTGTGCGTGGCCAGTTCGCGCAACTGCCCGGCGAGCTCCACACCCGTCGGTCCCGCCCCGACCAGGGCGAAGGTGAGCAGGCGCCTGCGTTCGACGGGATCCGCAGCCGTCTCGGCCTGTTCGAAGGCGCCGAACACGCGTCGCCGGATTTCCAGAGCGTCGGCCAGGGTCTTCATACCCGGCGCGAAGCGCGCGAACTCCTCGTGCCCGAAGTACGACTGATGGACACCGGCCGCGACAATGAGGTGATCGTAGGGAAGCTCGATCTCCTCCCCGCCCGGCCGGCGCGCCAGCACCTTGTGGCCCGCAAGGTCGAAATCGAACACCTCGGCCAGGACCACCTCGGTATTGCGGTGGCGTTTGAACAGGTCACGCAGCGGCACGGAGATCTGCCCCTCGGACAGAATTCCGGTGGCGCACTGATAGAGCAGCGGCTGGAACAGATGATGGCCGGCACGGTCGACGACAGTCACATCGACCGCTGCGTGGCGCAGCTCGCGGGCCGCGAACAGCCCGGCGAAGCCGCCGCCGATGATCACGACCTTCGGCCTGGTAGCGATACGGTCCATGTCGTCGGGCCCGTCTTCGTTCAGCGGTAACTGTGCAGGTCAAGGGTATGAGCACGGCATCATCCGGGCGAGCCGGACGCCGTGAATCACTTGAATGGGCCAACTCGCAGGAAATATCGCCCGGAGATACCTTTGTGTGGGAGTCCAGGACCCGAGGGCGGTGGCCGAGATGACCGAAGCGCAGCACTACGACGTCATTGTCATCGGTACAGGTGCGGGCGGTGGCACGATCGCCCACCGGCTGGCGGACACGGGAAAAAGGATCCTCCTTCTCGAACGTGGCGACTATCTGCCCCGTGAACGCGACAACTGGGATTCCACCGCGGTCTTCGTCAAAGGCAAATACCGTGCTCCGGAATTCTGGTTCGACAAAAACGGGAACCAATTCCCGCCCGAGGTGAATTACTATGTGGGCGGCAATACCAAGTTCTACGGCGCCGCGCTCTTCCGGCTGCGCCCCGAGGACTTCGGCGAACTCCGTCACCATGACGGCATCTCGCCCGCCTGGCCGCTGCGCTACGAGGACTTCGAGCCCTACTACACCCGGGCCGAACACCTCTACCTCGTGCACGGTCGGCACGGTGAAGACCCCACCGGCGGTCCCACCAGCGCCCAGTACGCCTACCCGCCGGTCCAGCACGAGCCCCGCATCCAGCAGCTCAGCCACGACCTGGAGAAGCAGGGCCTGCACCCCTTCCACCTCCCGATCGGGGTGAACCTCAGCCAGGACGACCGGGGCCGGGCCGTGCACACCAGCGTCTGCATCCGGTGCGACCGCGTCGACGGCTTCCCCTGTCTGGTCGGCGCGAAGTCCGACGCCCAGGTCATCTGTGTCGATCCCGCCCTCGAACACCCCAACGTCGAGATGATCACTCATGCGGATGTGCGGCGCCTGGAAACCGATGCGACCGGCCGGAGTGTCACCTCGGTCGTTGCCACCGTGGGGGACGGCGACCCTTCGACTGTGAAGTTCAGCGCCGATATCGTGGTCGTCGCCTGCGGCGCCGTCAACTCAGCGGTCCTGCTGCTGCGTTCGGCCAACGACCGGCACCCGCAGGGCCTGGCCAACAGCTCGGACGTGGTGGGCCGGAACTACATGCGGCACAACAACCTGGCACTGATGGCCGTGTCCAGAGAACCGAACGACACCAAGTTCCAGAAGACCCTGGCGCTGCACGACTGGTACCTGGGATCCGACGACTGGGAATACCCCCTCGGCGGGATCCAGATGCTCGGCAAGTCCGACGCCGAGCAGATCCACGGCGAAGCACCCCGCTGGGCCGGGGCCGTGACCCCCGACATGCCGTTCGAGGTGCTTGCCCACCATGCGGTCGACTTCTGGCTGTGCGGGGAGGACCTGCCGATCCCCGACAACCGCGTCACCCTGGACCGGGACGGCGGCATCCACCTGGCCCTCGACGAGAAGAACAACATCGCCGGGCTGCAACGTCTGCGGCACAAACTGCAGGACATGCTCAGCCACTTGGGCATGCACGAACACCATCTCCTGTCGCGCAGCATCTACCTGCACAAGGGGATGCCCATCGGTGCCACCGCGCATCAGGCGGGTACGGTCCGCTTCGGCAGCGACCCCGCAAGCTCGGCCCTGGACGTCAACTGCAAGGCCCACGACCTCGACAACCTCTACGTCGTCGACACGAGCTTCTTCCCGAGCATCGGAGCGGTCAATCCCTCCCTCACCGCGATGGCCAACGCCCTGCGCGTCGGCGACCACATCGCGGAGCGACTTGAATGACCTCGGCTCATCCGGCCCAAGAGGGGACCCTGCGCACTGTGCGGATCACGGCGCCGTAGGCTTCAGAGCCGCTTCGAGCACCTGGTCCGAGCCGTCGGGCTGGTTGCCGTTGTGGTCCGTGTTGCCCGTGAAGAGCCACAGCGCAGCCCTGCCCGGAACCTTCTGTACGGCGCGGAGGCGGCCGTACTTGTCCTGGTAGTACGCCACCGGTGTGCCGACGTCGGTGCCGCTGACGGGGATGCGCCACAAGCGCTGGCCGCGCAGGCTCGCCATGTACAGATTGCCGTCGGCGTAGGCGAGTCCGCTCGGGGACGCGTCGCTGACGGACCAGGTGGCCTTGGGGTTGGTCATTCCTGCGGTGTCGCAGGGCCCGACGCAGGTGGGCCAGCCGTAGTTGTTGCCGGGCTCGATGAGGTTCAGCTCGTCGTTCGAGTCCGGGCCGAGCTCGGACGCCCACAGACGGCCCGCCGAGTCGAACGCCAGACCCTCCGGGTTGCGGTGCCCGTAGGAGTAGACGTATGTGCCGAACGGATTGCCGGGCGCGGGTTTGCCGTCGGTGGTCAACCTCAGGATCTTTCCGTTGAGGGAGTCCTTGTCCTGAGCGAGTTGATCCTGGTGTGCGTCCCCGGCCCCCGCGTAGAGGTAACCGTCCGGGCCGAACACCAGCCCGCCGCCGTTGTGCCAGTCGCCCCGTTTGATACCGGTGAGCAGCGCATGGTAGTCACCGAGCGTGGTCCCGTCGTAGGTCATCCGCGCGATCCGGTTGCCCTCGTCGGCCGTGTGGAACAGGTAGATGTAGTGGTCCTCCGCCCAGTGGGGCGACACGGCGATGCCCAGCAGACCGTCCTCCTGCTTGGTGGTCACCGTCTCCGGAACGGACCCCACGAGGATCTTCTCGCCGGCGGGGCTGAGCCGGTAGATCTTGAACGTCTCGCTCTCACCGACCAGCGCGGAGCCGTCCGGCAGCCAGCTGACGCCCCAGGGGGTGGTCCACCCGGTCGAGACGCTCGTGACGTCGCCCGGTTCCGTGGCGGCACGCGGTCCCGGCAGGCGGGACGCGCCGCTTCCGGGATCGGCCAGCGCGAGCAGGCCGGCGACCATGGCGGCGACGGCGGCTGCCGTACACAGCGGCCTTCTGCCCGGGGTCCTTCGGGGCATCGCGACAGTGGGCAAGGCGCATCCTCCAGGCGGAACCGGCAGTTCACCCGGAGCGTAGGTCGGCCTTGCCGCACGGAGGCACGGACAGGTCCGAAGGGACACCCGTCTGGCCGCCCCCCGGTTGCCCGACCTGCAAAGACTCCGGATGCTGCGGTGGGGACCCCACTGCCCCACCGGAAGGAGAGGCGACATGCCGAACGAAGCGATGGACCACACGAACGGTCCCGGTCGGGAAGCCCGCACCGAGGCGGCCCCGCGCCCGAGCACGGCCGAGGCCGCCTGGGAGCGACCCGACTACGTCGTCGTCGACACCGCCCTGGAAGTCACCGCGTACTCGCTGGCCACCCGTTAGGGCCGCCGCGGACGTGACGCCGACGGAAGAAGATCACGCCATGGTGGCTGCGGAGGCCCTGCGGCCGTGGGGGCGCGAGGAGTTCGAGGAACGGCTGCGGGCGGTGGCCGAAAAGCACTACCACGACCGCCATCCGTTCAACCTCCGCATGCACGAAGGACGTTTGAGCCCGGCAGAGCTCCGGCGCTGGATCACCAACCGTTTCCACTACCAGCGGCACATCCCGGTCAAGGACGCCCTCATCACCGCCAAGTTCGACTCGCCCGACCTGCGGCGCATGTGGCTGCGCAGGATCGAGGACCACGACGGCCGTGAGGAGGGCGAGGGCGGCATCGAACGGTGGCTGCGGCTGGGCGATGCCGCCGGCCTGGACCGGACCGTACTGCTGTCCGGCACGGACGTGCTGCCCGGGGTACGGCTCGCCGTCGACGGATACGTCAACTTCTGCCGACTGCGGTCACCACTGGAGGCGGTCGCCGCATCCCTGACCGAACTGGCGGCTCCGGACCTGATGCAGCGGCGCATCGAGGCCTTCGAGCGGCATTACCCGTGGATCGACCCCGACGGTCTGGCCTACTTCCGCACACGCGTCCGGCAGGGCCGACGGGACAGCGGTGAGGCGCTGCCCCTGGTCCTGAAGTGGGCACGCGGCAGGGCAGAACAGGAACGGGCGCTGGCGGCGCTCGCGTTCAAATGCGACGTCCTGTGGTCTCTGCTGGACGCCGTGGACCAAGTACCGCGGCAGACCCGCTCATGACGGCGGGAGCCGCGCCGCACTGGCGCCCCAGACTCGCTCCTGCCGTGACGCTGCGGCACGACCGGGTGCGCGGCACCGATCTGCTGGTCATGCCGGAACGCGTGGTGGTGCTGACCGGGCAGGCCGGCACCGTCCTCGGCCTGTGCGACGGTGAGCGCGACGTCCGGCGGATCGTCGGCGACTTGGGTGCACGCTTCCCCGGATCTCCGGTGGCCACCGACGTTCCGGTGTTCCTCGGCCGGATGCGGGCCGAGGGCTGGCTGCGATGAGCCGCGTGCCACGACCCTGGGCCCTGCTCGCCGAGCTGACACACGCCTGCCCGCTGCGCTGCCCGTACTGCTCCAATCCGCTGGAACTGACCCGCCGATCATGCGAGTTGTCCACGGACCAGTGGGTGGACGTGATGCGACAGGCCGGGGACCTGGGCGTGGTCAGCACCCATCTGTCCGGCGGGGAGCCGCTGTTGCGGGACGGTCTGGAGGCGATCGTCGCCGGGGCGGACTCCGCGGGGATCCACACGCAGCTCATCACCAGCGGGCTGGGGCTGGACCGGGCCCGGATCGCCGGGCTCCTGGCGGCCGGACTGCGCAGCGTACAGCTGTCCGTACAGCACGCGGACCCCATCTCCTGCGACCGGATCGCCGGGCGTCGGTCGTTCGCCGCCAAGGAACGCGCGGCGGCGCTGGTCCGGCAGGCAGGCCTTCCCCTGGGGGTCAACGTCGTCCTGCACCGCGACAACCTCGACGCGATCGACGCCCTGGTACGACTCGCGCTGGAGTGGGGCGCGGACCGGATCGAGCTCGCCAACACCCAGTTCTACGGCTGGGCCCTGCGCAACCGTGCCGCACTCATGCCGAGCCGCGACCAGCTGCGCCGCGCGTCGGAGACCGTGGCACGGTGGCGGAAGCGGCTGGCCGGACGCACCGAACTCGTCTGGGTGGTACCGGACTACGTCGACGGGGTCGCGAAACCGTGCATGGGCGGCTGGGGCGCGGTGTCGCTCACGGTCGCTCCGGACGGCACCGTGCTGCCCTGTCCGGCCGCGGCGACCCTGCCCGGCCTCGATCCGCCCAATGTCGCGGACCGTCCGCTCGCATGGATCTGGGAGCACTCCGGCGCCTTCAGCCAATACCGCGGCACGGACTGGATGTGCGAGCCGTGCCGCAGTTGCCCGCGCCGTGACGAGGACTTCGGCGGCTGCCGCTGCCAGGCCTTCGCACTGACCGGCGACGCCACCCGCACCGACCCGGCGTGCCGCCTGTCCCCGGACCACGACCTCGTCGAGAAGGTGGTGGCCGCGGAAGGAAGCGGGTCAGGCTACGAGTACCGGGCGTACGCGGAACGCAGGACGCGCTGAGGGCACGCGAAGGTTCAGATCTCCATGACGGCATCACAGTCGGGGCAGACGACGGACGCGTACTCGGCGGGATACCAGGGAGCCCCGGGGCTCTCGGCCGGCTGCCCAGGGGCCTTCTCCATGGCGAAGGTGTCCTTGCCGCACAGTGTCCGCGGTCCCGCGGCATCGGGCCTGCCAGGGGCGGTGGGCGCGGCGTGCACCCGGCGGGGGAGCCGTTTCGCATCGGGCGAGCCGGTCGCGGACGTACGCCCCGACACCGGCTTGTCGAGCTCGTACACGACGACGATCTCGCTCATGTGTCGACGCCAGGCTCATTCGCGGCTGAGCCGCCGAGCAACGCGTTCACCCGCGTTCACCCGTGTCCGGCGCCGGGGAGGGTGAGTTCACGGCCGCGGTAGAAGCCCTCGCTCTCCTCGACGACGTAGGGGGCCATGGCCGCCCGTCGCTGCTCCTCCGAATCCGAGGTCCGCCATGAATCGCATGCCTCCTGGGATTCCCAGAACGACACCCCGGTGATCTCCTGGCCGTCCTCGGACCAGTACGCGAAAGCGCGGCGCAGCCCTTCCGGGGCGGGGGCCGGGCGCCACGCCCTCTCACTCCTCCAGCGTGCCCTGCTGAATGCGGCGCGTCGTCACCCAGACGTAGTGCTCCTGCATGGCGGCTTCCTTCGTAGTACGCGTTCGGCTTGCCCCCTCTCAGATTCACCGTAGGTCCGATGCGCCACTTCGGCGCGTCTTGGACGTCCAGGTGAAGAGGAGCCGGCTGTGCGTCTTGTTCAGGATGTGTCCGTGAGGCAGCTCCCCGTCGGGGCTGTCCGCGGGGTGCACCTGCAGTCGGGGGCTGGTGTCGCGGGCGTCGCGGTCCCACGCGACGACCAGGTCGGCCATCGCGTCGGCGAGGGCGTCGGCGTGCGGGCCGTGGGCATGGATGCCGAACTCCGACACGCTGGGGCCGGAGCCGTCGGTCGCGAGTTTGCGGGTGAGGAGGTGGGCGAGGGAATCGTCGCGGATCAGGGCGGCGGTGTCCCAGCTGCCGGAGCGGTGGAGGAGGCCGGTGTCGAGGTCGGCGTCGACGGCGAGGCGGGCGAAGCCGTCACCGAGATGGTTCGCCAGCCACAGCAGGAGCATGTCGAAGGGCACGTCGCCGGGAATGGTCACGCCGGTCCAGCGTTCGGTGCGGGGCATGTCGAGGGCGGCATCGAGGCGGCTGGTGTCGGCAGGGGTGCCGTCGGCGAACCGTACGGTGATCTCGCCGCCGCGGAGCCGGGTGACGACGTCGCCGCGGTAGCCGGGACCCTGGAGGGGCACGAACCCGCACACGGTGTACGTGTCCGCGATCAGTACTCCGCCGCGTTTGGTGAAGGGGATGGACCACGTGTTGCCGTGGATGCGCAACGGGACGACGAGACGGCCGCCCTCGGCGAGGCAGTCGACCCAGGCGGGCGGAATGTCGCGGGCCTCGACGGTCACGATGAGGGCGCCCACGCTCCCGGTCGGCACGAGGTGGGCCGGGGCCTGCTCGCCGTCGGCGAGGTGGACGCGGACCCGGTGGTAGCCGGTCTCGGTGAGGAAGCGGCGGGCGCGCTCGGTGACCCATGGGTCGATGTCGATGCTGATCACGGTTCCATGGGGGCCGACGACCTCCTGGACGAGGGCGGCGTTGTAGCCACCGGAGCCGATCTCCAGCACGGTGTCGCCGGGGCGGAGAGCGGCGTCGCGGATCATCTCGGCCTGCAGCCAGGGCGCCGACACGCTGCTGGTGGGCGCCCCGCGAACGGTGCGCTTGGTGACCGGGGCCCGATACGCGTCATGGGCCTCGTCGAGCGCGACGCCGGGCAGGAAGCGGTGACGTGGCACGCGCCGCACGGCGGCCTCGATCGTGCCGCCGGCGTCCATCCGGCCGTCGGCCAGCAGCCGGTCGGCCATCGCCTGCCGCAAAGGTGCCGCCTCCAGCGCCTGTTGGACGGGCTCGGGTACTTCTAGGGGCGCGATCGGGTAGCGGTGGACGGGCGGCAGCTCGGGCAGCAGACCGGGCCAGATGGTGTCGATGACATGCGCGCTCGGCGTGAACAGCGGTTGAGCGAGCGCGGGCAGGTCGGTGAGCTCGTGCCATTCCCAGCGGCTCAGCAAGTGCGGTTCGGTCACGGCCGGTTCGCCGCTGTAGGCGGTGACGCGCACGGCGGCCGTCACCCGGGGGATGCCGTGCACGGAGTCCATCAGGAGGGCCGGCAGCCGTGCGTCGGCGCGGTCGGCCCGCAGCCCGGTCTCCTCTTCCAGCTCGCGGACGGCGGCGTCGAGGAAGTCCTCGTCGCCGTCGTTCTTGCCGCCGGGCAGCTCCCACACACCGCGCCGGGTGGACCAGCCCAGCAGGATCCGCCCCGCGGAGTCGGTCACGACGACACCGGCCCCGGTGAGGGCGTGCGCGGCAGGCCGCCCCTTGTCGGCGCAGGTGATCCGCGTGGCGGCGGGGTCACGCAGGACGACGAAGGCGAGCCCGTCCGCGTCGTGTCGCTCGGCGAACGTCCAGCCTTCCTGGAGCAGGCCGATCTCCTTCTCGTCGAGGGCGATGTCCTGGCGGCTGTCCGGCACGGCCTCGCTGACGGGTGTGATGATGCAGAGCGTGCCGCCCGGGCGCAGGCGTTCGCGCAGCCGGTTGACGATGCGGGTGCGGTCCCGGACGAAGGCCCAGCTGAGGCGGAAGGTGATGAGGTCGTAGGCGGGGTGGGGCAGATCGTCGAGGCCGTCCCCCTCGATGTCGCCGAGCCGGTAAGTGACCGCCGTGGCAGAGGTGTTCCGGGCTTCGGCCTGGGTGAGTGCGGCGGGGGCGTAGTCGATGGCGTCGACCCGGTAGCCGCCGGCGGCGAGGTGGCGGGCCAGTTCGCCCAGCCCGCAGCCGACATCGAGGGCGAGGCAGCCCGGGGTGGCCGGGGCATGCTCGGCGAGCAGCCGGCGTTCGGCGTCGCCGAGGGGCCGGAAGCTCTTGCCGCTCGCGTAGTACGTGTCCCACTCGCCGGGCGTGGTGTGTCCCACCAGGAGGGCTCCCTGTCTGGTCGAAGTGGCCCTGGCCGCCGGCCCGTTCCGTCCGGATCCCGGGTCCGCCCCGCGTCGCCGGAGCCGTCCGTGGACGCGGCGACGAGGGGCGAGACGACCCACGTCCTTGGAGATCGGGGCGCGGGGTCAGGCGAGGCAGGTGAGGGGACGGCCGCCGTTGTAGGCGATCATGTCGGCGATCGCCGCGGCGACGTCGATGGGTCGGCCGAGGGGACCGTCCTCCAACTCGGCGTACGCCCGGTGGAGGTTGCCGACGATACGCTCGCGGTCGAGCAGGTCGGCGTAGGGGCCCAGGTCCACTTCCCGGGCGGTCTCCAGCGGCGTGAGCCCGGCCTCATGGCCGGCGCGGGCGGTGGTCTGCACGAACCGCAGATAGCCGAGCACGTCGTCGATGAGGTCGGGGCCGGCGACACCGCCGTGCCCGGGGACGATGGTCGTCGCTCCCAGGGGCCTGATCACTTCCTCCAGGACCTGGATGGCACCGGCCACGGATCCCTGGACGAGGAACGGCGTGCCGCCGTTGAACAGCACGTCACCGCTGAAGAGCAGCTTCCGCTCCGGCAGCCAGACGATCGAGTCGTTCGTCGTGTGGGCGGCCACACCGACGTGGCGGACGTCCGCGCGCAGCTCGTCGGACCAGACCGTCACCGCATCGGTGTAGGTGAGGAACGGAGGCTCGGGGACGATGTCACCCCAGTCGACCTCGGTCCAGAACGGAGCTATTGCCTTCGGGTCGCCCCACTCCAGTACGTTCGCCCGGGTGGCCTCGTGTCCGACGATCGTGGCGCCGCCGAAGAGATGGTTGCCGAAGGTGTGGTCGCCGTGGTGGTGAGTGTTGATCAGAGTCCGTACCGGCTGCGGGGTGATGGAGGAAATGGCGTCCAGATAGGCGCGGGTACGACGTACCGTCGAGCAGGAATCCACGCTGATCACCCCGCGCTCGCCCACGATGAAGCCGGTGTTGTTGATCCACCAGCTGCCGTCGGGCTGTATGTAGGCGAACACCCCGTCACTGACCTCCTCGACCCGCGGCGGGGGAAGCTCGGTGACGTCATGGTGGACAGTGCTCATGCTGGGCTCCTGCCGTAGTGGGTGGGCGGTGTGCTCGAAGCGACCAGGAGGTCGACGACAACATCCTCCCGGACGCGAGCGGCATCGCCGCGATCATCGCATCGGCGATCGGCGCGTCGGTACCCCACCGGTCGGCCAACCCGAGCAGACCACTGCGGCGTACGGCAGCGCCGACAGGCCGGGAGGGGCCCTTGTCACACCGGACGGCTTTACGTCTGGCGTGGCAGGGGCGTCCCTTCCAACCTGTCGACGGAGCGTCAACCTCGGTACGCCGCGAAGATCTTGGCGAACTCGTACGGCGACTGAGTGATGTTGGTGCACCGGTACAGGGCACCCGTGCACGCGTTGCGGTCGCGGGTCGCCTCCCAGAAGGCGAGCTCGCCGAGATGCTTGCTCTGGGCGAAGGCGACCAACTGGCGGGCGTCGGCCTGGTCGTAGATGTGGCCGTCGTCGTTCTGGCCGAGCATCGGCGTCACCCCGACCATCGCCCACACCTGGGCGTCCGACTTGCCCGGGTAGAGGGACTTCAACTGGGTGAAGGTGCTCTGCGCGGCCTGGAGCGCGGCATCGCCGTAGTCGACACTGCGGTAGTAGTCCATGGCCATGACGTTGACGACGTCGAGGTCGACCCCGGCGTCGCGGGCGGACGTGACCACGTTCAGCCCGTCGGCGGTGAGGCCCTCCGGGAGCACCGGGAGGGTGAGCGAGATCCTCAGTCCCGGATGGGCCTGCTGCAGACGTGCCAGGGCCTGGGAACGGCGGGTGACGGAGGCCGGGTCGGCGGTGGCCGCGCCCTCGATGTCGAAGTCCACGTATGTCAGGCCGTAGGCGTTCACGACGGCGTTGTACTCGGCGTAGAGCGAGTCCACCGAGTTGCAGGCCTGGGCCAGTTCGACACCGGATGCACCGCCGAAGGAGACCTTGACGTCCCCTCCGCCGGCCCGGATCGCGTCGATCTGGTCCTTGGCCCAGCCGTCGCGCGGATCATAGGCATTGAACCACATTGCCTTGCAGCCCGAGGCGGTGATGAATGCCATGGTGTAGCTCGTGACCCCGCTCGCGGAGGCCATCTCGGGCATGCTCGGGGTGGGCCAGGCGCCCATGTCGACATAGGGCGCGGTGTGTACGCCACCGCCCGGCGGGGTGCCGCCGGACGTGGTGGTGCCGCTGACCGCCGCGCTGTAGGCGGAGACGTTGCCCGCCGCGTCCTTGGCCCGGACGCGGAAGGAGTAGCTCGCGCCCGTCGTCAGTCCGGTGGCGGTGTACGAGGTTCCCGTGACGGTGACGGGTGTGCCGCCGTCGCGTGAGACCTCGTAGCCCGCGACCGATCCCGAGTCGT
Organism: Streptomyces sp. NPDC025638; assembly: GCF_055558775.1. NCBI lineage: Bacteria > Bacillati > Actinomycetota > Actinomycetes > Kitasatosporales > Streptomycetaceae > Streptomyces > Streptomyces sp. NPDC025638. The sequence goes on along the minus strand of NZ_JBVHLX010000009.1, from coordinate 343,766 downwards.
CGGTGGCGGCGGTCCACCGCACGGTGAGCGACGAGCCGGTCGCCGAGCCGACGGTCACTCCCGTCGGCACGCTGGGCGGTGTGGTGTCGCCTCCGCCCGAACTGCCCGTGCAGGAGCCTCCGTTGAGCCGACAGTTGGCGGGTGTGCCGGTGCCGGTGGACACCCAGCCGAACGTGGTGGAGGCGCCCGGCGCCAACGTGCCGTTGTACTCACGGTTCTTGAAGGTGTAGTGGCTGCCGCTCTGGGTGAGCAGAGCGTCCCAGTACGAGCCGACCGTGGTGCCGGAGGGCAGGTCGAACTCGACGGTCCAGCCGGACAGTGCGGTGCTGCCGCCGTTGGTGACGGTGTACGCGCCCTGATAACCACTGTCCCAGGAAGCGGACTTGGAGAAGGCGGCCGTAGCCGATCCCGCGGCGTCGGCGGGCGGGGCCACGAACAGGAGGAGCGCCCCGATGAACAGGGCGATGAGTGCTGACGGTCTTCGCATTGCTGCCTCCACTGGGGGGTTGGGCGCCGGGGTGGCGCGCGAGGCTGCGCAGGATTGGTCCATACCAAGTGCTCTGTCATGTACGTACAGAGCGGCGGACCGTCCGTCAAGCAGAAAGGCCCTGCCGTTCAGTGACGGCAGGGCCAGGAGGCGGGGTCAGGCACAGCGGTTGGCGTGCCTGACGTCGAGGACGAAGCGCTCCGGGGAGTGGAGCTTGAGCGTCTTGTAGGCGGGCTTGGTGTGGAAAGCGGCTCCGAAGGTGACCGCACCCTCGAAGTCGCCGGTGAGGGCGAGGCCCTTGAGCGCGGGCAGGTGGATCTTCACCAGCTGGGGCCCTCGGTAGACGGACTGGCCCGCCTCGTTGTGCGCGGCGGCGGGGGAGAGCTTGATCTCCAGGAAGTACCTCCCGGCGAGCGGAACCTTCTTCCCGGAGGCGTCGTAGCGGAGTTCCTTGACCGGTTTCACGGTGACCGGGGGCATGGTTCCCCGGACGTCGATGACGAGCCGGTCGTAGGTGCAGTGTCCGCCCCAACGGGCGTTGACCACCAGCGCGGTCGCGGGAGCCTGCCGGGACTTCGGGGCGGCGGAGGCGGGAACCGTGGCGCCGAAGGCGGCGATGAGAAGAATTCCGGCCGCGATGGCCGTACGGCGTGGATGGTGGTGCATGACGCCCCCGATCTTTCTCGCAAGGGGACAGCGATTTCACCAGGGGAGACATGCGAGCGGGCCATACGGTTGCATCGCCCACGAGCAGCGTCTCATGCGTCCGCACCCCTGTGAGGGGCGAGTGGATCAGGCCTTGAGGTGCCTGAGGGTGAACTCGGGCCGCGCATAGGGACCAGCCTGGGGCGCGGCCGGGTCGGCAGGGAGGTCCGCTCCGGGAATGTCCGCAGCGTGGAGTTCGGCGTCGTCGACGGGGGTGTAGTCCAGTACGGCCGGATCGGGGAGCTCCCAGAAGCGGCGCGTGTTGGCGGAGACGGCGTACACCGTGGCGAAACGGGTGGTCGGTGGGGCGGTCAGCGCGGCGCGCAGATAGCCGACGGCGTCGCGTGGGCTCAGCCAGGTCGCGAGATGCCGGGGCTCGCTGGGCTTGTGCTCGAAGCTGCCGATACGCAGGCAGATCACGGACAGGCCGAACTTGTCGGCGTACAACTGCCCGAGGGCCTCGACGGCCACCTTGCTCACCCCGTAGAGGCCGTCGGGGCGTACCGGCTCCTGCGGACCAGTGTGATGTCCCACGGGGTAGAAGCCGGTGACACGGTTGCTGCCCGCCAGCACCACCCGCCCGATCCCCGTGCGCCGCGCCGCCTCCAGGACGTGATGGGTGCCGAGCACGTTGGCTTCGAGCAGATCGGCAAGCGGCGCCTCGTCCGGAACACCGCCCAGGTGGAGCACCCGGTCGGCCCCGGCGAGCGCCGACTCCACGGCGGCCGCGTCCCTCAGATCGACGGTGTGGACGGTCTCGTTCTCGGCCTGCGGCGTCAAGGGCACCCGGTCGACCAGGACCAGACGCGCCGCCTCGCCCCGCAACGCCTCGCGCACCACGGAACCGATGTTCCCCGCCGCGCCCGTGACCGCCACCGTTCCCAGTTCCACTGTGCCTCCCCAGGTTGCGACAACCCTCGCATCCGTGTGGCGGCCGAACCACTCATTAAGTTGGCGCGTGGAAGGGACCGCGGCCCAGGCCTCAGGTCGGCCGGGGCCGCAGTTGTGCGGTGGGTTCAGCAGGTGATGGTGCCCCTGCGCAGTGCGTGGCCACCGTCGTTGCTGTCGTCGGCCCAGTACACGGGCTTGGAGCCGCCGACGCACTCATCGGCTCCGGCCACCGAGAAGCCCTCGTTGTTGAGGTTGGCCATGCCGGTGGGGCGGTTGTAGATCGCCGTGGTGGCGAAGGCGCCGGACGCATCGACCTGCATGGTCCGGTGCTGGCCGCCGCAGGTGTCGTCGCAGACGACCCACAGGCGCGAAGCCTGCGGCTCCCACTGCAGTTCCATGACGCCGGCCATGCCGCTGCTGATGGACGCGACGCGGGTGAAGGCGCCCGAGTCCTGGAGGACGTAACCGTAGATCATGCCGGTGCCTTCGACGCCGACGAAGAACACCCCGCCCGTGTGCGCGCCGTACAGGCTCGGGTTGTACGCCGAGCCCGTCGACTCGTCCTTGAACCCGGCGGCGGTCAGGGTGGCGTCGGGGATCCAGGTGATGCCCTCGAACCCGAGGTTGGACCCGACGGACGGGAGGCCGGACGTCAGGTTCCACTCCTTGGCGGCGGTCAGCGTCGTACCGGTCCCGCTGACGTCGTACTTGAGGACGGAGAGGCGGCTCGTGCCGGACGAGTCGCCGTTGCGCTCGCTCGCGACGAACGCGCCTCCGGCGGAACCGGCGCCGGTGAGCGTGACGCCCTCGCTGTCAGGGGTACCGGAGCCGTTCGGGAAACGGAGCGTCTTGCCGGACGTCCATCCGTTGGCCGTGTCCGGCTTCCAGCCACCGGAGCCGTTCGGGACGAGTCGCCACAGCTTGCCGCTGTTCTGTGCTCCCCACATCACGCCCCCTTCCTGGTAGAGGCCGCTGAGATCCGTACCGAAGACATTGGAGGCGTCGGCGGTCGTGACGGAGCCGCTGCCCGGCCACGCCACCGGTGTGATTCCCCCGCCAGCGCCGCAGTCGTTGGGGCCGCCCAGGGTCAGTGCGGCCTGGCCGAAGCTGCCCGTGCCATCGGGGCAACGCGACCACGAAGGGTCGGAGTGGCTGCTCCAGCTGAAGCTGTCGACCGGAGTCGTGCCGTCCGGCAGGTAGAGACGCGCCGCGTCGCTGGAGCCGAGACCGAACGAGCCATGGACATCGAAGGCCCGGAACGCGCCGACGGCCAGCGTGGTCCCGGAAGCGATCTTGTACTTAGAGCTGTTGTTGTCGTCCTTGAGAATCCATCCCGAGATGTCGACGGCGGTGGTGCCCTTGTTGTACAGCTCCACCGAGTCGTTGACGTTACCGGTCGTCACCACCTCGTTGATCCGGATGTCGTCGGCCGGGGCCGCGTGGGCCGGCGACGCCGTCAGGGCGCCGACGGCCAGTGTCGGGCCGACAACTGCGGTGAGGAGAAGACGGAGGCTACGGCGCCACCGGGGAACACGTGATTCGCTCACGAAGTCCGTCCTGGGATCGGTCTGACAGGCCGCCAGGACCCTTCCGACACGGACCGAACGGGCTCCCTACGATGGGTGAGTGTCGTGTGAACGATGAACGAATCGGAAGCGGAGCGCACAGCCGCCGGCGACTCACGCGTCAGTGTGCTGCCAGGGGAAGGGCGCGCGGTCGGGCTCGACCCAGTTCGTCCTGGCCCGGGCGCCGGCCAGCGTCGAGGGCTGGTAGAAGCGCGTGAGCAGCTTCTTGTCGAGCAGTGCGGGGTGCTGATCGGCGAAGGTGTCGAAGTCGGTCGTGTCCGGCTGGGTCGCGTGGTGGCCCACCAGCTCGACCCAGGCGCGGCTGACGGTGGCGTTGTACTTCTGCGGTGCGCCTGCGTAGCGGGCGGTGCGCCGGATGCCGTCGCTGACCAGGTCCACTGCCGCTTCGGTGCCGTAGCGCCGGACGGCCAGCCACGTGAGGTGGACGTGCTGCCGGTGCCCGAACCGCTCGGCGGTGGCCATCACCTCTGCCATGAGTTCCGTGAACGGCAAGGACTGCTCATTCACGTCGTGGCCGCTTACGGTCACATCCCCTCCCCGACCAAAGCGTCCAGAACGGCGTGGAAACCGGCGATCGCCTCGGCAGGCAGGCCCTCCAGCGCGCGGCCCTCGATGTCGGCCAGCGTCTGCGCGATCAAGGCTGCCGCGGCGCGACCGGACTCGGTGAGTTCGATCAGTACCGAGCGGCGGTCGCCCGCCCGTGTGCCGCGGGTGATGTGACCGCGGCGCTCCAACCGGTCCAGCACGCTGGTGAGCGTGGTGGGCCGGATGCCCACGGCGGCGCCCAGCTGGGACACGGTGCGGCCTCGGCCGTCGGCGAGATTGGCCAGCGCGTTGATCTCCGAGGCGGTGAGGTCGAGGTCGACGAGTTCGGTGGTGATCAGCTGCAGGGTGGCATGGGTCGCGCGCTGCAAGGTCAGCAGCACCGACCGGCCAGGTGGCACGGATTCGGACTTCATGGTTTCGGATATTACGAAATCGTACTAACGGCTCGCAAGCCGGTTTCCGTCGCGTCCGCGGCTCACGGTGCCTCCAGGAGATCGCCCGCCCCCGGCAACGGCCGGGTCGGGTCGTCGTACATCAGCATCAGTCCGTCGGACCAGCGGACGTCCGGATCGCCTGCCGCCGTGCGAGCGCGCACATCGAGGAGCGCTTGGGGCAGCTCGGCGACCCCGCGGGTGGAAGCCAACGTCTGGTGGATGCCCCGGTGGTACTCCCCGCAGCCCGCGCCGGCGGCCCTGCGGTGCCGGCGCCACAGCACGATGGGGAAGCCCGCAAGGAGGAGGCGGCTGAGCGCATCCGTTTCCTCGTCGTAGACATGGCTCCTGCCGCACAGGACGGGGATCGTGGTCGGGGGAAGGGCTCGCAACGACTCCACCCCGCTCAGGGGCATCCCGATGCCGTCCGCACAGTCCAGCAATTCCGGGGCGGGTACAAAGGTGTGCAGGGCGCGCCAGCGTGCGAGACGCTCCTCCGCGAGTTCGGAGTCCTCGTCGGGCAGGAGGTCTGCCCAACGAGTGACGATCGGGCGCGTGGCTCCCAGGGAACGGTCATCACTGGGCACCAGGCGCCAGGCATCGACAGGCAGGTCCAGGAGCCGCGCCGGGGCGGCGAGCTCCAGTGTCGCGGGGTGGCCGGGCTCGTCGAAGCGGCGAAACGCCTCTGCGAGCGGGGCCACCAGAGTGGGAGCAAGTGCTTCCAGCGAAGTGCGGAAGCCTTCCGCGAGAGGCAGTACTTCATCCCGCGTTGTGTCGAGCAGAGCGATCCGCCAGTCGACGCGGCCGGGTTCGAAGCCCCGCTCCGTGAGTTCCAGCAGGATCCTGCCCGGGGGACGGGCCTCGGAACGGGTCGGCTGCTGTGGTCCGGAGCCCGTCCGGTAGTCCGGCCCCGGCCGTGACGCCTCTGTGGACCGCGCCGACCGGAGCCGTTCGAGCCGCTGTTGGGCGAGGCGTTGGCGGTAGGCCGTGCCGAGGGGCTGCGCGGCTTGCATCACCCACGCCCAGAGCGCTTCCTCGGCGCCGGAAGTCCGCGGCCCGCCCCCGGCCCGGTCCGTCGACATGGCCTGCATCGCGAATTCGAGCACGGGCTCTCGTCTCCTCGTGCTCTCGTACAGGACACCGAGGCCGTCCCGCCAGCCGCGCGGCGCGGGCAAAGGAGTGGGCGTACGGCGCTCCTGCACGGAGGCCAGAATGTCGACCAGGCTGCGGGTGCTGACCGGTGGCGGAAGGTCGGCGAGCAGACCGAGCAACTCGGTGCGCTCGTACGGAGTCAGCATCCGGCCGGGTCGTGCGCCGAGTTGGTCCTGTAGCTCGGCCCAGGTGGGGCGGGTGATGTCCGGTTGGCGCTGGCGGTCGCGGTGGTATCGGTCGTGGGCGTGGAACACCGCTTGATAGAGGTCGGCGTGCTCGCTGTTCACCGCGGACACCGGCAGGGCGCGCAGCTCGGAGATCCCCACGCAGGTTCCGCCGCGCACGTGATCCGGTCGTGTCGTCAGCACGCCGACGACCTCGCCGCGGACGGGGTCGATCACGGGTCCGCCGGAGAGGCCGTGGGGGAGGTCGTCGTGAGCCAAGTGCATCCGGGCGGCACCGGACCGGCCGGCGATGCTGCCCTGCACGGCGAGCGAGCCGTCCTGGCGACGCACTTGGCCGTCCGTCTCGGCCCAGCCCGCGTAGAGCATCCAGTCGCCGGGGCGCAACACCGTGGGGCGTTCGGAGAGATAGGCGCACTCGTGCTGGACGGGCTCTCTCAGCCGTACGAGTGCCAGTTCCGGGAGTATCGCCGCCACGCTGCCGGGGACGGCGGACGTGCTCCGGTCCGGTGCGCTTTCGTAGACCACCGTCACGTCGTTCCCGAGCGCTCGGGAAGCCACGTGAGCGCTGGTCACCACCCAGTTGGGGGCGGCGAAGAAGCCGCTGGCGATGAATGTGGCGGGCTCGTCCGAGTCGTCCCCGGAGGCCGGGCGATGAACACGAACCGTCGCCGCCTCGACGAGTTCGCGCAGTGAAGTGAGGGCATCGTCGTCGGAGCCACGCGATGCGCTCGACGTACTGAGCAGTTCTCGGTACAGCACTTCGAGCGCGGCATCGATCGGGTCGCCGTCCCGCTCCCGGAGCTCCGCGTACGACTCGTACGACGCGATGGCCTCGGCAATGCGTCCCTGGCCCCTGAGCGCCAGCATGTGCAGGCGGCGGAGGTGCACTTGGTCGGGATGGTCTCGAACGAGGACCTCCAGATCGGTCGTCGCGCTGGCCAAGTGACCCAGCTCCAGGTCCAGTTCGGCACCAGCCGCGCGCAGTGACAGGCGCAGGGCGGCCACGCGGGCGCGGGTGGCTTCGGCGGCCGGACCGGGAATGCCGTCGAGGGGAGGGCCGTACCAGAGATCGAGGGCCCGGCGGATTTCGGCGCGGCGGCTACCGGCGTCCTGCTCGCCGGATGCGCCACTGAGCAGGTCCTCACAGTGGAGTACGTCGACGAACGCACCCGGCACATGCAGCGCGTAGCCGTCCGGGAGGGCGGCGACGGTGCCCGGGCCCAGGCGTCTCAGTACCTCGGTGGCCAGCAGGTCGATACGGCGGACGGCCTCGGGGCCCGTGGGCGGCTGTTCCCACATGCCCTGGGCCAGCTCCTGGTAGGTGACGCGCCGCCCGTGCCGGAGCACCAGCATGCACAGCATGGCCTGCGCCTCGGAGATCGGCACTGTGATGACCGGCTCGTCGGGGAGGGTGATCCGCAGTGGGCCGAGCATCCCGAAGCTCCAGGAGTCGGGGTCCTGCGCCATGGCCAGTCGCGAGGCCGCCGCCTGGGCGGTCAGCCGGCCGTTGCCGATCTCGGCCAGCAGCTCCCTGTACTCCGTGGGTGCTGTCACGAACGGCACCAAGTCCCGTAGCAGTGCGTTGAGTTCGCGGAAGTCCGACGTGGTGTCCTTGCCCAGGGACTCATCGCCCAGGGCGAACCGGCTGATCACGACGGTGCCGTCAGGGCGTAGCAGCAGGCCGGCCGTACCCATGGGCCCGTGCACCAGACCACGCTCGTGCAGGGCGTGCAACCCGGAGCCCACCTGGGAAGCGAGACGAGCGAACAGCCCGAAGGCCACCCCCGGACCGCTGCCCCGCTGCAGCTCCGCCAGCGTCACCCCGTCGACGAACTCGGTGACCAGATAGGGGACTTCGCCCTCCACCCCATGGCTCAGGACCCGCACCACATGTGGATCGTCGATCGCGGCCAGCGCTTGTGCCTCGCGCAGGAACCGGTCCTGAGGCGTAGTTTGCTCCCGATACAGGTGCAGGGCGACGAGCTGGTCCGTGGCCACGTCCACGGCCGTCCACATCCGCTGCCCCGGCCCCCGCCGCTCCACCGGCCGGTACCGTCCACCGATCAGCCCCTGCTCCGTGCCTTCGCGCGCCTGGTCCTCTCCTCCGCCCAGACGCTGTACGGTCTCCTCGCTCACCGTCGCGAAGGGCACGTCCGCGTCCCCGTCGTTTCCCGTGTGCGCACGGAATTCCCCGGCCGCGAACCCCGCGCGCTCGTCGATCAACCCGCCGACCCTGGCCAGGAATTCGCGTGCCCGTTCCCGGGCCGTACGCGGCAGTGTGCGCATCAGCAGATCGCGGATTCCGGGACGGAAGTCGTACGAGCCCGGCGGGCCGGGCACGGCGGTCAGCATGCCGCTGAGGATGACCTCGGCCAGGTGCTGGGGGCGCGGGTCGCGCAGCAGGGTGTGCTGCACGAGGCGCATCACGGGCACCGAGGGGACGGCCAGTGCGAGGTGGCCTGCGAGCCGGAAGGCTTCCGGGGTGGCGGTGGCGCGGAAGTGGCGGAACAGGTCGTCGGGCGGCAACGACGCGATGTCCGGGGCGGGTTCGGTGTCAGGGGTGGGTGCGGGCGGCAGCCAGGCTGCCGCGCCGGGCGTCCGGCCGCCGCCCGGGTCGGCGATCAGGCCGGCCCAGTGCGCGAGCCACTTGGGGCCCGGTTCCAGGACGGGGAGGAGGACGGCGCCGTCGCGCGGAGGCGGGGCGTCCGCGTCGTACGGCGCGAAGGCGAGTGCCGCGGTTGCGGCGGCTGTCGCCGGCGCCGTGAGCAGGCCGGGCTCGGCGGGCAGGGTCGTGGTCGGCCACAGGCGTTCGGGCAGCGGCTGCACGACGGCCAGGGGCATGCGGAGCGCCCAGCGGCGCAGGGTGTCGTACCAGCGTCGGCCCGCCGGGCCCGGCCGCCATTGCGGGCCCATGCAGTCGCTGACGACGAGCGTGACGGTGCGGCCGTCGGCGAGGTCGGGGACGTGCCGGGCCCGGCCGTCGGGGGTGGCTGGATGCAGGGTGACCGTACGGAAGAAGCCCGACTGGGCCAGGGCGGTGTGCAGTTCGCGCACCAGGGGGCGCCAGACGGGCATCGTGGGGCCCGTGTCGTGCACCAGGCTCAGCCGTAGCCAGCGGTCGGGGGCCGGGCGCAGGACGGGAAGCCATGCGTCGGGATGCGCCCCGAGCCGGGCGATGCGGTCGGCCGTTGCGCGCTCGTCCAGGACGCGGGCATGTGGGGACGGCACCCTGCGCTTGAGGGGACGCAGGGCCCGCTGGAGCGCCAGTGGTCGCTTCAGCATCGGGGGTGCGGGGGCCAGCAGCGAGGGGCCGTCGGCGGCACGCTCGGGCTGGACCGAGGGGGGTGCGGGCATGTGCAGGGGGACTCGGCCGTCCGGAGGTGCGGCGGGTGAGGGGTCCGGCTGTGGCGCGCGGGGCGTCGGTGGTGCGACGTCGGTGGCACCCTGCTCCGTCGGGACCTCGGTCTCCGTGTCCCTCACGGGGCCGACGGGTGGCGCCGTGGCAGGTGCCGTCGCCGGTGCCACCGCTGGTGCCTCGACGGGGCCCAACTGCTGTGCCAACCACAGCAGTTCTGCCAGCTCCCGAGGCGTCGGTCCGTCGCCGGGCACCGATGCGTGGGCTGCCTCCGTCGCTTCCGCGGCGGCTGCCAGCACGGCGGCGAGCCGGGGGACGAGCGATGCGTCTCCCGGCACAGCGGCGCCCCCGGAGTCAGAAGCCATCGCCGTCCGTGGCCACACTGAGATACGGCATCAGCTGCGCGGCGAGATCCTCGCGGGACTCGGTGTCCAGGCCGGCGACTCCGGTGAGGTAGATGGCGTTCAACAGTTGGTCGGTGGCGAGCTCCCCGCTGCCGGCGCGGGTCAGGAACGCCCGGATGAGGGACTCCGCCCGGTCGTCCGGGTCGCCGAGATGGGCGCGGACGATCTCGGTGAGCTGCTCGCGGCCGGGGCGGAGCAGCTTCAGCCGGACGCAGCGACGCAGGAAGGCGGGCGGGAACTCGCGTTCACCGTTGCTGGTCAGCACGACGAAGGGAAAGGCGCGACAGCGGACAAGGCCGCGGCTGATCGTGACCGGGCGGTCCGTGCCGTCCGCCAGGACCTCGGCCGTGTCGCCGTCGCCGGCGTAGCGCGCGGAACGGACCAGCTCCGGGATCTCGTACTGGCCCTCCTCCAGGACGTTCAGCAGGTCGTTGGGCAGGTCGAGGTCACTCTTGTCGATCTCGTCGATGAGCAGCGCGCGGGGGCGGTCGTGGGGGAGCAGCGCGGTGCCGAGGGGGCCCAGACGCAGGTGGTTCTCGATGCCGCCCGCGCCATGGGGCGGTGCGTCGGGGCCTGCGCCGGGACGGGCGGCGTAGAGCCGGGACAGCGGGTCGTACTGGTAGAGGCCGTCGGCGAGCGTGCTGCGGCTGGTGATGTTCCAGCGCAGGACCGGGCCGAGACGCAGTTCGCGCGCCACCGCGTACACCAGCGAGGACTTGCCGGTGCCGGGCGGTCCGGTGACCAGCAGCGGGCGGCGCAGACAGAGCGCCGCATTGACGAGCTGGACGCTCTGCGCGGTGGCGACGTAGGTGCGGGCGCGGTGCACCCGGTCGGGTGAGACGGCCGCTCCGTCGTCGTTGTCGCGGGGCGGCGGCAGCGTCGGGCCGCCGTCGAACGCCCGCCAGGGTGGCGGGGCCGGCAACTGCTCGATGCCGTTGTGCGGCTCGCTGTTGCCGGTGTAGACGGACCAGTGCGGCATGGGCGGTCTCCGGTTCGGTTCTCCGGGGCTGGGTTCAGGCGACGGGTGAGCGGGAGTGGGCGGCGGTGGCGTGCGGGTCGGTGAAACGGCGTGGGTCGTCCCACAGCAGCTGGATGCCCTCGGCCCAGTGTCCGGCCGGGTCGTCCGTGGTGTAGGCGGCACGGCGCAGTTCGCGGATGTGGAGCGGGAGTTCGGCGGGCGGCACGTCGGCGACCCGGTCGTCGAGCCGGTCCAGGAACGCCGTTCCGGCGCAGTTGCCCGTGCACGCGTCCCCTTCTCCGGTCTCCCCGGTGCCGCAGCCGTTGCGCGACCAGGCGATGACCGGGGCCGGTGCGGTGACCGACTTGTTGAAGTGACTGCGGGTGCGGGTCGTCTGGGGAGTCGTGGCGAAGCCCGCGAGGCATGCGTCCGCCTGCCAGAGCCTGTTCAGGAGTTGCTTGGGGCCGACGGATCCCCCGCACTCGACGCGCTCCATCCGGCAGCCGGTGGCGGAGTCGAGCCGGTTCCACGCCTTGGTGAGGTCGTTCCGGGCCGTCGGTTTGCGGCGCGCGTGGTCGGTGACGACGAGCGGATGGACGCAGCCGAGAGGACGCTCGTCGTCGGGGTCCCTCTCCCAGGTGTCGACGGGCCAGTGGAGCCAGTCGCGGGGCAGGGAAAATGTGATCAACTCATCCGCCCCGGGCGTGAGATGAAGGATGGCTGCCTCGATGCGGTCCTGGACGTATGCACTCAGCCGGGAACGGGGCACGGTGTCCGAGGCGACCGGGTGCCGGCGGCCTTCGCTGAATGCCGAGACCTCGACGCGCACTTGGCCCTCGCCCTCGCCACTGGGCCCCAACTCGACCAGAATGGGCGACCAGTCGGGCCCTGACTCCTGCGGATCACCGGCACCGAGCAGGGCCTCCAGCCGGTCGGCGAACCGGGTCACGGTGTCCTTGGCCTCACGTCCGTCGAGTTCACACAGGACGAACAGCGCCGCCGACCGGAGCGAGTCGAACCCGTCCTGCGGTGCCGGAGGGTCGTAGTCGCCCGCGGCGGCGTTGTAGAGCCGTACCGGATCGCACTCCAGGCCCGCGCGGACCGCCTTCTCGACAAGCTCGCGCAGCCGCGCCCGGTCGGCGGCCGCACGCGGCGACTCCGGGACCAGACTGCGCAGGTCGCGCCAGTAGCGCTGCAGGACCCGGGTGGGCAGCATCCGGCCGACCAGAACGCCCGGGGCGGTCGTGATGGCCGAGACCATGCCGACCACCGTGCCGTCGGCGAGTGCCACTGCCGCGCCGCTGAACCCCGCCGCCAGCGGCTGGCCGTGCGCCGTGAACGCCTCCAACTGGACCCACTCGTCGAGGATCAGCGGGCCGGGCACGGCACGGTAGGAGGCGAGCACACCCTCGTCGGACCCCTCCGGGAAGCCGTACGCGACCAGTTCGGGTGAGGGACTTCCGCGCTCGGCCCCGGAAGGCGCGAAGGCGGCCGGGGCGAGTGACACCGGGCGGTCCAGTTCGAGGACGGCGATGTCCCCGGCATCGGTGACGCCGCCGGACCAGCCGCCGTGCACGACGACGCGCGCCGGAACGGGAGGGGAGGCGGGGAGCTGCGGGAAGGACACGGCCACCGCCGACTCGGCACTGCCGTGCACGACATGAGCACAGGTCAGAACCTTGTCGGGGGTCACCAGGAAGCCCGCACCGACGACCTGACCCGCGCACTCGATCCTGGCGTGCCACTCGGAGGTCTGCATGACCGGACTGTTCTCGAAATCCACCACGCCTTCCATGGCACGCCCCCGTCGTCACACTGCCGCGTGTATGCCCATTGTTACGGGCGGTACTTGGGGTTGTCCCGATGTTCACAGGGTCGGTTCGACCAACAACGGCCGATGGTCCGAGATCGCCGTCCGAGGCGTGCGCGCTCCACGCCGGCCGCGCAACGCGGGCGCGTCCAGCGGTGAAGCCGTACGCCATCGCGCCACCAACTCGGCGGCATTGAGCACCGCCGACGGAATCGCGCCACTCGCGCACGGGAAGTCTGGACAGCAGCGCGATGCCGTGCGAGGGGATCCGGTGCCCGGCATTTCCATGTTCGTGTCCGGGACCGGGACCGTACACCCGTAGCCCGGGCCCAGCCGGGTCCGAGGACCCAGCCCCCGGCAACGCGAGAACGTCGGCGTCGAGCGAGGTGACGGCTTCGGAGAGGGGATCCCCGGCCGCCTCGATGTGTGCGCACTGCGCGTGACCGTCCTGCTGGAGCCGTCGGCCGTGCAGCACGTGGAACGTCGCGCACCGCACCATCCGGGCGGTGGCCGTCGTCATGTACGGGTCTCGCTTGCGGCGGCCTCGATGCCTTTGATGCCTTCGATGCCGGAGCGGGTCCGGGCCGTGCCGTCGACGGCGAATGCGGAGAGGCGGTCACGGGCGGTGGTGTCGGGCAGAGCGTCGAGGTGGGCGAGGGCCAGGCGGATGTGCTTCTGCGCCAGCTCTCCCGCGGCGTGCAGGCCACCGGTCGTGGCGACCAGTTCCCGGATCCGTTTCCCGGTCCGCTCGTCCGGCGCGGTGGTGAAGGCACGGGCGAGCTGTTCGCGTTGTGCCGGGCCGGCGTGGTCACGGGCGAGCAGAACGGGGAGGGTGGGCCGCTGGTTGCGCAGGTCGCTGTCGGACGGCTTGCCCGGCAGACCGCCGGTGTACGGGAGCAGGTCGTCACGGATCTGGTAGGCGATGCCGAGCGCCTCGCCGTAGCCGGTCAGCGCCGCGGCCTCGCCCTCACCGGCGCCCGCGAGGGCGGCACCGATGCGGCAGGCCGCCGAGAAGAGTACCGCCGTCTTCAGCCGCGCCATCTCCAGATACTCCTCGACCTGGATGCCGAGATCCCCGGTCTGTACGAGCTCCCGGGCCGCGCCCTCGCACGCCTCGCGTCCGGCGCGGGCCTGGACCCGCATCGCCGCGACGATGCGGGAGGCCGGTACGCCACGGTCGGCGCATTCGGCGAGGGCGTCGAACCAGGCGAAGAACAGTGAGTTACCGGCCACCACCGCGGTCCCGGGGCCGAACCGCGCGTGGACGGCGGCGCGGCCCCGGCGTACGGTGTCGCGGTCGATGAGGTCGTCGTGGACGAGACTCCCCGCATGGGCGCACTCCAGCCCCGCCGCCGCGGGCACCACCTGCTCCAGCACCCCGCCGACGGCCAGGGCGCTGTACACCAGCAGCAGGGGCCGCAGCAGCTTGCCCGGCGGGTCGAGCGCGGCCGCGCACGCTTCGGTGAGCACCGGGACTCCGGCGCCGCACGGGCGGACGCAGCGGGCGATCTCGCCCCGGAGTACCGCCTCCGGCCCGGACCGTGCAGGTGGGGGCGGGGCAGGCGGCGCGTCAGCCACGGGCTTCTCCTTAGCGCGAGACAGAGCCATCGGCTACGTGTGATCTTCGTAGCGGTCCGGAAGGCGGCTGTCCCGGGTGACCCCGCGTCAACTCACCCGTACGAGGGTCGAAGTCATACAGTTGCCCGCCGCGCTGTCACAGGCCCAGGGAGATGGCCAGCCGGGTGAGTTCCGCGGTGCTGTTGATGTTCAGCTTGGCGCGGATGCGGCGGAGATAGGCGTCGACCGTGTGCTTGGACAGTCCCATGTGGCGAGCCGTCTGCAGGTAGGTGTGACCCGCGGCGATGTGCTGCAGGGTCTCTCGCTCACGCGGGGCCAGCGCGGGCACGGTGTCTTCGTCGTGCTGCGTAGTAGCGGTGAGGCTCATGAGGTTTCCTCTGCCAGATCGGCTCGGTCATCGCTGCTCACGTCGACGGAAGCAGGACACATGCCCGAAAACTGCAATTTGTCCGTTTCCAAATACTTTGATCGGTCGACGTCATCACGGTGTCCGTCGACTGTCACAGGCGTGTCACAGGGCCCCTGGAGGCGGCGGCCAGGGGTTCGTACCGACGCCCGAGGCCACCCGGCGGCGGACTGGTGCTCCGTGGCCGTCGGGATCATGCTGGTTAGAGGGCCTCGGCCGGGCAGGTTCGTCGAAGGATGAGCGGCGATGGAGCGACTTCCCACCCCTCCCAGGAAGCAGGCGCAGGCTCACGCACACGCTGTGCCTCCTCGGGCCTACTCCGCTACGGCCACCGTCGATGAACAGGGCATCGTGACGGGATGGAGCGACGGTGCCAGGCTGCTGCTGGGATACCGGCCCGCGGAGGTCGTGGGACACGAGGCCGTACGTCTGCTCGCCGACGTTCCGGGCGAGGCCGTCGGCCGGGCGTGGCGGGAAGCAGCCGCACGTCGGCGGTGGGGCGGCGCCGTCGTACTGCGCCACCAGGACGGCTACCGGGTGGAGCGCCACGTACTGGCGCACCGTCGCCCCGTACCGGGGGGCACGGGCGCGGAGTGGCTGATCGTGTCCGCGGTGACCAGCCCGTCGCATCCCGACAGTGACAGAGCACTGGGGGAGTGGGCCTTCGACCGCTCTCCCTGCCTTCTCGCGGTCTTCGACCAGGATCTGCGACTGGTGCGGGCCAGTGCCGGAATGGAGCGCGCGCTGTCCCTGACCGAGGACACGATGCGCGGGCTGCGCCTGCCCGACATCGTGCCGCACCCGGCCAGTCACGAGGCCGAGACGAGCATGCGACGGATCCTCGACGGCGGTGAGCCGCAGGACCTCCCCCTCTGCCTGGACCCCGTCGACCCGCAGCACACCTGGCAGGGCGGTCTCGCGCCGCTGGTCGACTCCGCCGGCCAGGTACGGGCCGTATCTCTGACGGCACACTCCCATCCGCCCGATCAGCTCATCCAGCAGCGGATGCGGCTGCTGAGCGACGCGGGACGGCGCATCGGTACCAGCCCCGACACGCATCGCACCGCGCAGGAGCTCGCCGACGTCGCGGTCCCGCAACTCGCCGACACCTGCACCGTCGACCTGCTGGACACCCCCCGGCACGGCCAGCCGCCCCCCTCCTGGTCTGCTGTGGGCCTCACTCTCGGCCGCGTCGCGGTGCAGGCTGTGACCGAGCAGTACCCCGCGCCCCGGCCCATGGACCGACCGCGGCGCTGCGCGGCCGGGTCGCCGCTCGCCCGGTGCCTGGCCGAGGGCCGGGCCGCGGTGCACTCGGGCAGCGAGGACGCCGTCGTCCACTGGACTCAGGACGACCCGCAGGCCGCGTGGATCCGCGACAGCCGCACACACTCGCTCATGGTGGTGCCGATCCGGGCCGGCGACACCTCGTTCGGTGTGGCCCTGTTCGGGCGGCATCAGCGCCCGGACCCCTTCGACGCGGACGATCTGTGGCTGGCCGAGCAACTGGCCGCGAAGGCGGCCACCAGCATCCACAGCGCCAGCCGCCCCGAGCGGCAGCACACCTCCACCATGGCCCTCCAGCGCAGCTTGCTTCCGCAGTCGCTGCCAGAGCAGGGGGCCATGGACATCGCCACCCGCTACCTGCCCTCCGTCAGCCAGGCCGGCGTGGGCGGCGACTGGTTCGATGTGATCCCGCTGTCCGGCACCCGGGTCGCCCTCGTCGTGGGCGACGTCGTCGGCCATGGGATCCGCGCCTCCGCCACGATGGGCCGGGTCCGCACCGCGGTCCGCACGCTGGCCGACGTCGACCTGCCGCCCGACGAGCTGCTCAGCCACATCGACGACCTCGTCATCCATCTGTCCGCCGAGGAGGCAGGCACCGACAACGCCTCCGAAACCGCCGGTGGCGTCGGTACCACCTGTCTGTACGCCGTCTACGACCCCGTCTCCCGCCACTGCACCCTCGCCCGGGCCGGCCACCCCCCGCCCGCCGTGGTCACGCCCGGCGGCGCCGTCCGCTTCCTCGACGTTCCCGCGGGTCCCCCGCTGGGCCTGGGCGGTCTGCCCTTCGAAGCCATCGAGACCGAACTCCCCGAGGGCAGCCTGATCGCCCTCTACACGAACGGCCTGCTCGAACCCCGCGACCACGACATCGACGACTCCCTGGACACCATGTTCGCCGCCCTCGCCCGCCCCGCCCAGAGCCTCGACGCGGTGTGCGACAGGGTCCTCACCTCGATGCTCACCCACCGTCCCGACGACGACATCGCCCTGCTCATCGCCCGTACGAAGGCCCTGGACGCCGACCGGGTCGCCACCTGGGACCTACCCTTCGACCCTGCCACGGTCGCCGACGCGCGTCAGCTCGCCACCGACCGGCTCACCGCCTGGCACCTGGACGAGGCCGCGTTCATCACCGAGCTCGTGGTGAGCGAACTGGTCACCAACGCGATCCGCTACGGCCGACCCCCCATCCGGCTCCGCCTCATCCACGACAACCACACCCTGACCTGCGAAGTGTTCGACTCCAGCAACACCGCGCCCCATATGCGGCGGGCCCGCACCTTCGACGAGGGGGGACGCGGCCTCCTGCTGGTCGGGCAGCTCTCGCAACGCTGGGGGGCTCGCCCCACCTCGGTGGGCAAGACCGTCTGGGCCGAGCAGTTCCTCAGCGAGGCCTGAAACACGCTCAAGGACCAGGCGACCAAGAACTGGGCGACGCGTCGAAGACCGGTTGTGCCCAGGCCGGCGGGCCGGGGATCGGATCGGAATGCCGCACGGCCGTGACCGTCCGGCGACCGCCGCGAGTGGGTGCGGGCGAGTTTGTACGGGAACCGCCGGTGGCAGCCCGCAATGCGCCCACGAACTCCAGACACGATTCGTAACGGTCCTCGGGAACCTTGGCGAGCGCCTTCGCGATCACACCGTCCAGCTCCGGCGGCAGCTCCGACCGCATCGCACTCAGGGGAGGCGGACTGTCGTACTGATGGGACCAGAGCAGCGCAATGTCATCCTCCTGACGGAAAGGAGGCCTGCCCGCGAGTATCTCGTAGACGACACAGGCAAGGCTGTAAAGGTCGCATCGGCCGTCCACCGGGCGACCCGAAATCTGCTCCGGCGCCACATAGTCCAGCGTTCCGACGAATTCCCCCACCGTCGTGAATCCCGACAGCGACAAGCACTTCTTCGTCAGTCCGAAATCCGTGAGATAGACATGCTCGGGATGCTCGCTGTCCGTGCCCTGTGCCACCAGGACATTGCCCGGTTTGACGTCCCGGTGCACCAGATCGTGCTCATGGGCCGCATCGAGCGCCGACGCGACCTGACCCGCGATGCGCAGTGCGGCGTCGACGCTCAGCACGCCCTCCCGGTCGATCAAGGCCCGTAGATCGCACCCCGACACATAACGCATGGCGATGTACAGCACGCCGTCCTTCTCGCCGGCCTCGAAAATCGGCACGATATGAGGGTGGTCGATCGCGGCAGCCACCCGCGACTCGTGCACAAAGCGCTTGCGGAACGTGTCATTGCGGGCCATTTCCGGAGTGAGCAGCTTCAACGCCACCGTCCGATCGAGGCGCAGATCCCTCGCGCAGTACACCACCGCCATTCCCCCATGCCCGATCTCGCGCAGCACCTCATATCCGGCAATCTGCGTCCCCACCAGATCGAACGTCTCGCGCATTACTCGTCACCTGCCCCTACCGCCCGTTCACGCCAAAACCCTATGTCCGGCATCATGCGCACGCAGGACGGCAGGGTCATGTTCCGACAGCTCGGGACTTGACGCAGGCGCAATCCCAAACGGCTCCGCCGACGTACTGAAAGTAGGGCCGCAACCACAGCCCCTTGCGGCTGCGGCCATCCCTCTCGTGACGCTGAGAGTCGCGCGAGACGATGGAAGGAAGAGTGCATCCGTCATGCGAGCACACCGCGCGAGGCGTCTCGTCGCGGCGTCCGCGGTCAGCATTCTGATGGCCGGCGGCGCTTCGATCGGCGCAGCAGGCACGGCCGCGGCGGCAGCCCCCGCCGTGCACCCCCAGGTGACCACCAACATGTGCGTCGGCCGCAGCGACTTCCGCTGCTTCGACCACGGCGGGTTCGGCTTCGACCACAGCCGGTTCTGCTTCGACCACCCCGGGTTCTGCTTCGGCAACCGCTTCGACCGCTTTGATCGCTTCGACCACTTCGATCACCGCTTCGATCACCGCTTCTTCGACAACGGATCCTTCGTGATCCTCGTGCTGTAGCGGTGGTCGCCGCGGATATGAGGGGGCGCACCTGTCGCGGGCGCGCCCCCTTTCGCATGCGCCGGCTCACTGGCGGGGCCTGCCTGGCGAGGTCACAGGGTGGGATCGCCGAACTGTTCGAGGAGAACGTCGACCGGTGTGTAGGCGGCGGTGGCGGAAGCGCCGTCGTGGAGGACTTGTTCCGCCCAGATGACCTTGCCGCCACGGTTGTACCGCGTGCCCCACCGCTGCGCGAACTGTGCCACGAGGAACAGCCCCCGGCCGCCCTCGTCCGTGGTCGCCGCCCGCCGCAGCC
Source organism: Streptomyces sp. NPDC025638 (assembly GCF_055558775.1). Taxonomy (NCBI): domain Bacteria; kingdom Bacillati; phylum Actinomycetota; class Actinomycetes; order Kitasatosporales; family Streptomycetaceae; genus Streptomyces; species Streptomyces sp. NPDC025638. The sequence goes on along the minus strand of NZ_JBVHLX010000009.1, from coordinate 324,727 downwards.
GGGGCGAGGTGCTGCTGCCGTCCGACACCTCGGAGGTCAGACAGCGCCCGTTCAGCAGCCGCAGCTTGACCGGTGGCGATCCGTACCGGATGGCGTTCGTGGTCAGCTCGCTGAGAATCAGTTCCGTGGTGAAGGCGACCTCCTCCAGCCCCCACTCCCGCAGCTTCTCCCTGCACTCGGCCCGGATGGACGGCACCACCGCCGGGTTCGACGGTACGTCCCACTCGGCCACGCGCGAGGGCGGGAACAGCCGGGTCCGCGCCGTCAGCAGCGCGATGTCGTCGCCGGGGTGCTTGGGCTTCAGGGCATCCATCACCATGCCGCAGGTCTCCTCCGCGGTGCGGCCCCCGGCCCCGCCCAACACCCGGCGCAGCCTCTCCAGACCCACATCGATGTCGCGGGTACGGTCCTCCACCAAACCGTCGGTGTAGAGCACCAGTTGAGAACCCTCGGTGAGGTGCAGCTCGGCGGTTTCGAAGGGGTAGCCACCCAGACCCAGCGGTGCCGAGGCCGGCACGCCGGGAGAGGTGACGGTTCCGTCCGGGCCCACCACCACCGGTTCGGGGTGCCCCGCGCGGGCCATCGTGCACACCCCCGAAACGGGGTCGTAGACCGCGTACAGGATCGTCGCTCCCGTCACCCCCTCACCCTCGTGGCCTTCGGCGAGTTCGTCGGTGTCCTCCTCCTCGTCCATGCGTACGACAAGGTCGTCCAGGTACCCGAGCACCTCGTCGACCGGCAGGTCCAGCGTGGAGAAGTTGTGCACCGCGGTGCGCAGCCGGCCCATCGTCGCCGCCGCGTGCAGCCCGTGCCCGACGACATCGCCCATCACCAGTGCCACCCGGGCGCCCGGCAGCGGGATGACGTCGAACCAGTCCCCGCCCACTCCGGCTTCCGCCGGCACATACCGCCAGGCCACCTCCAGCGCGTCCTGTTGCGGCTGTCCCCGGGGCAGGAGACTGCGCTGCAGTGTCACCGCCGTCGCGTGCTCACGGGCGAACCTACGGGCGTTGTCGATCGCCACCGCGGCGCGCGCGCCCAACTCCTCCGCGACGGACAGATCGTCCTGCTCGTACGCCGGGGAATCCGCCGTCCGATAGAAGTTCACCACGCCGAGCGGCACGCCCCTGGCCTGCAGCGGCACGGTCACCAGGGAATGCAGCCCGCGCTCCAGGGCCTTCTCGGTGCGCTCCGGATCCTGCTGCTGCCAAGCGTGGGCGTGCCGCAGGTCCGCCTCCAGCACACCCCGCCCCTCCTGCAGCGTCCGCATCTGCGGGGTGTCCGGCGAGAAGGTGATCACTTCGCCGAGCGGATACACCGGCATCCTCGACTGTTCACCGCTCAGCGCCGCACGGTGGAGATGCCGCCATCCCTCCGCCGTCGGTTCCAGCCCGCGCAGCACCGCATCCAGCAGATCCACGGTGACGAGATCGGCGAACCGCGGCACCGCGACATCACCCAGCTCCCGGGCCGTACGCCGGACATCCAGCGTCGTCCCGATCCGCATACCCGCCTCGTACAGCAGCGTCAGCCGCTCCCGCGCCACCTCGGCCCGCCCGGAGACCGCGACCAGCTCCGTGGTGTCCCTCAGGGTCACCACGTTGCTCCGCCGGTCCATGTCCCGGAGCGTGGACCGCTTGCTCACCGCGAGCAACCGGTCGTCCGCGAGATGCACCTCGTCGGTCACCATCTCCGGCGATGTGAGCACCTGCGTGAGCTGCTCCGGAAGGCCCAGCTCCCGTACCGGGTGCCCCAGCGCGTCGGACCGCAGGCCAAGGAGCCGCTGCGCCTCGTCATTGGCCAGCATCAGCCGTCCGTCGGCGTCGACGATCAGTACTCCTTCCCGCACCGAGTGCAGGACCGCGTCGTGGTGCTCGTACATCCGCGCCAGTTCCGCGGGCGCCAGACCGTGCGTCTGACGCCGCAGGCGCCGGGAGATCAGCGTGGTGCCGGTCGTCGCAAGCGCCAGCGCGAAGGCGCCGGAGACGAGGATGATCGGCAGTTGTGGCAGCCAGCGTTGCGTCACGTTCGTGACGGTGATTCCGGCCGAGACCAGCCCGACGACCTTTCCGTGCGAGTCGGTCACCGGGACCACGGCCTGCACGGCTGTTCCCCTGCCCGCGGGCAGGGGCGGACCGCCGGCCTGCTCTATGACGGTGCGGCCTTCGAGTGCCGGCTTGATGGTGCCGACGAACTTCTTCCCGATCTCCTTGGGGTAGGGATACGTATAACGAATTCCGTCGGTGCTCATGGCGACGACGAAATCGACGCCCGTCCTCTTGCGTGCTGCCTCGGCTCGCGGCTGCAGTACCGCGCTCGGATCCGGGCTGAGCAGTGCTTCGTCCACGCCGGGGGCGTTCGCGAACGCCTGTGCCGCGACGACCGACTCGCGACGTCCCTGCCGCATGGCGTCCCGATCCGCCTGGATCACCAGAGCCACCACCGCCGCCACGACGAGCAGCACCACGATCATGATCTGGAGGAGGAACCCCTGTCCGGCCGCGCTGCCTGGGTTCAGCAAAGAATCCCGGTCACGCAGCCGCCGGGTGAGGGGATGACGCGACGGGCTCCGAAAACGCCCGAAAGGTCCCATACAACCTTCATAACACCGCCGCGTGACCCCTGACCTGCTCAGCCGGAACCGTCGCGGTCGAGCGAGTCCTAGCCTGGTGTGTGGTGACCCTCCCGTGAAGTCCATGCCCAAGGAGCCGGCAGATCTCGTACGAGCCCTCAGAGCCGCCGGGATCGGGGACGAGCGGCTGCTCGAAGTCGTGCGAACGACACCCCGGGCCGCATTCGTCCCGGCCGCATACGTGGCCGACGCCTACCGCGACGTACCCATTGCGATCGGGCAGGGACAGGTCACCACTCAGCCGTCGCTGTCCGCCATGATGATCGAGAGCCTCGGTCTGGACGGCAGCGAGCACGTCCTTGAGGTCGGTACCGGCCTCGGCTTCCAGACCGCGCTGCTCGCCCGGCTGGCCGCCGACGTGGTCAGCATCGAGACGCGGCCGGGCATCGCCCACCAGGCGCGGGAGAATCTCGCACGGCAGGGCGTACGGAACGTGGAGCTGCGGATCGGCGACGGCAGCGGCGGCGTGCCCGACCGCGCTCCCTACGACGCCGTCCTCGTGTCCGCCGCGTACCCGGACGTGCCCGCGCCCCTGGTCGCGCAGGTACGGCCGCGCGGCCGCCTGGTGCAGCCGATCGGTCCCGGCGGGCACGAGCAGGTGATGTGCTTCGAGCGCACCGCATCGGGGCTGGAGCAGCTGCGGATGGTGACCGGGGCGTGCTTCGTGCGACTGCAGGGGCAATACGCCTTTCCGCCGGCCGACGCGGAGTTCCCTACGCGTCCGCGACGCGCACGACCGCCAGCGTGATGTTGTCGGGGCCACCCGCCTCGATGGCGGCCTTCCACAGTTCGACCGCCGCACGGCCGTCGTCGTGCTCCCGCATCACGTCGTCGATCACGTCGGGCGGCACCGGATCGGTCAGACCGTCGGTGCAGATGAGGTAGCGGTCACCGAGCGACAGGGAGACGGCTGCCACATGGGGCTGGACGGCGCGGTATGTGTCGGTGCCGCCCAGGCACTGCGTCACGAGGGAGGTGGTGAGCCGCCCGGGTTCGAGCGGTGGACTGTCGTCGACGCTGACCTGGAGCAGCCCGCGGCTGGAGGCCGCGAGGACCCGGCTGTCGCCCACGTTGAACACCAGCAGCGAGTCGGGCAGTACGACGGCGCCGGCGATCGTCGTCCCCATGGTGGTGAGTTCGCTTCCCTCGTCACCGCCGGAGGCCAGGTACACGGCGCGGTTGCAGTCGTTCAGTGCGTCGCGGACGGCGTCCTCGCTGCTCAGGGCGGGACCGATCGACGCGATCCGGCGGACCACCAGGGCGCTGGCCACCTCGCCGCCGGGATGCCCGCCGAGCCCGTCGGCGACGGCGACGACGAGAGGCGTCGCGAGCGGGAAGTACAGGGTCTGCGGGCTCTCGGTCACCGTGGCGCACAGGGTCCACGGTCCGATGACGAGGCTGTCCTCGTTCCGGGAGCGCAGCAGCCCGGGATGGCTCAGCGCACTCACCGCCACGTACGGCACGGAACGCCACCGCCTTCCCGCACCGGGCACAAAACCCTAGGTCGGCCGATGGTCATGCCTCAAGGGTAGGCGTGCTCGATGTGACTCCCGCAAGTCCCGGCGTTACGTTGGCTGCGACAGCGGAAGGCACGAGGCGGGAGATCGCCATGGGCCTGCGGCAGTGGATCGACGACTGGCCGGTGTACCGGCAGATCACCGGTGACGACGCGCTGGGCCGGGGAAGCGCGGCCCGCTCGCGCGGTACCGAGCAGCTGTCAGCGCGTACCGAGCAGGCCGACAGGGTCGTACGGTCCGTGTGCCCGTACTGCGCCGTGGGCTGCGGCCAGAAGGTCTACGTCAAGGACGGGAAGGTCACCCAGATCGAGGGCGACCCGGACTCCCCGATCTCACGCGGCCGGCTGTGCCCCAAGGGCTCGGCCAGTAAACAGCTGGTGACCGGCCCCGGCCGGATCAGCACCGTCCTGCACCGGCCCCCGCACGGCGCGGGATGGGAGCGGATCCCGCTCGACCGGGCGATGGACATGATCGCCGACCGGGTCCTCATGACCCGTCGGCAGACCTGGCAGGACACGCACCACGGTGTTCCGGTCCGGCGCACGCTCGGCATCGCCTCCCTCGGCGGAGCGACGCTGGACAACGAAGAGAACTACCTGATGAAGAAGCTCTACACGGCACTTGGCGCGATCCAGATCGAGAACCAGGCGCGGATTTGACACTCCGCCACCGTCCCCGGTCTGGGGACCTCGTTCGGCCGTGGCGGAGCCACGACGTTCCAGCAGGACCTGGCCGAGGCCGACTGCATCGTCATCCAGGGCTCGAACATGGCCGAGTGCCATCCGGTCGGCTTCCAGTGGGTGATGGAGGCCAAGGAACGGGGTGCCACGATCATCCACGTCGACCCCCGCTTCACCCGGACCAGCGCGCTCGCGGACGTCCACGTACCGCTCCGGGCCGGAACCGACATCGCCTTCCTCGGCGCCCTGATCAACCATGTGCTGAGCAACGACAAGGACTTCCGCGAGTACGTGGTCGCCTACACCAACGCCCCGGCGATCCTGCGCGAGGACTTCGCCGACACCGAGGACCTGGACGGGCTGTTCTCCGGCTACGACCCGGACAGCCACCACTACGAGACCACCAGCTGGATGTACGAGGGCGCGCGGGTCGCGGCCGCGGCCGGGGAGCGGGACCAGTGGCGGGCATCGGGGGACGAGGGCGAGCGGGGTACGGCTGCCGGACAGCAGCACGGAGGCAGGGAGGCGCACGAGAGCTCCCGCGCGCAGTCGTACGGCTCCGGCGGCCCCACCCTGCGCGGGAAGCCGGCCATGGACCCGACGCTGCACTACCCGCGCTGTGTGTACCAGGTGCTCAAGCGCCATTTCGCCCGCTACACGCCGGAGTTGGTCGAGGACGTCTGCGGCGTTCCCCGCGAGCTGTTCGCGCGCGTGGCCGAAGCCATCACCGCCAACTCGGGACGCGAGCGCACCACGGCACTGTGCTACTCCGTCGGCTGGACCCAGCACACCGTCGGGGTGCAGTACATCCGGACCGCGTCCATCCTGCAGACGCTGCTGGGCAACATAGGGCGGCCGGGCGGCGGCATCCTGGCGCTGCGCGGACACGCCAGCATCCAGGGCTCCACGGACGTACCGACGCTGTTCGACCTGCTGCCCGGCTACATCCCCATGCCGCACGCCCACCAGCACCAGGACCTGGACGCGTTCGTGGCCGCCGACGCCGGCACCACCGGCTTCTGGGGCAACATGCGCGCGTACACGGTGAGTCTGCTCAAGGCGTGGTGGGGAGAGGCGGCCACCGAGGAGAACGACTACCGCTTCGACTGGCTGCCCCGCCTGACCGGCGACCACGGCACCTACCAGACCGTGCTCAACCAGCTCTCGGGGGAGTGCAAGGGGTACTTCCTCGTCGGCGAGAACCCGGCGGTCGGCTCGGCCAACAGCAAGCTCCAGCGCTTCGGCCTGGCGAACCTGGACTGGCTGGTGGTCCGTGACCTGCGGCTGATCGAGAGCGCGACCTTCTGGAAGGACGCCCCGGAGATCGAGACCGGTGAGCTGCGCACCGAGGAGATCCCGACGGAGGTGTTCTTCCTGCCGGCCGCGGCGCACACGGAGAAGGCCGGCAGCTTCACCAACACCCAGCGGCTGCTGCAGTGGCACCACGCGGCAGTCGAGCCGCCCGGCGACGCCCGCAGCGACCTGTGGTTCTACCACCACCTCGGACGGATCATCAGGGAGAAACTCGCCGGATCCACCGACCCACGCGACCGCCCCCTGCTCGACCTCACCTGGGACTACCCGACGTCGGGCGCGTCGGCCGAACCGAGTGCCGACGCCGTGCTGGCCGAGATCAACGGGTACGGGCCGGACGGGCAGCCGCTGTCGACGTTCACGCAGCTGCGCGACGACGGCTCCACCTGCTGCGGAGTCTGGATCTATTGCGGGGTCCACGCCGACGGGCACAACCACGCGGCGAACCGCCGACCGCGCGACGAGCAGAGCCGGGTGGCCCCCGACTGGGGCTGGGCCTGGCCGGCCAATCGCCGCATCCTCTACAACCGGGCGTCGGCCGACCCCGAGGGGCGACCGTGGAGCGAGCGCAAGCGGTATGTGTGGTGGGACGCCGGACAAGGCCGGTGGACCGGGGACGACGTCCCGGACTTCGAGGCGGACAAGCCGCCCGACTACCGGCCACCGCCGGACGCGAGGGCCCAGGACGCCCTGGCCGGCACCGACCCGTTCATCATGCAGAGCGACGGCCGCGCCTGGCTGTTCGCACCGGCCGGACTGGCCGACGGCCCGCTGCCCGCACACTACGAGCCGTACGAGTCGCCGGTGGACAACCCGCTGTACGGCCGGCAGACGAACCCCACGCTGCACGCCTACGACCACCCGGCCAACCGGTACCACCCGGCGGGCAGCGAGGTGTACCCGTACGTGTTCACCACCTACCGGCTCACCGAGCACCACACGGCCGGCGGCATGAGCCGTACGCTGCCCTATCTGTCCGAGCTCCAGCCGGAGTTCTTCTGCGAGGTCTCTCCGGAACTCGCCGCGGAGCGAGGCCTGAAGCACCTGGGCTGGGCGACCATCACCACGGCCCGCACGGCGGTCGAGGCGAGAGTGCTGGTGACCGACCGGATCAAACCCCTGCGGATCCGCGACCGCACCATCCACCAGGTGGGGATCCCCTACCACTGGGGCCCGGACGGGCTCTCCACGGGTGACTCGGCCAACGACCTGCTGTCCGTGGTGCTCGACCCGAACGTACGCATCCAGGAGTCCAAGGCGGCGACCTGCGACATCCGGCCGGGCAGGCGTCCACGGGGCCCGGCGCTGGTCGCCCACGTGGCGGCCTACCGGCTGCGTGCCGGCCTCCGCGACGACACCCCGCCGGGCGACGACACCCGGCCGGGCCCAGGAGAGGGGCAGCCATGACCGCGGACCGCAACAGGCTGTCCGGCCCGCTCGCCGACCCCGCCGCGGACGCCGGTTACCCGGACACCCACCCGCCCCGGATGGGATTCTTCACGGACACCTCCGTCTGCATCGGCTGCAAGGCCTGCCAGGTGGCATGCAAGGAGTGGAACCTGGTCCCGGCGGAGACCGAGGAACTCGACCTGCTGGGGCAGTCGTTCGACAACACGGGCGCACTGAACGCCAACAACTGGCGGCACGTGGCGTTCATCGAGCAGAAGGTGACGCCGGAGCGGCTCCCGGTCGATCTGGGCATGCCGACCGTCGGGCCGCCCGTTCCCGACGCGGAAACCGGCGAGGGCCAGGTGCGCTGGCTGATGTCCAGCGATGTGTGCAAGCACTGCACCCACGCCGCCTGCCTGGACGTGTGCCCGACCGGGTCGTTGTTCCGCACCGAGTTCGGGACCGTGGTGGTGCAGGCGGACATCTGCAACGGCTGCGGCTACTGCGTGCCGGCCTGTCCGTACGGCGTGATCGACATCCGTCCCGGCGACGGCCGGGCCTTCAAGTGCACGCTGTGCTACGACCGCTTGGGAGCGGGCCGGGAACCGGCCTGCGCCCAGGCGTGCCCGACCGACTCCATCCAGTTCGGCCCGCTGGAGGAACTGCGCGAGCGGGCCGACCGGCGCGTGGCCGAGCTGCACGAGCGCGGAGTGGACCAGGCACGGTTGTACGGCCGGGATCCGAACGACGGCGTCGGCGGTGACGGCGCGTTCTTCCTTCTGCTGGACGAGCCCGAGGTGTACGGGCTCCCGCCGGACCCGGTGGTCACCACCCGCGACCTGCCGTCGATGTGGCGGCACGCGGCCACGGCCGCCGTCGGCGTGGCCGTGAGCGTGGCGCTGTCCTTCCTGGGGCGGGGGACCGTGGAGAGGAGAAAGCCGTGACGGGGAGCGGTGAGCGGGAGCGCCTTATGGTTCCGCGCGCGGAGTTCCGGTCGTACTACGGCCGGCCGATCCTCAAGCGTCCCACGTGGAAGGTGCCGGACGTGCCGGCCTATCTGTTCCTCGGAGGAACGGCCGGTGCTTCGGCGACCATGGCGGCGGTGGCCGAACTGACCGGCCGCCGGGAACTGGCCGGGACAGGCCGGTGGGTCGCCGCCGCCGCGTCGGTGGCCGGTGTCACCGCACTGGTCCATGACCTCGGCCGACCCGAACGGTTCACACATATGCTGCGCGTCCTCAAGCCCACCTCGCCACTGTCGGTGGGCTCCTGGATCCTCGCGCCGTTCTCCACGCTCGCCACCGCCTCGGCCGCCTCGCTGGCGACCGGACGGCTGCCGAGTCTCGGCCGGCTCGCCGCACTCGGCGCCGGAATGCTGGGGCCCGCGATGTGCACGTACACCGCGGTGCTGCTCTCCGACACCGCGGTGCCGGCCTGGCACGAGGCGTATCCGGAACTGCCGTATGTGTTCGCCGGCAGCGCGCTGACCAGCGCCGCGGGTGCCGCACTGCTCTGCGCCCCCGGCGCGGACCACAGGCCGCCGATCCGGATGAGCCTCTTCGGCGTGGGCATGGAACTCGCCGCGATGCGCCGTATCGAGCGACGGCTCGGACCGGCCGGTGAGCCCTACCTGATGGACCGGCCGGGTCGGCTGCTTGCCCTGAGCAAGGCACTGACCGCGGCCGGAGCCGGGTTGTCGCTTCTCGCCGGTCGCCGAACGGCCCGGCTCCTGGCCGGAGGGTCGTACCTGGCAGCGGGACTGTGCACCCGGTTCGGCATCTTCGCGGCAGGTATCGCGTCCGCCGAGGACCCGGCCTACGTGGTGACCACTCAGCGGCGGCGGCTTGGGCGGGACCGCGAGTCGTAGAGTGCACCTCCCTTTTATGCAGGGCATGTTGACGGCTAGTTGCAACGTGGCTGAACCCATCCCTGACGGCCTGTGCTCCGTGGATCCGATGCGCCGTCAGTATTGACGTGTGCACGTCCAATGGCTACGTTGCGACAGTGCTCCGAGTCGGCCGGCCAGGAGCGTGACAACGTTGTCAGGAGACAACGTTGTCACCTCCCGGACTCCGCCGCTTTCCTCTCCACGACCCCAACTGGTCGACCCCGCTGGGTCTTTCGTCGTACGTCCGGCTCGGTGTGCTCCCGAACGCATCCCCTCAGGAGGCAGATCGCGATGTTATCGACTCCGGCCGGTGGCCGCCGGCCTGGTGCGCGCAGACGGCCGTCCCGCGGCCGCCCGATCCGCATGGTCCTGGGCGCCGCCGCCGGCGCGGCACTCCTCGGCGCGTACGCGCTGCCCGCCCCCGTCGCCCGGGCGGCGCAGGCGAGCTCGCCGAAGCTCGTGTCGTCCCCGGCGGAGCTGGTCAACCCCTTCATCGGAACGTCGAACGACGCCAACGACTTCCCGGGCGCGGACGTGCCCTTCGGCATGGTCCAGTGGAGTCCTGACACACCGTCACGTCCACCGGGCGGCGGGTACGAGTACAAGGACTCCTCGATCACCGGATTCAGCCTCACCCACATCGCGGGACCGGGCTGCGGTGCCGCGGGTGACATACCGGTGCTGCCCACGGTGGGCGCCGTCAACAACGCGGCCACGGACTCCTTCTCGCACGCCAACGAGTCCGCCACACCCGGCTTCTACAAGGTGGCCCTCGACAACAAGGTGACCACCGAACTCACCTCCACCACACGCAGCGGCATGGCGCGTTTCACCTTCCCCGCGACCTCCCAGGCCAACCTGATCTTCAAGCTGACCAGCAGTCAGAACGGCGGCACCTCGACACAGTTCAACGTCGTCTCCGACACCGAGGTCAGCGGCCAGGTCACCAGCGGGAGATTCTGCGGCGCTGGAAACACCTACACCGTCTACTTCGACATGGTCTTCGACCAGCCGTTCACCTCCAGCGGCAGCACACTCGCCCCCCGGACGAAACCGTCCGGGCCCTCCGCCGAAGGGGCCGACAAGAACGCCCCGGAGCAGCCGAACAAGCCGCGCCTGCACGGCTCCATGCCGAAAGCCCGCGCCCACGACGCGGTGCCCCACGACGCGACCCCGGGCGCCGCCGCCTCGAACGCACATGTCACGTTCAACACGAGCGCGCACCAGGTCGTCCAGGCGAAGGTCGGCGTCTCCTACGTCTCGGTGGCGAACGCGGCCGCCAATCGAAGCGCCGAGAACAACGGCTGGACCTTCGACAGTGTCCGCTCCGCGGCCCACAGGGCCTGGGACACGGCACTGGGCAAGGTGCAGATCGGCGGCGGCACCGCGGACCAGCAGAAGATCTTCTACACGGCGCTCTACCACTCACTGCTCCACCCGAACGTCATCAGCGACACCAACGGCCAGTACTACGGCTTCGACGGCAGAACGCACCAGGTCGACGCCGGACACGACGCCGCGTACGCCAACTACTCCGGCTGGGACATCTACCGCTCCCAGGCCCAGCTCGAAGCACTGGTGAGTCCTCAGGTCGCCTCCGACACCGCCCAGTCGATGACCGACGACTACGCCCAGACCGGGATCTTCCCCAAGTGGTCCGAGAACAACGGGGAGTCCTACGTCATGGTCGGCGACCCGGCGGCGGCGATCATCGCCGACTACCACGCCTTCGGCGCGCGGAACTTCGACACCGCGAAGGCACTGGCCGGCCTGCTGAAACAGGCGAGCACCGCGAACAACGACCGACCGGGTCTCAACTACCTGGACAACCCGGGTTACGAACCGCACGACGGCAGTTACGGCTGCTGCAACTTCTACGGCCCGGTGGCCACCACCCTGGAGTACAACACCGCGGACTTCGCCCTCGCCGCCTTCGCCGGCGCCCTCGGCGACACCCGGAGCCGGCAGACGTACGCCCATCGCGCGCAGGACTGGCGCAATGTTCTGAACCCGGCGTCCGGCTTCGTCCAGCCCCGCAACGCCAACGGCTCCTGGACGGGCGGCTTCGACCCCACCAGCGGCACGGACATGGTCGAGGCCGACTCGTGGATCTACTCGGGCATGGTGCCCTTCAACGTCGGCGGACTCGCCACCGCCAAGGGCGGCAACAAGGCGATGGGTGACTACCTCGACACCGTGCTGCGCAGCTACACCGGCGCCAACGGCTACGCATGGGTCGGCAACGAGCCGAGCATCGAACTGCCTTGGGAGTACGACTACATCGGCCAGCCGTACAAGACCCAGGCGACGGTGCGCTCGATCCAGGACCAGATCTGGTCGAACACCCCCGCTGGACTCGCCGACGGCAACGACGACCTCGGCGCGATGAGTGCCTGGTACGTCTGGTCCGCGCTGGGCATGTTCCCCATGACGCCCGGTACCTCGGACCTCGCACTCGGCTCGCCCCTGTTCCCCCAGGCCGTGATCACCCTGCCCTCCGGCAAGACCCTGACGATCAACGGCGACGGCGCCGCGGACAACGCACCGTATGTGCAGTCCGCGACGTTCAACGGTTCCGCGTGGAACAACGCCTACGCACCCCCGAGCGCGATCACCTCCGGAGGGACTCTCAACTACACGCTCGGCACCGGCCCGAACACCGCCTGGGCCTCGGCCCCGTCGGCCGCCCCGCCCTCCTACCCCGGTGACACGGCCGCCCCGCCGAAACCACGGGTGGGTCCCGTCAAGTCCGGCGTGAACTCAGCACAGTGCATCGACGACGCCAACTCCGGCACCGGCGACCACACCGCGATCCGCCTGTGGACCTGCAACGGCACCTACGCCCAGGACTGGACGATCGCGGCCGACGGCACCCTGCGCACCCTCGGCAAGTGCCTCGACGTGTCCAACAGCGGGACGACCAACGGCACGCTCGTCCAGCTCTACACCTGCAACGGCACCGGCGCCCAGAAGTGGACGATCGGCACCGACGGCTCCCTGACGAACCCCAATTCCGGCCTCTGCCTCGACGATCCCAACTCCTCGACCACGGAAGGCACACGACTGCAGATCTACACCTGCAACGGGACCGCCGCGCAGAAGTGGACGCTCCCACCGGCCTGACATCCCCTCCGACACCTGGGTGTCCGCACACCACCCGTCGCCTCGCGGTCCCGTTCTCCGGCGGGACCGCGAGCGTCTAGTGTGAGCACTTCGAGCACTGGGGGTGGAAATGGTGGCAGAAGGGTCCGCCGGCGCCGACGTCGCGGCCGCGGTGCGGCGTGTCTTCCGGGACGGGCTGCTCAGCGGGAAGTCCGCGTTCGCACGGGAGCTGGAGGCGTGGACCGAGCGGACGGCCTCCGACCTCCGCGCCCGCTTCGTCGACCGCCCGGACGACTCGTCGGACACGTTCCTTGTCAAGCTGCGCCGCCAGTTGGACGCCGCGCCGGACGAGACCATCGCGCTCGCCGCCGAGCTGTTGTTCGTGAACATGGCACCGCTAGTGCCCGAGCAGATCGGGATACCCAAGAAGCGGGAGATCCTGGGAGAGGTGCTCTCCTGGGCCCAACGACCCGTGACGATCCCGGCCGACCTGGAGCCGGGGCTGAAGGGCTTCATACATGGGGGCCAGGGGTTCCTGAACTACCGGTGGGCCCAGTTCCAGATCCTGGTCCTCCTCGTGGAACGGCTCGCCGGGATGCCGAGCCAGGAGCGCGAGAGCGTGCTCAACGACCCGTGGCGGTTCCGCGCAGAGTGCTTCGCCGTACAGGAGGCGGAGGGGGCACAAGAAGGGGCGGGCGCAGATCCACGTACTGCTGCATCTGCTCTTCCCCGGCGACTTCCAGCCCATCGCCAGCGTCATGCACAAGCAGGCGATCCTCAAGGCGTTCGCGGACGAACTCCCGGAGCGATCCGGTGACGACGACCGGGACCTCCTGCAACTCTCCCGGATTCTGCAGGCCGGTACCGGGGAGGAGGTCCACTTCTACGAAGAACCGTGGGTGGGCAGATGGCGGCGCGGCACCGTCGAGCACGGACAGCGCGGCTGGCTGGTGCGCGGAGCCAACGTGGACGGCCACAACTTCGTCCCCGACTGGCTCGAACGGGGATACTGCGCGGTCTCCTGGCTGGAAGTGCCCGAGATCCCCGCGGGCGCGAGCAAGCCGGAGATCCAGCGGGCCGTCGCGGAGGCGATGCCGGACGCCAGCGTTCAGGCCCGCGGCCAGTCCGTGTACCAGCTCCATGTCTTCCTCACCGTCATGCAGCCCGGCGACCTCGTCGTCACCGTCACCCCCGACGAGGTGCACGTCGGCACGGTCCAGGGCCCGCCGTGGTACGACGCCTCGCAGGGCCTGCACAACGCCCGCCGCCGCCCCGTCCAGTGGGCCACCACAGGTCGTCCCCTGTCCCGCTCGGAGCTGCCCGAGGCGGTGCAGGCCCGGCTGACGCGGCCGCCGACGGTGTACGACATCAGCAGCGTGACCGCCGAACTCGCCGAACGAGCGGGCCTCGAAGATGTCGTCGCCGAGCCCCTGTTGGAGGCCGACGTCACCAAGCCGCTGGAACTGCCGCCCGTCACCGAGGAGTTGGCCGCGCAGCTGCTGATGCCGCAGGAGTGGCTGAGGGAGACCGCCGAGCAACTCCAGGAGCAGCGCCAGCTCGTCTTCCACGGCCCGCCCGGCACCGGCAAGACCTATCTGGCGCGGGCCCTGGCCCGGCACCTGGCCGGACCTGACCGGGTGGAGCTCGTGCAGTTCCATCCTTCCTACACCTACGAGGACTTCTTCGAGGGCTTCCGTCCGGTCCGGGGCGAGGACGGCTCGGTGGTCTTCGACGTTCTGCCGGGCCCGCTGAAACTGCTGGCCGAGCGGGCCAGGAAGGACCCGGCGAACCCGTACGTCCTGATCATCGACGAGATCAACCGGGCCAACCTGGCCAAGGTCTTCGGCGAGCTGTACTTCCTGCTGGAGTATCGCGAGGAGCCGGTCACCACCCAGTACAGCCCGCACGACCCCTTCCATCTGCCCGGCAACCTGTTCGTCATCGGCACGATGAACACCGCCGACCGGTCGATCGCGCTCGTCGACGCGGCGATGCGCCGCCGATTCGCCTTCCGCCGCCTGTCGCCCGGGAAGCCACCGGTCGACGGACTCCTGGAGCGCTGGCTGCGCACCCGCGGCCTGCCGGACACCCCGGCGCGGCTGCTGGACGCCCTCAACGCCCGCCTCGGCGACGCCGACCGGGCCATCGGACCGTCGTACCTGATGAAACCGGCCGCGGCCCGTCCGGAGGGCCTCGAACTCGTCTGGCGCACCCAGATCCTGCCCCTGCTCGAGGACCAGCTGTACGGAACCGGCATCGACGTCGAGGAGGAATACGGGCTCGCCTCCCTGCGCGCCGCGGTGGAGGAGGCGTGAGACCCGGCTCCGACGTTCTGCACCTTGCCGTCGACGAGACCGGGCCCGGCACCCTGCGGGAGCTGACGGGCGACCAGATCGCCGGCCTGCTGACGGTGCCGGGACTGGTACGGCTGAGCCCGGCAACCGGCGGCCGATGGCGCGTGACCGGCAATCAGAAGGCGGGCCTGGTGCGACTGCCCACCCCCTCCGGCGGAGCGATCCAGCTCCTGCTGCGCCCCAAACTCCCGGTCAGGAACGTGCTGTTTCTGCTCTCCCACACGCCGGCCGCCCCCTGGCTCCCGGAGACGGTCACCGCCGCCGGCGCCGACGACCTGCTGCCCGCCGTCGCGGACCTGCTCGCCCGCGTCACCCGCCGCACCCTGGAGGCCGGGGTTCTGCACGGCTACCGGACGGTCGAGGAGGAACTGCCGCTGATCCGGGGCCGTATCCGCACGGAGGACCAACTACGGCGCGTGGGCCTGCCCCTGCCGGTCGCCGTACGCTACGACGACCACACCCCGGACATCGACGAGAACCGGATCCTGCTGGCGGCCCTGCACCTCGCCGCCCGGCTGCCCGGCGTGCCCGCCCGCACCGGTGTCGCGCTGCGCCATCTCGCCGACCACCTGCACGGCGTGCACGCACTGCGCCCCGGCGAACCGCTGCCCCGCTGGACACCGAACCGACTCAACGCCCGCTACACACCGGCCCTCCGCCTGGCGGAGCTGCTGCTGTCGGGCCGTTCCGTCCAGCCCGAGGGCGGCGAAGCCGTCACGGTCGACGGCTTCGTACTCGACATGCCGACCGTCTTCGAGCAGTTCGTCACCTCGGCGTTGGGTGGCGCCCTTGCCCGTCACGGGGTGCGGTGCGCCGCACAGGAACAGCACCACCGCCTGGACCTGGCCGGTCACGTCCGCCTCCGCCCCGACCTGGTGCTGTACCGAGCGGGCCGCACCGTCTCCGTCGTCGACGCCAAGTACGCCTTCCGCCACCACCCGGCACCGCCCACCGAACACCTCTACCAACTGCTCGGCTACTGCACCGCCCTGGGCCTCCCGCACGGCCACCTCGTCTACGCGGCGACGGCAGAGGCTGCGACGACACCCCGGAAGACGGCGACAGCCCATGTCATCCGCCGAGCCGGAATCACGGTCACCGCCCACAGCATGGACCTCGCGCAGACCCCGGAAGCCCTCCTCATGGCCGTGTCGGCGCTCGCCGACCGAATCGTGAACACGACGTAGCTGGCGGAACGTCACTGAGTCACGCCTGGCGGCTACTTCAACCCGATGGCCGCGCAATCCGCCGCGTAGGCCGCCGTGCAGATCTGCCGGACGGTGTAGACGTTGTCCGCGATCACCGTCTCCTTGATCTTGTCCTTCGTGAGGGAGACCACCGGCACGAGCATCGCGGGGATGTGCTTCTTCGTCGGGCTGTCGACCGTGTCGCGAGTCAGCGCGTCGAAGGCGATGTCACGGCCCTGGACCTTGTTCACCGCCATCTCCGCGGCGTAGTTGGCCTCGTCCAGGAACGGCTTGTACACGGTCATGTACTGCTCACCGGCGACGATCCGCTGCACCGCGTCCAGGTTCGCGTCCTGCCCGGTCACCGGCGGGATTTTGGTCGCGCCCGATTCCTTCAACGCGTCGATGACAGCGGCGGCCATGCCGTCGTTCGCCGAGTAGACGGCGGCGATGTGGTCCAGGCCCACCGCCTTGATCGCCTGCTTCATGTGCGCCTTGGCGACCGCGGGCGACCACTTGTCGGTGTCGTACCGCTCGACGATGTCGACCTTGCCCTGGAGCTCGCCGAGCGCGCCCTTCTCGAACTGCGCGGTGTTCGGGTCGGCGGGATCGCCGTTCATCATGACGACCTTGCTGTTCACCCCCTTCGAGGCGAGTGCCTCGGTGATCGCGCGGCCCTGCACCTGGCCGACGAGTTCGTTGTCATGGGAGACATACGCGTCGATGGGACCCTGCGCCAGACGGTCGTACGCAATGACGGGTATGCCTGCGTTCTTCGACTTCTGCACGTCCGGTGCGATGCGCTTGGCGTCCACGGCGTCCACCAGGATGACGTCGACCTTCTCATCCACCATCTGCTGGAACTGCTGACTCTGCTTGGCCACGCTCGCCCCGGCGTTGGCGTAGAGGACCTTCCCCTTGTCGCGCGTGAGCGAGGCGACTTCCTTCTTGATGATCGGGT
This sequence comes from Streptomyces sp. NPDC025638, assembly GCF_055558775.1. Classification (NCBI taxonomy): domain Bacteria; kingdom Bacillati; phylum Actinomycetota; class Actinomycetes; order Kitasatosporales; family Streptomycetaceae; genus Streptomyces; species Streptomyces sp. NPDC025638. Next base: position 307,703 of record NZ_JBVHLX010000009.1, on the reverse strand, counting down.
AGTCGAACTTCTCGAAGCGCGCCGTGTCCCGGTCGGGCAGGAGCAGCCCCACGGTGATGTCATCGCGCGCCGGGGCTGCGGAGCCGCCGCCCCCGCCGCTCCCACCGATGGCTCCGCACGCGGAAAGTGAAAGTGCGGAAGAGAAAGCGGTCAGAGCTGTGGCAGTACGGCGCACAGCGGTCCCGCGGATGGTACGAGTATTCACGTCAGGGGGGTGCCTTCCGGACCAGGGAGCCTCGTCGCGTCCCGAGTGGCCGTTAGCCAAGCGGTGAATGATGTGACACGTCAAGATGTTGTCGTAACAAATTCACCGCCGCGCGCGGTTACCGGTCAGTCACCCGTCCAACAGTGCCGGTCACATGTGCGGTGTGTGCTGCAGGAGTCCCGGGGCCAGGGGAGCGGCGTTGAGCTCGCGTACCAACTGCGGGGTGAGCAGTTCGCCGACGCGGTCGGCGAGGACGGCCATCTCATAGCCGACCAGGCCGACGTCACACCCCTCCGCGGCGAGGACGCCGAGGCAGCTGCCGTCACGGATGCGACCGACCATGAGGAAGCCTCCGAGCATTTCGATCATGACGAGTTTCATGCCGTGGAAGCCATGTGCCGTCGCCGCGTTCTGGGCGAGGCTGGTGATGCCGGAGACAACGGCGGCCAGGTGATCGGCGCTGTCTCGGCCAAGGCTCTCCGAGGCGGCCATGAGCAGCCCGTCGGAGGAGACGGCGACGGCTGCCGTGACGCCGTCGGCGGTGCGTACGAATTCCGAGATGAGCCACCCGAAATTCTGGACGGCTGTGGTCACGATGACGCTCCTTGTGTACTTCGGGCCTCGGCACGGGCGACACCTGCTCGAAAACCGTTGAGCAGGGAGGAGACAGCGGGCCTGGCGGGCGGTGGTGTGGTGGAGGAGCCCTCCGCGGGGGCGAGAAGGCGCCGGGGAAGGGCAAGGAGGGCGGACAGGCCGCCACCGGTGGTGTCGAAGAGGTGGACTTGGACGCCTTCACCGAGGCGGTGGGCGAGTCGGCCGACGACGAGGTGGCCGAGGAACCGGGTGGGCGCGGTGAGGAGGGCCTCCTCGCCGGCGTCGCAGAGGCGGGCGTTGGCGCGTTCCTTGTCGGCTTCGGACATCCCGATGCCGTGGTCGACGACGGCGAAGCAGTAGCTGTCGTCCTCGGTGTCGTACCAGCCGTGCACCTCGACCGGTTCGTTCGGCGGCGAGAAGGTCAGCCCGTTCTCGATGAGTTCGGCGAGGAGGTGGGCGACATCGGCGACGGCGTGCCCGCGCACCCGCACCGGCTCCACGGGCGCGATCAGGACCCGCCGGTAGTGCTCCACCTCGGCGACGGCGGACTGGACGACTTCCAGGCCGTCGACGGGCGCGGCAGTGGGCCGCGGCGGATTCTGCCCGGCCAGGATCAGCAGGCTTTCGGCGTTGCGCCGCATACGGGTGGCGAGGTGATCGAGCTCGAAGAGTTCGGCGAGGGCGTCCGGGTCCAGTTCCTGCCGCTCCAGCCTGGTGATGAGGCTGAGCTGACGACGTACGAGGTTCTGGTTGCGGCGGCCGAGATTGGCGAGCGATTCGGTGGTGTTGCGGCGCAGGCCGGCCTGCTGGGCGGCCAGTTGGAGGGCGGTGTGTTCCACCTGGTGCAGGGAGGTTGCGACCTCGGCGATCTCTGCCGCCCCGCCCAGCAACCGTGCGTCGGTCTCGTCCGGCGCGTCGGCTGTCGGGAGCAACTCACCATGGTCCTGCGGGGCTTGCTGGATGCGGGCGACGGTCGTCGGCAGCCGGTGCCGCGCCACGTCGTGGGCGGCCTCGGCGAGGGCGCCTAGTGGGCGGGTGAGGGAACGAGAAGCGAATGCGGCGAGGCCCGCGAGAAGGGTGGCGATGAGCGCGCCCGCGAGGAGATAGACGGCGAGACCGATCTCGGCGTTGTGACTGAGCTGTTCGGCCCGGTGACTTGCGTCGTCGCCGATCGACTGCTGGACGGCGTACAGGTCGTCGACGAGTACGGTCATCGCATCCCACCAGGCGCCCGCGTCCGCGCGCAGTGGCGAGCTGTCCGCGGCGCCTTCCGCCCGGCTCTCGTAGGCGGTGGCGCGTTGGGCCTCCGCGGTGCCGAAGGCCTTGTTCAGAGCCGCGCGCTGCGGTGCGGTGGCGTACTGCCGGAAGCGGGCGAGGGCGGCGACGCGCGTGGCCCGTATCTCGGTGAAGGTGAGGTACTCGCGGCCGTGAAAGCCACGAGCGGCGAACACGCCGTTGAGGAAGCCGCGTTCGAGAGCGACCGACTCCTTGGCAGCGGCGAGTTCCCGCATCGCCGCCAGTGCGTCGCGCAGTTGACGATCGGCACCGGTCGCGGTCTCTGCCACCGGGTCGACGGAGTTGAGGGCGTCCACGGCGTTGGTGTAGAAGGCCAGGGTCGCGGCCCGGGCCGCGGTGTCCGTCTCCGCGGTGTCCTTCTTCCTGGTGTTCGTCTCCGCACTGCCCCTGTCGACGGCCGCCCGGATGCCGTCGAGGCGCTGCAAGTGCCGCTGGAGAACTGCCTCGACGGCGCCTTCGCTGTGCATTCCACGAAGCGCTGTGTCAACGCGCTTGCGGGTGGCGGCGAGCGCGGGGCGAAACTCCCTCTCCCCTCCCAGCAGACCGTTGCTCAGGCCGCGTTCGCGTTGCAGCTGATGGACAAGGGCCTGGATGCGCAGGCTGAGGCCGACCTCGGAACGGGTCGCCCGGGCATCGCCGAGGGCCTCGGCGCGACCCTGTACGGCGAGCCCGGCCACCGCCAGCAGCAGACAGATCGGGACCGTGATGACCACCGCCACACGGCCCCGGATACTTCGCCAGCCGGGCATCGGCCGCCGGCCCTGAGACGTTCCGGCAGTGCGGCGGCGCGCTGAACTGCCCTTGCCCAAAGCGCCCTTGCCGACGGCGCCGAGCCTACCGAGCGCCGACCGTAACGGCGTGCACACGTTCATGTTCACGAAGCTAGTCCGACCGCCGTAGCAGCCGGTTTCCGACCTGTAAGGCCGTGTGGGAGATTCAATTGCGCCGCCCTCACACCCGGGGCAACGGGGGTGTGACCGTGATCGATGGTGAGGCGCTGCCAGGGCACGGCGGCGGGCCGGCAGAAAAGGAGTTGCCTGCGGGCGGCATCCTCGCCCATGATCGCCCGCATGGATCTGTAACGACTGCCACGTACCCACAGTCAACCTGTCGCGCGATCGAGCTCGGAGCCTGACGACTCGGCCCCCGAGGCGGTAACCGCGCCCTCGTGTGCAACCACCAGATCCCGGGAGCCGCGGCTTGGCCCGCGAGAGCTCCTGCTGAGCCAGAAATCAACCACATCCATGAATATCGACCGCAAGGCCCTGTGGGCCGTTCGTCAGTCCGCCCTGCCCATGGTCGTGCGACCCTGCCTGAACTGCTCGGGGACGCGTCACCATCCGTCGGGCAAGATCCGCGTCAACGCGAACGGCAAGCTCCTCGACGTCTGGCTGCTCCTGCACTGCGCGGTGTGCGCCCGAACCTCGAAGGTGCCCGTCCACGAACGCGTTCACGTGTCGTCGCTGGAACCCGCCCGCCGGGTGGCGTACGAGACCAACGACCCGGCCGCGGTGCGGGAGCTCGCGATGAGCGCGTCGCTCGCCGCGAAGAACGGATACCGCCTCGACTGGACCGGTACGTGGGAACTGGAGACGGACACGTCCTTCTCCGCACTCCACGACCCGACACCGCTCAAGGTACTGATCTGCTTCGAGGTGCCTGCACCGGTCCGCGTCGAGCGAGTGCTGATGCTCGGGCTCGGTCTCAGTCGTACTGAGGTACGGCGCATGGTTGCGGACGGGCGAATCCACCTGCCACTGACTCCAGGCGCCAAGACCCATCAGGACTTCGAGCTCACCATTGACCGCCCCTGAGGTACAGATGCAGGACATAGAGTGGCTCAACCGGATCAGCGTCATCGCCGCCGCCCTGGCCCGCCGCCCCGACACGGTCTGGGTGGACGTCCTCGGCGGCGGGGACGAAATCTGCACCATCCTCCCGTGCCTGGAGGGGCCGGACGCACGCAACAAACTGCTTTTCGCCGCCGGCTGGAGGCACTGGTGGGCGGCCAGGTCATCAGGCTGGCGACCGAAGCCGATCTCGCCCGGCCGGGCATCCGCGCCGAGGCACTCCTGTGGGTCACCGTCGCACCCGGAGGACTGGAGGAGACGGGCCGGCAGCTCAGCCGCCACCCACAGTTTCAGTGTCGAGCTGCTCCAAGACGGCCTGCCCCGCGGCACGGTGCTCGGCGGCCCCAGCCGGATCCGTCTCGTCGAGCACGATCGCGATGCCTTCGTGGGCCAGCGCTTCCGCGTACCGGTTTCCCAGCCCGGGGGCCAGTTCCAGTGCCTGTCGGTGCAGCCGAAGTGCCTCTTCGGGCAGGCCCGCCAGTCGGCAGGTCTCGCCGTAGCCGTTGAGGAAATGGATCTTCCAGTGTTCCTCGAACAACTCGTCCAGCAGCGCGAACGCCTCGCGGTGGCTGGCGAGAGCCTCCTCGTACCGGCCCATCTGCCGCAGCGCGACACCCAGGCAGTTGAGGCACCACGCCTGGTTGTGCAGATGCCCGTCGTCGCGGGACAGCGCCAGCGCCCGGTGCAGGTGCTCCGCCGCCTCGTCGGGATTCTCGTGGGCGATGGCAACGCCGAGCGTGATCCGGGCCGTCAGAGCGGGCGGCCACGCGGGGTCGGTGTGCGGGATGCCCAGCACCTCCCCGGCCCGCCGAGCCGCCTCCTCACGGTGTCCCAGCTGCAGCATCGCCCAGGCCTCCGAGGCGGCCGCGTGGGCGGCCTCCGTCGGGCAACCGGCCTTCTCGTACAGCTTGGCTGCCAGCCGGAAGAGTTCGAGCGGCTCCTCGACGTGCCCCGTGTCCCAGTTCAGATAGCCGCGTCGTACGGCCAGTTCGGCCTCCGCCCGCTCGTTCCCCGTCTGGGCCACCCGGAGTCCGGCCGCCTCGTACGCGGACGCGGCCTCCGCCATCCGGCCCGCGTTGTACCGAGCGAAGCCCAGATCGCTGTGTGCCTCGGCCAGTTGCAGCGGATCGCCCAGTCGCTCCGCGGCGGCAAGCGACCGCTCGAAGAGAACGTTGAGATGGGTCGTGCCGCAGCGTCGCGCGAAGTACGTCCGCAAGAAGCGCGGCAGCTCGCACACATGCACGTCGGCCCCGACGGCGGCTGCCGTCTCGAACGCGGCCATCAGGTTGCCGTACTCCGTCACGAGCCAGGCGAAGGCCGCGTTCTTGTCCGTGAAGCGCGGCAACTCGGCCGGGGGTCGGCCCGCGGAGACCGTGCGGCCGGGCGACAGGAACGGCATCGCGGCATCGGCGGCGGCCGCCGCGTGCACGTAGTAGTCGAGCACTCGGCCCAACGCCCGTTCCCGCTCGGCCGCCGAGTCCTGTTCGGCCGCGGCCCGGCGCGCGTGCTGGTGCACCAGGTTGTGCAGCCGGTAGCGGCCCGCCGTCGGCTGCTGGACGAGGTGCGCGTCCAGCAGGTCCTCCAGGATGGCCCGGGCGCTGCGCAGCGGCACGTCCGCCAGCGCCGCAGCCACGTACTCGTCGAAGGACTCGCCGGGGATCAGGCCCAGCATCCGGAAGACACGCGCCTGGGACCGGTTCAGCTGCCGTACAGACATGGCGAGCGCGGTGTCGAACTCGCTCGCGCCCTCGGCCATCCGCTCGACGAGGATGCCCACGGTCCAGCCCGGCCGGTGCCGCAGCCGTGCCGCGGCCAGCCGTAGGGCCAGCGGCAGATGCCCGCACAGCCGCAGGACCTCGGCGGCGGACTCCGGATCGCGGGCCAGCCTGCCCTCGGGGTCGCCCGGATCGCCGCTGGCGCGAACCAGCAGCTGCGCGCTCTCCTGCGGGGTCAGCACGTCGAGCGAGACCGGAGGCACCTCGTCCAGGCCGAGGAGCCGGTTTCGGCTGGTGATGAGGGCGACGGAGTCGCCGGCGCCGGGCAGCAGCGGGCGGACCTGGTCGGCGTCCGCGGCGTTGTCGAGGACCACGACGACCCGCCGACGGGCCAGTTCCGACCGCCAGCAGGCGGCCAGTTGCTCGATGCCCTCCTGCGGGACCCTCTCTGACGGGACGTCGAGTGCGCCGAGCAGCATCCGCAGCGCGGAGTCGGGGTCGAGCGGGGGGCGGCCCTCGGTGAACCCGTGCAGATCCACATAGAGCTGGGCGTCGGGGAAGTCGGCGGCAAGCCGGTGCGCGGCGTGCACCGCCAGACAGGTCTTGCCGACGCCCGCCATGCCGTCGACGGAGACCGCCCGATGGCTCTCGACCGCGGCGAACACGGCGGCGAGCCGCTCCTCGCGTCCGGTGAAGTCCGGTACGTCGCGCGGCAGATCGTTGCGGGGCACGGTACGGACCTGGCGGCTGCTCTTCGGGGGCGCCGGCAAGGGGTTCGAGGTCCGTTCCCACAGCGGACGCAGCGGGCGGGGGTCGCGCTTGACGAGGCGGCAGAGGGCGACGACCGCGGGCCAGGGCGGCACGGTCTGCCCGTTGAGGTAGCGCGACAGGGACGAGGAGCTGAGGCCGGAGTCCCGTGCCAGAGCCCGTACGCCGAGCCCGGACAGTTCCTGGAGCAGGCGCAGCCGGGCCGCCAACTCGTCCTGCGGATCGGCCTTCGCCGTCCCTTCCTGCGCGTCCACCGTTGTCCCCCCGCCTTTCCGTCCCGTCGCGGCAGAAGTCTTGCCAGCCAACTCGCCGCTGGTCAAGGCCGTTTCAGCTGTCCCACGGTGTCCCACCGCCGTGGTCGTGGCAGACGGGCTCGGCTGTCATGGAGTCATGCCCCGGGGGAACGGGGCGCCGACCCGGAAGAGGAGCAGACCGAAATGCAGTCCCGTATGCGGAACCCCGCCGTCGTACTGTCCGGTGCGATGCAGCCCATCCAGGAGATCCTCAAGGCCGCGCACTCCGGTGGAGTGGACCGGCAGACGCTGGAGCTGCTCCATCTGCGTGTCAGCCAGATCAACGGCTGCAGCGCCTGTGTCGACGGCGGCGCCAGGACGGCCCGCAAGGCCGGAGTGAGCGACGAGCGGCTGGCCACGGTCGCCGCTTGGCGGGAGGCCCCGTACTTCACCGAGGAGGAGCGGGCGGCCCTCGCGCTGGCCGAGGCCGCGACCCGGTTGGCCGACCGTCCCGACCCGGTGAGCGACGAGGTCTGGGACACGGCCGCCACCTACTTCGACGAGAAGCAACTGGCCGCGATCGTCCTGGTGATCGGCGTCACCAACCTGTTCAACCGGCTCAACGCCACGACCCGCCAGATCGCCGGCGCGTGGGGATGACCTGGGCCGCGCCACCTCTCCAGCATGAAGATGTACCCATTCAATCCGCTCAACGTGAGGAAACCGCTGTGAAGGACGTAGAGAAGAAGAGCACCGCCGTCGCTGCCGACAGGTCGTCCGAGCGGTTCACGGACGAGGAGCGGGCGGCGATGAAGGAGCGGGCCAAGGAGCTGAAGGCATCCGCGCGACGCGGATCGCGTGCGGACAAGGCGGCCGAGGAGGAGGCCGCGGTGCTCGCGAAGATCGCCGAGATGCAGGACTCGGACCGGGCCATGGCCGAACGGATCCATGCCGTCGTCAAGGCGAGCGCGCCGGAACTCGCGCCGAAGCTCTGGTACGGGATGCCCGCGTACGCCAAGGACGGCAAGGTCGTCTGCTTCTTCCAGAGCGCTGAGAAGTTCAACGCGAGGTACGCGACGTTCGGCTTCAGCGACAAGGCGAACCTCGACGAAGGCGCCATGTGGCCGGCCTCCTACGCCCTGAAGGAGCTGACCGCCGCGGACGAGGCGAGGATCGGCGAGCTGGTGAAGAAGGCGGTGAACTGAGGCGGTACAACCGTTCCGCCCCGGGTGTGGCGGTGGGCTGTTTCGAGGGGTTTCCGGGTCGGTGCGATACGTCGCCTGGAGCCCGGGTCGAGGAGGGAACGTCGTCGCAGGACCACCGCCCGACGTTCCCGGCAGGCGCCCCTCCCTGTCGCGGAGCTCGCCTGTGCGAATCTCCGCGAGGCTGCGGTGTGCTCCGCGGCCGAGGCTGTAGATCCGCAGTCGCCCGCATCCGTGATCGGTGGCCGGGAACGGTTGGTCTGGTGGCGCAACCGCAGCTGTTCACTGCCTTCGGCCTTCCCCTCGGCGGGTGTCGCGGACGTCCACGGCCTGCTTCGTCCCGTCACCGTGCTCGTACCGTGGATCGGCGGTTCACCTGTGTGGGCCGACCACCCCGTGGCAGCCCTTGATCTGACGACTGAGCGCGACACCCTTGCGCTCCAGCCGGAGGCTACCGTCCAGAACTGCGGAGGCGATCCCGGGCCTCACGTCGAAACGTCTCGATAAGTGCCCCCACGGCAATCAGAACGATCGCTCCGGGTACCAGAGCCCACACTCCCTGCCGTGCCCCGACAAATGCAGCCACCACAGCCGCGGTGATTGATGCGGCGAGAAGAGCCGTCTTGTCTCCCGGACCGCCTTGCGAGGCCACGGCCATTCGCTGCGCCACGACGCGACGCGCCTGCAACGCAGCCGAGCGCTCCCACAGATCACGGCGCGCTTCACCGTTATAGCGCGACAAGATCTCATCGGCGTACTCCGGATTGGAAAGAAGAACCTCAAGCAGTTCCAGTTCGTCGTCTGGACGCGGTTCTCCACGCCTGAACCTGCCTTGCATCTAACCCCTCCAGCTATTGAATAGGCGAATGCTAAGGATGCTCAATTGAGGCCCCCAATAGGTTCGCCAGAACCCGCAGGAGGTTCTGGTGGGAGGCATCCAGACTGCCGGCTTTCGGAGCATCGACGATGAGAACCCCTTTGGGTGTGCCGGCCACCTTGACCGAAACCGCAGCGAGCGTTTGATACCCACTTCCAGGCGTGGGCTTGATATCGGGGTCATCCTTGATGTTCGTGGGTGGATACTCACCGCCGACCTTTACCAGGTCGATCAGGGCGACATTACCCGGCTTGCTCGGGTCGTAATCAAATTCGCTCCGCGGTGGATTGGGGCGACCCCGGTAGTCCAGTATATTGAGTTTATTTGATGCGGCATCCAGCTCGTAGTAGACGCATCGCGAGTCTGCACTGATACCCATGACCGCGGCCTCCAGGGTGGAGGTCAGTATCTGCCCCTTCGCACGATTCTTATCGGCATCGTGCGCCCGCACGCCTGCGTCGATCAATTCACCCATGTGCCTGGATACGGGATTCAGGCCGGTTTGAAGTGCTCGGGTGAGTTGAGCTGTGGCATCTTCGGCCACCCGGACGGCAATCCTCCTGGATCGCTCTGAAATGAGCTGCAGAACAGCGGCACCTGCGGTAAAAGTGACACCGACGCCAATGTAGAATGATTGGTCGGAATTGGATTTGGAGTTTCCGGCCAACGTTCCGTAGTAATAGGCGCCCGTGGCAAAGGCTACGGTGAAGAGAGATAATAGTCCACGAAGCGCCTTGCCCCACCATCCGCTGTTCATACGCCCCCCGATATTGAATGTGCAGAGCCGTTACGGCGTCTCAATCTCTACTCGACCGCGACGGGTCCCGGCCCGTCGGACCCAGACTGGCCCACCCCCGGACTCGCCTGTGATTCGTTGCGTCCTGTTGTTACCCATCGGTGACGGTACGTGAAACGGGGCGGACCCCGCGCCCTGGAAGGGATCTGATGCGTTACGGTGCCGCATCGTGAGTACGGACATCCACGGCGGCATCGAGTTTCGTCACCCCGGCGTCGACACCGACTACTACGAGGGCGAGCCGTGGGTGGCCGCCATGGACCTTTGGCCGCTGTATGACGAGACCGACTACGCGGCCTTCGGCTGTCTCTTCGGAGTGCGCAACTACGCGGGCTTCCAACCGCTCGCACCGGACCGCGGCCTTCCCGTCGATCTGTCGAGCGGCATGCGTGCGAAGCTGGGGCCCTGGGTTGCGGGGGGCGACCTGTACGGCGCGAGCTGGGTCAGCTGGGCGGAACTCGCTTCGCCTCACCGACGAATTGGCGCTGTCCTGGGACCTGAAACGCACTGGCCACACGTCTTCGCCGTGATGAAGGCCCTGGCAGGCCGCTTCGGTGATGACGGCGTGCGCCTGGTCGTCGCGTTCGACTGACCCCGCACAGCCTCTCATCCGTCTGCGCGCCGATCGTGCCCCGGCGTTCCGCTGCGACGGCACCACGCGCGCCGTCATGATCTTCGTCGTGGAGCCGGTCCGAAGCCGCGTGTCCGCTTCCTTCGGACGCCCAACTGGAGCCTGTGGATGGAGGATTGACGGGCCGTTCGCGCGGCTGCTTCACTGATGCCGCTGTGGCTGAGCCACTCACCCACTGATCCGCCGCTGAATTGAGTTGTCATGTGCAAAACATTGCATCCCCAGTGAAGGGAGATCACGATGCGTAGAGCACGCAGGAGACGCAACGCACTGATCGGCGTGATGTTGTCCGCCGTCGTCATCGGAACCGCCCAACCCGCGGTCGCCTCCGCGCCGGCAGAGCGCGGGCCCCGACACGCAGCCGCCCCGCAGTCCTCGGTCCGTGGAGTCGAGGAGGCGATCGCACGTTCGCTCGCGTCCTCGCTGTCGCACTCCGCATGGCGCGCACAGGTGCGTGCGGCCGCTGTGAGCACGGATGAGGTGGACCTCCAGGCACTCACCGACCAGGCCGGCAGCCCCGCTGGAGCGCGGCTGCAATCGTCGGTGTCCGGCGCGAACCGGCAGGTCGCAGGCCTCAAGGGGCTTCCCGCGTCGATCGGTTCGCTGCTCCGCATACGCCTGGGTGCGCCCTCCATGCGCCCACGTCTGAGCGCTGACGTCACCCCCTGGGTCGCCGTCGCCGCCTCCGACGACCACGCCAGGGTGATCACGGCCTACGACAGCCTGGGCCGTCGTCATTCCGTGGACGCGACACACGTACCCGAATTCCCCCTGTACGTCGTGGACATCGACGCCGCCAAGGCGCACCGGGCCGGTCTGCGGGTGCTCTCGAAGGCCCTCGCCGACAACGGCCTCGGTGCGCCGCAGGCCGGGCGCGCGAACGCGGCCGCAGCGGCGGGCTGGTGGGCCACCAAGGTCACCGCGGTCGAGGTGAACGACGATCAGGAGCCCTGGTTCAAGGGTGCGGCTGAGATGTTCTCGCTCGTGACCGGCTTCGGGCAGGACGGCAAGGCGCGCGTCGACTCGGTCGACATGCCGTACCTGGACTACGACGGCAAGGTGTATTACCCGAACCAGATCCTGGTCAACTGGTCGAACTACAAGTACAACCTGGCGGACGTCGTCATGATGGAGGACGACGACGGCACCAACTACAAGTCGCTCGCCCAGGCCCTCACCACGGCCCTGCTCACCATCACCGACCAGGGCACCTACATCCCGCTGGTGAACGCGGTACTGGCGGCGATGCCCGACTCCTGGTTCACCGACGACCCCGACTATGTGGAGTCGTGGTACACCCTGTCCAAGAACTCCTCCGGTCGTCTCAACGGGGCTGCCGGCAACGGCTGGATGACCGTCGATCCCTACTTCGTCGAACAGTTCTGAGCTGTCGCCGGTCGCCGCCCACATCGCCCGGGCCGCGACCGGCTCGCCGGTCTTCACCGCGAGCAATGCGAGCACTGCGAGAAAAGGGCTTCGCCGTCGATTCCCGCTCCAGGCATGATTCCCACCGTGCATGAGGACCGGGACCATCGCGGACGGGCGCGATACACACTGACGGACACCGAGAACGGACACATCTGGGGCGTGTGCTCCGAAGCGGACGGACTGTTCGGGTCCCCGCGGCGCGGGACGTACGAACTGTTCGACTGGGTTCCGGAACCGGAAGAGGCCGAGGTGCGTGGCTGGGTCGGCAGCCGGGTGTGGCTGGTGCCGGAGGACCGTGAATCCGAGCCCTGGCTCCTCCAAGACGCGGAGAGCCTCGGACGTCACCCCGGCACGGACGGCCTCGTCGTGACCGGCCTGGACGACTACGAAGGCCCGCCCGAGGGCCACCGGGGCGTGGTCCGGGTGCACGACGAGTACCGGTGGCTGGGCTCGTGCCGGGAGTTCGCCCGCGTCCTGCCGCCCGAGCGGGACGCGCCCCCGCTCGTCCTGCGGGGGCTCGCACCAGATGAACGACTGCGGCAGGCACTGTCGAAGGGCACCCGGCGGGCGTTTGACCTGGAGCAGGCAGCCCTGGAGATACGGGACGACCGGGGTGAGCCGCTCACCGAAACGCTGCTGTGGACCAAAGTCAGCGCCTGGCGTCCCTCGGCCTACGGGACGGATCCGGAGACGGAGCTGATCGACCTGGAGCTGGACGGAAAACTCTTCACGCCCGTCCCGGAATATGTACGGCCCTTGTGGGAACGGTGGTTCTCCGGGCCGCCGGACACCCCCGGCGCCTGGGCCGAACTCGACACCCGGCGGCGCGGGGCCTGGCTCGACCTCGTCCGGGACAGGGCCTGCCGGCGCGCGCACCGCGACCGGCCGTCCGGCCACCCCTACGAGCTCGACGGCCGGCACATCACCGATGTACCCGGCCTCTACCTGGCACTCGGTGAGGCGGTGAACGGCCCGGGTGGCTACTTCGGTGGCTGTCCGGCCGCTGTCGACGACTGCCTGCGTGGCACCTTCGGCTACACAGCCCCCGGGGTCCTGCTCTGGCGCGACGCCGCGGCCGCGCGCAAGCTCCTCTCCCGAATCCTGACGCCGGACGGCCGACCCTACGACCTGTTCACCGAGACCCTCGATGCCCTGACCCGTGGCGGTATGCACGTCACCCTGAGGTGATATGGGTGCGACGCATGGTTACTGCGCGGTGAAGCCGAGCCGGTGGGCCGAGCAAATCCGGTGGCGTGTGCCGGCCGAGTCCGGCCGGTTGGCGGGGGAGTGCCAGCCGGTTGACGGGTCGGTTCCGGACACCCGCCGGATGTCGCACCGGGCGCCTTCCACCCGACCCTGGAGTTCATGAGTGGTCGGTCCTGGGACACGCCCTGATCGTCCCGGACCGACCGTGCCGGGCCAAGGAGGAGGTCCGTCCTATGACGATCCGCCTGACGTTTCTGTGTGCGCCCGGCGGTGACGCCACCCTGGATGCACTTCTCGGTGACGCTCCCCTGAACGAGCGCGGCCTGCGTGAGGCAGGCGCCGCCCGAGCAGCACTCGCTCCCCACGGGCGGGCCCTGCGAGGGCCCTCGCTGCGCTGCCTGCAGACCGCCGACGCCCTCGGCCTGACGGCAGCGTGCGAGCCGGCACTGCGCGACGTCGACCTCGGCAAGTGGGGCGGCCGTACCGTCGACGACATCGCCGCGACCGATCCGCACGGTCTGACCGCCTGGCTCACGGACCCGGATGCCGCACCACACGGCGGTGAGTCCGTACTACAGCTCTGTCGCCGTACGGCGAACTGGCTGAGCGGCGTGGCGCCGGGCACGGACCGTGCCGTGGCCGTCACCGAAGCAGCCGTCGTCCGGGCCGCCCTCATCCATGCCCTGGCCATACCGGCGCGAGCCTTCTGGTATCTCGCTGTGCCGCCCCTGTCCGCGATCTCCCTCACGCGGCGAGGCGGCTGCTGGGACGTCCGACTCGACTCCCTTACCGTGCGACTGGGCAGGCGATGGGTGCTCTCGCAATCGGGGACTCCGTCGCACCCCGTTGGCGATCTGCTGTCGCCCACCCACCTGGTCGGCGTGAATCGATCGGGATCGGTTCGCGAAACGCTCTTCGTCAGCTGTGGGTAGGCCGAGGCTGCCGACGTACAGAAGAAGCGCCGTACGCTGACCCCGCGCTGTCGGCGGACGGGAGAAGCCTCGCCGGGCGGGCGCTGACTGCGGGCGAGGGAGGCGCGCATGGGCGGGGCGACACCCCCGGGGACTGTCCTGGTCGTGGACGACGACGCGGCCATCCGGCGGTCGCTGGAGCGCGGGCTGCGGCTGAGCGGCTTTGCCGTCCGCACCGCACCCGACGGGCTCGGCGCGCTCGCCGCCGTCGCGGACGGTCCGCCCGACGTGCTGGTCCTCGACGTGTCGATGCCCGGCATGAGCGGCATCGAGGTGTGCGCGCGGCTGCGCGCCGACGGCCGGGATCTGCCGGTGCTCATGCTCTCCGCGCTCGACGAGACCGCCGACCGGATAGCCGGGCTGCAGGCCGGAGGCGACGACTACCTGGTCAAGCCGTTCGCCCTGCAGGAACTGGTGCTGCGGCTGCGTGCGCTGCTGCGCCGCCGGCCGCCCGCCGTCCCGGAACAGGTGTTGCGGGTGGCGGACCTGCTGATCGACCCCGCCGCCCGCACCGTACGGCGGGGCGGACGCCCGCTCGACCTCACACGGCGCGAATTCGAGTTGCTGGAGGTGCTGGCCCGCAACACCGGGCTCGTCCTCACGCGTGACCAGCTGCTGGAGCGGGTGTGGGGTTACGACTTCGACGTGCGCAGCGATGCCGTCGACACGTTCGTCAGCTATCTGCGGCGCAAGCTGGAGGCCGACGGCGCACCGCGGCTGATCCAGACCGTGCGCGGGGTCGGCTTCGTACTGCGGGAGGAGTCGTGAGGCTGTCGGCGCGGATCGGACTCGCGGTGGGCTGCACGGTGCCGTTGCTGGTGCTGGCCTCCGGATGGCTGCTTCTCCAGCTCGTCGCCCGCGATCTGCACCGCGCCGAGGACGATCATCTACGGGAACGGGCGGCGGCCGTGGTGCCCGACGCCAGGGCGCTGCTGCGGGCCGGGGCGGCCGACCGGCCCAGGGCGACGGACACCCGTGAACGTGCCCTCTACAGCGCGGCGCTCGACCTGGGCGTGCGGGTGGTGGGACCGGACGGCACCTTCAGCGGCGGACCGCAGCCCGCGCCCGACGTACGGCTGCCCGCGCGCACCGGCACACCGGTCACCGTGCGTGCCGACGGCGACAGCTGGCGGGTGCTGGCCCGCCGGGTACGTACGCCGCTCGCCTCCGGCACGCTGTGGGTGTTCGCGCCGGACACCGCCGACCGGGGCCGGCAGCGGCTGGTCCGGCGCCGGGTGCTGGTCACCACTCTGCTCGCGGCGCCCCTGTCCGGCCTGCTGGCCTGGGGCGTGTCCGCGAGTGCCGCCGCGCCGCTGCGGAGGCTGACCCGCAGCACCGCGGGACTGGACCCGCGTACCGACCGTGCCCGGCCGCCACTGGAGCGGTCCGGAGTCACCGAGGTCGACGACCTGGCCGCCACCGTGCGTACCGTGCTGGCCCGCTATGACGAGCAGGCCGCCCGTACCGGCGAGGCGCTGGACACGGCCCGCTCCTTCTCGTCGGCCGCCGCCCACGAACTGCGCACTCCGCTGATGAGCATGGGCACCAACCTGGACATCCTGGCCGACCACCCCGAGCTGCCCGAGGCGGACCGCACGGAAGTCGTCGTGGACCTGCGCCGTGAGCACGGCCGCCTGCTGGGCCTGCTGGTGATGTTGCGCGACCTCGGGCGCGGGGACCTGGTGGAGGCGGAGGCGTTCCGCACCGCCGACCTGACGGAGATCGCGGAGGCGGCCGTCGCCGACGCCGGGCGCCGCGTGCCCGGCGCGCGGATCGAGCTGGACGCATTGGCGGGCATCACGGTGCGCGGCTGGGAACCCGGACTGCGGCTGCTGCTGGACAACCTGCTGGCCAACGCCGTGGCACACGGAGCCGACGCGCGAGGGCGGGTGAGCGTGACGGTCGGAATGCGGCGTGCGGGCGAGTGGATCGTGCTCACGGTGGACGACGACGGCCCCGGGGTGCCGGAGCCGGACCGGGAGCGGATCTTCGAACGGTTCCGGCGCGGCCCGGCCGGCGCCGGTTCCGGGCTCGGCCTCACGCTGGTGGCCCAGCAGACCGCGCTGCACCGGGGCAGCGTCACCGTCAGCGACGCACCGGGCGGAACGGGGGCGCGCTTCGAGGTGCGGCTGCCGGCCGCGGCGGGTGAACTGCCCGACCGCCGTGACTGGTTGATCGGAACAGACGGGACATACCGGTCACAGAGTTTCCCCAAAGAGCGCTCATAGCCTGCCGCGGGACGGGCGGCCGAGCGGTCCGTCCGGGAACGGAGGCATGTGATGGACATCCGGCGAAGGCGCCGCACCCTGCTGGCAGGACTGGCCACGGCCGCGCTCCTCGCGACCGGCACCGGCGCGGCCGCGGCCGACAGCTCCCCCGCACCGGCACCGACCGGCGACGGAGCGAAGGCACTGTGCAAGCGGGTGCCGAAGATCGACCGGCGGATCGAGCGGGCGCTGAAGCGGCTGGACGCCGGGGCCGGTACCCGGGGTTCGGTGGCCCGGCTGGAGCGACGCGTGGACAACGCCAAGAAGGCGGGCCACACCGAGATCGCCACGTTTCTCGAGGACCGGCTGAAGACCCGTAAGGCGCTGGTACCGACGCTCAAGCAGCGGCAGAAGGACCTCGCCGACGTCAGGACGTGGTGCCAGGACAACAACGGCGGCAGGGCAGCGAGTTGACGCGCGCAAAGGACTCTGCGGTACTGATCGCCCTCCTGGCCGCCCTGGCCGTCGGCTGCTCCGGTCACGACGGGGCAACGCCGACGGCACCCATGGCCACGCCGTCGGGCTACTCGCAGATGCGGCAGAAGGTCGACGCGGCCGAGTCCGCCGCCGCCGCGGCCGACCGGGACGCGGCCTCGGACACGGACCGCTGAACCGAGCAGGAGGCGCGTCTGAACCGAGCAGGAGGCGCGTCCCGCCTTCAAGGCCGTCGGCCGAGGTCCCCGAAGATGGCAGCCAGGAGCACGCCGGACGCGAGGAAGACCAGGGTCAGCGTCGCCATCGCGGCCTTCTGTTCCCGGGTCACCTCGGGGCGAGGCATGGTCATTTCAGTGCCGGGCGGGGCGGCTGCGGCCGGCGGTTCGCTGATCGGCTCGCCGCCTTCGCCCAGCACACGTACCGTTCCCATCCCGTGCTTGAGGTGGTTGCTCACCAGCCAGACGTTGACGGGACAGGCGAACGCCAGACCGGCCAGGACGGCCAGGGAGAACGTCGTCCAGAAGCGCACACCGGCGGCGTCGTGGGTGCCCGGCACATGGCTCCGGACGATGACGATCACGGCCACCATGGCGCCCATCACGCAGTTCATCGACAGCCACTCCGCGAACACCGTCGAACGGACGGCTCGCAGATAGCTGCCACCGAGCATGTCGCGCATGAAAAGGGCCTGGAATACGAGCAGTCCGAAGCCGAAGCCCACTATGTACTCGGTCAGACTGTCGGCCCAGGCCGGAAGGCCGATCACCGAGGTGATGACGGCTGCCAGCACGATGCCTGTGGCGTCGCCCGCCACACAGTGGATGGTCGATCCGAAGGCCTGCTTCCACAGGGGCGCCACGAAGTTCTCGTGGGTCCCCGGCCGAGGCTCCTTGCAGGAGAGCACGTAGAGCGCGGCGCCGATCGGCCCGATGTAGAGGGTCACCAGGACCCAGCCCCACTTCATGACCGTGAGTTCGGGGTTCTTGGTGAACGCGTCGAACGCGACGTGGACGGTGGACAGGGCGACCAGGAAGAACCAGATGTACATGAGGGTGCCGGCGGTGGTCCCGCTCATGCCGCCACCGGCCGCAAGCATGTCCACTGCGCCCTCCGCCCCGCTCGCACACCCGTGTGGCATCACTCTCCCGTGACAGGTCATGAGGCGGCAGGGCGCCTCCACGGGGCGGTCCGACGGACCTCGCCGCGTCCTTCGGGGTGGTTGCTTTCACCCCGGTGGAGGCAGCACAGCGGGCAGCGCGGCGGGTATCCCCGTACGGCTACTTCGTGCGCAGCATGAGGGCCTGGCGGGTGTTGTCCCCGTACACGCCGAGCTCGTCCCCGCGGATGCCGTACCGCTGCTGGAAGCGGGCGACAGCCTGGCGGACCTTGGTGTCGTACCGGCCGTTGATCGCGCCGCGGTCGTAGATCTGCGGGATCTGGAGCAGACGTACCTGCAACTCGTACACGCCATGGCCGCTGTCGCCCGGACGCAGAACCCCCGTGCCGGGAATCTCGGGCAGCGGGGCGGTGCTGCCGGGCTCCGGCTGGTCCGGTTGCCCCAGGGATGCGGGTGGCGCCGTCGGTGCGCTGTGACCGTTGGTGAGGAGGGAAGAGGCGATGAACACACCGCTTACGGCGCCCAGTCCGAAGACTCCGGCGACGCGGGCGTGCCGTGGGTCGATGGACCTCCGGTGCTTGCGGCCATGCTTCTGCGCGGGCGGGTGGACCGGGGGCGGGGGCATGGGCGCCGCGGGAGCCGGGGCGGCGGACCTGGCCACGGGCGGAGCCCAGCGTTGCGGTGTGGAGGAGGGGGCGCGACCCGCAGATGAGTCACTTCTCCGGACGGTGCCTTGCCGCGGATGAACCCGGGGAGTGAAGAACGGCGACGGCTCCCCGCGCCCGGGGCCCCCGTACTCCCCGGTGGACGGCTCAGCGGCCTGCTGCGGCGAAGGCGCCTGCGGACCCTTCTCGCGTGCCCACAACGGCTCCACCACGGAGGCTTCCACGACCCCGGGCGCGTACCCGGGGAGGTCGCCGCCCTCGGTCGTTGGGCTGCGGTGCTGCTCCCGATCCAGCGCATGAAGGTCGGCGCGCGCGGCGTCCAGCGCCTCCAGAACCGCCCGGAAGGAAGCCCGGATGTCCTGCGCCGGGTCCTCCGCGGACGCGAGGGCTCGCCGCGGATCGGCGTCGTCGAATGCCATGGGCAGTCCTCCTCGGTCGACGTCTGTGGCATGCCACGTCGGACACCCGTCCTTGTGCAGCGATACGCAGGCCGATCCGCCTTGTCTCAATCAGCCGCAGGGAGTTGAGGCCTTCGGTCCCTCGGCCACAGACAGTCGTGGAGGTACAGCGCGAAGGGGATCCACCAGATCGCACCGTTGTGACGAGCCGTCATATCGGCGCGTATCCGCGTGCGCTGGCTTCCGTCGATCCTGCCGCGTAAGTCCTTAAGGTAATGAGGCAGGCCATTGATCGACAAGTGGTTGCGGACGGCCCGGGGCGCGACGGCGGTGTCGAAGCCTTTTCGTAACCGGTGTTTAACGCCAGACTCTTGCGCTCGGCGGCATCGACCGCAAAGGTATCGCACCAAACCTTTGATTGAGGCGGGGAGCGGTACGTCGGATCCACCGGCGGCCACCAGAGCCCGAGGAGGCCCGTATGCCCACCGACAAGTCAGTGACGGAGCCGGAGCGCGAGAAGGCTCTGTCCGGAGACGCTCAACGCCTTCACGAACTCGGCTACGCCCAGGAACTGGCGCGTTCGATGTCGGCGTTCTCGAACTTCGCCATTTCGTTCACCATCATCTCCGTCCTCTCCGGCTGTCTGACGCTGTACGGCTTCGGCATGGTCACCGGCGGCCCGGCGATGATCACTTGGGGCTGGCCACTGGTCGGCATCATGACCCTCTTCGTGGGCCTGGCCATGGCCGAGGTCTGCTCCAGCTACCCGACGGCCGGCGGCCTGTACTACTGGGCGGCGAAGCTCGCTCCGTCCCACGGCGCGGCCTGGTCCTGGTTCACCGGCTGGTTCAACTTCCTCGGCCAGGTGGCGGTGACCGCGGGCATCGACTTCGGCGCGGCCTTCTTCCTCAACGCACTGCTCGACCTGCAGTTCGGCTTCTCCGCCACGCCCGGACACACCATCGTGATCTTCGGGATCGTGCTGGCCGTCCACGGCGCGCTGAACACCTTCGGCGTCAAACTCGTCTCCTTCCTCGGCAACGTCAGCGTGTGGTGGCACATCCTCGGCGTGCTGATCATCGTCGGCGCGCTCGTGATCTTCCCCTCGAAGCACCAGTCGGCGGACTTCGTCTTCACTCACTTCGTCAACGGCACCGGCTGGGGCTCCAGCTTCTACGTCGGACTCCTCGGCCTGCTGCTCGCCCAGTACACCTTCACCGGCTACGACGCCTCCGCGCACATGACCGAGGAGACCCACAACGCGGCCGAGGCCGGACCGCGCGGCATTGTGATGTCGATCCTGGTCTCCCTCGTCGCCGGCTGGGTCCTCCTGCTCGGCATCACCTTCGCCATCCAGAGTTACGACGGCGCCCTGACCAGCTCGACCGGCGTGCCCCCGGCGCAGATCTTCATCGACGCCCTCGGCGAGACCGGTGGCAAGCTCCTGCTGCTCATCGCGATCGGCGCCCAGTTCTTCTGCGGCATGTCCTCGGTCACCGCGAACTCCCGCATGATCTACGCCTTCTCCCGGGACGGTGCACTGCCCGGCTCGCAGGTGTGGCACCGCATCAACAAGCGGACCAAGACACCCACCAACGCGGTCTGGCTGGCGGCGGGCGGCGCCTTCGTCCTCGGCCTGCCCTATCTGTGGAACGCCACCGCGTACGCGGCCGTGACCTCGATCGCCGTCATCGGCCTGTACATCGCCTATGTCATGCCCGTCTTCCTGCGGCTGCTCCAAGGCAACAACTTCGAGCGGGGGCCCTGGCACCTCGGCCGCTGGAGCCGGCCGATCGGCATCATCGCCGTCGCCTGGACGCTGATCATCACCGTCCTGTTCATGCTGCCCACGGCCAGCCCTGTCACCGGTAAGAACTTCAACTACACCCCGATCGCCGTCCTCATCGTCCTCGGCTTCGCCGGAGTGTGGTGGCTGGTCTCGGCGCACAACTGGTTCAAGGGCCCGAAGGTCCAGGGCACCGCCGAAGAGCTGGCGGAGATCGAGCATGAACTCGAGTTCTGAGCCGGTGCGCCGGGCTGCCGGGACCTGCCTGCGGCAGGAGTGAAGGACGGCGACCACCGGCCGGCCCAGTACCCATACGACGTATCGCTCCGCCTGCCCCCGGCGACCGCCGGGGGCAGGCCGCGTCCGCGGCGGCGAGGGCGGCGACCGCGGGCGGCGCGAGCACCAGGTTCGGGTCGAAGCGCCCGGCGAGCTGCACCTGCGCGGCGACGACGAACGCCGTCAGGACCGCCACGAGAACGAGGGGGGCGCGGGACGGCAGCATGCGCAGGCCGGTGTAGAAGAACGGCACGGCGCACCAGGCGAAGCCGGGTGCCAGCACGACCAGCACCATCCACACCACGACGACCAGCGCCAGCCACAGCCACGCCGAGCGCCGCCGTGCGGGCCGTGGGCCCATGCCCCCCGTCCGGGGACCCAGCAGATGCAGTACGGCGAGCACGACGGACAGCGCGATGATCCACGGGGTGCGCGGCTCGCCGGGATGCCGCGGGAGGAAGCGGGCGAGCGCACCGCCGAGCAGGAGGAAGAACGCCGCCGTGCATCACGACGCCGAGCCACCGGCTGTCGACGGCGCTCGATTCGTACGGCCGCTCCCGCATCCGGCGTCTGCCTCCCCTCACGCTTGTGTCCCTGTGCCCCAGCGACCCGCCGCGCGGGGCTGAACTTGGCAAACACGTCCATAGTGACGCTGAGCGGGAGCCGGGTGGTCTACCGATCGGATGACCTCGGTGTCGTCCTTCGCGCGGCGCCGAGGCAGCCGGAACGCCGACCGTACGGGCCCGAACCGGAGGCGAGGGTGGAGAGCGAACGAAGCGGGCGGCAACCGGGCCGCCCGCCCACCGGGCCGCCCGCCCACCCGAGGAATCGACCCACCGATGAAGGCCATGAACCCCGTGTCCAAGCCTCCGTACCGGCCGCCCGGGTCACACAGGGTGCCCCAGGAGCGTGTGCTGTCCTGTGGCACCCCTTGGGCTCTTGGAGTGGGACCACTCCTCGGCGCGGGACTACGGCTGGGCCGCGGGCCTCACGAGGTCGTCCGCCATCTGCTGGGCCCAGCGGCGACGGGCTCGCCGCACATCGTCCCCCACGGCTCCCGGCCCCCAGAGACATTCCTTGTAGACCGGAGCCAAGTCGGCCGGGTCGTCCAGGGCGGTCATCGTCTCGCTGATCGCCTGACGCAGTTCCACGTTCGAGTACAGCGACGTGTGGTCGAGGCTGCTCAGGTACAGCGCGGCGGCATGCGCCGAGTCCTGGTCGGAGTGTTGGCCGTGGGAGGTCATGCAGTCCCTCCTCATGCTGGAGGATGCGCGAACGAACTTTGAGGTACCGCAGGTGGGGGCCGTGTCCCGCACCGCGCACAGTGTCATAATCCGGTCGTTGTGGCTAGTTTGTTGGTGGATTGTGTTCATACTGCGCACGGGCTGTTCGCCCTGTCTGTGGCCTACGTCACGCAAGGCCCTGCGAACTCATCGCGCCTCTCATGCCACTCACCCACAGAAAGCGGCGCCCGGGTCGACCCCCCGGGGCCGGGCACTGGAGGGGTGACACCATGGGACGGGCAACAGCTCCCATTCGCGGGCACGGTCGGAGGGCGCGATCCACGGGTTCTCGGCTCATCGTTCTGGCAGCTGTCTGTGCGGTGTTCCTCTCGGGCTGCGGCGGCGGGACCGACCTGACCGGGGCGAGGCCCCAGCAGGGCACCGTGCCTCCCCCAGTGGCCCCCAAACCCTCGACGGCGACCTGCCTCGACCGGATCGGCTCGCACATGACGCCCGCCCAGAAGGTCGGCCAGTTGTTCGTGGCGGGGGTGCGTGTCCGGCCGGGCAGCGAAGGGAGCATGGCGGCGAGCCTGGCCGCCCTGGGCAACCACCATGTCGGCTCGGTGATCCTCATGGGACCGAGTGGCGCCGGCGCGTCGGCGATCAAGGCCGTGACGGAGCGTGTGGGTCTGCTCGGCCAGACTGTCGGAGAGAGCCGCATCGCCCCTCTGGTCTCGACCGACCAGGAAGGCGGCCAGGTGCAGCCGCTGCGCGGGCCCGGTTTCACCGACATCCCACCCGCTCTGGCCCAGGGCGGCTGGAGTGAGCAGCGGCTGCGTCAGCAGGCGGCACAATGGGCAGCCGAACTGCATGGAGCGGGCATCAACCTCGACCTGGCGCCCGTCGCCGACGTCGTCTCCTCGGGCATGGGACGGGCCAATGGCCCCATAGGTCGCTACGACCGTCAGTTCGGCTACACCGCGGAAGCCGTTTCCGGTCACAGCGCCGCGTTCATCAAGGGATTCCGGCAGGCGGGCGTGCTGACCACGCTCAAGCACTTTCCCGGACTGGGCAGTGTTCGCGGCAACACCGACACGACTGTGCAGGTCACGGATACCGTCGTGGGCCGCGATTCCCGTGACCTCACCGTCTATCGAGAGGGCATGGCGGCCGGCGCCCGGTTCGTCATGGTGTCCCTGGCGACGTACACCCGTATCGATCCGGCGCGTCAGGCGGTCTTCTCGCCCATCGTCATCGAGGACGCGTTGCGCAAGGACCTCGGATTCGACGGGGTCGTCATCTCGGACGACCTGGGGAACGCGGCCGCGGTGCAGTCCATGCCTCCGGCCCAGCGCGCTCTGGCCTTCCTTCGCGCCGGTGGGGACCTCGTGCTGACCGTGAATGCCGACCACATCCCCGCGATGACAGCCGCGGTCCTGAACGCCGAACGCGATCAGCCGGCACTCCGGGCGCACGTCGAGGCGAGCGTACGGCGGATCCTGGCGGCCAAGAAGGCAGCCGGCCTCATTCACTGCGCGGACTGAACCCGCTACCCATGGTGATCTCGCGGACGACTCCCGACCGCCTTGCCCTTGCGTGAGAACCATCGTTCTCGCTAGTGTGCCGGAAGTGGAGAACGTGCGTTCTCGTCGAGAGCCCGACCACGAGTGCCTGACCGAAGGAATTGACATGACACACGAACCGCGCCCTCCGTTCCCGCCGTTCACCCGTGAGTCCGCGGTGGAGAAGGTCCGGCTTGCGGAGGACGGCTGGAACTCCCGCGACCCGGAAAAGGTCGCCCTCGCCTACACCGTGGACTCTCGGTGGCGAAACCGCGCCGAGTTCGCCACGGGCCACGACGAGATCGTCTCCTTCCTCACCAGGAAGTGGAATCGGGAGCTCGACTACCGGCTCATCAAGGAGCTTTGGGTCCACGACGGCAGCCGCATCGCGGTGCGGTTCGCCTACGAGTACCACGACGACTCGGGCAACTGGTTTCGCGCCTACGGCAACGAGAACTGGGAATTCGGTGATGACGGGCTGATGCATCACCGTTACGCCTCCATCAACGAACTGCCCATCAAGGAGTCGGAGCGCTTGTTCCAGTGGCCCCTGGGGCGGCGACCCGATGGCCACCCGGGCTTGAGTGACCTGGGTCTGTAGAGTCTCGTCGCCGAGGTCGGTCGGCGGTGCGGGCCGAAAACGATGGTTCCCCCGGAGGAGGTGGCTGAAGTGGATCGCGAAGAGGCCGAGAAGCGAGTTCTCGACGCGGCCGAGGAGTTGTTCTACGGCCAGGGCATCCGGGCTGTGGGGATGGACGCGATACGGTCCGCCTCCGCCGTTCCGCTTAAGCGCCTCTACCAGCTCTTCCCCTCCAAGGACTCGCTGATCGAGGCCTACCTGCGACGGCGGGACGCGCGTTGGCTGAGCGAGCTGGCCCAGTATGTGGAGACCGTCGAATCGCCGACCCAGCGCATCCTGGCGGTGTTCGACTGGCTGTACCGCTGGTTCAGTGAGCCGGGCTTCCGTGGCTGCGGATTCATCAACTCCTTCGGGGAGATGGGCGGGACATCCCCCGCCGTGGCCGACATCGCGAAGGCTCACAAGCAGGCGTTCCGGGACTACGTCGCTGACTTGGTGGCTGCGGCGGAAGCGCCCAACTGGCTTGCCGACCACCTCGTTCTGCTCGCCGAGGGCGCGATGACCACGGCAGCCATCCACGGTTCCCCCGAGCCTGCCCGCCAGGCCAAGGACGCCGCGCGCACCTTGCTGCAGACCTCTCGTGCGGGCACCGACACCCCTGCCTGAAGCCCGTGGTCAGTCGGCACGCCTCAATCGTGCCGCAGCCGTTCAGTCCTGATTGGCGAGCCGCAGAAGGGTCGTCGCGAGGACGTCGACCCCGTGGGCGCACGCCTCGGGCGTGGAGTATTCGCGAGGGTTGTGGCTGATGCCGTCGTACTCGCCCGGCACGAAGATCATGGCGGTGGGGCAGAGAGCGGCGATCTCCTGGGCGTCGTGGCCGGCCCCCGAGAGCAGGGAGATGTGCGGCAGGCCGTGGTCGTCGGAGGCCTGGGCGATGACTTTCTGCACCTCCTCGTCGAAGGGGACACAGGAGGTCTTGGCCATCCGCCGGGTGGCCAGGGACAGACCCGGCCGACTCCCCTCCAGGTCGTGCAGGAACGCGGCCAAGTCCCCCTCGGCACGGGCCATCTGGGCGTCATCGGGGTTGCGCAGGTCGACGGTCAACTCCGCGCGGGCCGGGACGATGTTGGTCAGGTCCGGGTGGACGGTCAGATGGCCGACGGTGGCGCGCAGGTCGCCGTACGAGCCCGAGTCGACCATGGCCCGCAGGTGGACGATGATCTGTGCGGCGGCGAGACCGGCGGTCGCCGTTGACGGTGATGCTGTCGGGGGTGGGGCCAGTCATGGTCGGTCTCCCATCAGTCGTACGGGGTGGGCAGCGCCGTATCAGGACGAGGCGGTTACTGATCGACGGCGGAGTGCGGGTTGGCGTCCGTGCCCTCGGTGCTGAGCAGTACGACCACCGAGGCCGGGCCCAGCCCCAGTGCCGCACGGCGCTCTTCGGCGCCCTTTCCGGTGAGCGCCGCGCGGACACCGGCGAGAGCGGCGGCACCGCACGGGCCCGAGGAGACACCGAGTTCCGCGAGGTCGGCGGCCGCGCAGGCGCTCGCGGCATCGGTGACGGCGACCGCGGCGTCGAGCCCGCCGTGCAGACAGGGCCAGGCGATGCTGGACGGGGTGCCGCAGTTCAGCCCGGCCATGGCGGTGTGACCGGTGATGACGCTGATGGGTTCACCCCGATCGAGACTCTCGATGACGCATGCCGCGGCCTCCGGTTCGACGGAGAGCAGCGCCGGAGCCGGTCCGGACGGACGACTCCGGTAGTGGGTCACCACGGCCTGGGCCAGGGACCCGACGCCCACCGGGACGGCGACGAGCCCCGGCGCCGTGGCTCCCGCGGCAGCGAGCTGCTCGTCCATTTCGACGCAGAGGGTGGAGTAGCCCTCGACGATCCAGCCCGGGATCGTCTCATAGCCCGGCCAGGCGGTGTCCTGGATCAGGACCGCGTCCGCAGCGGCTTCGGCCGCGTCGGCCGCCTGCCGTACGGCGTCGTCGTACGACCCGGGAACGCGGGTGATGTCCGCCCCCTCGGATCCGATGGCCGCGACGGCCGCCGGATGGACGCCCCGGGGAACGAATATGTGCGCGCGCCGGCCGAGCAGACGCGCCGACCGGGCCACCGCGCGGCCGTGGTTGCCGTCGGTGGCGCTGATCAGCGTGGCGGGCGCCGTGCCCGGGTGGCGGGCCGCCTGCTCCGCCAGCCCACGGTGTATCGCCCAGGAAGCGCCCAGCGCCTTGAAGGCCGGCAGGCCCAGGCGGGACGACTCGTCCTTGACGAAAACCCGGCCGACCGCCAACTCAGCGGCCAGGGAGGGGAGTTCTCTCAGTGGGGTGGGGGCATAGCCGGGCAGGGCGGCGTGAAAGTCCCGTACCTCGGCAGGCGCGGGTGCGCAGGTCCAGGACCGGGCAGCGGGCCGGGCGAACCAGGGCAGCGCCCTCGTGGAAGAAGCGTTCTCAAGCACGCCCTCAGCCTGCGGCCGTCCCGCATCATCGGTCCAGCGAATGTTTCCGACTTATATTCATCAGTGGGACCGATGAATCAAGCCTCCGAGCAAAGCGAGCGATCTGCCGATGTTCGACCTGCACCGGCTGCGCCTGCTCCGCGAACTCAAGCACCGCGGCACCCTCGCTGCCGTCGCCGCAGCCCTGTCGTACAGCCCGTCCTCCGTTTCCCAGCAGCTCTCTCAGCTGGAGGCGGAGGCCGGTGTCCCGCTGCTGGAGCCAGTGGGCCGGCGGGTACGGCTGACCGAGCAGGCCGAGATCCTGGTCTCGCACACCGAGGCCGTGCTGGAGCGGCTGGAGCGCGCCGAGGCGGACATAGCCACCTCGCTGACCGACCTGACCGGCATGCTGCGCATCGCCTCGTTCCAGACGGCTGCCCTCACCTTGGTGCCACCTGCGCTGAGCCTGCTGCGCGACCAGCACCCGGGCCTGCGGGTGCATGTGGCACAGATGCCTCCGGAAGTGGCCCTGTCCGCCCTCCAGGCCCGCGACTTCGACCTGGTCGTGGCCGAGGAGTACCCGGGCAATCCCAATCCCCGGCCGTCGGGCGTAGAACAGGAAGATCTGCTGGATGACCCCCTTCACCTCGCCCTGTCCGGAAAGCCGTCGGAGGACACGGGCGGCCCCACCGCGTCGCTGCGCGCGCTCGCCGATCGGCCCTGGGCCATGGAGCCCGAGGGCACGGCCGCCCGCCACTGGGCCATGACCCTGTGCCGCAACGCCGGTTTCGAGCCCGATGTGCGCTTCGAGACCACCGACCTTCTGCTCCAACTCCGCCTGGTCGAACAGGGCCATGCCGTCGCCCTGCTGCCCGACCTCGTATGGAACGGGCAATCACCGACGCTCGCCCTGCAGACACTCCCGCGCGGCCAACGCACCCGCCGCATCTTCACCGCCGTACGCCAGGGCCGTAGCCGACACCCCGCCGTCATCGCCGCCCGTCGTGCTCTCCAGCACGCAGTGACGGAACTGACGGCCCGGACCGGCGCCTGAACGGCGCGGACAAGGCTCGGAGGCCTCGCGAGTGTTCGGAATTTCCGATGGCTCATGCTCGGAAACCTTCGCTGGACCGATGCGATACGCCTGGTGCACGGTGCTCTGATCACGGATCCGCCGTCGAGACCCCGCTCCCTGGCGCGCCCTCCCCGGGCGCGGCAACGCGCCGGAAGGCCCCCCATGCTGCCCCAACCACCCGCAACCCCAACGGCTTCCGAGCTCCTGGACCGCGACCCCGTTCGTCTCCTGGCCCGGCTGACCGCCCTCGACTCCGCCAACCCCGACCTCGTACCCGGCGGGGCAGGCGAGACCGCCGTCGCCGACTTCTGCGGCGCATGGCTTGCCGCCCAGGGGTTCGAGGTGCATCGCCTGGAAGAACGTCCGGGGCGTCCCTCGCTCGTCGCGATCGCCCGCGGTGTCGGAGGCGGTCGGTCACTCATGCTCAACGGCCACCTCGACACGGTCGGGCTCGCCGGTTACGACGGCGATCCCCTCGACCCGGAGATCCGGGACGGCAAGATGTTCGGCCGCGGTACCTTCGACATGCCGACAGCGTCGAACGGGAGCTGACCGCCGTACTCGACCAACTCGTCGTCACGGTCCCGGACTTCCGGTACCGGCTGACCCGTGGCCTGTACCGAGAGCCCTTCGAGGCCGATCCCCAGGCGCCGATCGTCCGCACCCTGGCCCGCCACGCCGGGGAGTCGCTCGGGCACCCGCCCGTGGTCCGCGCCGAGCCGTTCTGGACCGACTGCGCCCTCCTCGCCCGCGCGGGCATCCCCTGCCTGCTCTTCGGCGTCGACGGCGCGGGTGCCCACGCGGCCACCGAGTACGTCGAGCTGGCCTCGCTGGAGCGCCTGACCGGCATTCTCACCGACACCATCGCGGAATTCTGTTCCTGAGTCCGCACGGGTCCCCCCGGGCACGCGGAAGACATCTCTCAGTCCGTGGGCAGTGCCTGTTCCGCCCAGATGGTCTTGCCCTCGCGGGTGTAGCGCGTGCCCCACCGCAGTACGAGCTGGGCAACGATGAACAGCCCGCGACCGCCTTCGTCGTCGTCCGCGCTGTGGCGCAGGTGGGGCGCGGTGTGGCCGGCGTCCGCGACCTCGCACACCAGGGTGCGGTCACGGATGAGCCGTAGATGCAGCGGCCCTTCGGCGTATCTGATGGCGTTCGTGACCAACTCGCTGACGATCAGCTCGGTGGAGAACACGAGTTCCTCAAGCTCCCAGTCGGTCAGCCGGCCGGCGACCAGCTCCCTCGCGCGACCGGCGGCCACCGGCTCAGCGGGCAGATTCCAGACGGCGACCCTGCGGCTGTCGAGCTCGCGGGTGCGGACCAGCAGGAGGGCCGTGTCATCGGTGGTCGTGCTGTCGGGGAGAAGTTCGGTGATGACACGGTCGCAGAGATCCTCCAGAGAACCCGAGTTCTCGCTGAGGACCTTCCCGAGGGTGTCCAGCCCCTTGTCGATGTCCCGGTTGCGCAACTCGACCAGTCCATCGGTGAACAGGGCCAGCAGACTGCCCGCCGGCAGTTCGATCTCCAGGGACTCGAAGGGAAGCCCGCCGAGGCCCAGAGGCGGACCGGCCGGCAGATCCGGGAAGCTGACCCGTCCGTCGAGTTCCACGACCGCGGGCGGCAGATGGCCCGCGCGAGCCATGGTGCAGCGTCGCGACACGGGATCGTAGACCGCGTAGAGGCAGGTGGCCCCGGCCGCGACATCGTCGTCGGGGGCCGCGCCGAGGGGGGCCGTGCCGGCCTCCGCCGACTGCCCCACGAGGTCGTCCAGCCGCTTCAGGAGTTCGTCGGGGGGAATGTCCATGGGGGCGAGGGCACGTACGGTCGTACGCAGCCGCCCCATGGTGGCCGCCGCGTGGAGCCCATGTCCCACCACGTCTCCGACCACCAGCCCGACGCGTGCTCCGGAGAGCGGGATGACGTCGAACCAGTCGCCGCCGACACCGCTCAGCGCGTCCGTCGGCAGATAGCGATGGGCCACCTCGACCGCCGAGTTGGGCGGCAGGTACTGCGGCAGGAGCTGGCGCTGAAGCGCGAGGGCCGCAGTGCGTTCGCGGGTGTAGCGGCGGGCGTTGTCGAGGGACACCGCGGCCCGGGCGGCCAGCTCGTCCGCCACCGCGACGGCCGGCTTGTCGAAGATCCCCGACCCGCTGTGGCGTACGAAGGTGACGAGGCCGAGGGAGCTGCCGCCCGCGCGCAGCGGCACGACCAGCGTGTCTTCATCGAGGACGAGCCCACCCGAGGCGAGGCTGCGGTGCTGGGGCGAGCCGTCCGCGTACACCACCGGATGCGGCTCGCGACTCGGTGATCCCGCGGAGCCCGCCGCGTCCACCGTGTCCACCACGTCCATCGCGTCGATCGTGTCCATCGCGTCCGCCGTGTGCTCGGGGGAGACCGAGCGGGAGGAGGCGCGGATCAGCTCGCTGCCCGCCGGACCAGCGATGTCCGGCACCTCGCCGCTCAGCACGGCCGGCGCGAGGTCCACTTCGACGAGGTCGGCGAACTCGGGGACCGCCACCGCGGCCAGCTCGTCCGTCGTGGCGATCACGTCCAGCGTGGTACCGACGCGACGGCCGGCCTCCACCAGCAGATTGAGCTGGCGCTGCGCCTCGTGGCGGTCGGAGATGTCGAACGCGTCCTCGCACACGCCCAGCACCTGGCCGTTCTGATCCTGCAGTCGGTAGTACGAACAGGACCACAGATGTTCCCTCCCGGGCGCGCTGGGCTGCTGTCCGCGGAAGTGCAGGTCGATGATCGGCTCTCCGGTGTCCAGCACCCTGCGCATGACCGCGTCCAGGGTCTCCGGGTAGCCCGGCGTCACGAACCTCCCACCGGGGTACAGCTCGCCGGCCGACCTGCCCCGGGCCTCCGCGCTCGGCAGGCCGAGCTCCATCTCGGAGGCGGCGTTGCACCAGACGAGGCGAAGCTCGGTGTCATAGATGGCGAAGCCCAGCGGTGACTGGGTGGCCAGTCCGTCCAGCATGGCCAGCCGGGACTCCCAATCACCGAGCCGGCCGCAGTCGGCCGCCACCACGACCCGCTGCGCGGATCCGGTGCCGGACAGCTGACAGTGCCTGGTGACGAGTTGCAGACGGTGGCCGTCGCGGTGGACGGCCACCTGCACGTCACGCTGCGGCAAGGTCAGGACCGGAACGCCGGCGGGGTGCTCCGCCGACGAGGGCTCGCACGCGGACGGCGTTCCGGTCCCGGTTTCGGCTGCGGACACCAGGAACGTGCTCATGGGACGCCCGACGATCTCGGACGGCACATATCCGAGGAGCTCCTGCGCCGCAGGGCTCCAGCCGATCACGATGTCCTGGCTGTCGACCACGAATGTGGCAGCCATTGTCACGTCCAGCGGACCGCGGAAGTCGGCGTCCCTGGCCGCCTTTCCTGCGTAGCTCATGACGCCCTCACCGGCCTGCCTCATCAGGTCCAGAGTCCGCCTGATGCTGACGCCGCGCAAGCGACGGATCACCGGCGCGCCGGGGCGGCGGGGGCTGCGGGGCTGCAGGGGGTCAGCCGGCTTCGACTGCCGTCTTGATCCGCCGGGCGAATGCGCCGGCGTCCTTACGGGCCGCGCCGACAGCGATCCCTTCGAGCAGCTTGCCGACGCCGTGGCCCTCCAGGACGTTGTAGACCCTCAGCTGGGTGTGTCCGTCGGGGAGCGGTGTGAGGTCGTAGCCGCCTTCCGCACCCGTGATCAGGTTTTTCGAGGTCTCTTCCCAGCGGATCCGCGTGGGCGGGGAGTAGGTGGTGATCCGGAACTCGCGCCGGGTCTTCATACCGGCGTCCTTGACCACGCTCCGGTAGACCGTGCCGACGGATGTCGGCCCACCCGTGGTCTTCTTGATCGCCAGCACGCGGGGGCTGAACTTCGGGTCGTTCTCGCCATCCGCGAGAAATTCAAACACTTGCTCGATGGGGCGGTCGATCTCGACCTCTGCCTCGAACTGCCCAGACATGGTGCTCCCTGTTCGATCTCGTGGTTCTCACAGGTTCCTACGCAGGAGTATCCGCCGCACGGGGGTGAGCCGCCCGCCGAGTCGGTGAGCGGGGTACGAAAGCGAGTCCGCTCTCCGGCCCCCGCACGATGGGGTCACGCAGCCGCGTCGGAGCCCGGGGAAGCGGCCCCGTCCGCAGCCGTGATGCGGCGCGCGGCCTCGACGACCGCCGACCGGTGCTCGGCCAGCCGCCGCGCCGGCCAAGGGTGATCGTCCGTCGCGGCATCGGGGTCTTCCGCATTCCAGAACCATGCCTGGGCCACGGCAAGCACCATGGTCAGGACGTCTGCCGGAGCAATCCCGGGGGCGATCTTGTGGTTCTCCTGTGCGGCCGCCACTTCGGCGGTCTTGCGCCGGAAGGCATCCGGTTCCAGCCCCGTGGTGCTCGGTCGTTCCAGCTGTTTCCACAGCCGCAGGCGCAGCAGGTCGGGCCGGGCGACGAGGTGGTCGAAGATCGCGCCGGCGTACCCGGGCAGGTCGGCCGCGTCGAAGGGCACCGCCTCGGCGCCCTCTTGCAGAGCCCGGTCCAGAACCACGTCGAACAGCTGCTCCTTGTTGCCGAAGTAGACGTAGATCAGCCGCTTGTTCGCGCCGGCATTCTCGGCGATCCGGTCCACCCTGGCGCCGGCGATGCCGTAGGCGGCGAATTCGGTGAAGGCGGCGTCGAGCAGACGGGCCTTGGTAGCGCTGGAGTCCCGTGCCATGACGGCAACCCTAGCAAGTAACTATCTGGTTATTGACGTCGATCGACCTCGGTCCTATCGTGTGTAACTATCCAGTTAGTTACATTGAAGCGACAACGTACGGAGACCCCCATGTCCCAGGCACAACCCCCCACCACGTTCGGAGCGAGCACGACCGCCGCC
The DNA here is from genome assembly GCF_055558775.1 of Streptomyces sp. NPDC025638. NCBI lineage: Bacteria > Bacillati > Actinomycetota > Actinomycetes > Kitasatosporales > Streptomycetaceae > Streptomyces > Streptomyces sp. NPDC025638. The sequence goes on along the minus strand of NZ_JBVHLX010000009.1, from coordinate 275,236 downwards.
GAAGCAGTCGATGGCATCGACCTGCACGGCCGCCGTGCCGTCGTGACCGGAGCCAGTTCCGGGATCGGCGTGGAGACGGTCCGGGCGCTGGCGTCGGCCGGCGCCGACGTCACTCTCGCCGTGCGCGACACCGACGCCGGCGCACGCGTGGCAACCCGGCTGGAAGCCGTACTGCCGCCCACAGCCGGCAAGTTGACCGTCGCGCGACTGGACCTGGCCGACCGCTCCACGGTCGCCGAGTTCGTCGCGGCGTGGAGCGGGCCGCTGCACATCCTGGTCTGCAACGCCGGAGTCATGGCCTTCCCGGAGCTCACTCGCGCACCCGACGGCCGTGAGGCGCAGTTCGCCGTCAACCATCTCGGGCACTTCGCCCTCACGGTCGGGCTGCACCCGGCGCTCGCGGCGGCGGACGGCGCGCGAGTGGTCTCGGTGGCCTCGATCGGCCATCTCTTCTCACCGGTTGTCTTCGACGACCTGGACTACCGGTTCCGCCCGTACGACCCGTGGACCTCATACGGGCAGTCGAAGACCGCCAACATCCTCTTCGCCGTCGGTGCCGCCGAGCGCTGGGCCGGTGACGGCATCAGCGTCAACGCGCTCATGCCGGGCAACGTCGGCGGCACATCGCTGGCCCGGCATGTGGACCCGCAGCAGCTGGCCGGCTTCATCGACCTCGCCGGATTTGCCCTGCCGCCGGAGAAGACCGTCGAGCAGGGTGCGGCGACCTCGGTGCTGCTGGCGGCCTCGCCCACCGTGGAGGGCGTCACCGGCCGCTACTTCGAGGACTGCGCCCCCGCGCAGCTTGTCACGGAGCGAGCCGGCGCCGTCGCCGGCGTGGCGCCGTACGCCCTGGACCAGGGGAACGCGGCCCGGCTGTGGACGGTGTCCGAGTCGCTCCTCGGTGAGTCCGGCACCCCGGCATGACCTCGCCGCGCGAGCCCTGGGCGGCCCGGCTGCGGCGCCGGCTGTGGCAGCCGCCGCGCGCCCACGGCGAGCAGCCGCTGGAGCGGGTGGTCGGCCCGCTGGAGCTGTTCTACGACCTGGTCGTGGTCGTGCTGGTGGCTCAGGCGGCCCACCACCTGGCCGGGCACCTCACCTGGCGTGGACTGGGGGAATTCGCCGTGGTGTTCGCGCTGGTGTGGGTCGCCTGGCTCAGTGGCACGCTGCACCACGAACTCCACGGACGCGAGGACGCCTGCGGCCGCAGCCTGTTCCTGTTGCAGATCCTGCTGCTCGCCCCACTGGGAGCATGCATTCCCGAGGCCGGAGGCGAGCGCGGAGCCGCCTTCGCCGTCAACGCGGGGGTGCTGTTCGCGGTGCTGGCGGTGGTCTGGTACCTCGCCGCACGCGGGGACAGCCCCGAATTCCGCCGATCCAGTCGGCTGTTCGTGACCGGGACGGCGGTCTGTGCGGTCGTCCTGGCGGGCAGCGCCGTAATGCCCGCCGGCGTCCGGACGCTGACGTGGGGCGTGCTGGCCGCCGGCTACCTGGTCGGGTTCGCGGCGATGATGCTCACGCCCGGCCCGGTCCGGTCGGCCGCGCTCATCGTCACCGACGCACTCACCGAGCGCTTCGGACTGCTCATCATCATCGTGCTCGGAGAAACCGTGAAGGGCGTTGTCGACGGACTGGTCGATGTGCCCGCCGACGCACTCACCCTCGCGGTCGGTCTCGTCGCCGTCGTGGTCGGCTTCGGTGCCTGGTGGACGTACTTCGACTTCGCCGGCCGTCGCTCACCCCGGCCCGCCCGCACGGCCACGGCGCAATGGGTGCTGACGCACCTGCCGCTCACGGCCGCGGTGACCGTCATGGGTGCCGCGATGGTGGGCCTCGTCGAGCACGCCCACGACGGACGGACCCCCGCCGCGACGGCCTGGGCGCTGTGCGCCGGAGCGGTCGTCGTCCTGGGTACGACGATGGTGATCGCGGCAACCACGCAGTCATGGCGCCGCGACCGCCGTCTCTACCGCCCGCTCGCCCGGACCTGTGCCGGAGTTGCCGTCGGCTGCCTGGCCCTGGCCGCCGTACAGCCGCCACCCCTCGCCCTCGCCTTCGGCCTGGTCGTCCTCCTGGGAATCCCCTGGCTGCTCGCCGTGGCGCAGGGGTGAAGGAGTCCTATCCGGCCGCGTCCGGCCCGGTGAGCATGATCCACCGGGAGACGACGAAGGTCACCGGAATCGCCGCCATGGACGCGAGGAGCGGAGCGAACCGGCTTCCGGCGTGCAGGACGCCGACGATCACATACACACCCGCCGTGGTGATCAGGAAATTGGCCGCGTTCGTCAGGGGAAACATCAGGAATTTCCGCCAGGTCGGCCGAGTCCGGTAAGTGAAGCGTGCATTCAGGAAGAAGGACCCGGTCATGCTGAGCAGGAATGCAAGGACATGGGCACCGAGATAAGGCAGGGGATCGAGGAAGAGCAAGTAAAGGCCGTAGTACGTGGCCGTGTTGATCAGGCCGACCGCGGCGAAGGTGATTATCTGTCTCGGCACGGCGCGCGGCGTTGCGATGCTCATCAGGGAATGAGGTCCTTCGCTCGTTCCACGTTGGTCGCCTTCACCAGGAAGTGCGGCCGCCCCTTGACCTCGTAATAGATCCGGCCCGTGTACTCCCCGATGACCCCGAGCATGATCATCTGGACGCCAGCCAAGGCCGTGACGGCGGTGATGATCGTGACATAGCCGGGTGTCTCCACACCGTTGACGAGCGCCGCGCCCACGATCCACGCCGTGTACAGCCCCGCACACAACAGAAGTCCCATACCGAGATAGAGGGCGGCGCGCAGCGGTCGGTTGTTGAAGGACAGCAATCCGTCGAGTCCGTAGTTGAGCAGACCGCGGAACGTCCACGAGCTGCGGCCGTGTTCGCGTGCGGCGTTCTCGTACTCGAAGGTGGTGCTGGGGAACCCCACCCACGCGAACAGGCCCTTGGAGAACCGGTTGTACTCGGTGAGGGCCAGGACCGCGTCCACCACGCGACGCGACAGCAGCCGGAAGTCCCCGACGCCGTCCATGAGTTCCACGTCGACGAGACGGTTGATGAGCCGGTAGTACAGGCGGGCGGTGACGGTACGGGTGATCGGGTCGCCGTTCCTGGTGCGCCGCGCGATGACCTGGTCGTAGCCCTGTTCCCGCAGATCCACCATGCGTTTGATCAGTTCCGGGGGATGCTGGAGGTCCGAGTCCATGACGACCACGGAGTCTCCCGAGGCGTGCCGCAGACCGGCGAGGAGCGCCGCCTCCTTGCCGAAGTTGCGGCTGAAGGAGACGTACCGCACGCGCGAGTCGTGGTCGGCGAGCCGCTTCAGGACGGTGAGGGTGCGGTCGCGGCTGCCGTCGTCGACGTACACGAACTCCATGTCGTGGCCGAGCGGCAGCAGTTCCTCAGCGACCTTCTGTACCTCGTCGTGGAAGCGTTCTATGACGTCTTCTTCGTTGTAGCAGGGTGCGACGATCGAGATGAGCATGGTTCTCCCCCTGGGGCACGGTCTCGGAGCGCCGGTCACGCGCTCGTGAGGTCGAAAGGTCGTGTGGTCGTCGGTGGCGCCGCGGCACGCCGTCGGCGGACGGCGGCGAGGGCACCCAGGAGCGTCAGGGTCGCCAGCGAGGCACCTCCCACCGCCGCGCCCAGCCGCAGGCCGGGCGGGTGGAACGTGCAGGTGAGGCTGGTCGAGGAGCCGTCGAGGGGTACGGCGATGAGGCCGTAGTACTCCCGGGCGGGTACGGCGGCCGCGTCGCCCGTGGCGCAGCGCCAGCCGGCGATCCGGGGAGCCGCCACCACCGCGGTTCCCTTGCTGCCCGCGGGGAGTTGGGCCCGGATGGTGCCGTCGGAGACGGTCACCTCGGTGGCGCCGGTGGTCCTGAGCCGTTCGACGGCGGTGCGCAGCCGGGCGGTGTCCAGGCAGCCGACCGCGCCGTCCGGGACGAGGCTCGTCCGGCCGGGGGAGAGGTCGATCCGCAGCCGTCCGGAGGCGGGCACCGTGCCGAGCCGCTGCATGGCGGAGATCTTGGTGACCGGGTGGTCCGACCGGAACCGCCCGGTCACGCCGTGGGCCGAGTCACCGGCGAGCCGCGCGGAGCCCGAGAAGTACGGTGCCCACAGGTACACCTCGTTGCCGGCCGGACAGTGCGCCGTGATCGTCGGCTGCCGAGCGGCGGCACCTGCGGGCAGGGCGCCGAGGCGCAGGCCCGGCCGTGCGTCGTCGCTGCGGTGCGGTGTCTTCCCGGCGCTGGTGCGCACGGTGAGGCGGGGCACGGTGTAGACCCGGCTGCCCAGCAGCAACTCCTGGTTGCGGTACGGCGACGAGCCGAAGGCGGCGACGTCGGTGCGGCCGTGAGTGCCGGGCGGTCGCACCGTGACCAGGGGCGGCACCTCCTGCCGGGACACGGTCGTGCGGCTGCCGTCCTGCGGGAACCAGTTCTGGTGCGGGTCCGGCGGGGAGTGCACCCGCGCGCCGACGGAGAAGATCGCGTCCGTGACGGCGTTGTCCAGGCTCTGCAGGTTGCGGCCGCGCGAGGTCCAGCCGTCCCCGAGGGCGGTGAGGGTGCGGCTGAGGGCGTCGGAGGTGAGGCTGCTGTAGTACTGGGCGCCCTGGCCGCCCACCTCCAGCGGGTCGTTGCCGACGGTCTGCTCCCGGCCCGGTTCGGTGCGGTACCGGGGCCAGCCGTCGGCGTCGGCGATCGCGTCCGCCTGCCCCTGCTGGCGTGCGCCCCAGGGGGCGTAGTCGTCCATGTGCGCGAGTCGCAGCCGGGTCGCCACGGCGGAGGTGGCGGCGGCCTCGCCGAACTGCCCGCCGAGGAGCAGGGCCACCGCGAGCGTGGCGAGGGCGGCGCGGCGCCCGCCGTCCGTGCGGCCCAGCAGGGCCAGTCCGGCGAGCGCGACCAGGGCGGCGAGCAGCGTGAGCGGCAAGGTGAAGGCACGGCGCGTCAGTTCGCTTGCGCTTGCGGCGGCCGTGATCAGCGCGAGCAGTCCCGCTGCCACTGCCAGCGCGCGCCGGTCGGGCGGGCCGTACGAGAGCGCGGTCCACGCGGCGATCACCAGCAGTCCGCACAGCACGAAGGTCTGGCGGTACGCGCTGCCCTGAGGGGTGGCGAAGGCGTGCCAGACCAGATGCGTCGGCCCCCACTGCATCGACAGCGTCACCGCCGCCACCAGCAGCGTCCACCCCGTGCGCACCCGCCCCGGAACCGCTCGGTGGAAGGGCAGGGCGAGGGCGAGCAGCAGCGCCGTGGTGCCGACGTACACGGCCGGGCTGCTGAAGCTGTACGTCGTCGGCAGCAGGCGCGCCAGCAGGTCCTCGGTCGGCACCGGCACGAACTGCCTGACCCTGCCGGGATATGCGTGCCTCGTCCCGAAGTACACGACCGTCACCAGGGGCGCGGCCAGACCGACGCCGAGTGCCACGGTCAGGCCTGCCCGGCCGGCTGCCGCGAACCGCCGCCGGCGCGGGAGACCGGAGAGCCACAGCCGGAGCAACAGCACCAGACCGGCGCCGAGGGTGGCCATGTACGCGGTGTAGAAGTTGGCGATCCAGGCGATCGCCACGACCAGCACCCCGAGGACCGGCCGCCGTCCGCTCAGCGCCCACTCGCCGACCAGGCACAGCAGCGGCAGGGCGATGAGTCCGTCGAGCCACATGGGGTTGTACGCGCCCATCGCCACGCTCCAGCCGCACAGGGCGTAGGAGGCGCCGAGCAGTCCCGCCGCCCACCAGCGGCCGGGACGAAGGGCGAGCAGCAGCCAGGCCATGGCCGCGCCGGCGGACGCGGTCTTCAGCACGGTGATCGCGTAGACCGCGAGGTCGATCTCGTCCCTCGGGAACACCGCGACGAGCAGGGCGAACGGGCTGCTGAGGTACGTACCGACGTCGGGCAGGAAGCTGGAGCCGAATCCTGACTGCCAGTTGACGAGGAGACCGCCGTCGGCCCTTCCGTGCAGCAGGTCCCACAGGTGCGCGTGGAACGGCACGTACTGGTTGCCCAGGTCGTTGACGTTACGGGTGCGGGGCCCGAAGGGGTAGCTGCGTGCGACGGCGTCGGCGGCACAGGACACGAGGACGGTGATGGCCGCCGCGAGCAGGGCCGCGGCCTGCCCCGGTCCTACCGCCGGACGCGGCAGCCGGGGCCACGGACGGCGCTCGTGCGCATGGCCGTTCGGCGGATCTGCGGGCGGCGCGGATGTGGCCTCCGGCGCCGGGCGGGTCGTCGGTTTCACACCCTGTTCCCGAGCGGAGTGTTCCCGTGCGGAGTGCCACAGGAAATGGCGATGGGCAGGATCGAGTGGTGCATTCTTTGCAGGCCCCCAGGGGAAGTGGGACGCAGAGCGTCTCGTCCGGGGGCGTCACTCCCCGTGCCTTATGTGATTCGCAGTCTTAGACGGGCCTTGTTTCCGAATGGTTGTGCCTCGTCTGCAAATTGAGTGGGTGTACTGCAATTGCGGTTACGGGGGCGCAGGAAAGTGCGGTGAACGCCAGGGAAACGAAAATTGTCAGGGGTGTGATTCAACGGTGAATGATGTGGTGACATCGTCGCCGCCCACACGGACAGGTGCCCATCACCGTCAGGGTTGCGTGCCCGCTCCCCGTACCACCGCGACCGGACAGTGCGCGTGATGCAGCAGGGCCTGGCTGACCGAGCCCAGCAACAACCCGGCGAAGCCGCCGCGTCCCCGAGCCCCGACCACAACCAGTTGGGCGGATCGGCTCGCCTCGATCAGAGCTTCGCGCGTCTGACCGTGTACGACCTTGTGCTCCACCGCCACATCCGGGTACTGCTCCTGATGGCCGGCCAGCGCCGCCGAGACCAGGGTCTCTTCCTCCTGGTCGAGCGCCCCCGGCGGGTTCGCGTACGGCATCGACGCGACCTGCGGTGCGGGCAGCGGCGCATTCCACGTGGTCCAGGCGTGCAGCGCGACCAGTGGCGCCTTGCGCAGCGCGGCCTCGGCGAAGGCGAAGTCCACCGCTTGCGCACCGGCGGCGGAGCCGTCGACACCCAGCACGATCGGACCGTCGGTGTGGGCTTCCTGTCGTACCACCAGCACCGGGCATCGACCGTGTGCCGCCAGATGCACCGCCGTGGAGCCCACCAAGAGCCCGACGAACCCGCCCATGCCCCGGGACCCGACGACCACGAGTTCGGCGGCACGCGACTGCGCCTCCAAAACCGTCAACGGCTCACCCATCACCACCGCGTGCGACACCTCCACCTCCGGTGCCGCGGTTCTGGCATGCTCCACCGCCTCGGTCACCAGGCGGTCGACCATGTTCTGGATCCCGCCTTCCGGCGGACCCAGGGGTGACGGACCCAAGGGCACATGCATCGCGGGCCAGAGAAAGGCGTGCACCACCTTGAGTGCCGCTCTCCTCAGCCGCGCCTCCCGCGCCGCCGCCTCCACCGCGGCAAGACTCGACGCCGACCCGTCCACACCCACGACCACCAGACCGCCCACAGTGCCTCCTGCGTCCGAACGCTCCTGCCTCCCACCTTTCAGAGTCGCCCAGGCGACGCCCTGCTGCCACGGGATGGCGTCCTCCCGCAGTCGCGGCAACGTCGTAAACGCGCGGTCCCCAAGGCCGCAATGGAGCCTTGGGGACCGGTATGGGGGGTGTCAGCCTCGCAGGCGGTAACTGTTTGCGAAGCCGGAAGGGTTGCAGACGTTCAATTGGCTGGACACCTGGTCGTAGGTCCACCCGGCAGGAATGTTGCACGCCCAAAGGCCATTCGCGGGAGTGCGAAGGTGGTAGCTGTTTGCGAAGCCGGAGGGGTTGCAGACGTTCAATTGGTTTGCGACTCGATCGTAGGTGAGGCTGCCGTTGGGGATGGAACAAGCCCAGATGTTGTCCTGGCCGACTCGCATGCGGTAGCTGTTGGCGAATCCGGCGGAGTTGCAGACGTTCAGCTGGTTACTGGCCTGGTCGTAGGTGTAGCCGGGCAGTACGTAGCACACCCAGATGTTGTCTTGAGGTGCGCGCAAATGATAGTAGGAATGGAATCCGGATCCGCACGTATTCAGCTGGCTCGACACACGGTCGTAGGTGTACCCCGACGGCACTGAGCAGGCCCAGGTGTTGTCCAGCCCGGTCTGACCGGTCCCCGCGGCGGTTGCGGTTGCCGCAAAGCCGCCGGATAAACCCAGCAGCAGTGCCAGTACCGCGAATGCGCGCGTGCCTGCATGTGCCAGAGAACGGAATCTGAATCGCATGGAAGGCTCTCCTCCGGAAAGCGTGATCTGCCGGCGCACGAATCTGCTGACGTTCGGGACACTACTGTCTCCCGCTCGAAAAGCATGAGCTTATTTCGGCCTCGATAACCCGCCGTGCCGGTGGCTTGATGGCGCACGTTGATTTTTCATGGGCGCGGGGCTGACTTGCGTCATCGGCTGGAGTGGCCGGTGCGTGAAGTGCGCCGCAACTCGTTCCCGTCTATGCGCACGGAGACGATCTTTGCAACATGACGACCGACCGTTAGCCTCGGCGGATGACCGAGGACGCCGACGCCTGGAACCGGCTCGCCGCCCTGTTGCCGGAGGCCGAGGCCCAGGAGTTCAGGGACTGCTGGAGCATCGGGGAGCAGGAGGCAGGGCTCGGCCTGCTCGTCTCCGGCCTTCTCGCCCACCAAATGGCAGTCAGCGAGACGGTCAGGGCCCAGATCTCCGTGCTGACGGAGGTCTGGGGTGAGAGGGAGGCGCTCGCACCCCGGATCCTCCAATGCCGTGCCGACGGCGCGGACGCCGACGTGAAGTTGATCGAAGACGACGGCGGCACCGTCAGCGGTGCGACAGTCCAAGCCGAGCGGAGCCTGGCCGATCTCGTTCTCGTGCCGTGGATCATCTGCATGAGATGCAGTCAGGTCCTGATGCGCGCCCATGACCGCGAAGACTGGGGAGGTGTCTCTTATCTCGCCCGGCACTATGTGATCACTTCGCCGGACCGTGCCACTGCCGTGCAGTTGTTCGCTGCCGACTCGGTCAACGACGCCTTTGCCGCCCTCCGGCACGGGTGAACTAGCTCCCGCGGCGGAGGTGGATCATCCGTGTGGATGACTTCTCCTCGTCGTGTTCCGGCCGCGATGGAGTCATGGCGATCAAGCTGAAGTCCCGGCGGCACCTTCACCATCGACATCCTCGGGCCTTCGATCATCGCGAGCGTCGGCTTCGGGCTCTGCCTCGGACCGGTCGTTTCCACCGCCACTGCGGGCGTCGCCCCCCATGAGACCGGCACCGCCTCGGGCCTGCTCAACAGCTCACGCCAGATCGGCGCCTCACTCGGACTCGCCGCCCTCGGCACCGCGGCTCACCACCGCACCGGTTGGACCGTCACACCTGAAACTCTCAACGATGGATACGCGTGGGGCCTGACCCTCGCTGCCGGGCTCCCGGTCGTCGCCGTGCTCATCGCACTCACCGTCCCGCGGCGGACCAGTCCGCCGTCACAGCCCGAGCAGAGGGGCGGGACGGACACCCATCGGCGCATTACGGATGCGGACGACCAGCCGTCAGGGTTGCAGGGGTGGGGCCGTCGGGGCGGACGGTGATGCCGTACGCCGCCTTTGTGGGGGTGGAGGAGAAGGCCGGGATGTGGGCCGGCAGCAGGTGTTCGAGCAGGACGGTCGATTCGCGGAGCGCGAATTGGAGTCCAAGGCAGGCGCGGGGACCGATGCCGAACGGGTAGTAGGCGCCCGGGTGGGCGGGGCGGCCGTCCGGGGTGAGGAAGCGCCGGGGGGCGAAGTGCTCCGGGTCCGGCCACAGTTCGGGATCGCGGTGTGTGAGGTAGGGGCAGACCAGGATGTCGGTGCCCGCTTCGACGGCATGGCCGGCGAGGGTGTCGTCCTCGGTGGCGTGGCGGGGCAAGATCCAGGCGGACGGGTAGAGGCGGAGTGTCTCGTGGACCAGAGCCTGGATGGCCTGGCGGCGTTGGGCCGTTCCTTCGTCGCCGGCGGCGAGAGTCTGTTCGCGGGCGGCGGGATGCTGGTCGAGCAGCAGGTAGAGCCAGGTCAGGGTGGTGGCGGTGGTCTCGTGCCCGGCCACCAGCAAGGTGACCAACTCGTCGCGGATCAGCCGGTCCGTGTACTCGGGGCGCTCGGTGGCGGCGTCGGTCAGGACGCGCAGCAGGCCCGGGCCGTCGGGGCCGGCCGTCCCGCCGCGGGCGGCCTCGATGGCGTGCCGGGCGACCGCGTCGATCCGGGCGAGATCGGCGGCAACGGCGTCCTGGGCGTCGGTGACGTCGGCGGGAAGCGTCGGAAGGGCGGCCGCCACCGCTGCCACGGCGGCCAGTTCGCGCTCGGTGCCCGTGTCGAGGGGGTGCCCGGTGAGAGAGCGCCAGATGGCGTCCAGGGCGAAGCGGCGCATCTCTTGCCCGACGTCGAAGGTCTGCCCGGTACGGGCGTACGCGCTCCAGCGGCCGGCGGTGGTCCGGGCGGCCTCGGTGATGCGCTGTTCGTGACGGCGCATCCCGGTACCGGTGAACTGGGACTGCAGCAGCCGGCGCTGCCGCTTCCACGCCGCACCGGTGGCGGCGAGAACACCGTCGCCGATCAGCACACGGGCGCGGTGGGAGCGCTTGACGTACTGCTCCGGGTGCCGGGCGAGAACGTGCTGGACCGCCTGCGGGTCGGTGACGAGAACCGTGGGGGTCGGCCCGAGCCGGAACGCGGCGATGCCGCCGCACCGTTCGCGCACCCGGGACAGCAGCTCGACCAGTGCACCTCCGCCCGAACGCCACCGCTCCACCAATCCAGGCTCGGCCTCGGGAACCGGCCGCCCCGTTCCGGGAACGTACGACACAGGGCCGGGACCTGCTTCGCTCTCCACACTACGGACTGTACGCGAGGAGGAACATCCGGTGACAGGCCGCCCCTCCCCGCCCTACCCCCGTCCGTCGCAGCATTCCACCTTTTCCGTATCCGTCTCAATCGCTTACGCCCACCGTCAGAAAAATTGCCACCGCGCGATTTTACGAGCCTATTGGGCGGCGCTTTGTTTCGGCGAAGTTGCTGAAGTCGAGGTGGTGCAGGTCAGGAAGGTGACACTTCGGAAGACTGTGGCCACGCCGCCTGACCAGTGTGTTCTCTCTCACGCCGTGTCATGTTTGACATGGGCTTCTGTCTCTTTCCCGGTGTTCCTGTCGTTCTATTAAGGCTTTGACAACCCGGTCCACCGGTTCTTATCGTCGGCGGGTATTCGGGGCCCCAGTGTCGTGGCTCCAGGGATTGATTCCCCCGGCATCCATCGCCCCTTTCGCTTGTGCGCCTCACCTTCGTCTGAACGAAATTCCGTACGCGGTTCGGCTTGCCGTCCCGGTGATCCCGGTGCGGAGGCCGACGCAGAGGAGGAAAGCACCCACATGACCACAGCCGTGACGACGCGGACCATCGTGGACCTGCTGCGCGACGCCGCCCGTGACAACGCGGGGTCCGGGCTTCGCTACCCCCGGAGCGCGGACGACCGCGACGCACCCCTGCAGAGCCATCCCGAACTTCTCGACGCAGCCCGCTCGGTCCTCGCCGGCCTGCGGGAACACGGTCTCGCGCCCGGCGACAAGGTCGTCCTGCTGCTGGAGAAACCACGGGAGTTCCTCACCGCGTTCTGGGCCTGCCAGCTCGGCGGGTTCATACCCTGCCCGATGGCCGCACTCGGCGGCGACCCGGAGCGCTGGGCCGCCCAGCTCACCCATGTCGACACCCTTCTCGACCATCCGCTGGTCGTCACCAGCGCCACGCTCGCCGCCGAACTCCCGGCCGCCCAGGGCCTGTCCGTCGTTCCCCTGGAGGAGCTGCGCGCGGAGCGGCCCGCCGACTCCTTCCACGAGGCCGACCCCAAGGACACCGCCGTCCTCGTACTGACCTCCGGCTCGACCGGCAACTCCAAGGCGGTGATGCTCAGCCACGCCAATCTCCTCGCGTCCATGGCCGCCAAGAACGGCTACCACCGGCTGACCGCCGAGGACACCAGCCTCAACTGGGTCTCCTTCGACCATGTCGCCGCCCTCCTCGAATGCCATCTGCTGCCGCTGTCCACGGGCAGCACCCAGTTGCACGTCGAGGCGCCCGTGGTCCTCCAGGAGCCGCTGAACTTCCTGCGGATCATCTCCCGCTTCGGCGTCACCATGACCTTCACCCCGAACTTCCTGCTCGGGCTGATCAATCCACAGGCGGACCGGCTCGACGAGGAGGAGGGCGACGGGATCGACCTGTCCCGGCTGCGGCACATCATCAGCGGCGGCGAGGCCGTCGTACGCACCACCGGCGAGACCTTCCTCAGCCGCTTCGCCCCCTACGGGCTGCGCGCCGACGCACTGTGGCCCGCGTTCGGCATGTCCGAGACCTGCGCGGGCAGCATCTACTCCACCGACTTCCCCGCCGCCGACCAGGATCAGGAGTTCGCCAACCTGGGCCGGCCCGTCGAGGGGCTGAGCATCCGGGTCGCCGATCAGGAGCACCGTGAGCTGCCCGCGGGCCAAGTGGGCGAGCTGCAGCTCAACGGGCCGATGATCACGGCCGGTTACTACAACAACGAGCAGGCCACCCAGGACGCCTTCACTCCCGACGGCTGGTTCCGCAGCGGTGACCTCGGGCGGATCGACGACGGCCGGCTCACCCTGGTCGGCCGCAGCAAGGACAGCGTCATCGTCAACGGCGTCAACTACTTCAGCCACGACATCGAGACCCTCCTCGAAGGCCTCGACGACGTGGCCCGCTCCTATGTCGCCGCCTTCCCGACCCGCGCCCCGGGCAGCGACACCGAGCAACTCGTCATCGCCTTCCACCCGGAGTGCGCCGACGATGCCGAACTCGCGCTGTACCGGGTGCTCAGCGCGATACGCAGCACCGTCGTCATGCACTGGGGATTCAGGCCCGCGCTCGTCCTTCCGCTGCCGAAGGACGCCTTCCCCAAGACCAGTCTGGGCAAGATCCAGCGTGCGCTGATGCGCAAGCGGCTGGAGGCGGGAGCGTACGACGACGTGCGGGCGCGGGTCGACGACCTCGTGCTGCGCAGGCTCGGCGGCTACTCCGCCCCCGAGGGCGACACGGAGCTGGTCCTCGCCAGGATCTACGCCGAGATGTTCGACACCGACCCGGACCGGCTGAGCGCCACCGCCAACTTCTTCGACCTGGGCGGCACCTCGCTCGACATCCTGCGGCTGCGCTCCCTGGTCGCCCAGCGTCTCGGCGCGCACGACCTGCAGATCATCACGGTCCTGCGGGCCCCCAGCGTGCGGGCGCTGGCCGCCCACCTCGACCGGGCCGAGGACGGCGGGAAGGAGTACGACCCGATCGTCCCGATGCAGACCACCGGCGAGAAGACCCCGCTGTTCTGTGTGCACCCCGGCGTCGGAGAGGTCCTCGTCTTCGTCAACCTCGCCAAGTACTTCGTCGGTGACCGGCCCTTCTACGCGCTGCGCGCCCGCGGCTTCAACCCCGGCGAGAAGCCCTTCGAGAGCTTCGCCGAAATGGTCGACACCTACGTCGCGGCCATCCGCTCCCGACAGCCGCACGGCCCGTACGCCGTCGCGGGCTACTCGTACGGTGGTGCTGTCGCCTTCGAGATCGCCAAGGTGCTGGAGGCGCAGGGCGAGCGCGTCGACTTCGTCGGCAGTTTCAACCTCCCGCCGCACATCAAGTACCGCATGAACGAACTCGACTTCATCGAGACCGCGGCCAACCTGGCGTTCTTCCTGGAACTCATCGACAAGAGGCAGTCCCTCGAACTGCCCGTGCAGCTGCGGCCGTTGCCCAGGGACGAACAGCTCGCCCACTTCATCGACCACGCTCCCGAGGGGCGGCTCGCCGAACTCGACCTGACCTTCGAGAAGTTCAAGGCATGGGCCGAACTCGCCGACAGCCTCACCGACCTCGGACGCGGCTACTCGCCCACCGGCGAGGTCCGCTCGATGAGCGTCTTCTACGCCATCCCGCTGCGCGGCACCAAGGAGGACTGGCTCAACAACGAGCTGCGCCGCTGGGACGAGCACGTCACCGGTGAGAACCGCTACATCGACGTACCCGGCGAGCACTACACGCTGATGGGCCCGGCGCATGTGGCGACCTTCCAGTCGATCCTGCGCAAGGAGCTGGACCGCGCCCTCGGCGACGCCTGACCGCCACCATCCCAGGAGGTAAACCCCTTGAACGGCAAGAAGATCCTGGTGACCGGTGCCACCGGCCAGGTCGCCGGACCCGTGGCCAAAGCGCTGGCCGACGGCAACGAGATCTGGGCGCTCGGCCGCTTCGGCGCCCCCGGAGCGGAGGAGGAGCTGAACCGGCACGGCATCCACACCTTCCGCTGGGACATGGACGACACGAGCTCCGGCTCTCTCAAGGGCCTGCCGGAGGACTTCACCCATGTCTTCCACTCCGCCGTACGACGCGGCGAGGACGGCGACTTCAACGCGGCCGTCGAGGCCAACGCCGTCGCCGCGGGACGCCTGATGACGCACTGCCGTACGGCGGAGGCGTTCCTGTACGTCTCCACCGGCGCGCTGTACGCCCGCCAGACCCTCGACCACAAGTACACCGAGACCGATCCACTGGACGGCAAGGCCGACTGGCTGCCCGCCTACCCCGTGGTCAAGATCGCGGCGGAGGGCACGGTCCGGGCCTTCGCCCGGACCCTCGACCTGCCGACCGTCATCGCCCGCCTCAACATCGCCTACGGGCCCGGCGGTTACGGCGGCGTGCCGATGCTCTACTTCAAGCGCATGCTCGCGGGCGAGCCGATCGCGGTGCCCCTGGAGGGCCAGAACTGGACCTCGCTGCTGTACACCGACGACCTCATCGAGCAGGTCCCGCACCTGTGGAACGCGGCGAGCGTCCCGGTGACTTTGACCAACTGGGGCGGCGACGAGTCCGTCGGCATGACCGACTGCGTCCGCTACCTGGAGGAACTGACCGGGGTGACGGCAAACCTCGTACCGAGCGAAGTCACCCGCGAGACCTACCAGTTCGACCCGACCCTGCGCCGCTCGCTCACCGGACCGTGCAAGGTCCCCTGGCGCGAGGGCATCCGGCGCACCCTCGCGGCCATGTACCCCGAGTACCTCAAGGCTGAAGGAGCGGACAGGGCATGACCGACAGCACCGATCCACTGGCACCGATCCATGCCGCCTACGCCGCCTTCGCGGCCCGTGACGTGGGTGCGCTCCTGGACGCCCTGGACCCGGACATCGAGTGGGTGCACCCCGAGGGCATGGCCGTCTACGGCCTGGGCGGCACCAAGCACGGGCATGCCGGCGTCAAGGAGTTCCTCGCCCATGTCCCCACCGTCCTCGGCGGCATGCGGCTGCACCCGACGGAGTTCATCCGCGACGGCGACCGCGTGGTGGTCCTCGGCCACCGGGACATCGTCTCCCGGAGCGGCCACACGGAGACACAGCGGTTCGTGCACTCCTGGATGCTGCGGAACGGCAGGGCGGTGCGGATGGAGGACATCTTCGACACCGTCGCCTTCCACCGAGTGATCGAGAGCTGACGGGCGACGATGGCGTACGCCTACCTCGGCCCGGAGGGGACCTTCACGCAGACCGCGCTGCGGCGGCTGCTCTCGTCCGCCCCTCCGGGCCGCGAACCGGTGCTCCGCCCGTTCCCGACGGTGCCCGCCTCCCTGGAGGCGGTGCGCCGGGGCGACTGTCGAGCGGCGGTGGTGCCACTGGAGAACTCGGTGCGCGGCGTCGTCCCCGCCACCATGGACCAGCTGGCCTCGGCGGAGATGCACATCAACGCCGAGGTCGAGGTGCCGGTGTCCTTCGTCCTCATGGCTCCCGAGGGCGTCGCGCCGGAGGAGGTGACCGTGGTGCACAGCCACCCGCACGCGCTGGGCCAGTGCGAGGACTGGCTGCGCACCCGGCTGCCCGGGGCCCGTACCCGCAGCGCCAGCTCCACCGCCGCGGCCGCCCGAGCGGTCGCCGACGCGGGCGCCCCCGGCCACGCGGCGGTCGCCGCGGCGGAGGCGGCCGACCTGTACGGGCTGCGGATCCTCGCCACCGGCCTGGGCCGGGAGGCCGGTGCCGTCACCCGGTTCGTGTCGGTGGCCCCACGCTGGTCCCACCCGGCCCGGACCGCCCGCGAACGCACCTCCCTGCTGGTGTCGCTGGGCAGCGCGGGCCCGGCCCTCGTCCCCGACGTCCTCAACGAGTTCCGCACCCTCGGCATCCGCCTGTCCTGGATCCAGTCCTGGCCCACGGGCCGCGCCCTCGGCAGCTATCACCTGTTCCTCGACGTCGACGCCCACATCGACACCCGCCCCCTGCGCCTGGCCATGGCGGCCGTCGAGTCCCTGGGCCTGGAAGTGCGCTTCCTGGGCAGCTATCCGCGCTGGCCCGCCGCGGCCTGACACGCCTGCCCGGCGGCCGAGGAACTGTGGTCGTCGGGCGGGCGTGCCGTGGTCGGCGGGCAGGCGGGGGACGGGCTGTCGGGTTCCCGGGGCGTGGGCCGGCGCAGGTCGTCGGCCGCCTCTCGGACGGCCGGGAGCAGGGCGGCCACCGGGGGGCTGTCCAGGGCGCCCTCGCGCACCACGAGAGTGACCCGGCGGATGGGCCGGATTCCCTCGAGGGCGATACGGGTGACCGGGTGCCCCGGGCGGTCCGGAACCAGGTCGGGGACCAGCGCGACGCCCCAGCCCAGGGAGACAAGACCGAAGACGGCCTGCATGTCCCCGATGTCGGAGACGATGTCGGGGACGAAACCGGCGCCGGCACACAGGTGCAGGGCCAACCGCCCCAGCCTGGACGTGCGGTCCAGCAGCCACGGCTGCTCCGCGAACTCGGCGAGGGCGCACGTGCCGCCGTCCCGGGCCAGCGGGTGATCGGGCGCGACGGCGAGGCGGATGCGGTCGCTGATGACCTCCTCCTCGTACAGCCCCGGCACTCTGGGCTCGGGCACCTGCGGATAGCCGGCGGCCAGGACGGCGTCGAGCCGCCCCAGCCGGACCGTCTGCCGGCCCTCGTCGGGATCCACTCCGTGCAGGGTGATGCGCAGCCCGGGATGGCGCTCGCGCAGCCGGTTCAGCGCCGGCACCAGCAGCGCCGGACCCTCGTGCAGCGGTACGCCCACCCGCAGTTCGCCGGTGACCTGGCCGTCCTCCCGGGCGAGCAACTGTGCCTCCGCCGTCTCGAGTGCGGCGAGCACCCGCTCGGTTTGCGCCACCAACAGCCGTCCGGCCGCAGTGAGTTCGGCCCGCTTGCTGCCGCGGTCCAGGAGCGCGGCGCCGGTCTCCGCCTCCAGGGCGGACAGCTGCTGGGAGACCGCCGAACGCGTGTAGTTGAGCGCCTGCGCCGCCGCGGCGATCGACCCCCGGGCTCCGACCTCGCGCAGCAGCACAAGTTTCCGTACGTCCAGCACCGTCATCCTCGCTAACGCTTCCGGTTACGAAGTATCACGTCAGATTACGGGACATGAGCCCGCCCGGTGATTTCAATGGAGATCGACTCCAGTCCAACACGCTGATCAGACAGGGGATTTCCGCCATGCCCACACTTCTCCACCTCGATTCCAGCCCCCGTCCGGACTCGGTTTCCCGCCGGATCTCGGGCGAGTTCGCGGAGACCTGGCGCAAGACCAACCCCGAGGGCGAGTACGTCTACCGCGACCTGGCCGCCGACCCCGTCCCGCACGTCGACAGCGCGCAGATCGAGGTCATGCACCGCCTGGAGACGGAAGGTGTCCGCGACCTCGCGGCGGCCCGTGAGGCGGCGCGGACCACGGAGGAGAAGGCCAGTTGGGCCGTCACGTGGCCACTGGTCGCGGAGCTTCTCGCGGCCGACACGATCCTTCTCGGCGTGCCGATGTACAACTTCTCGGTGCCGTCGACGTTCAAGGCGTGGTTCGACCGCGTCCTGATCGCGCCGCTGATCCTCGACCCGGCCTCCGGCGAGGGACCGCTGCGGGGCAAGAAGGTCGTGGTGGCCTCCGCGCGCGGCGGCGCCTACGGTCCGGGCACTCCCCGCCACGACTGCGACCACCAGGAGCCGTACCTGAAGGCGGCCCTCGGCATGGTGGGCCTCGCCTCCGACCTGACCTTCCTGCACGCGGAGCTGACCAAGTCCGCGCACGTGCCCCGGCTCGCCCACTTGAAGGACGTGGCGGCCGCCTCCTACCGGACGGCGCTCGACGGGGCCCGCGCGCACGGCGGGGTGTGACCGCCGGGGGAACCCATCGGAGCCCCCGCAAAACCTCCGAACCCGCAGGGTCGCCGGCCCCCGGCGGCCGCGCTCGGGCTGCCGCACGCCCACAACGCACTCAGCGCAGCGGGAAATTGCGGTCGAAGACGTTCTCCGCGTCGTACCGAGCCTTGAGTGTGCGCAGCCGGGCCAGGGTCGGCCCGGGGAACGCCTCGGCCAGGACGTCGGGGGAGCGGCGGCTGTCGAAGCTGAGGTACATGCCGTTCACCTCCGGGGCGAGCTGTGCCCAGTGGATGTCCAGGGCGCGTTCCAGCTCGGGAACGGTCGCGGACAGCAGCTGGAAGTTCTGGCCGCGGTGGGCGTAGGCGGTGGCGGCCGGATCGACGTCGTTGACCGCGCCGCCCACCGAACGGAACTGCTCCATCAGCACCTCTCCCGACGCCAGCGCCTCCGCGACCGACCGTGCGGTGTGCGTGGAGACGCGGTCGAGCAGCCCGGAACGGGTGGCACCCAGCCCCTGCCCGTGGTGGGCCGCGCCGCCGACCGGCACCAGCGTCGGATACGGGGCGAGGACCGCCTCCTGCTGCAGCAGCGGGCCCAGACCCAGCAGGGGCGTCAACACCCGCTGGGCGGCATCGGGTTGGTCCCCGGCGTACACCGCCGCGACATGCGCGATGGCCGGGCGGCCGGGTCCGGCGGGCATGAGCGTGAGGAAACTGGTCAACTCGCGCGGCGCGACTTCGAGGACGGCGCCCCACTGTTCCACGAGGGGAGCGGCCTCGCGCGCGTCGAAGACCAGGTTGGCGAAGACGACGTCACCGGTCTCCGACGCCTCCAGCTCCACGGCCGTGACGATGCCGAAGTTGCCGCCCGCGCCCCGTACGGCCCAGAACAGGTCGGGTTCGTGGTCCATGTCGGCCCGGACGAACGTCCCGTCGGCCAGCACGAGTTCGACGGCCGTCACATGGTCGATCGTCAGCCCGTCCCGCCGCGCGAACCAGCCCATGCCGCCCGCCGTGACCAGCCCGCCCACGCCCACATCACCGGTGTCGCCGGAGCTGACGGCGAGCCCGTGCGGGGCGAGTGCCTGGGCCACCCGCCCCCAGCGGGCGCCCGCGCCGACCCGGACCCGACGCCGCGCCCGGTCCAGCACCTGGACGCGGTCGAGACGCGACACGTCGACGACAACACCGCCGTCATTGGTCGACCGCCCGCTGATGCCATGCCCACCGCTGCGCACGGACAGCACCGTGCCCCGGGTCCGTGCGTATGTCAGCGCGACGGCCACCTCCTCGGGGCTCTCCGGGAAGATCACCACCGCCGGGGCACCCCGGTGCACGTATCCATGGCGCACCCGCTCATACCGGGCGTCGGACGGCAGCACCGTACGGCCGGCGAGGGAGGGCGGTAACTCGACGTGGGCGACGCCCTGTTCCGTCATGACGAGGAGGTCCCTTCGAAGGACGCGGAGGACTGGGAGGAGGACTCGGGAAGCGCGGCGGGCTCCAGGAGGCACCGCAGGGTCCGCGTCAGATACGCCACGAGCCGCTCCGGCGGCATCTCGGCCACGGGCCCGCTGCGCAGCACGTACCGGCTGAAGGTGACACCGATCAGATGAGAGGCGAGCAGATCGATACGCTCGTCCGCGTCGGGCCCGCTGAGCACCGTGCTGTAGGCCGCCGCGCTGCTGCGACGCATCGCCGCGTACAGCCCGGTGGCGGCCCGCTCGTCGGAGGCTGCGCTACGGATCAGCGCGAGGAACGGGTCGTTGCCGTCGGAGCGTTCCATCCGCGCGACAAAGGCCTGCGCTATCCGGTCCGGCAGCGTCCGAGGCGGGCCGGGGACCAGTTCGGGCAGGTCCCGGGGACCGGGCACGGCCGCGAGGAACAACTGCTCCTTCGAGCCGAAGTGCCGCATGACCAGACCGTGGGTGACACCGGCCCGCCCGGCGATCTCCCGGATGGTGGCACGGGCATAGCCCCGCTCCGCGAACGCGGCCCGCGCCGCCTCCAGGATCGCCTCGCGGTGCGCCTCGGGAGCGCGGACACGCTTCCTGGCGAGGGCCGGGGCGTTGGTGGGTTCGTCGCTCACAACTCGTAATGTACATCTGGTCATTAGCGTCGGCGGTGGCTACGCTGCTCAAAATGACCAACCGTTCATTAAGGCTCCGACAATCGCACTTGGAGCCGGTCAGGGACCTCGTAGGAGCCGCGGAACCCGCGGAAACCGGGGAGGTTTTCCTGGAGGGCCGCACTGTACTCGTCGTCGGCGCGGGCGGAGGCATCGGCGAGGGGATCACCCGAGCCCTGCTGGAGCTGGGCGCCACCGTGGTCGCGGCCGGCCGCAGCGAGGCCCGGCTGAGCGCCCTCGCCGAGTATGTGGCGGATGCCGGACCGGGGGTCCTTCACCCGTATGTCGTCGACGTCTCCGATCCGGACAGCACCGCCGTACGCCACCGGCTCGTCAAGGACCACGGGAGGTTCGACGGCGCCGTCCTCACGATCGGCAACTGGGGCCCGCCGGGCCGCACGGGGCTGCTGGAGGTGTCCGACGCCGTCTGGGACGCGATGATCGCGGACAACCTCACCAGCCACTTCCGGGCGCTGCGAGCCGTCACCCCGCTGCTCGTCCGGGACGGCGCGCTCGTCCACCTCACCGGCTTCAGCGCGGAGATCCCCTACCCGGGCGCCGCCCTCGTCGGCGCGACCAACGCGGCCAAGAAGTCGTTGCTTTGCAGCCTGACCGCCGAACTCGACGGCAAGGGCCGACGGGTCTACGAACTCGTCATCGGCCCCATCCGCACCCGCCCTCGCGCGGCGGCGGGCGCCGACAGCGAGGCCTGGCTGAGCGGAGCGGACCTCGGCCGGCACGCCGGCGAACTGATCGCCGACCGCGGCCCCTGGGCCGCCGAGCCCCTGCAGTACCTGCTCGACCGGGCGTCGGGCGTGCTCACCACGCTGCCGCACTGATGCGGTCGGCGTTGCCGGCGCGGCATGCCATCAAGCCGCGATCCGTCCTTCGTCTCGTGTGGCGGAGGCGATCACGGCGGAAACAGCGGTGGTCACGACGAGGCTCCCCATCATGACCATCCCCACGCCGACCATGAAGGCCGCTGTCGTCGTCCGACCAGTGCCTCGTACGGACCGGTGGTCGTGCCGTCGGGTTGCACGTCACGAGGTTTGTCCCCGGCAAGCGCAGGAGCGGCGAGGACGCGACACGGCTCGACTGGTACGTCCGGGTTCTGAGCAGCGATAGCGGTGACGGCCCCGGTGCTCCGCCGGTATCGGTCAAGGCTTCGCCATGTGGTACCGGTGGCTGAGCGGGCGGGAGTTGCCCGACGTACTGCTGGAGTAAGCAGAACGCCCGGCGAAGGGAAGCTCCGTGAACCAGCAGCGCATCGTCCTCCTCTCGGCCGCGGGGCTTGCCTCGGCGCTTCTCCTGGGGGCGTGCGGCAGTTCGATGGACAACGCCTCCTCCGGTACCAGCCCCTCCCGTGTCGCTCCGGTCGCTACGGCCTCCGCCTCGGAACCCGCGACCTCGGCACCGGCTGGCAGCGGGCACCTGGCCATCACCACCATGTTGATGGCCAAGGCTGTCGAGGGCGTGGGCAGCGTGGTGACCGACGACAAGGGGATGACTCTCTACCGCTACGACAAGGACGAGGCCCATCCGTCCAAGTGGACATGTTCCGGCACGTGTACGAAGACCTGGATGCCCGTCATGGTGCAGGACTCCGTAAAGACCATGGGTGTTGACAAGAGCCTTCTCGGCACGGTTCACCGGGACGGCAGGACGCAGCTCACCCTCGGAGGCTGGCCGCTGTACCGGTACATGGGCGACACGGCGGCCGGACAGGCGAACGGGCAGGCGGCGGACGGGATGTGGTATGCCGTCACCCCGTCCGGCGGGAAGTCCGTCCGTTGAGTCCTACCTGCGATGCATCGTCTCCAGAGCCTTCGCCAGTACGTGAGGGTCGTGATGGCCCTTGTAGACCGCCGGAGGCCGCTTGTCGAGCTTGAGGAGTTGGGCCACCGCGGTCCAGGCCGTGCGTACGGAGTACTCGACGGTGAAGACGACGTCGTCGGGCACTTCGGCGAACTGGCCGATGAAGGCGAGGTTGACCGATCCCTCCGGCACCACCTCGGGCCGGTCCTCGCGGCGGCGTACCAGGAACTGGCTGGTGATGTACGGCATCACGCAGGGCACCACGGTCGATGTCTCCAGAACTCGCGCCGCCGTCTGCTCGTCGAACTTCAGATGGTGCAGCACCTCTTCGAGGATCTCCCGACCGGAGCACATGGTCATCGGCTTGGGCGTCTGGTTGCCGGCCCGGTCGGGGAACAGGCCGTAGCCCCACCAGACTCCGACGTCCTCGGGCTGGTCGCGGTAGACGGGCTGGCGGTTGGCGACGATGGTGAGCAGCCAGTTGGAGTCGGTGAAGGTCATCAGCCCGCCCTTGCCGGCCGGGCGCCCGCTGAACTCCTCCAGCGCCGTGAGGAAGGCGGGGTCCTTGGACGTGACCGTGAAGGACTCCCAGCGGGACTCCTTGACGTGCTTGTCGAAGGCGGACGGGTTGCCGAAGTTCTCGCGTCCGCGGGCCAGTCGATGCCACAGGAGCCAGGCTTCCGAGCGATGGGGAGCCGGGGGCGGCGCAGAGGTGTGCGAGCCGAGGCTGGAGGCGTCGGTCATGGAGCCGTTGGTGACCAGGACCAGATCCTCGGGAGCCACGGAAACCGTCTCGTCCTCGCCGTGCCGGCTCAGGAACAGGGTGTCGACCGTACCGTTGTGGATTCCCGGCGCGAATCCGAGGTCGGTGACATGGCAGCCGGTGTGCACGGTCACACCGTGTTCGCGCAGCCAGGCGGTGAGCGGGCGCACGATGGAGTCGTACTGGTTGTAGCGGGTCCGGTGGATGCCCGACATGGCGGCGAACTCGGGGAAGAGGTGGATGAAGCGTTTGAGGTAGCGCCGGAACTCGATCGCGCTGTGCCAGGGCTGGAAGGCGAACGTGGTGCACCACATGAACCAGAAGTTGGTGGTGAAGAAGTGCTTGCCGAAGCAGTCCGTGATCCGCTTGTCGTCCAGGTGCTCCTCGGGGGTCGCCAGGCACCGGATCAGCTCCAGCCGGTCCCGCTCGGAGAAGCCCATCGAGCCGGTGTCGACTATCTTGCCGTCACCGTCGACGAGGCGGGCGATGTCGTCCCAGGCGAAGTCCTCGTGTCCGGCCAGGATTTCATCGGTCACGGAGACGGCGGGATCGTCGAGGGTGGGAATGCCGGACAGCAGATCGTAGGTGCAGCGGAATTCGGCCTCGAACATCCGGCCGCCGCGCATGGTGTAGCCGGCGTCGAAGGTGCCACCCGCGTCCAGGCTGCCGCCGATGGTCCGTTGTCCTTCGAAGAGGTGGATGTCGGACCCCTGGAAGCCGCCGTCGCGGATCAGGAACGTGGCCGCGGCAAGCGCCGCGATACCGCTGCCCACCAGATACGCCTTCGCCATCACACAACTCCTGGTTCTTATTTGGGTTTTCGGGAACCGCGCAGCTCAGGGTCTCCTGTGGCGCAGGGTTCAGTCAGTGGGCCGTTGGGCACTTTCCTGGTCCGGAGGGCCCACCGGCGGGGTGAGGTCGAACTTCACGTCCACCACGCCCTCGACGGCCCGGATCAAACGCGCGGCCACAGGGATCAGTGACGTGTCCCGAACACTGCCACCGAGCTGGACGACCCCCTCGCGCACCGCGACGCGTACCGCTGACGCCGGCGCCGGGAAGAGATAGGACACCACTTCCCGTCGTACCTCCTCGGCGATGTCCTCGTCGTCCCGCAGGAACACCTTCAGCAGGTCGGCACGGCTGACGACGCCCTGCAGCATGCCCAGTTCGTCGACCACGGGGAGCCGCTTGACCCTGGCGTGGGCCATCCTCCGTGCCGCCTGGGCAAGCGTCTCGTCCGCGCGTACGGTCAGGGCCGGAGCGGTCATCAGCTCTCCCGCGGTCACGGCCCCTGCCTTCGCGAGATCGTCCAGGCGGCGCAACTGGGTGTGCCGGTCGGGGTCGCTGTCGCGGAACTCCTCCTTGGGCAACAGGTCGGCCTCGGAGACGACACCGACGACACGGCCCTCGCCTTCCAGGACGGGGAGGGCGCTGACCTTCCATTCCTGCATCATCCGCACGATCTCCTTGAAGCCGGCCCCGCGGCCGATCGCGGCGACCGTATGGGTCATCACGTCGCTCACGATGTGCGGGCTGCCTGTCATGGTGTCTCCTTGGTCTGGGCCGTTTCGACGGGCGGGACCGGTCAGTGCAGGCTCCCGCTGCCGTAAGGGGCGTACAGGTCCAGCAGCCGGGTGCGGGCCGAGCGCAGCCGGTGGGCGACGATGTCACCCACCCACTGGGCGACGGCGAGGCCGAGCGCGGGGTCGTCCTGGCACATCGACCGGACCGCGACGGCGTCGAACTCGTAGGCGCGCACCGGGCTGGTCGTCTCGGCGCCCAGGTGCCGGCTGTGCGGGCCGAAGAGCCAGGACCAGCCGACGAGTTCGTCGTGGCCGAGGGTCTCGATGACGGCCGCACGACGGCCGGGCACCCTCATGTCGAGGGCGACGGTGCCGGTGCGAATGATCCAGAACCGGTCGGCTCGGCCCCCTTCCTCGAAGAGACGGGCGCCCTGCGGGAACGAAACTTCCCGGGCCATGCGCATCAGCCGTTCTCGATACTCGACGGGCAGCGCGCGCATCATGCCGGGTGTAGGGGGAGCGTTCATCACGTGCCTCCAGTAAGGCGTACCGGCCTCTTCTTTCAGCGTCGTCCATGGCGCCGGTCCGGCCCATGGGCCACTGGACCCTGTGACCGGGCCGCTCGGCACCGGGTCCGATCAGTGACCGCCCTGGTGGGCGGCCGGGCGGGTGTCGTCGAGGTGGAAGGTCAGGCTGTTGACGACGCCGATCACTCCGTCCACCCGGTACGTCGACCGGACGGTCAGGGGTATGTCGCTCCGGTGTTCGAGCCGGCCCTCCAGCGTGACCATGCCGTCCCGGACCGAGACGACCACGTCCTGGGGCGGAAGGGACAAGGTGTTCAGGATGTCGTCGAGGACCTCCTGCCGGATCTCCTCGTCGGTGCGCAGGAAGACGCGGAGCAGGTCGCGGCGGGTGGCGATGCCGATGAGCCGGTCCTCCTCGTCCACGACCGGAAGGCGCTCGACACCGTGGCGTTCCATCACACGCGCGGCGTCCGCGACCTTCTGCTCCGGATGCACGGTGATCGCGGGCGTCGACATCAGTTCCTCCGCCGTGGCGGCGACGGCGCGACGGGCGGAGTGGTCCCGCGCATGCGGGTGTTTCCGCTGTGCCGGGCCGTCCGCGGGCCGGGTCGCCTGGCGGCGGATGAGGTCGCTCCCGGAGATCACCCCGATGACCTTGTCGTCGTGATCCACCACGGGCAGCCCACTGATCCGGTGCTGGTCGAGCAGCCGTGCCACGACCTTGAACGGTGTCTCCCGGTGCGCCTGGACGACGTCCCGGGTCATCACCTCGCCGACTGTGCGGGCCATGCCGCCCACTTCCTTCCTGGTCTGCCGTCTTCGTCGGGCCCGTCCTCGGAGCCGTGCGGATACCCTTCCAGGCTCCCTCCGGCACGCCGCCCGGCGCAGGGGCCGAGTGTCCCCAGACAGGGGACTGACCCGCCCACCGTCGATAGGTCTCAGGAGCCTGGCTCCGTCACCTGCTGTCGCTCGTTTCCGTCCCGGCGAGCGCGGCCCGTCCGGCCTCCAGGCGTGCGACCGGGATGCGGAAGGGCGAGCAGGAGACGTAGTCGAGGTCCGCGTCGTGGAAGAAGTGGACGGAGTCGGGATCCCCGCCGTGCTCGCCGCAGACGCCGATCTTCAGGCCGGGTCGTGCCGCACGGCCTTCGGCCACGGCGATCCGGATCAGCCGGCCCACGCCCGTGCGGTCCAGCGTCTCGAACGGTGAGACGGCGAAGATGCCCTTGTCGAGGTAGGCGGAGAAGAATGCCGCCTCGACGTCGTCGCGGGAGAAGCCCCAGGTGGTCTGGGTGAGATCGTTGGTGCCGAAGGAGAAGAACTCCGCCTCCTCGGCGATCCGGCCCGCGGTCAGGGCGGCCCGTGGCAGTTCGATCATCGTGCCGACGGGGCAGTGCACGGGGACGCCGGACTCTTCGGAGACCTCGGCCAGCACCCGTTCCACTTCTTCCCGCTCGATACGCAGCTCCTCCACGGCGCCGACGAGCGGCACCATGATCTCCGCCTCCGGAGAGCCCCCGGCCCGCACGCGCTCCACGACCGCTTCGGCGATGGCACGCACCTGCATGGCGACCAGCCCGGGGACGACCAGGCCCAGACGCACCCCGCGCAGGCCCAGCATCGGGTTCTCCTCGTGCATACGGTTCACGGCGTCCAGCAGCTCGGCGTCGCGCGGGTCCGGGACGTCGCCACGGGCCTCGGCGGCGGCGACGCGCACGGCGAGGTCCGTGCGGTCGGGCAGGAACTCGTGCAGCGGCGGGTCGATGAGCCTGATGGTGACCGGCAGGCCGTCCATCGCCTCGAGGATGCCGGTGAAGTCCTGCCGCTGGAGCGGCAACAGCGCCTCCAGCGCCCGTTCGCGCTCGGCGTCCGTCCGGGCCAGGATCATCTCCTCGACCAGCTTGCGGCGTTCACCGAGGAACATGTGCTCGGTGCGGCACAGTCCGATGCCCTGCGCGCCGAACCGGCGGGCCCGGGCGGCGTCTTCGGGGGTGTCGGCGTTCGCGCGTACCTCCAACCTCCGTACGCCGTCGGCCCGGTCCATGGCGCGGGCCACCGCCTCGACCACCCCGTCCGACCGCTCGCCCGTCTCGAAGTACCGCATCACCGCGGAGTCGACCAGCGGAGCCGCGCCCAGGTGGACGGTGCCCTCGGAGCCGTCGACGGAGATCACCGTGCCCTCCTCGACGACGGTGTCACCCACCGTGAACCGGCGGGCCTGGGTGTCCACCCCGACTTCTTCGGCACCGCAGACGCAGACCTTGCCCATGCCACGCGCGACGACGGCGGCATGGCTGGTCTTGCCACCGTGGCTGGTCAGTACGGCCTGTGCGGCGATCATGCCCGGCAGATCGTCGGGTGTGGTCTCCTTGCGTACGAGGACGACCTTCTCGCCCGCGGCGGCCCGCCGGACCGCTTCGGCGGAGTCGAAAACCGCGGCGCCGACGGCCGCTCCCGGCGAGGCCGGCAGGCCGTGCGCGAGCGGCTCGCCGACGGCCGTGGTGTCGAACCGGGGGAACATCAGATGGGCGAGGCCGTCGCCAGCGACGCGGGCCAGGGCCTCATCGGCGCTGATCAGGCCCTCGTCGACGAGCTCGGCGGCGATGGCGAACGCGGCCTCCGCGGTGCGCTTGCCGACCCGGGTCTGCAGCATCCACAGCCGGCCGCGCTCGATGGTGAACTCGATGTCGCACAGATCCCGGTAGTGCTGCTCCAGGGTCCGCATGTGGTCGCGCAGCTGCGCGTACGACCGTGGATCCAGCCGCTCCAGTTCGGTCAGGGAGACGGTGTTGCGGATCCCGGCGACGACGTCCTCGCCCTGCGCGTTGGGCAGATAGTCGCCGTACAGTCCGGGCTGTCCCGTGGCCGGGTCGCGGGTGAAGGCGACGCCGCTGCCGGAGTCGGGGCCGAGGTTGCCGAAGACCATGGTCTGTACGTTGACCGCGGTGCCAAGGTCGTCGGGGATGTGCTCCCTGTGACGGTAGAGACGGGCGCGCTCGCCGTTCCACGACTCGAAGACGGCGAGGACCGCGCGCCGCAGTTGCTCGGCGGGGGACTGCGGGAAGGTCTCACCGGTCTCGCGCCGGATCAGCTCCTTGTACGCCTCGACGAGCGCTGCCAGATCGGCCGCGTCCAGGCCCAGGTCGTCCGCGGCGCCGCGGGCCTGCTTGAAGTCGGCCATGGCCTTCTCGAACAGCGCGCCGTCGACCCCCATGACGGTGCTGCCGAACATCTGCACAAGGCGGCGGTAGGAGTCCCAGGCGAAACGCTCGTTCCCGGAGGACTTGGCCAGGCCGTGCACGGATTCGTCGTTGAGGCCGATGTCCAGGATCGTCTCCATCATGCCGGGCATGGAGAACCGCGCGCCGGAGCGGACGGACAGCAGCAGCGGGTCGTCGGGCTGCCCCAGCACCCGCCCCGCACCGGCCTCCAGGAGCGAGAGGTGTCCGGAGATCGCACGGGACATCCCGTCCGGTTCCGTGCCGGTGGCGAGGAAGGCGCGACAGGCTTCCGTGGTGACGGTGAACCCGGGCGGCACGGGCAGGCCCATCCGGGTCATCTCGGCCAGGTTGGCTCCCTTGCCGCCGAGCAGGTCGGCCATGTCGCGGCCGCCCTCGGTGAACGCGTACACGTAGCGGTCCATGACGGTGTGTGCTTCCTTCCGACTACTGGTGCCTGGGAGGTGCGGGGCTACTGGTGCCCGGGGAGGTGCGGGCTCGGCCGCGCGCCGGGCGGTGCAGGGCTGCGGACGTTCGACGCACGGCGTGTGGCGTGTTGGCGGGGGAGGGTCACATCTCGAAGACGATGCGTGCCTTGACCCGCCCGTCGAGGACCTCGGCGATCGACTCGTTGACGGTCTCCAGGGGCCGGGTCTCGTAGATGACCTTGGTGCGTCCGGCCGCGTGCAGCCGGAACACCTCGTCCAGGTCCTGGCGGGTGCCGACGATGGAGCCGATGACGGAGGTGCCGTTCAGCACGGTGTCGAAGATCGGCACCCGGATGGTGCCACCGGCGGGCAGGGCGACCATGACCAGCTTGCCGCCACGCCGCAGGCCGCCGTAGACGGCCGCGAACGCCTGCTCGGCGACCGCCAGCGCAATCGCCGCGTGGGCGCCGCCGTGCTGCTTGAGCACCTCGGCCGGGTCCTCCTTGCGGGCGTCGATGAGGATGTCCGCGCCGAGCTCGCGGGCGAGGGCCAGCTTGTCGTCGGTGACGTCGATCGCGGCGACAGTGGCTCCGGCGATCTTCGCGTACTGCACGGCGAGGTGACCGAGCCCGCCGACGCCGGAGATCGCCACCAGCTGCGCCGGGCGGACCCCGGCGACCTTCAGTGCCTTGTACGTGGTGACGCCGGCGCAGGTCAGCGGCGCGGCGTCGCGCGGGTCGACGCCGTCGGGGACCGGGGCGGCGAAGTCGGCCGGCGCGAGCATCTTCTCGGCGTAGCCGCCGTCGACGCTGTAGCCGGTGTTCTGCTGCTGCTCGCACAGCGTCTCCCAGCCGGACAGACAGTGCTCGCACCGACCGCACGCCCAGCCCAGCCAGGGCACGGCCACCCGTTGGCCGAGGTCCAGGTGGGTCACTCCCTCCCCGAGCGCCTCGACGATGCCGACGCCCTCGTGTCCGGGGACGAACGGGAGGGTGGGCTTGACGGGCCAGTCCCCGTGGGCGGCGTGGATGTCGGTGTGGCACAGTCCCGACGCCTCAAGACGGATACGGACCTGGCCGGGGCCGGGCCGCGGGTCGGGGCGCTCCTCGATCACCAGCGGCTCGCCGAAGGACCTGACGACTGCTGCCTTCATTGCCTGCTCCTTGAGCACGGTTCGGTGCGTTGTGCTCCCAGCGTCGAACGAGCCGCGGCTCGTCAGGAAGTACTGGACGTCCCGGGTGCGAGGCCGCTCGGCCCTGGTCGTACGGCCCCCCGTCCCGCAAGATTTGACAGACCGGGAACAATTGAGGTCCGCCGGGGTAGTTCCGGCACCGGAGAACAGAACAGACGACGCGGCACGAGGAGCAATCAATGGCGGACAGCGAGCGACCCGGTCCCGACAACCCGATCCGGGTCTTCCTGCTGGACGACCACGAGGTGGTACGACGCGGGGTGCACGACCTGCTGAACGACCATCCGGACATCACCGTGGTCGGCGAGGCCGGGACAGTGGAGCAGGCACTGACGCGCGTCCCCGCGTTGCGTCCGGACGTGGCGGTGCTCGATGTGCGCCTGCCGGACGGCGACGGTGTGACCGTGTGCCGCGAACTGCGTTCACAGATGCCGGATCTGGCCTGCCTGATGCTGACCTCGTTCGACGACGAGGAGGCCCTGCTCGACTCGATCATGGCGGGCGCGTCCGGTTACGTCCTGAAGCAGATCCAGGGCTCGGACCTGGTGTCCGCCGTACGAACGGTCGCCGCCGGCCAGTCCCTGCTGGACGCCAGCGCCACCTCCCGGCTCATGGCCCGGCTGCGCGGTGCTCAGGAGCGGGAGCAGGAGCCGGACGCCTTCCCGGGCCTGACCGACCGCGAGCGCGAGATCCTGGCCCTGATCGGGGAGGGTCTGACCAACCGCCAGATAGGCCAGCGGCTGTACCTCGCCGAGAAGACGGTGAAGAACCACATCTCGCGCCTGCTGGCCAAGCTCGGTGTGGAGCGGCGCATCCAGGCCGCGGTCATCGCCACACAGGCCCAGGACCGGCTCAAGCAAGCCGGGAACTGAGCGCCTTCGTCGTCGGCCTCCCGGGAGGCAGCGCCGATCCGTCAGGACGCGTCGTCCGTACCGGGGGGCGCTTCAGCGCGCCTCGACCGTCCCGAGGAGCTCGCGTCCGGTGACGATCTCGGACTCGATCCGTACGAAGACCCCGTCGCGCACCGGCATCCAGGAGCGAGGACCGGTACGTGACAGGCGCTCGTGCTCGGCCGGGTCGGTCACGATCTCGGCCCTGCCGGTGACCACCACGCTCCAGCCCGACTGGGTCTCCGCCCGGAAGTCGTCCACTTCGAACGCGACCACGACACCGTCGATCGCGCGGACGAGGTCGGAGCCCGATGACGTGAACAGCACCACGGAGGAGTCCGCGTCCAGGGAGAAGTTCACCGGCAGGACCGCGGGCAGCGCCTTACGGGTGTACACCACACGGCCGATCGGCACCTTGCCCAGCAGGCGCAGGCATTCCGGCCGGTCGAGTGCGCGAAAGGCGTCGTCTTGGAACATCCGCCCATCGTCCTGGCGGTCGACGGCCGGGAATAGGGCCGATCGGCCCTGTTTCTCTCCGCTTCAGACCACTAGGGGGTGTCGTTTGGATCATCCCGGCGTCCAAACGACACCCCCTAGGACGGGGGTCGGCCCTCTCACTGCGCGGGCAGTGGCACCGTCCATTCCGCGACGGTGCCGACGGGTTCGTTCGCTGTGAGGGTGAAGTCGCCGCCGAGGGCGGTGGCGCGCTGGCTGAGGTTGTCCAGGCCGCTACGGCGGGTGACGGTGGGGTCGAGTCCCCGGCCGTTGTCGGCGACGCGCAGGCTCAGTCGTCGCCCGTCCGTCTCGGCGGTGACCTCGACGGCGGCGGCGTGCGCGTGCCGGGCGGCGTTCGACAGGGTTTCGCGCAGCACCGCAAGAAGCTGCTCGGCATGACCGGCCGGCACGTCGGTGTCGAGCAGCCCGGTCATGCGCAGGGCCGGGGTGAAGCCCAGCACGGCGGCGGCCTGGTCGGTCTCGGCCAGCAGCTGCGCGCGCAGCCCGCCACGCCCGTCGGGGCGGTCCCGCTCGCGCAGCGCGTAGATGGTGCCCCGTACCGTCTTGATGGTGTCGTCGAGGTCGTCGACCACCCGCTGCACGCGCTCGGCCACCTTGGGCCGGTCGGAGAGCAGTCCGAGCACCGAGTTCAGGGTCAGCCCCGAGGCGAAGAGCCGCTGGATGGCCAGGTCGTGCAGGTCGCGGGCGATGCGGTCTCGATCGGACAGGACCAGCAGATGCTCGGCCTCGCGCCGGTGGTCGGCGACCTCAAGAGCCAGCGCGGCCTGATCGGCGAAGCCACCGATCATGGTCATGCTGGCGTCGGAGAACTCGGCACCGCCCGGCAGATTGGCGACCTGCAGCACCCCGCGCACATACTCGTCCCCGCCCAGCGGGAGCAGGAACCCGGGCCCGAGGTCGATCTGCGCCGCGGAACCGCCCCCGGCCTGCGCCTCCTGGGACAGTGCGCTGCTGGTGATCCGTTCATTGGACTGATAGACCTTCGAGGCCAGCGTGGTGGTCGGCAGTACCAGCCCGCGCACCCCCTCGGCGCCCTCTCCGTCGGCAGCCTCGATCACCAGCTCGCCGCCGTCGAGCGGCACCGCCAGCGTGACCAGATCCGCCTCCGCCAGAGCTCTGACGGTCGACGTGACCTGGTGCAGCACCCGGACCGGATCGGTGCCGGACAGGAGACTGCGGGTCAGTTCGCTGCTCGCGGTCAGCCACTGCTCCCTGCGGCGGCTGTCCTCGTACAGCCGGGCGTTGTCGATCGCCACGCCCGCCGCGGCCGCGAGGGTGCGCAGCACCGCCTCGTCATCGTCGTCGAACTCCGCGCCGCCGCGCTTGTCGGTCAGATACAGGTTTCCGAACACCTGGTCGCGGACCCGCACCGGTGCCCCGAGGAACGTGGTCATCGGCGGGTGGCCCGCCGGGAAGCCCACCGAATCGGGATGCCGGCCCAGGTCGGCCAGCCGCAGCGGCTCGGGCTCCCGGATCAGCAGCCCCAGGATGCCCTGGCCGTGGGGGTAGTGGCCGATCGTACCGATCGTGTCCTCGTCCATGCCGACCGTGATGAACTGCTTGATCCGGCCTTCCTCCCCCAGCACCCCGAGTGCCCCGTACCGCGCGTCCACCACGCTCACCGCGGACTCGGTGATTCTCCGCAGGACGACGTCGAGATCCAGATCGGAGCCGATGGCGAGTACCGCGTCCAGCAGCGTGTGCACGCGGTCACGGGTCGCACGTACCTGCTCGACCTGCGCCTGCAGCCCCTCCAGCAGCTCATCCAGCCGCAAATGAGGCGCCGCCGGACGGCTCCCGCGCTCGTCGGCCGGACTCTCCGCCATTCCCGCTCCTTCCGAAAGGTGCCAGTCGCACCCCCGCATCATGCCCGAACGGCCCTGTTCCCATACGAACGCATGTGTTAGTGGGTGCCGTCCGCAGGAGATCCTAGTCGGCCGCCGGAACTGTGGCCGAAGCCTCCTCGAAGATCCGCGGTGCCGCCGGACGCGCCGGCAAGGAGACAGACGACGACCCCGCTTCGCCGGACGACCGAACGGCGGTTCAACGGGCCTTGCAGACAGGGACGTTCAGCCCTACGGTCACAGACCTTCGGCATCCGGTGCCGCCGAGCTCGCGAGACCAGAGTGAAGGGCGTCAGGCAACGCCCCGACCCTCCCCGAAGGGATCGCCATCATGGCCGTGCACGAGCACCCTCACCGGAGCCCTGGCTTCCACCTGCCGTCCTTCCGCAGGAACCGCACCGCCTCCGAGCCCACGGTGTCGGTGGACACCGACACCCACACCGCGTGGGCCTACGCCCTCGCCTCCCTGCGTCTGCTCACCGGATTCGTCTTCCTGTGG
Organism: Streptomyces sp. NPDC025638; assembly: GCF_055558775.1. Lineage (NCBI taxonomy): Bacteria > Bacillati > Actinomycetota > Actinomycetes > Kitasatosporales > Streptomycetaceae > Streptomyces > Streptomyces sp. NPDC025638. The sequence goes on along the minus strand of NZ_JBVHLX010000009.1, from coordinate 241,781 downwards.
GCATTCCTCGACAAGACCTTCGGCCTCGGCTACGCCACCCAGTCCGGCAAGGGCTGGATCGACGGCGGTTCGCCGACGAAGGGCTTCCTCGGTTCCGTCGCGGCCGGGCCGATGGAGTCCACCTTCCACTCCTGGGCCGGTGACACCTGGGCGGACTGGCTGTTCATGCTCGGCCTGCTCGGCGTCGGCCTGGCCCTGACCGCGGGCGTCGCGCTGCGCATCGCCGCCGTCGCGGGCACCGCGATGATGGCGCTGATGTGGATCGCCGAGTGGCCGCCCGCCAAGCACCTGTCGGACGGCTCACCGAGCATGTCCTCCAACCCGTTCGTCGACTACCACCTCATCTACGCCGTCGTCCTGATCGCACTGGCCGCCGTCGCCGCGGGCAACACCCTCGGCGCGGGCCGACTCTGGGCCAAGCTGCCCATCGTCCGCGACCACGGCTGGCTGCGCTGAAAGCCGGCGGCGCGGCGGGCTCCCCCGGGAGCCCGCCGCGCCGGCGCGTGTTCCGAGTCCCCGCGGTGGAAACCCCGCGGGGTCTCATGCTTCGCGCGGCGTGTCCGGGACGACGATGACGGGGCAGTGCGCATAGTGCAGTACGCCCTGACTCACCGACCCCAGCACCATGCCGGCGAAGCCGCCGTGGCCGCGGCTCCCCACCACAAGGCCCAGTGCATGGGTGGACTGCTCGGTCAGCACCTGCACGGGATGACCGACGACCAGCTCGTGGTGCAGCTCCACCTCCGGATACCGCTCTTTGCGCCCTGCCACGATCTCGGAAAGCACCCTCCGGTGCTCCTGCTGCTCCGTCTGTTCGTCGAAGATGCGGAGCGGACCCGGCTGCCACACGTACAGAGCCCGCAGCGTGGCGCCGTGCAGGGCCGCCTCCTCGAAGGCGAGGTCGACGGCGGCGGTGGAACGCGCGCTGCCGTCGACGCCCACCACGAAGTACGCGGGCTGCTGGGTGATGTGCTCCGGCTCGGGCACGACGACCACGGGGCAGTGGGCGTGGGCCACGACCGGCAGGGCGACCGAGGCCCCGCCGAACACCTCCTTCGCGCGGGTCAGATGCCGTGACCCGAGCACCACGGCCGTGGCGTCGCGGCTCTGCTCCTGCAGGATCCAGGCGGGGTCGCCCTCGGCGAGCAGCCAGTCCACATCGAGCTGCGGCTGCCGGGCCTCCACGAAGGTCACGGCGGCCTTGAGCGCCCGTTCGCCCGCCTCGTGCAGCGACGCGTTCCATTCCTCCCAGGACGGCGGGGGCTCCCGCCTCCGGTAGCCCCTGGTCGGCACGCCCTCGGCATGCACCAGGCGCAGGGGCACGTGGCGCCGTGCGGCCTCGTCGGCCGCCCAGGCCAGCACCATCCGCTTGGCGGGCTCGGGGTCGACACCCACCACGATCGGTCGGCGATCACTAGGTCCGGACATCGTCGTCTCCAGCGTGGGGTTCTTCCGCTGCTTTCATGAAAGTCCCGATGGCGGGGAGCCTCCAGTCGGGGATGCCCCTGGGCCGCTCGCTGCGTTTCACGGCGCGAGGGAGAAGTAGTTCTCCTCCTCCTGTGTGAAGTGCAGGCGCAGCACGGTGTACAGCCCGTAGAGGCAGGCGCGCAGGTCGTCGAGTTGCTCAGGGGCCACGCCCGTGTCGGCGTCGGCGAGCGCGAGGTGGGTGGCGATACGCCGGGCGAGCCGCTCGATCTCGACGTGGGCACGGCTCATCGTCGCGGTCGTCTCGGGTCCGCCGAGCGCGGAGGCCAGCGCCGGGTAGAGCTGGTGCTCCTCGGCGTACTCGTGCGGCAGCAGCCGCTCGGTGAGCAACCGGTGCGCCTCGGCCACGGCCGCCAATGACTTCGGGCCGCTGTCATCGGCGAGCCGGTCGGCGGCGGCGCGCACCGCTTCCAGGACCTCCTGCAGATCGTCGTGCTCGGCCGCGAAGCGGTGGATGAGCGCCTCCGTGGCGGGTTCGAGGGCCGGCCCCGCCGCCTGGCCGATCTTCAGGGCGCGTAGCGCGTTGAGGATGACCGCGACGTCGATGGCCTCCTGGAGCAGCGCTCCGGCCGCCGGCGGCAGCAGGCCGGCAGCGGCGGCGCCCATGGCCGCCAGCGACATCAGCATCCCGCCGAGCGCGCTCTGCACCGCGATCCGCCGGGCCCGTACGGCGATGGCCACGGCGTCGGCCAGGCGGTCCACCCGGTCGGTGGTCAGGACGACGTCGGCGGCCTCGGAGGACGCGGTGGAGCCGCGCGCTCCCATCGCCACGCCGACGTGCGCGGCCGCGAGGGCCGGAGCGTCGTTGACCCCGTCGCCGACCATCACGGTGACCGCGCGCTCACCCTCCGTCCGTACGGCCGCCACCTTGTCCGCGGGGGTGAGGTCGGCGCACACGTCGTCCAGGCCGAGCACGGCGGCGACCTCCCGAGCGGGTTCGGGCCGGTCACCGGTGAGCATCACGAGCCGCTCGATGCCCGCCGCGCGCAGCCGGCGCAGGGTCCGGGGCGCGTCGTGGCGGAGCGGATCGCGGAGCAGGACCGCGCCGACGGGCCGGCCGTCGGCGCTGAGCCACGCGACGGCCGCACCGTCCAGCAGGGCCCGGTTGCGGGCCGCACGGACCCATGCCTCCCGATCCGCACCGAGATCGAGCCGGCCGACCGCCAGCCGGTGTCCCTCCACCGTCGCCCGGGCGCCCCGGCCCGGCTCCTCGGACACATCGGTGGCCACGGACGGTTCCAGCCCGCGCTCACGCGCCGCGTCGACGATCGCGTGAGCGAGCACATGGGGCGAGTACTGGTCGACGGACGCGGCCAGCCGCAGTACCTCCGCCGGCTTCCAGCCGGGTGCGCCGGTCACGTCGAGCACATGCGGGCGTCCCCGGGTGAGCGTGCCGGTCTTGTCGAGGAGGAGGGTGCGCGCCCGGCCGAGGTTCTCCAGCGCGCCACCGTCGCGGACCACCACGCCGAGCCGGGAGGCCCGGGACAGCCCGGAGACGACCGCCACCGGCGCCGCGAGCAGCAGGGGACAGGGCGTGGCGACGACCAGCACCGCCACCGCCCGCACGGCAGAGCCGCTGATCAGCCAGGTGAGCCCGGCCACCGCAAGGGTGAGCGGCAGGAACCAGGCCGCGTATCGGTCGGCCAGCCGCACGACCGGCGCGGACTCGGCCCCCGCCTGCTGGGCCAGTCGTACGATCTCGGCGTACGTGCTGTCCTGCTCGGTGGCCGTGGCCCGCAGCTCGAACGCGCCTCCGGCGTTGACGACACCACTGCGGACGCTCCGGCCGTGCCCGTACTCGACGGGCGCCGACTCACCGGTGAGGACCGACTCGTCGAGTACGGCCGGGCCCTCGACCACGTGTCCGTCGACGGGGACCACCTCACCGGGGCCGACGACGAGCAGGTCCCCTACGACGATCTCGGCGAGCGGCACCGTGCGCACCTCGGTGCCGGTGCGCCGCCGTGCGGTGCGGGGGGCATGCTCCAGGAGCGCCCGCAGATCATGGGAGGCCCGGCGCTGGGCCGCCGCTTCGAGGGTGCGCCCGGTGGCGAGCATCAGCGCGATCAGCGCTCCGGCGAGGTACTCGTGCACGGCCAGCGTGCCGCCCAGGGCCAGGATCGCGATCAGGTCCACCCCGGCGTGGCCATGGCGCAACGCGGCCAGCGCCCAGCCGACGGCGGGCCCGATCGCCGCGAGTGTGCCCAGCGCCCAGCACAGATCGGCCAGGTCGGTGGCGCCGATCAGCCACAGAGCGCCGCCCGCCACGAGCGCCGCGCTGGTGACGATCAGGAGAATCGGTTCGAGTTTCAGCGACATGGCATCGCCCTCCCGTCACATCCAGCGTCGTCCGGGACCGCCTGCACGGCGAGGGCCGGAGGGCACGCACTCATTGCCCCGTCCGGCCCTGTGCGCCCGTGGGAGAAGGAACCCGCTCCTCGACGTACTCGGGGCCCTCGGCCGCCTGGGCGGCCGAGCCGGACCAGGGCCGGTCGGTCCCTGGCGGCGGGACTGTCGGCCCGGGCAGGGGGGAGCCGTGCGAGCGACCATGGGAGGGACCTGTAATCAGGGAAGAAGGCTGATGGGCAGGAAAGAAGGCTGATGGTGATGGCACGAGCTTCATGGACGACGACTGGGGTGTTCGCCGGGCGGGGAGGTGCTCGTACCGACGAGGCCGGAATCGTGTCCGGTGACCTGACCCTCCACACCACCTGGGACGGCAGGCAGGCCCACGTGGCGATCCAGTACAGCGGCACCTCCACGTGGTTCACCCTTGCCGGAAGTCCGGTGCCCTGCTCTTCCTCGCAGGACAGTCGGCAGTTGCACCAGGCGGCGGTGGAAGCCGTGCGGGCCGGTGGCGGCGCGACCGTCCCCGGGAACGACGTGTTCAGGGGGAGCGTCTGAAACGCACGGGCGGCGGATCCCCAGGGCCTGGGGATCTGCCGCCCGTGCGCGGTGGTCATGGCGCGGGTTCCGGTTGCTTCGGGTCGTCGGGTTCGTTGCCGCCCATGTCGAGCCGGAACGGCGGATACACGTCGGTGAGCAGCGCCGCGTAGGCGACCACGCGCAGCACCCAGCGGTTGAGCCCGGTCAGGAGATCGAAGATGCCTGCCGGGTAGCGGCCCGTCACCGCGAGTGCGACCCCGGCGAACAGCGCGAGCAGTCCGATGAGTCCGCCCGCCGCCCAGGGAACGCGGACGCCGCCGAGGAGGAACGCGAGGATCAGATAGTGGGGAAGGGCCAGCAGCCACCACTTCACCAGGACCAGACCGCGTGAGAGGTGTTCGGGGTACGGCAGATCCCAGCGCGCCGGGTAGTCGGGGACATCGGCGAGCGTGAAGGGCGGGTAGCGGTCGGTGCCCAGTGCGCCGTACGCGTAGTAGGCCACCCGCCAATTCCAGCGCAGTACGCCGGTGTTGAACTCGAACAACGGGCGTGGGTACCGGCCGGTGAACAGGATCGCGAAGAACGCCACCGCGCTCACGCAGATGAACGCGATCCACAGGAGGACGAGGACGATGTAGTGGGGGAGGGCCAGCAGCCACTTGACCAGCCACAGCCAGCGCGACAAGGGGGTGTCGATCCGCGCTGTCAGCCGGGCGGGGTGAACGGTGGACATGGTGATCACTTCCGGAATGCCGTGTGACCGATTTGGTCTTCAGCTTCCGGCCCCGACCGTCGAGCAAGTATGGGCTGAGTGGGCACGGCATGCGGCCGAGCGGCCCTTCGCAGACGTTCACCTTGTCGCGGTGCCTGCCGGTCGCAGTGCCGGAATCGCCGCGTGGACGCGCGCAATGAGCGGGGGGAGGAACAGTGAACTCACCGTCGCACCGACCGCGGCGGACAGGGCGATGCTCCAGGCGATGGGGCCGAGCGGCGTGCAGCCGAAGAACTGGCTGAGGACCGGGGTCTGGACGACGGCCGCCAACGCGGCCAGAGAGCCGACGGAGGCGATGACGATCGCTGGGCTGCGGCCCCCGACCAGGAGGGTCTGACCGAGCTGCGCACCGACGAGCGCGACCAGAGCGACGGTGCGGGCACGCGCGGGGCGGCCGGTGAAGCGGGCGGCGAGCCAGCCGGCCGTGGCGCCCAGGGCGGTGGCCACGGCGCGGTTCACCGTCTCGTCGGTCAAGGCAGTGCCGAGGGAGACCTCGGGACCCTCGTGGAGCATGCGCTCCGTGGCCTCGGGCCGCGGCGGGCGCAGGGCGACGGCCATGGCCGGGGCGAGGTCGGTGAAGAGGTTGACCAGCAGGAGCTGACGGGCCGTCAAGGGGGAGGTCCCGGTGGCGGCCGCGCCGAGCAGGGTGAAGGCGATCTCGCCGAGATTGCCGCCGACCAGGATCGCCAGCGCCTTCCGTACGGAGGCCCACATCGCGCGGCCCTCCACGAGTGCGTCGAGCACCGACTCCAGCCGGTCGTCCGTGACGACGAGGTCCGCCGCCGCGCGCGCGGCCGGCGTGGCCCGCGTACCGAACGCGATCCCGAGGTCGGCGAGCCGGATGGCGGGCGCGTCGTTGGCGCCGTCGCCGGTCATCGCGACAGTGCGGCCCAGGCGCTGGAACGCCTGAACCACGCGCACCTTGTGCACGGGGGTGCCGCGGGCGACGACACCGACGTCGGGCAACAGCTTGTCGAGGGCGCGGTCGTCCATGTCGTCGAGTTCGGCTCCCGTCACCACCCGTCTGCCGTTCACGACGCCCAACTCGCGCGCCATCGACTCGGCGGTGCTCGGATGGTCCCCGGTGATCATCACGATGTGCACCCCCGCCTCCGCCAGTCGGCGCACCGCGTCGCCTGCGGTGCCGCGCACCCGGTCGGCGAACGCGAGGAAGCCGAGGAAATCGAGGCCGTCCACCGTCTCGTCGGTCAGCTTGCCGCCCGGCGCGTCCCGGAGTTCGGCGACCGCGAGGATCCGGTGGCCCTTGGCCGCGAGCCGTTCGCCCGCCGTGAGGATGGCCGTCCTGCCCTTGCGGTCCAGGTGTCGGCCGTCGCGGGTGGCACAGCGCTCCACGACCTCCTCCGGTGCCCCCTTCACGGACAGGATCCGGCGCTCGCCGCAGCGGCCTCGCGTGGCGTGGAAACCACGACTGGGCTCGAACGGCAGGCTGGAGGTGCGCCGCCAGCCCGCCGCGGCCGTGGTCCGGCTCACTGCCGCCTCCTGAGCGCCGTCGGCGACCGCGCCGTCGGTGGCGTGTTCCAGTTCTCCACCGTTGTGCGGGCGTGGTGTTGCCCGCAGCGCCGCGGCGAGGACGGCCCGCTGCTCGTCCCCCAGCTTTTCGAGAGGAAGGCTGTGGCCGTCGGCGGCGACGGCGACGAGGGAGATCCGCCCCTGGGTGAGGGTCCCCGTCTTGTCGAAGCACAGGACGTCGGTGCGGCCGGCGGCCTCGATGGTGCGGGGGTGTCTGAGCAGGGCTCCGCGTGCGGAAAGCCTTCTGGCGGAGGCGAGTTGGGCGGCCGAGACCAGGAACGGCAGTCCTTCGGGCACGCTGGCCACGGCCAGTCCCACGCCCGCCCCCACCGTGTCCCGGATGGGGCGCCCCCGCAGCATGCCCGCCGCTACCACGGCGGCTGCGGAACCGAGGGCCACCGGCAGTGTGGTGTGGGTGATCCGGGTCAGTCGGCGCTCGACGCCGGCGGAGGGGGGCGCCCCACGCCCGCCGGCCGCGGCGCGGCCCGCCTCGGTGGCCGTGCCGGTGGCGACGACGACGGCACTGCCGCGGCCGGCCGCCACGGTGGTGCCCTCGTAGACCATGGACGTACGGTCCCCCAGGTGCGAGGCCAGCACGGGCTCCACACCCTTGGCCACCGGCAGCGACTCGCCGGTCAGCGCGGATTCGTCGAGTTCCAGATGGTGCGCCTCCAGCAGCCGGCCGTCCGCCGGCACCACGTCACCGGGGTTCAGATTCACCACGTCGCCCACGGCCAACTCCTCGGCGGCGGCGACGGTTTCCTCCCCGTCCCGCACCACATTGGCCATGACGGCCGACTCCCGCCGCAGTTGGGCGACCGCACGGTCCGTCCGGTACCGCTGGAACCCGCCGAGGAACCCGGACACGGCGGTGACCGCCACGATGACGACGGCGTCGAGGACAGCGCCCACCGACGCCGACATGGCCGCCCCGGCACCGAGGACGGGTGTGAGGGGGTTCGCCATCTCGGACAGGTAGGCCCGGCCGAACGACGTCGTCGGCGCCGGCTCGCCGGTGGTCGTGGCCCGCGCCCGTGCCTTCTCGTCCGCCGGGCCTCCGCCGCCACCGGTCCTGGCGAGCACGGTGGACGGATCCATGGTGTGCCACGGCTGCCGCGACGAGGGCTGCGGCGCAGGGCGCCGCAGCAGCCGTACGGCCGCCCAGACACCGGCCACGGTGCCCAGTCCGGCCGCCGCGTTGAACACCGTCGTACCCCGAGCGGTCGGCCGCTGCGTCCGCCCCGCCAGCACCGCCGTCTCGCCGACCACGGCCGCGGCCTCGGCGAGCCGCACGCCCCGGCGCGCCGTCTCCCGCGCGGTGCGGCAGGCCTCCACGATCACCACGGCCGCCCCGGGATCGCCGTCCAGGTACAGGTCCGCGCCCCAGGGCGGCCTGTCCTGCGGGTCGGCCACACCCATGCCGACATCGGCGGCCTGCAGCGCGCGCCGGTCGTGCGACAGCAGCAGCACGCCCTCGCCGTCGCGCTGCAGGGCCCGTACGGCATCCAGCGGCCGATCGCCCGCCTCGCTGACGGCGTCGGCCTCCCGGACGGACACCTGTGCGGTGTGCGCACCGGCGGTCACGACCCTGAGCCCGGCAGCATGCGCGGCGGGGACGATGGTGCTCGCGGCTTCGTGCATCTCGGGCAGCACGCTGATCACGGCGAGCAGGCTCTGTCCGCGCGCCAGTCCCAGCACGAACCGCGCACCGTCCCGCCGCAGACCCTCCCGGGCCCGCTTGCCCGTTCGCCCCTGCAGCTTCAGACGCTCGACCGGCCCCAGGCTCCACTCCGTGTCCCGCTGCACGCGCTGCGGGGCGGAGCCGTCGAAGAGCCGGTGCGCCGTGGCAGCGAGTTCGCCCGCGGACGTGTCCTCGTCGAGGGCCACCAGGTCGGCAAGCCGATGGGACCCGGTGGCCAGCGCGTTCGTGTCGAGCAAGAGGACCCCGATCCGGTCCAGCCTGCGCAGCGCCTCCGGATCGGCCACGACCATGCCCCGGCGGGCCAGGCCCCGGCCGAGAACGCAGGCGAAGCCCTCGCGCGCAAGGACCGGTGCCTTCGGGACCGCCGCCAGCGCCGCGCCGGCGGCCCGCCCGGGATGCCGGGTGAACAGCAGCGATCCGGCGAAGGACGCCGCGCCCACGACGGGTGCCCGGTCGGCGTAGTGCTCGATCGGACCGGGCTTCAGCGGTGTCTCCCGGGCAAGCGGCACGGGCGGCGCGCCATGGGCCCCCGCCGCGGCGCTGCCCGCGAGGCGCGGCTCGGCCGCGGCCCAGGCGTTGGCCTCCGCGTCGGCCTCGATCGTGCGCAGGACGTGCCGGGCGGTGTCCACGACCACCCCGGCGAGACCGCCCGAGCCGGCCTGCCCCAATGCGGTGAGCGAGGCCAGGAGCAGTCCGGCGTTCTCGGTGCCGACCGCGTCCTCGACGACATGCCTCAGACGCGGGTGGGCGTCGACGATCGGAGCGAGCGCAGCGATGCCCGCGGGGATGGGGGTCCGCCGCGTCAGACCTGCCATCACTGCCAAGGGTGCGGCCGCCACATGCAGGGCCGTCGCCGAGGTGGACCTGCGGACCGCCCCGCCCGACGTGGGGTGCTCGGGCAGCGGGTGCGCGACGCCGTGGGCCTCCTCCACCGCCTCGACCGCCTCGATCAGGGCGTCCGTGATGGCTTCCATCTCGGACGAGCCGTCGGTGCCGACCACGGCGTGCCCGATCACGGTGTTCACCACGGCCCAGTCCACCGAGGGCACGGCGGCCAGGCGCCGCTCGACCTCCTTGGCCAGCTTCGTCGCCGCGGCCTCGGGCAGGTCGCCCGGGCGCAGACCCCGTACGGCCACGTGCGCGCGGTTGCCGAAGAACCGTACGCGTACCCGGGCCTCGGTCCGCAGCACACCGGCCGCGGACGACACCACAGTCCTCAGCAGTCCGCGTCCCGGAAGTGCCACAGCGCATCACCAGCTCCCTGCGGCCCGGCACCCTCCCCGTGTGCACGGGTGGCTCAGCAACCCCCTTTTCCATCGCAACGCCTTGACCGCGCACCCGCCACCGGAGGCGCGCGACAATTGAGGAGGCACAACCACACCGACTCCGGAGAAAGGAGGAGGGGGATGGCCAAGACGGCTACGGAGACCACGCGACAGCAACCCCAGGCGCACGACGGTGCCGGTCTGCACCTGCACATGCGCACCCTGCATCCCCCCGTGCCGGTTCCGTACTTCACCAAGGAGGAGATGACGAGCACGGCCCACGCGGCCACGGCACGACTGCCCAGTGCGCCGCCCGCCAAGGATCTCCTGTACTACGGAGGTCTCGGAGCACTGACCGTGGCAGGAGCCCTGGAATGGCCGGTCGCCCTCGCTGTCGGCGGAGCCACCTGGCTGCTGCGCAGCGGGCGAAGGGAAAAGCAGAGCTCAGGCGCCAAGCGCTAGCTCATACCCCCAGGGCGCGCGGTGGCGTGAGCGACGCTGCCGGGCGCCCGGCGGTCACGCGGCAGCCGCTACGAAGTTCAAGCGCAGCGAGCGTGAGCAAGCGGCCCACAGCTCCCACACGAGGCGCATGATGATCGCCTCGGCGAGCGCCATGGCGACTTTCGTTGCCATGGCTACAAGGAATTCGCCCATGTCGGCTGACTTTCTGTGCTCGGATACGGGTGTCCGAAACCAGACAATGCAGCCTTTTCCTCCGCCGTGGGTGCCTCACAGATGTACCTATGGCGTCACGTAGGTGAACAGATGGGGTGGCTCCGCGCCGGAAGCGGGGTCATGCCTTGTGGGCGTGTGCCGCGGTGGCGACCGTGGTGGTGTGCTGCTCGGTTGTCTGGCACACCGGGCAGAGCTCGTGACGGCCGTCCAGAGTTACTACCGTTCCCCAGCCCCAGCACTCCTTGCAGTCCCTCGACAGCAGCAGATCAGCACGCGGGGCGGGACCGAATGCGTGACTGGCCCCGTGATCCATATGGGGCTCCTTACGATGACTCGCCAACCTCACCCCTCCGGGTTCCCTCGCTGGGCGGTAATTCACCTCGACGGCGATGAACAGGCACATCTTCCGGAGTCACACCCGTCGCTCGGGCGTGTTGGACGACCGGCTCGGGGCAGTCGGAGACGATGGCCGTCCATGGACATGAAGTGGGGGAGGCAGGCGGGAGAGGCAGGGGTCGTATGCCTGAGGCGTTCGCGGGGCCGGATGACGACGTACGGCGGCGGATTCCGCGGACGGACGCCCTTCTGCGTGATCCACGACTGGTCGAGGCGGCCCGTCTGCTCGGGGCGTCCGTCGTCAAGGCGGCGGTCCGGGAGGCGCAGGAACGGGCCCGGACCGGCCGCGTCGCGCCAGGAAGCGTGGCCGACGAGGCGGCCGCCCTGCTTCCGGACACGGCCGGCGGACTGCGTGCGGTGATCAACGCCACCGGGGTGCTGCTCCACACCAACCTCGGCCGCGCGCCACTGTCGGCCGCGGCCCGGCGCGCGGTGGCCGCGGCCGCCGGGCCGACCGACGTGGAGCTGGACCTGCGCACCGGCGTACGGGCCCGCCGCGGGCGTACGGCACTGCGTGCGCTGCACGAGCGGGTGCCGTCCGCGGGAGCCGTGCACGTCGTCAACAACGGAGCCGCCGCGCTGGTCCTGGCCGCCACCGCGCTCGCCGCGGGCCGGGAGATCGTCGTGAGCCGCGGCGAGATGGTGGAGATCGGGGACGGCTTCCGGCTTCCGGACCTGCTGGTCTCCACCGGGGCCCGACTGCGTGAGGTCGGCACCACCAATCGCACGACCGCCGCCGACTACGCCGCCGCGATCGGTCCGGACACGGGCTTCGCGCTGAAGGTGCACCCCTCCAACTTCCGCATCACCGGCTTCACCCGCGCCGCCGAGGTCGGCGAACTGGCCGGACTCGGCGTCCCGGTGGTCGTCGACATCGGCTCCGGGCTGCTCGCCCCGCATCCCCGGCTGCCCGAGGAGCCGGACGCCGAGACGCAGCTGCGGGCCGGTGCCTCCCTCGTCACCGCGAGCGGCGACAAACTGCTCGGCGGACCGCAGTGCGGACTCCTGCTGGGCAAGGACGACATCGTGCGCACCCTCTCCCGGCACCCGCTGGCCCGCGCCGTACGCGTGGACAAGCTGACACTGGCCGCCCTGGAGGCCACCCTCACCGGGCCGCCGACCCCGACCGACGACGCGCTGACCGCCGGCCCCGCCACTCTCCGGGCCCGCGCCGAACGGCTCGCCTCGGCACTGCGCCCGCACGGCATCGACGTACGGGCCGTCGAGAGCGACGCGACGGTCGGCGGGGGCGGCGCGCCCGGAGTGACGCTGCCCAGCGCCGCGCTGTCCCTGCCAGAGCGGTTCGCGGCCGCGCTGCGCACCGGACGCGTCCCGGTCGTCGGCCGTCTGGAGTCGGGCCGCTGCCTTCTGGACCTGCGGGCGGTGCCTGCGGAGGACGACGAACGACTCGCCGAGGCCGTGCGGGCGGCGGCGGGAAGCTAGGAGGCAGGCGTCATGCGGGTGCTGGCCACCGCCGGACACGTCGACCACGGCAAGTCCGCCCTCGTCAGGGCGCTGACCGGCATGGAACCCGACCGCTTCGAGGAGGAGCGGCGCCGCGGACTGACCCTCGACCTCGGCTTCGTATGGACCCGGCTCGGTCCGGCCGGCGAGTACCTCGCCTTCGTCGACGTGCCAGGACACGAGAGGTTCGTGCCGACCATGCTCGCCGGGGTCGGCCCCGTCCCCGCGGTGCTCTTCGTCGTCGCCGCCGACCAGGGCTGGCAGCCGCAGTCCGAGGAGCACCTGGCGATCCTGGACGCGCTCGGCGTGCGGCACGCCGTCCTTGCGGTGACCCGCAGCGACCTGGCCGATCCGGGGCCCGTCCTGGCCGATGCGGCCGCGCGCATGGCCGACACCTCCCTCGGCGCCGTACCGGCCGTCGCGGTCAGTTCGGTGACCGGCGCGGGGCTCGACGGCCTGCGCACCGAGCTGTCCCGGCTGGCGGCCGCGCTGCCGGACCCGCCCGCCGACGCGGACGTACGGCTGTGGCTGGACCGGGCGTTCACGGTGCGCGGCCACGGCACGGTGGTGACCGGCACGCTCGGATCCGGCACTCTGCGCGTCGGGGACCGGCTGGTGACGGGCGACGCGACGGCCGCGCTGCGGGTGCGCGGGCTGCAGTCCCTGCACGAGGATCGCTGCGAGGTCAGCGGGGTGGCGCGCGTGGCGGTCAACGTGCACGGGTCCGCCGCCGACCTGCGACGCGGGGATGTGCTGCTGGCGCCGGAGCGCTGGCTGTGCACGGATCTTCTCGACGTCCGGGTCGTCGGACAGCCCGTTGCCGACCTGCCCCGGACCGTCACCCTGCACATCGGCACGGCCGCCGTCCCGGTGACCGTCCGCCCCCTGGGCGAGGACACCGCCCGGCTGACCCCGAGCCGGGAGCTGCCGCTGCGCGTCGGCGACCGCGCGGTCCTGCGTGAACCTGGAGGCCGGCGCGTGCCCTGCGGCGTGACCGTGCTGGACGTCCGCCCGCCGCGGCTGCGCCGACGGGGCGCGGCGCGGGCCAGAGCGGCCGAGCTGGCCACCATGACGGGCCTGCCGGACGCCACGGCCGAGCTGCGGCGCCGCAGGCTGGTCACGCGCTCGGAACTGCTCGCGATGGGCGTACCGTCCCCGGCCGCGCCCGTGGCGGGGGACTGGCTCGCCGACCCCACCCACTGGGCTGAGCTGGGCGAGCGCCTGGTCACCGAGGTGGAGCGGCATGCGAAGGAGCATGCCCTGGACCCCGGACTCTCCCTGGAGGCCGCCCGTCATCTGCTCGGCCTGCCCGACCGGTCGCTGGTGGACGCCCTCGCGGCGGAGACCTCCCGGCTCACGTGCCGGCAAGGGCGTCTGTACGGCGCTGAAGGCCTCCGGCCGCCCCTTCCGCAGGAAGTACAGGCGGGCGTCGACGCCGTACGCCGGGATCTGGCGACGGCACCGTTCCGCGCGCCGGAGGCCGGCCACCTCGCCGAACTCGGCCTCACCCGTAAGGCGGTGGCCGCAGCTGTGGCGGCTGGTGCGCTGCTTCGGGTGGCCGACGGGATCGTGCTGCTGCCGGGCGCGGACGAGCGGGCCGCGGCCGTGCTCGCGCGGCTGCCGCAGCCGTTCACCGCGAGCGAGGCCCGGCAGGCGCTGGACACCACGCGCCGGGTGGCCGTGCCGCTGCTGGAGCACCTGGACGCCCAGGGCTACACGGAGCGTGTGGACGACCGGCGGCGGCGCTGCCGGGACGGTGCGGGGAGCGGAGGCGGACGGGAATCGAACCCGCCTGCCCGAGATCCTCGGGCACCTCGGTTTTGAAGACCGGGAGGGCCACCAGGCACCCACACGCCTCCATCGACCGCCAGGCTAGTTCCCCGGGAGACCGATATGACACCGACCCGCCAAGCCTCCGTACGGCTCACGCAGTTCGCCCACGGCGGCGGCTGCGCCTGCAAGATCCCGCCCGGAGAACTGGAGGAGGTCGTCAGCGGTCTGGGCGCACCGCTTGCGGGGGGCGACACTCCGCTGCTGGTCGGCCTCGCCACCGGCGACGACGCGGCCGTCGCCGCCCTGCCCGCGCATGCGGGTACGGCGCTGGTGTGCACAGCCGACTTCTTCACGCCCGTCGTCGACGACCCGTACGACTGGGGACGCATCGCGGCCGCCAACGCCCTGTCCGACGTGTACGCGATGGGCGGCCGCCCCGTAGTCGCCGTCAACCTCCTGGCCTGGCCACGCGACCGGCTGGCGTTCGATCTGGCCCGTGAGGTGCTGCGCGGCGGACTGGACGTGGCCACGGAGGCGGGCTGTCACATCGGCGGCGGGCACAGCGTCGACGACCCCGAACCCAAGTACGGCATGGCCGTCACCGGACTGGCCGACCCGGCGAGGCTGCTGCGCAACGACGCCGGCCGGCCCGGCCTGCCCCTTTCGCTGACCAAACCACTCGGCCTGGGTGTCCTCAACAACCGGCACAAGGCCACCGGCGAGCGGTTCGAGCAGGCGATCGCCACCATGACGGCCCTGAACCGGGACGCGTCCGTGGCCGCCCTCTCGGCCGGCGCCACCTGCGCCACCGACGTCACCGGCTTCGGTCTCCTCGGCCATCTGCACAAGCTGGCCCGGGCGTCCGGCGTGACGGCCGTGGTCGACACCGCCGCCGTGCCCTACCTCGACGGTGCCAGGGAGGCGGTCCGGGACGGGTACGTCAGCGGCGGCACCCGGCGCAACCTGGAGTGGGTGGCGCCCCACACCGACTTCGGAGACACGGACACCGACACCCGGCTGCTGCTGGCCGACGCGCAGACCTCCGGCGGACTGCTGGTCGCCGGAGAGGTGCCCGGAGCGCCGGTGGTGGGGGAGTTGATGCCGTCCGGGGCGCACTCGATCGTGCTCAGGTGATCGCCGCGCTCACACCCGCGATGCTCACGGCCGCGATGCGCGAAGGCCGTGACATGGAGGGCTCCTTGCTGCCGGCCGACGCATGCCGGCTGCCGCTGCCGGACGGCGCGGTGGACGGTGTGTTCAGCGCGGGCCTGGTCAACCATGTCCCCGACCCCGCTGCGGCCCTGCGCGAGTGGGCCAGGGTGACCGCTCCCGGCGGGGTCCTGCTGCTCTTCCACCCTTCCGGCCGCGCCGAACGTGCCGCCCGCCACGGCCGCCCCCTCGACCCGGACGACCCGCTGGCCCCGGAGAATCTGCGGCCCGTGCTTCTGGCCGCCGGCTGGGATCTGGCGTACTACGAGGACGTCCCGCACCACTTCCTGGCCCGCGCGGCCCGCCACGGCGGTCGAGCCTGGATGCAGTCGGCCTGAGGTACCTCACCTGATACACCCGAAATGGCATGATTCGCCATGCATTGTGCTTCCTCGTGGGCGCCCTCCGGGCTCAGGGCCGAGGCGGCCACCGTGCATGACCCCTACACGAGGAGAAGCAGCCATGCCGGGACGCATCGCGGTGGGAGTGGACGGCTCCGAAGAGAGCATGAGAGCGGTGGACTGGGCCGCGGACGAAGCCGCGCTGCGGAGTGCCGAACTGCGCCTGGTGAACGCCTCGCTCTGGCAGGAGCACGCCCTCGTGGCGGTCCGGCCGTCCCGGGACGTGCTGGCCGCACGGGCGCAGGAGCTCCTCGACACCGTGACGGATCGGGCCCGGTCCCGCCACAGCGGGATCACGACCAGCGAGGAGGAAATCGAGGACGCGCCCGACTCGGTACTGGTGTCCGCTTCCGCCGACGCCGACCTCGTGGTGCTCGGGTCGTACGGCTCCGGCGCGGGCTACACGGTCGGCTCCGTGGGCCAGGAGGTGACGGCCGAGGCGCACAGCCCGGTCGTGTTGGTACGCGGGAGCAAGCCGGACGAGGGCGGCCGTGTCGTCGTGGGTCTGGACATCCGGTCTCCCGGCGAGGAACTGCTCCAGTTCGCCTTCGACTTCGCCGCACGGCGCTCCGTACCCGTCCATGTCCTGCACACCTGGGGCCTGACCGCCCTGCATCACCCCATGCACCCGCACGGCGAGGGCAGCAAGGAGGCGGAGGCGGGCAGGGCGGCGCTGAGCGAGGCCGTGCGGCCCTACCGCGAGCGCTTCCCCCAGGTGGAGGTACAGGAGGAGGCCACCGCCGGACGGGCGGCCGGCCGACTCGTCGAGGCCGCGGCCGGAGCCGGCCTCACGGTGGTGGGCCGGCGCAGGGGCCGGCAACGGCTGGGCCATCTCGGTGCCGTCGCCCATGCGGTGCTCCATCACGCGGACTGCCCCGTTGCCGTCGTCCCGCACGTCTGACCGGCCCGGCCCCGGCGGCGAGGCCGACTGCCATGGGCATGCGGGCACCGGTGATCTGGCGTGTACTGGAAGCGCAGGAGCACCGAAGGGATCGGACCGGCTGCCCATGACCGACCAGGACATGCTGCCGGTGGACGCCATGCGCGGCCTGTGCATGGACACCGTCCAGCAGGCGGAGCCAGGACGCCCCAGTGCGCGGGAGGCAGACCATGAGCACTAACACCCCCATGCAACTCGGCATGGTCGGGCTCGGACGCATGGGCGCCAACCTGGTGCGCCGACTCATGCGCGACGGCCACACCTGTGTGGTGTACGACCTCGACGCCGATGCCGTCGGCGAGTTGGAGCAGGAGGGCGCCACCGGCGCGTCCTCCCTGAAGGACCTAGTCGGCAAGCTCGACCGGCCGCGGAACATCTGGCTGATGCTCCCCGCGGGCGTGGTGCAGGGCACGGTCGACGAACTGGCCGGCCTGCTCGCGCCCGAGGACATCGTGATCGACGGCGGCAACTCCTACTACCGCGACGACATCACCCGCTCCCAGCAGCTCGCGCCGAGCGGTATCCACTACGTGGACTGCGGCACCTCCGGGGGCGTCTGGGGCCTGGAGCGCGGATACTGCCTGATGGTCGGCGGAGACCGGGAGGCGGTCCAGCGCCTGGACCCCCTCCTGCGGACGATCGCCCCGGGCGCCGGCTGCGCGGAACCCACTCCCGGCCGGACCAAGACGACCGGCACCGCCCCCGACGGCTATCTGCACTGCGGGCCCAGCGGCGCCGGCCACTTCGTGAAGATGGTCCACAACGGCGTGGAGTACGGGATGATGGCCGCCATCGCCGAAGGCCTGAGCGTCATCAAGCACGCCGACGCGGGACTGCGCAAGCGGACGGTCGACGCGGAGACCGCCCCGCTGCGCGATCCCGACGCCTACTCCTACGAGATCGACGTCGCCGAGGTCGCCGAGGTGTGGCGGCGCGGTTCGGTGGTCGGTTCCTGGCTGGTCGACCTGGTCGCCGATGCGCTGGCCAGGTCGCCGGAGCTCGACGGTTTCGCCGGCCGGGTCTCCGATTCCGGGGAGGGCCGCTGGACCGTGCTGGCGGCGGTCGACGAGAGTGTGCCCGCCCCGGTGATCACCACGGCCCTCTACCAGCGGTACGCCTCGCGCGGACTGGGCGAGTTCACCGACAAACTGCTGTCCGCGATGCGCGGTGAGTTCGGCGGGCACGTCGAGAAGGCGGGCTGAACCGTGGCGCAGCCGACCCCCACCCGGGCCTCGTCCTCGGAGCCGCGCCCGGACGACCATGTGATCGTGCTCTTCGGCGCGACCGGCGACCTGGCCCGCCGCAAACTGCTGCCCGGGCTGTTCCATCTGGCCCACGCCGGACTGATGCCCGAGCGCTACCGGGTGGTGGGATCCGCGCCCGGCGCCGACGCCCTCAGCGACGAGGAGTTCCGCACGCATGCCCGCGATGCGGTCGCGGAGTTCGGCCGGTCGAAACCGCAGGGAGAGGCGTGGGAGGCGTTCGAAGCGGCGCTCAGCTTCGGTGCCGCGGACCCGGAGGATCCGCAGCCGCTGCTGGCCGCGGTCCAGAAGGCCGAGCAGCCGCTCGGCGGCCGGCCGCGCCGCCTCTTCCACCTGGCCGTGCCGCCGGTCGCCTTCTCCTCCGTCGTCCAACTGCTCGGCGACACGGGACTCGCGCAGAACGCGCGGGTGATCGTGGAGAAGCCCTTCGGCACCGACCTGCCGTCGGCCCGGGCCCTGAACGCCACCATCCACGCCGTCTTCGACGAGTCGAGGATCTTCCGCATCGACCACTTCCTGGGCAAGGAGTCGGTGGACAACATCCTGGCCCTGAGGTTCGCCAACGGCCTGTTCGAGCCCATCTGGAACCGGGACCACATCAGCCATGTGCAGATCGACGTACCGGAGCAGATCGGCATCGAGGGCCGGGCCCGCTTCTTCGAAGGGACCGGCACCTTCCGGGACATGATCGTCACTCATCTCTTCCAGCTCATGGGCTTCGTGGCGATGGAACCCCCGACCACGCTCGACGCGCAGGCGCTGCGGGACGAGAAGGAGAAGGTGTTCCAGTCCCTGCGGCCACTGGACCCCGCCCACGTCGTCCGCGGCCAGTACACGGGCTACCGCGACGAACCGGGAGTGGACCCGCACTCGGACACCGAGACCTTCGTGGCCCTGCGCGTCGAACTGGACAACTGGCGCTGGGCCGGCGTGCCCTTCTTCCTGCGGTCCGGCAAATCCCTCGCCCAGGGCCGACACGTGGTCACGCTGGGCTTCCGCGAGCCGGTGCTGCGCATGTTCCCGATGGACGTCGACCAATGCGCCGGCGCGCGCAGCAACGCACTGCTGATCGACTTCGACGATCCCGGAAGCATCACGGCCAGGTTCCTCACCAAGGAACCCGGGCCCGCGATGCGGCTGGAGGACGCCGAGATGGTCTTCCGGTACGCGGGCTCGTACAACGAGGAGCACGCGCTGGAGGGCTACGAGCGGCTCATCCTGGACGCCATGTTGGGGGACCAGTCCCTGTTCACCCGTTCGGACGGCATCGAACGTCTGTGGGAGGCGGCCACCCCGTTGCTGAAGGACCCGCCGCCCGTGGAGCTCTACGAGCCGGGTTCCTGGGGGCCCGACCGGATCCAGCAGCTCATCGCTCCCTACCGGTGGAGTCTCCCGGACCAGCACTGAGCAACGGACCACCGCTGACCGCCGGACCACTACCGGCCAACGGACCACTACCGGCCAACGGGTTGTTCGGCCGCGTTGCTCCGGATGCCGCCTGCGCCTCGACCGAGCGGGTTCCTTCCGGCGCGCCGGGTGACGACTGCCCGACGCGACCCGCCGGGCACTTCTAGCCTCGACGCCATGCTGGGTCTTCCTGATCACGTACGTGCCTGTCTGTTCGACCTCGACGGGGTGCTCACCCAGACCGCGAAGGTGCATGCGGCCGCCTGGAAGGAGATGTTCGACGGCTATCTCCGCGAGCGGGCGGCACATGAGGGGACCGCGTTCGTGCCGTTCGACGCGGTCGGCGACTACGACGAGTACGTGGACGGGCGCCCTCGCGAGGACGGGGTGCGCACCTTCCTCGCCGCACGCGGAGTGCACCTGCCCGAGGGATCGCCGGACGACCCGCCGGAGGCGGAGACCGTGAACGGGCTGGGCACCCGCAAGAACAACCTGGTGCTGCGCCGGATTCGCGAGGACGGGGTGGAGCCCTACGAAGGCTCGGTCAGGTTCGTGCACGAGGTGCGGAAGGCCGGCCTGCGAAGCGCGGTGGTGTCGTCCAGCGCCAACTGCCGGGACGTCCTGATGGCGGCCGGCATCGAGGAGCTGTTCGACGAGCGGATCGACGGGATCGTGGCGCGTGAGCGCGAACTGCACGGGAAACCGGCTCCGGACACCTACTTGGAGGCGGCCCGTGTCCTGGGGGTGGAGCCGGACGCGGCCGCCGTGTTCGAGGACGCCCTGGCCGGTGTGGAGGCGGGGCGGGCCGGACGGTTCGGCATGGTCGTGGGGGTCGACCGGATGGGCCAGGCGGAGCAGCTGAGGGCCCACGGTGCGGACGTCGTGGTAAGTGACCTGGCCGAACTCCTGGAGTCGCGGTGATCACCCATCCCAGCTACACGGTCGAGCCCTGGTGCCTGCGCGAGACCGAGCTGAACCTGGATGTACTCGCCCAGAGCGAATCGGTCTTCGCCCTGTCCAACGGGCACGTCGGGTGGCGCGGGAACCTCGACGAGGGGGAACCCCATGGGCTGCCCGGCGCCTACCTCAACGGTGTGTACGAGCGGCATCCACTGCCGTACGCGGAAGCGGGCTACGGCTATCCCGAGTCCGGCGAGACGATGATCAACGTCACCGACGGCAAGGTCGTCCGGCTGCTGGTCGACGACCATCCGTGCGACCTGCGCTACGGGCAACTTCTGGCGCACGAGAGGGTCCTGGACTTCCGCTCCGGTGTACTCAGCCGGACCGCGCGGTGGACCACGCCCGGCGGCCGGACCGTCCGCATCACCTCGCGGCGCCTGGTGTCCTTCACCCAACGGGCGGTGGCCGCGGTGATGTACGAGGTCGAGCCGGTCGACGGACCGGCCACGGTGGCCGTGCAGTCCGAACTCGTAGCCAACGAAACCCTGCCGCACACCGAGGGTGACCCACGGGTTGCCGCGGCGACCGAGTCCCCGCTGACCGCGGAGGAAAACTTCGCCCAGGACACCCGGCTGCGGCTCGTGCACCGCACCGAGCACAGCGCACTGCGCGTGGGAGCGGCGGCCGACCATCTCATCGAGGGGCCGGACGGCACCCGCTGGACGGCTCAGTGTGAGCCGGACGTCAGCCGCCTGACGGTGACCGCGGACCTGGCGCCCGGACAGCGGCTGCGGCTGGTCAAGTTCGTCGCCTACGGATGGTCCGGGCAGCGCTCGCTGCCCGCGGTGCATGACCAGGTCGACGGGGCGGTGGCGGCCGCCGTCAGTGCCGGCTGGGACGGGCTGGTCGCCCAACAGCGGGCCTACCTCGACGAGTTCTGGGCCGGCGCGGACGTCGAGGTGGAGGGCGATGCGCAGATCCAGCAGGCCGTACGGTTCGCCCTGTTCCACGTACTCCAGGCGGCCGCCCGCGGGGAGGAACGGGCCATCCCCGCGAAGGGACTGACCGGAACCGGGTACGACGGCCACTCCTTCTGGGACACCGAGTCCTACGTGCTGCCCGTGCTCACGTACACCGCGCCACAGACCGTCGCCCCGGTGTTGAGATGGCGGCACGGAACCCTGCCGGCTGCCCAGGAACGGGCGCGCCAACTGGGGCTGGCGGGGGCGACCTTCCCCTGGCGGACCATCAACGGCGCCGAGTGTTCCGCCTACTGGCCGGCCGGGACGGCCGCCTTCCACGTGAACGCCGACATCGCCATGGCCGCGGTCCGGTACGTCATGGTGAGCGGCGACGAGGAGTTCGAGCGCGGCGACGGACTGGAACTCCTGGTGGAGACCGCCCGGTTGTGGCGCTCCCTCGGCCATCACGACGCGGAAGGCGTCTTCCACATCGACGGGGTCACCGGACCCGACGAATACAGCGCCATCGCCCAAGACAACCTCTACACCAACCTGATGGCCCGCCAGAACCTGCTGGCCGCGGCGGAAACGGCCACGCGCCACCCGGACCGGGCCGAGGAACTCGACGTCGACGACGAGGAGACGGCGGCCTGGCGGGACGCCGCGAGCCGCATGGCGCTGCCGTACGACGAAGGCCTCGGCGTGCACGAGCAGTCGGCCGGCTTCACCCGCTTCCAGCACTGGGACTTCGACGAGACCCCGCCCGAGAACTACCCGCTGCTGCTCCACTATCCCTACTTCGACCTGTACCGCAAGCAGGTGGTCAAGCAGGCCGACGTGGTACTGGCGATGATGGTGTGCCCCAACGCCTTCACCGACCAGGAGAAGGCCCGCAACTTCGCCTACTACGAGGCCCTCACCGTCCGCGACTCCTCCCTGTCGGCGTGCTGCCAGGCGGCGCTGGCCGCCGAGACCGGGCATCTGCGGCTGGCGTACGCGTACCTCAGCGAGGCGGCGCTGATGGACCTGGAGGACCTGGAGCACAACACCCGCGACGGGCTGCACATCGCCTCGCTCGCCGGCACATGGATCGCGCTGGTCATCGGCTTCGGGGGCATGCGCCGGCACGCCGGCGAGGAGGGGCATCCGGACCGGCTGGGGTTCGTGCCGCGCCTGCCCGAAGCACTGTCCCGGCTGGCGTTCACGGTGACGGTACGCGGGCGCCGGCTGAAGGTGGACATCGGCCCGGCCAAGGCACGCTACGTCCTGGAGGAAGGCGACCCGCTGGAGGTACTGCACCACGGTGAGCCGATGACCCTGACCACCGGTACACCACTGGACCGCCCGGTGCCTCCCGTACCCGCCCGCCCCGAGCCGCAGCAGCCCCGGGGCCGGCGTCCGGCCGGGCTGCCCGGCGGGGAGGAATCCGGGGGCGCGCCCCAGGAGCAATGAGGAGGAAGTGCCCTGGGACCTGCGCACAGCGCATCTGAGAGACTGCACCTCCCGTGCCGTACTGGGAGGAGATGCCGTGCAGGTAGCCGTGGTCACCTTGGATGGATTCAACGAGCTCGACAGCTTCATCGCCTCCGCGCTGATCAACCGATGCCGGAAGGACGGCCTGGAGGCCTTCATCACGACACCGACCCCGGTAGTCAGCTCCATGAACGGCGTCGAGGCAACCGGGCAGCGCCCGATGGAGTTCGTGACCGAAGCCGATGTCGTGCTGATCGGAAGCGGGGTGAAGACGCGAGACGTGGTCGCCGACGACCGGCTGATCTCCAGGCTGCCGCTCGACCCTGCCCGACAGCTGATCGGCGCGCAGTGCTCCGGCGCGCTGGTGCTCGCCCGGCTCGGGTTGCTGGACGGCATGCCCGCCTGCACGGACAGGAAGAGCCGGCCCTTTGTCGAAGCCTGCGACGTCACCGTTCTGGACGCGCCGTTCCACGCCGAGGGGAACATCGCTACGGCGGGCGGCTGCCTGGCGTCTCAGTACCTCGCCACGTGGGTGATCACCCGAACGCTCGGGGAGGACGCCGCCCGCGACGTTCTCGACTATGTGGCTCCGGTGGGTGAGAACCGGGAGACCGTCGAGCGCGCCCTGCGTGCCGTCCATGCGGGCGAGGTTGCACTGGGGCGGTGACGCGCGTGTCAGAGTGCGTCGACCGCGCTCACCTTCCAGCCGTCGGACGTGTGGGTCAGCGTCATCCGTACCCGGTTCAGGTCCAGGCGGGAGCCCGAGACCTGGGTGCTGGTGGTCAGCTGGTTGACGAAGAGGAGGACCACCGCTCGGTCCGCCGATGCCGAGATCACTGAGGCTGCGGGAGGTCCGGCGGTCGGCGTCGCCACCGTTGCCTTCACCACCCCGTGGTACTTCCTGGCCGTCGGGCCGACCACCGTCGTCGTGGTCTTGCGGTACTCGTCGCGGAAGTGCCCGGTGAGCCGGGTGCTTGCCGCGGCGAAGTCGCGGGACAGATGCCGGTAGTCGTACGACAGCACGACGGGCGCCGCCTGTTGCGCGGCCGCGAGTGCCTGCCCTCGTGCCTGCTCGGCCTCCACCCCCTGCTGGTACCGCCAGCCGAGCACGGCCGCCGCGATCAGGCCCGCCACGAGCAGGACGCACAGGACCGCGGTGAGCAGCAGCCGCCGAGCGCGCCGCGTCGGCGTTACGGGACCGGGCTCGCCTTCCTCCTGCGGGGCATCCTCCGCCTCGAAGGACTCCGGCGAGGGCTCGGGCGGGTCGTCCCAGCCGTGCTTCGGGGGATCGATGAGCACGGTGCGTCCGGCGTCGCGCGTCTCGGGCCGGCCCGGAACGGTCTCATCGGTGGCCGTCGGCCCCGGTTCGCTGTTTCCGCGCTCCGCGCGCTTGGCTGCCGCGCGGGCGGCAGCGGTCATGGTGCGCCGGGTGCCGGAACCGGAGCCGCGGCCTCGGGTGGTCGTCTTCGCCACGGTCTTACTCCTCATGTCTTGCAGGGCGGAGAGGGCAGGGAGGGGAGGTGGGTGGAGGATGGAGGGTGGAGTCAGCCGACGAACTCGACGTCGGACGTCAGCCAGCGGCCATCCCGGTACACCAGGTCGAGCTGCAGCCGGTACGTGCGCGCCTCGCCCTTCGGCGCGGCC
Organism: Streptomyces sp. NPDC025638; assembly: GCF_055558775.1. Taxonomy (NCBI): domain Bacteria; kingdom Bacillati; phylum Actinomycetota; class Actinomycetes; order Kitasatosporales; family Streptomycetaceae; genus Streptomyces; species Streptomyces sp. NPDC025638. The sequence goes on along the minus strand of NZ_JBVHLX010000009.1, from coordinate 217,632 downwards.
GTGTTGGTCACCTTGCTGTCGGCGACCACCAGGACACGCGCCGAGTGTTCGTCGGACCGGACTATGCCCGCCTCCAGGACCTGGCCCTCGGACACGGATTCGTTCGCGGCGACGAGCTTGGTCAGCTCCTCGGTCTGTGCGGCGAACTGCTTCTTGAAGTCGCCGGTGGCGCCGTCGAGGACGTTCGCGCTGTCCCGGTCGTAGTGTCGGTAGTCGAGCGAGGTGAAGTTCAGGGCCGACTGGCGAGCCGCTGCCAGGATGTCCTGACGCCGCTGCTCCGTCTTGTGCTGGTCGTAGAGCGCGAGGCTCAGCCAGATCGTCAGCGCGGTTGTGAGGACGGTCGCCACGACGAGCCCCACCGACCTGGCCCTGCCCGACAGGGCCCTGCTCATGCCATCGGTCCGACGAGCAACCATTGCCATGACTCCTTTCCGAAGACCGCCTGTTGGCCGCCCGAAGAGCCGATCTCGACGGGCCTTCCGTCCGGGCCGGTGGCGGTGCCGGTGTCCGGGTCGTACGGCGTGACGTACGCCGTCCGGTTCGCGCCGCCGGGAGCTGTCGTGGGGCCGGGGGCGTTCTGGGCGCCCCGGACCGACGACTTGCTCCCGTGCGGGGCCGTGCAGTGCGCGTCGGTGTTCGCCTCGCGCGTGCTGGTGTCCGCGGGGTCACGGCGCGCCGTGCCGTAGCCCTGGGCGCACGGCGGCGGGTCGTCGGCGTTGACCACCAGGCCGAAGTGGGTGGTGCCGTCGCCCGGGACGACGGTGTAACTGCCCGAGACCAGCGCCGGGAAGGTGACGAGCGCCTGCTCCACACCCGGCAGGTGCGCCAGCGTGACCTGGCCGCCGCTGATCAGGTTGGCCAGCAGGACCGACAGTCGTGGCCCGGTGGACTTCAACAGGGAGTTCACCTGTTGCGCGGCCGGCGTCGCGTTGCCGATCAGCTTGCGCAGGTCCCCGTCGCTCGACTTCAGCTGTGCGGTGAGCGTCGCCAGGTCGTGCGCGAACGACTTGATGGAGGAGCCCTGGTCGGCCTGCGTCTTCAGGACCTTCCGCGAGTCCTCGATGAGCGCGATCGTCTGGGGCAGTGAGTCGGACGCCGACGCGACGAGCGCGTTGCCCGAGTCCACCAGTCGGCTCAGGTTCGGTCCGGTGCCGGCGAAGGCCCGGCCCAACTCGTCGACGGTGACCCGCAGATCGTCCTTGCCGACCGAGTTCACAAGCCGGTCCAGACTGAGGACCAGGTCCGTCGTGGGCAGCGGTACGCGGGTGCTGCCGCGCGGAATGGCGCTCCCGTCGAGCAGGTACGGTCCGTTGGACGTGCGGGGCTGTAGATCGACGTACTGCTCGCCCACCGCCGAACGGTTCGCCACCACGGCGAGGGTGTCCGCCGGGATGCGCGGCGCGCCGTCCTCGATGTCGAGGGAGACCGAGACGCCGCCGGAGCCCGTCAGCCGCAGCGTGCCGACCCGGCCCACCGGCACCCCCCGGTAGGTGACCTCGGCGCCCGGGAAGATTCCCCCGGAGTCGGCGAAGTCCGCCCGCACCGTGTAACCGCGGTCCAGGACGTCGTCGAGCAGGCCGGTGTACTCGGCGCCGACGTAGGACACCCCGACGGCCGTGACGGTGGCGAAGGCGAGCAGTTGGGCCTTGACCGTCCGTGTGATCACGGCTGAACCCCCTTCAGCATCAGCTCCGCGAGCGCGAGATCTATCCCCTCGGGACTCTCGGGACTCTCGGGACCCTCGGATCCCTCGGGCAGCGTTCCTCGGGCGGTGTAGGCGCTGGTGCACACCGGCGGGCAGAGCGGCCCGCCCCCGCCTGACGGGGCCGGCGGGGCCGACGGCACCGAAGCGGACGGCAGGCCGGGCGTGCTCGGCAGCGCGGTGGGCGTCGGGACGCCCGGCACGTCCGGGAGCTCCGGCAGGTCGGGAGTCCCGGGCTGCTGGGAACCGCCGTTTCCCCCGCCGGACTTGCCGGACCCGCCCGTCAGGTTTCCGTAGAGATCCGACAGATCGAGGTCGGCGGTGATGTCCAGGTTGACGTAGTCGCCCTTGACGGCGTCCGCCGCGTTGCGCGGGAAGGGATAAGTGGTCAGCAGCTCCAGGGAGTTGGGGAGGTCGTCGCCCGCCTTGTTCAGCTGCTGCAGGATCGGCCGCAGCTTTTCGAGGTTCGCGACCGTGTCGTCGTGCGAGGCCTGGACCACCTTGGTGCCCGTCGTGCCCAGCTTCGACAGTGCCGTGAGCATCCTCGTCAGATCGCGCCGCTGGTCGGCGAGGACCTTCAGGGCGGGCGGCATCGTGTCCACGGCCTGGGCGATCGTCTTCTTCTCCTTCCCGAGCCGTTGGGCGAGGCGGTCGACGGCCTTGAGGGCGCGGACGATGTCCTTGCGCTGGTCGTCCAGACCGCCGATGAACGTGTTCAGCTCCTTGAGCAGCGACCTCACCCGGTTCTCGCGGCCGTCCAGGGCCTTGTTCAGCTCCACGGTGATGGTCTTGAGCTGGGCCACTCCGCCGCCGTTGAGGAGCGCGGACAGTGCGGACAGCACCTCCTCGATCTCCGGGTTGCGGCCGCTGCGGGAGAGCGGGATGCGGTCGCCGTCGCCGAGCCGGCCCACGGGGGCCGTACCGGACGGGGCGGAGAGCGCTACGTACTTCTCGCCGAGCATGCTGGTCTGCCGCAACTCGGCGACCGCGTTGGCGGGCAGTCTCACCGAGTCGGCGACCCTCAGCCGTACGCGTGCGTGCCAGCCGTCCAGCTCGACCTTCTCCACGGCGCCCACGGTGACGTTGTTGACCTTCACCGCCGACTGCGGCACCAGGTCGAGGACGTCACGGAACTCGACGGTGACGTGGTAGGCGTGGCCGTCGGCGGCGGCTCCGCCGGGCAGCTGGACGTCGTACCAGCCCTTGAACTCGCAGCCGGACAGCAGCAGCGAGCCGACGGCCGCCCAGGCGAGCGCCCCGCCCTTGCGCAGTGCGTTCATGTGCTCGCCCCCAGGATTCCGCCGAGCGTCCGGTCGACCGTGCCTGTCACCGCTGATCCCCGAGGCACCTTCGGCAGGGAGTCGAAGAGTTCCTTCAGCTCCTTGCAGTCGGGGTTCTTGCCGCCTTCGTCGCCGGTCGTCCTCAGTACGGAGCACAGCAGTGAGGCCGGATCCTGGGGCTGGTCGGGGTTGTTGCGGGTGTCGAGGGTGCCCGCGGACGGGTTGTAGGCGTTGTTCAGGTTCGACAGTCCCGTGGGGGCGACCTTCAACAGCTCGTCCAGTGCGGCCCGTTGGGTGACGAGCACCTTGGTCACCTTGCTCAGGCCCGTCACGTTCGAGGTCAGTGACTTCTTGTTCTTCTTCACGAAGTCCGACACGTCACCGAGCGCTGTCCCCAGATTCAGCAGCGCGGCGGCGAGATCCTTGCGTTCGCCCGCGAGCTGCCCGGCAACCTTGGCGAGGCTGGTGTTGAACGACCGCACGCTCTGGTCGTCGGCGGCCAGGGCCGCCGTGAAGACCTGCAGGTTCCGTACCGTGCCGAAGAGGTCGGTGCGGCCGTCGGACAGGGTGGTGACGGCCTGCGAGAGGTCCTCGACCGTCTGATGGAGGTTGTCGCCCTGGCCGTCGAGGTTGTCCGCGCTCACCCCGAGCAGCCGCGACAGTGAGCCGTCCTTGTTGGCGCCCTTGGGACCGAGCGCTTCGGCCGTCGTGTGCAGACTGTCGAAGATCCGGTCCAGCTCGACCGGTACGGCCGTCCGCGTCTCGGGGATGACGTCACCGTTCCGCATGGTCGGACCATGGCGGTAGACCGGCAGCAGCTGCACGTAACGGTCGCTGACCACGGAGGAGTTGATGATCGCGGCCTTGGCGTCGGCCGGGACCTTGCGGCCTGCGTCGTACTCCAGCTCCACTCGCACCCGGTCGCCCTCCGGCGTGATCTTCTCGACCTCGCCGATCCGGACGCCGAGGACGCGGACGTCCGAGCCGGGATAGATGCCGACGGTGCGCGGGAAGTACGCGGTGACGTGCACGGGCTCGGAGCGCGGCCACAGCACGTAGGTGAGCGCGGCGACGAGGGCGAGTGCGGTGACCAGGGCCACGCGCCGCTTCAGGTTGTTCACTGCGAGCCTCCCGTGCGCGGCACCACCGGAGCGGCGACCAGGTTCTGGACGTAGGAGTCGAACCAGCGGCCGTTGCCCAGGGTGTTGGTGAAGAGCCGGACGTACGGGGCGAGCAGCTTGACGCTCCGGTCGAGGCTCGACTGATTGCGTTCGAGCATCTCGACCACGCGGTTGAGGCCCTTGAGCGCCGGCCCGATCTCGTTCTTGTTGTCCTCGACCAGGCCGGTCAGCTCGATGCCGAGCGCGGCGGAGCTCTTCAGCAGCTTGTGGATCGCCTTGCGCCGCTTGCTGATCTCCTTGAACAGTTGGTCGCCGTCCTTGACCAGTGCGGTGAAGTCCTCGGTGTGCTCGGCCAGTACGCCCGTGACACCGTTTGCGTGGTCGAGGAGTTCACCGAGTGCCTTGTCCCGTGAGGCCACCGTCCGGGAGATCTTGGACAGGCCCTTGATGGACGCCCGTACCTCGGCGGGGGAGTCCTGGAACGTGGTGGAGATGGTGTCGAGGGCTTTCGCCAGCCGGTCGGTGTCTACCTGCTCCGTGGTGGTGGTGAGATCGCTGAACGCCTGCACGACGTCGTACGCCGGGACCGTCCTCCTGAGCGGTATCTCGCTGCCCGGCTTCAGCTGACCTGGTCCCTTGGGGTGCAGCGCGAGGTATTTGGCGCCGAGGATCGTCTTGACCCGGATGGAGGCGCCGGTCTCGGTGCCGAACCCGGGTTCGCCCTTGATCTTGAAGGTGATCTTGACGTGGTCTCCCTCCAGATCGACGCCCTCGACCTTGCCGACCTTGACCCCGGCGATGCGCACCTCGTCACCGGGCCTGAGCCCGCCCGCCTCCGAGAAGGCGGCGCTGTATGTGTCGCCGTCACCGATCAGCGGCAGGCTGTCGACGTTGAAGGCGGCCACGGTCAGCAGCGTGAGCGTGGTGAGGCCGACGGCCCCGATCACCACGGGGTTGCGGTCCCGGAACGGGACCAGGCGCGGGCGGCGTATCCGTATGCGCGGAAGCCGTGGCGGCTCGATGCGTACCTTGATCAGTGGTTCCGGGCGGCGGGGGCGAGGCGCGCGGCGCGGAAGGAGCCGTACTTTCGGGAGCTTGGGCGGGTCGATGCGGACCTTGACCAGCGGCTCCGGGCGGCGCTTGCGCAGCTGCTTCGTCATGCGCCGCACCTCGCCCTCGCCACATGCAGCTCGGGAGTGAGCACCTGCTTCGTCTTCGGCAGCACGATCCGGCCGTCGAAGTCGCACAGGTAGAAGTTGAACCACGAGCCGTAGGACGCCGTCCCCGTGAGCTCGTTGAGCTTGTTCGGCAGCCGCTTCAGCACGCCCTCCACGGTCTTGTCGTTCCTGTTCAGGGTTCCGGTGAGATCGGTCAGCTCGGCGATGTCGTCCTTCAGCGGCGGACGTGCGTCCTTGAGCAGTCCCGAGGTGGCGTCCGTCAGGTCGCCGATGCTCACCAGCGACCGACCGATGGGCTTGCGGTCGGCGGACAGCCCCGAGATCAGCCGGCGCAGCTGCTTGAGCAGCCCGGAGAAGCGGGCGCCCCGCTTGTCCAGCGTCCCCAGCACGGTGTTGAGGTTGTCGATCACCGAGCCGATCAGCTTGTCGCGGCCGGCCAGCGTCGTGGTGAGCGAGGCCGTGTGCACCAGCAGGCTGTTGACGGTGCCGCCCTCGCCCTGCAGCGTCCGGATGATCTCGGTGGCGAGCTGGTTGACGTCCTGCGGGCTGAGCGCCGCGAACAGTGGCTTGAAGCCGTTCAGGAGCGCGTTGAGGTCCAGCGCGGGCTGCGTGCGCGAGAGCGGGATGGTGGCTCCGGACTTCAGCCGGGTACCGTCTCCCACCCCCTCGGTCAGGGCGACGTAACGCTGTCCGACCAGGTTCCGGTAGCGGATGACCGCGCCGGTGCTGTTCAGCAGCGGACGGTCCGCGGTGACGGTGAAGGTGACCTCGGCCAGTGTCCGGTCCTTGATCCGGATCCCCTCGACCTCGCCGACCCGCACCCCGGCCACCCGGATGTCGTCCCCCTTCTCCAGGCCGGTCACGTCGGCGAACACCGCGCGATAGGTGTGCTCGGGCGTGAGGGAGATGTTGACGATGGTGGCGGCGAGCAGCGCCGTCGCCAGGATCGTCACCAGCGCGAAGAGGCTGAACTTGATCAGCGGGGCGGCGGTCTGCCGGGCACTCGATGTCCTCATGCGACGCTCACCGCCGTCCCGCGAGCGATCGGCCCGAACAGCAGCGTCGCGACCGGCGGCACCTCGTCGGCGGGCACGCCCATGACGGGCGCCACGAGCGAGCCGACGGCGCGCTGCTCGGCCCGGGTGGCGGACACACCGAGCGGACTCGTCGAACTCCCCTTGCTCGAACCGTCGTTGAGGTGCACTCCGGGTGCGGGCACCGGGGGGTGGGGCAGGTCGCGGCAGTTCGGTCCCGAGCGGTCGTCGTAGCGCGGCTCCTCACCGGGCTGGTACGCCCCCTGCTGTCGTACGACTTCGAGCGTGATGTGCATCTTGCCGCCCCGGAACGCCTGCTCGGAGGCCTGTTCCTCGCGGACCAGGCCGGCCAGGAGGCAGGGGTACTCGGGCGAGTAGCGGGCGAAGAGTTCGAGCGTGGGGCGGGAGACCCGGCCGAGGGTGATCAGCCGGTCGCCGTTCGCGTCCAGGAAGTCCTCCGTGGTGCCGGCGGCGGTCGCCGTCGTGGTGAGTGCGGAGGCGAGCCGGCCGTGCTGCTCGACCAGGGTGCGGCTGGTCGTGACGGTGTTGCGCAGGATCTCCATCAGGTCGGGAGCCGCGTCGCCGTACACCTCGGCGACATCGGCCAGGCGCGCGAAGTCCTCGGTGAGGGACGGCAGATGAGGATTGAGCCGGTGCAGATAGTCCTCCACGCGCATGAGGTTGTCGCCGATCCGGTCGCCGCGTCCTTCCAGGGCTGTGGCGAACGCGGAGAGCGTGGCGTTGAGCTTGCCGGGCTGCACGGTCCGCAGCAGCGGCAGCAGGTCGTTCATCAGCTGCTGGAGCTCTATGCCGACGCGGGTGCGGTCCTGGGTGATGACGTCCCCGGCGTGGATGGGGCGAGCCGACGGGCGCCCAGAGTGCACGGGCGCGACCAGGTCCACGTACTTCTCGCCGAACAGCGTCTTGGGCAGCAGGCGTGCGTGCACGTCGGACGGGATGTGCGCGACGTACTCCGGCTTGAGCGCGATGTCGAGCGTCGCCTTCGTCCCATCGGTGTGCACCGCGCGGACCTCGCCGACCAGCAGCCCGCGCAGCTTGACGTCGGCGCGCGGATCGAGCTGGTTGCCGAGGCTGTCGGCCTCCAGCCTGATCCGTACGACCGGGGTGAACGCCTGCTGGTAGACGGCGACGGACAGGGACAGCAGCAGGGCGAGCACGGCGATGAACACGACGCCGTACAGCCGTAGTCTCAGCACCCTCATCCGGCTCACCCCGCAATCCGTACGGTCGTGTTGGCGCCCCAGATCGCCAACGAGAGGAAGAAGTCAAGGACGTTGATCGCGACGATCGACGTCCGCACGGCGCGGCCCACGGCGACGCCGACGCCCGCCGGGCCGCCGCTCGCGTAGTAGCCGTAGAAGCAGTGCACCAGGATGATCAGGACGGCGAAGACGAGCACCTTCCCGAAGGACCACAGCACGTCGACCGGCGGCAGATACTGCTGGAAGTAGTGGTCGTAGGTGCCCGCCGACTGCCCGTAGTAGCCGGTGGTGATGGTGCGGGCGGCGAGATACGAGGACAGCAGGCCGATGACGTACAGCGGGATGACCGCGACGAAGCCGGCGATCATCCTGGTGGTCACCAGGAACGGCAGCGAGGGGACGCCCATGACTTCGAGGGCGTCGGTCTCCTCGCTGATGCGCATCGCGCCGAGCTGAGCGGTGAATCCGGCGCCGACGGTCGCGGAGAGCGCGAGCCCGGCCACCAGCGGGGCGATCTCACGGGTGTTGAAGTACGCCGAGAGGAACGCCACGAAGTTGGAGGTGCCGAGCTGATTGAGCGCGGCATATCCCTGCAGGCCCACCTCCGTGCCGGTGAAGAACGACAGGAAGGCGATGACGCCGACCGTGCCGCCCACGACGGCGAGGGCGCCGCGGCCGAAGCTCACCTCGGCGAGCAGCCGCAGGATCTCCTTCTTGTAGCGGCGCACTGTGCGGCCGGTCCAGGCCAGTGAGCGGCCGTAGAAGGAGAGTTGGGTGCCGAGCTCTTCGAGAGAGCGCAGTGGTCGTTCGAGAAGTCCCATCGGCTAACCCCTCTGCGGGACGACCTGGAAGTACACCGCGGTCATCACGAAGTTCGTCACGAACAGCAACATGAAGGTGATCACCACCGACTGGTTCACCGCGTCGCCCACGCCCTTCGGGCCGCCCTTCGCGGTGAGTCCCTTGTACGAGGCGACGATCGCGGCGATCGCACCGAACACCAGCGCCTTGATCTCGGCCGCCCACAGGTCGGAGAGCTGGGCGAGCGTGGTGAAGGAGGCGAGATAGGCGCCCGGAGTGCCGTTCTGCAGAACGACGTTGAAGAAGTAGCCGCCCGCGACACCGACCACCGACACCAGGCCGTTGAGCAGCACCGCCACCACCATCGACGCCAGCACGCGCGGAACGACCAGCCGGTGGATGGGATCGATGCCGAGCACCTGCATCGCGTCTATCTCCTCGCGGATCTTCCGCGCCCCGAGATCCGCGCAGATCGCCGTACCGCCCGCGCCCGCGATCAGCAGCGCCGTCACGATCGGCGAGGCCTCCCGCAGCACCGCCAGCACCGAGGCGGCCCCGGAGAAGGACTGGGCGCCCAGTTGCCGGGTCAGACTGCCGATCTGCAGCGCGATGACCGCTCCGAACGGGATGGACACGAGGGCCGTCGGCAGAATGGTGACGCTCGCGATGAACCAGGCCTGCTGGATGAACTCCCTTGCCTGGAACGGCCGTCGGGGCACGGTCCGGACGACGTCCAGGGCCATCGCGAAGAGGTTCCCGGAATGCCTGAGCGCCCCGGCCGGTGACACTCTCATCGGTCCGCCACCTCCTTCCGGCGCAGTTCGGCCTCCCGTCGCGCGATCGCCTCCCAGCGGGGCGGGCGGATGATGCCGGGTCCCGGCAGCAGCCGGGGTGTCGGTTCAGGGACGGGCGCCCGGTCGACGAGTTGGGCCAGCTCCTGCTGCACCTGCGCGGCGTCCTTCTCCTCCGCCATGCCGATCGGACCCTGCATCCGGCCGTTCAGGAACTGCCGTACGACGGGTTCGTCGCTGGTCAGCAACTGCTCGCGTGGGCCGAACATGACCAGCTCGCGGCGGAACAGCAGCCCGATGTTGTCCGGCACCTGGCGGGCGGAGGCGATGTCGTGCGTGACGATCAGGAAAGTCGCGTCGATCTGCGCGTTGAGGTCGACGATCAGCTGGTTGAGATAGGCGACGCGCACCGGGTCGAGGCCGGAGTCGGGTTCGTCGAAGAGGATGATCTCGGGGTCCAGCACGAGCGCCCGTGCCAGGCCCGCGCGCTTGCGCATCCCGCCGGAGATCTCACCGGGCAGCTTCCCCTCCGAGCCGATCAGCCCGACCATGTCCATCTTCTCCAGCACGATGCGCCGGATCTGGCTCTCGGACTTACGGGTGTGCTCGCGCAGTGGGAAGGCGATGTTGTCGTACAGGCTCATCGAGCCGAACAGCGCGCCGTCCTGGAACAGCACGCCGAACAGCTTTCGCACTTCGTAGAGCTCGTGTTCGCGCAGCCTGGTGATGTCACGACCGGCGACCTTCACGGAACCGCGGTCCGGCTTCAGCAGTCCGACGAGCGTCTTGAGGAACACCGACTTGCCCGTGCCCGACGGCCCGAGCATGACCGAGACCTCCCCGGCGGGCAGCGTCAGCGAGACGTCCTGCCAGATGACCTGGTGACCGAAGGACTTGGTCAGCCCTTCCACACAGATCTCGACACCCATCCGTTCCACCCTTCCGCCGTGGAGCAGCTCCGACATCTGCTCTACGGGGAGAGGCGGGGCGTCCGTCGCGGGGAAGGGAGAATTTTTTCGGCAGGGCTCGCGGCGGGGCTACGGCAGTGCGGTCGGCACCGATACCTCGGTGGGAGCCACCGGGACGGACGGAAGAGCCGCAGGGATCGTGGACGCGTCCGGCAGGTCGGGAAGGGCGGGCACACTCGGGAGGCCCGACATGCTCGGGACCTCCGGAACGGCCGGCAAGGGTGACAGGGAGGCCTCCGGCAGGGGCGGCACCGTCAGCGGCAGCAGCGCATCGTGGTGATCACCGGGTGAGGCCGTCGCGCCGGAAGCCGTCGCGGGGGCCGACAGCTCGCGGGCGTTCGGGGTGGGTGTCCCGGCGGTGCCGTCGGGCCGGACGGTCTCGGCAGGGATCCCGGACACGGAGGATGCCAAGGGCAGGGGCGCCGCGTCCGGCCCGCCCCCTCCGAGCGTGTGCGGCAGTACGAACCCGGCGACCGCCAGGGTCGCCGCCGTCGACGCGGCCGCTACGGCCTGTGCCTTGCCGCCCGCCCGCAGTCGCCCTCGCCCGAACAGGAACAGCGCGAACCCGAGCGTGGCGGCCAGTGAGTTGCGCAGCGTGCGCCGGGCCCGGGCGAGCAGCGACTCGACGGTCCGGTAGCTCAGCCCCATGCGCACGGCGACCTGGCCGACGTCGAGGTCCTCCGACTTCAGCCGGAGCGCCTCGGCCTGGCGTGCGGGCAGCTCCCCGCTGCGTACGGCCAGCCATCTGGCCTCGGCCCGGTCGCACACCGCCTCTTCGACGGGCACCGGGCCCGGCGCGACGAGCGTGGGACTGCCGGACACCTTGGCCTCACGGTTGACCTGGCGGTACCGGTCGACACACAGCCGCATGGTCACGGTCGTCAGCCAGGCGCCGAGACGCTCGTCGTCCAGGTCGGGCCGCTCCGCGGCGCGCAGCATCGCCTCGTGCACCGCGTCCTCGGCGTCCTCCAGGCTCATCGACCTGCGCCGGGCCACCTTGAGCAGCTGCTCGCGATGACTCCACATGCGCTGCCAGCGGTCGTGGGCCGCCTGTATCTCCGCAGGCATGTCCGACATGTCCGTCATCATGAGGGCCCCTTTGCGCTCACCCGCCGGTCTCGTGCCGTCCGGCGGGTGGCGACATTACCGTCCGGTATCCGCGGTTGGGGAGGGGGCGGCGGTCAACGAGACCACTCCGTTGCTGGTCAGCGGACCGTCGCTGGGCAACAGGCCGTCGCCGGGCGGTTCGATGTCCCTGCCGGGCAAGGGGAGTTGGGGCTCGTCCGGGTCACCGGCCCGGGGCGCCGGGCGTGAGTCGGCGGGAGTCGGTGACGCGGGCGCGGACGGGGTTCGGGACGGGGCGGGACTGCGACGGGCGGACGGCGTCGGCTTCGGGGCGGGCTCCTGGTGCGACCGCTGCGACCGCTGCGACCGCTCGGGGCGCGCCGACGATCCTGCCGCGTTGTCCGGCACCACCCGGTGCCCAGCCAGGAAGTACGCGTACCAGGCCCTGACGGTGCGCAGATAGGCCTGCGAGTGGTTGTAGCCGAGGATCGCCCGGTCCAGTCCGACCGGGTCGGAGAGGTCCCGCTCGCCCGCGCACAGATAGCGCCCGGCGGCGAGCGCCGCGTCGAAAGTGTTGTTCGGGTCGGCCCGGCCGTCGCCGTTGCCGTCCGTGCCCCAGCGGGCCCACGTCGAGGGGATGAACTGCATCGGTCCGACCGCACGGTCGTAGGCCGGGTCCCCGTCGTACGCGCCGCCGTCGGTGTCCCGCACCAGGGCGAACGCGCCGCCGTCCAGCCGCGGCCCGAGGATCGGCGTCACGGTCGTACCGTCCGCCGTCACCCGACCGCCCCTCGCCTGCCCGGACTCCACCTGGCCGATTGCCGCCAGCACCTGCCACCGCAGCCGGCAGCCGGGCGCCGTGCGCGCCAGCTCCGCCTCGGCATGACGGTAGGCGGCGAACACACTCACCGGCAGCGCGGCGCTCGCCACCGCCACCCCACGCTTCTGCTCCCGCGTCCGTAGTGGCGGGAGATCGGTGCGGTAGGGGGTGTCGCCCGTCACGCTCGGCCCCTGCTCGGCGGGTGCCGCCGACCGTGCGGGTGCGGAGGTCCGTGCCGGAACCGCCCACGGCGGTTGTGACGCGGTCAGCGCCGCCATGGCTGCTGCCGTGATCGCCGCACTTCTGGCGCCTTTGACCCTGTGCCCTGCCAAGTCGTGCTCCCCTCCCTGTGTGCCGATGTCGTCTGCTCTACGGGCCAGGGCGGCGGGTCCGTCGCGCGAGAGTGGGCGAATTCGGAAGCGGGGTGCGCAGGCACGTCCGCTATTCCGTTGCCGGTCCACCTGCCGTGCAGCAGGATGCGGGGATGCGCTTCTCGGTCAACATTCCGAACTTCGGTGACTTCGCCGATTCCAGGACCGTCGCGAAGGTGGCCGTGGCGGCCGAACAGGCAGGGTGGGACGGGCTGTTCGTCTGGGACCATGTGCTGCACCGCAAGCACGAGGGCAGGCCGTTCGGCGACCCGTGGATGCTGCTGACCGCCGCCGCGTTGGCGACCTCCCGGATCAGGCTGGGCACGCTGGTCACCCCGGTCGCCCGCCGACGCCCGCAGCAACTGGCCCGCCAGGTGGCGACCCTGGATGCCATGAGCGGCGGTCGGGTCGTCTTCGCCGCGGGGCTGGGCGGGCCCCTTGAGGACGAGTACGCGAGTTTCGGTGACACCACGGACCCCAAGGTGCTGGCCGAGCGGCTGGACGAGGGTCTGGACCTGCTGCGGCGATTCTGGTCGGGCGAACCGGTGAACCACGACGGACGGCACTACCAGGTACGGGACGTGACCCTGCTGCCCGCCACGGTGCAACGCCCTCGGCCGCCGGTCTGGGTCGCCGGCTTCTGGCCGAACCGTCCGCCGATGCGCCGGGCCGCCCGCTGGGACGGCGCGGTCCCGCTGTTCACCGACGCCAGGCACGGTCATGTGCCGCCTGTCGGTCAGGTGCGCGACCTGGTCGCATTCGTGCGCAAGGAGCGCGAGGACCGGTCAGGCGCTCCCTTCGAGATCGTCCTCGGCGGTGCCACGCCGGGCGACGACGCCGCCAAGACCCGTGATCTGATCGGTCCGTTGGCCGAGGCGGGAGCCACCTGGTGGGACGAGCGGCAGATCCAGACCGGCGAAGCGCTCGACCGGCTCACACCGGTGCTGCGCCGCATCGAGCAGGGGCCGCCGGTGTTGTGGTGACCCGGCTGAAGGTGCCCCGCCCGGACCTCAACGCGCCCGGGCGGCGGCCGCCTGCCAGGCGGAGGTGAGGTAGCGCAGCCGGGCCTGGTCATCGTCGGGCAGCGACTTGGCGTAGCTCCGGCGCAGAGCGAGCGCGAGGCTCGGGATGTGGAGTTTCGCGGCGCACTTGCCGTCCGCCACGGCGACGGAGACCTCGCGGTTGCGCAGCGCCCGGGTGGCACCTTGCTTGTGATAGGCGGCCCTGAGCCGTTCGTAGGCGTCGTCGGGAGAGCCGTACGGGTATCCCTCGGCCCGCATGCACGTCTTCCAGTCGGTCATGGCCTTGCGGTACTTCGGGGATTCCTCCACCAGAGGCGTGAGGCGGCCGTTGAGATTCTGCGGGTAGTAAGCGACGGAAACCCAGTCGTCGAGACTTCCGTAGAGGTGCTTCCGGCTCTCGGCCTCGCAGCCCCGTGCCGAGAACGTGACCCTCTGGCCGCCCCCGAAACGCATCTCGCGGAAATCCGAACCGCTCCCGCGCAGGGCTTTCATATAGGCGGCCGACTCTTTCTCCGACAGCGAGGCCACATAGGCGTCGTTCGGTGATGAAGCGCGGCCGTCCGAGCCGGATGCGTACTGATCTCCCAGGCCGTATCCCCGGCTTCGGCGGTCTCGCATGTTCAGCGTCCGCTGCTCGTCGGATCCGGCCGGCCGAGCCGTCTTGTCGGCGCGGTAGCGGAATCCCTTCTTTGCCATGCAGGCCGCGATGAGTTCGGATTCCTTGTTCGCCAGCCCGGTGCTGGTCCTGACGAAGGTCCCGGACCGGGTGAGCAGGTCGAGTTCGGCAGCGGCGAGGGGTCTCTCGCGTTTCTCGTGCGCGTCGTCGGTCGTTCCGCACGCGGCGGCGAGCGCGAGGGCTCCCGCCACCGCGCAGGCGAGCGATGCGCGTCGCATGGTGTCCTGGGCCTCTCGGTCGGCGGGGTGGGACGGGCGGTGCCCGCGGACTGCTGCCCGCGGGCACCTGGAACCTGGGGAGTTGAGCTGTCCCGTCAGCTGTCCCGTTCCTTACGGCACAGGGCCGGTGCAGGTCGAGTTGGTGCCGCCGGTCGCGTAGACGCCCCAGCTGTTCGACGAGACGGCGTCGTTGAACGTCGAGTTGAAGTTCCCGCCGGTGCCCTTCGGGACCCAGCCGCCGGTTCCGCCGTAGGACTTGCCGGTCCACACGACGGCGTCACAGCTGACTCCGTTGTTGTAGTCCGACGAGGCGCAGTCGTTCCAGGTGCGGCTCGGACAGCTGGAGTGACCGAAGACGGACCAGTCGGAGTTCTTTCCGGAGAGCTTTCCCGGCCCGTCGGAGTATCCCGCGTTCACCCAGAAGCAGAAATTGCCGGAGGTACAGCCGGCAGGTGCCGCGGCAGCCTTTACCGAGGTGAAGGATGTCGCCGCGGATGCCTTGCCGTGGTTTGCGGAATCATTTGCCGAACTGGCCGCCGATGTTCCGGCCATCGCACCGAGCAGAATCACAACTCCCGCGATCATGGCTAATATTCGTCTCACCATTCCCCCTTGAGGTGTGCGGTTGGTCGCGTCCACTGTTGCCAATTCCGCCTCAGTGGTCCATGGTGTGTCGCCAGGAGGAAAATGCCGAGGCCGGACAGGGGACCGGGATGCTCCGCATTCATTTCTCAGAGATCGACCTGGCGAGAACCAGAGTGGCCCGGGTGCCCGATCCCCTGTGGGAGGTGGCCGCGAGTCTGCACCGCTTCCAGACCCGCGCCGGCCGCTGGGCCTACGCCGAGTGGTACCGGACGGCCGGCGCCCGCGTTCGGGAGAACCATCTCGAACGCACCCTGCGTGATCTGCTCCTGCCGCTGTACCCACGAGCCGTCTACTTTCCGGACTTCCTGACGCCTTCCCCCGCCCTGGACGATGGGCTCGACGCCGGTCTCGACACCATCATGTCCACCCCGCCCCGCCGCGTGCGCGATGAGCTGGCGGTGCTCGACCACCGTGTGGGCGCTCCGGCCTGGGTACGACGACTGACGGACCGACAGGAGCGCGCGGAGCTCGTCGCGGCGATCCGCGCCTACTACGAGGCGGCCGTCGCCCCGTTCACCGAGGCGATGCACTCGCGCATCGAGGCGGCGCGGTCGCAGTGCTGCCGCGATCTGCTCGACGGCGGCGTGGACCGGATGCTGGCCGGGCTCGGACCCGGGCTGATCTGGCGGCCTCCGATCCTGGAAGTCCGCTATCCGGTCGACGACCGGGATCTGTACCTGGACGGCCGGGGGCTGCGCCTCGTGCCGTCCTACTTCTGCTGGAGCAGCCCGATCAGCCTCGCCGATCCCCACCTGTCACCCGTGCTGGTCTACCCGCTGCTGCACGAACCGACCGCCCTCAGTATCCGGGCCGCCACGCCACTGGCCGCGCTGCTCGGCCGAACCCGGGCGACCGTGCTCTGCGTCGTCGCGGCGGGCGCGGGCGCCACGACCGGGGAGATCGCCCGTGCGGTCGGGATCTCCGCGCCCTCCGCGAGCAAGCACGCCGGAGTCCTGCGTGACGCGGGCCTGCTCGCCAGCAGCCGGCATGCCGCGCACGTCCTGCACACACTGACTCCGACCGGTGCCTCCCTACTGGTCGGGTCTCAACGGTTGGGCGCGCGCACTGGTCGTTGAGCTGAGCGCCCTCGCGACTATCACCCGGGTGGATGCGACTCGAAGGCGTTCACCACGGGGAGGCACTTGCACATGCCAGTGATTTTCTTCGACATCGGGGCGACCTTGGCGGATGCCCATGTGGATCCCGACGGCTCCCTGACTCTTCAACCCCGACCGCGTGTCATGGCTGTGCTCGACGCCCTCCAGGAGGTCCGCAGGGGCATCATCTCCGACCCCGGTCCGGGCAATGGTGCTGCCGCACGTGCGGCAGCCGCGCTGCGGGAGGCGTTCCCCGGCCGCTTCACCGACGAGGCACTCGTGCACTGGGGGGCGAAGGACAGCCGTAGGACCTTCGACCAGGCGGTCACGAGCACCGGGGGAGTGGCAGCCGACGACTGTGTCTTCGTGGGCGAGGACGCGGAGGAGCGCGCTTGCGCACGCGAGGCCGGAATGCGTACGGCGGCTCACCCGGTGTTCGCCATTGCCGCGATGGAGGACCGACCGGTGCTCCGGGCGAGGATCGAGCTGCCGGACGGCCTGGGCCCGCCCGAGTTGACCACGGCCGTGGACGAGACCGAGGCCCTTGTCGTGGAGTTCGTCTCCGATCGGCTCGCACTCACCATGGCGACCAGGCAGGGTGCCCAAGCGCTCCAGCACGCGGGTTTCACGGTGGATCTGCGGGGACCGGTGGACGAGGTGGTGGCCTTCCCGATCCGGGCCGATCAGTAGGTCACGGCGGCCGAACAGTCGGCGGACGCCTCGCGCGCATCTCCGTGGACGGCTGGGCCAAAATCGGTCGCGCCCCGATGGACCAGCCGTTAACTTCCGCCTGAGCGCAGTGTCGTACGAGACGCGACCGCGAAGGGAGCCACGTATGGAGACCGAGGACGCGCGGACCGACCGGTTGGGCCTGCTGCTCGACCAGTTCGACCAGGCCAGGGAGATGGCCCGGGTGCGGCTGACGGGGCTCGGTGACGAGGAGTATCTGTGGGAGCCTGCGCCGGGTTCCTGGTCGATACGGCGCCGGGGCGAGGCGGCGACGCCCAGGGCGTTCGGGCCGGGGGAGTGGGTGCTCGACCTGGGCGCCCCGGACATCCCGGCAAGCGAGTACGCCGAGGTCGCCCGACAGGCCGCAGACGGAATGACCCTCGCCAAGATCGCCGACGACTGGAGCGTGAGCATCGAGCGTGTCGGGCAGGTCCTCGCCCACACCGGTGCACCGGAGCCTGACGAGACACCGATCACGACCATCGCGTGGCGGCTGGGGCACCTGCACTTCCACTTCGCGGGCGGATGGGAGTGGACCTTCGGTGGCCGGCGGCAGGAACCGAAGCAGTTGGTCGACTTCACCCCCAACGCCGCCTTGGCGCTCGAGCGGTTCTGGGCGCTGATCGACCGCTGGCGCGACAGCGTCGCCGCCGTCTCCGACGAGCAACTCGACATGGTCGGCTTCTCGCAGTACCCGTACAGCAACGACGCCGACAATCCCTTCGTCGCCGTGCTGTCGGGGGCCAACCTCGAATTCATCCACCACATGGCCGAGATCGCACTGCTCCGCGACCTGTGGCGGGCGCGCTCCGCCACTCCCCGGTAGCCCTGGTGGCCCGGTCGCGCCGGTCAGAGTCAAGATTCAAGACAACCCTCGCGGCAACACAACCCTTTGGCCCTCCGCCTCATCTTGCTTGCCGGCAGCAGCAGAACTGACCTGAAAGCAGGAGCACTTGTCCAGTGCGCGCTCTCCTCTGACACGACGCAGTGCGGCGGTCGTCACCGCCTTGGGGCTCGTCGCCCTCGCCGGGCCGCAGGCGGCCGAGGCGACGCCGGCCACCACGGCCACGGGACCCGCCGCCCTCCACTGGTCCACCTGTCCCGCGGGCTCGGACGCTCCCCGCGGCACGTACTGCGCCACCCTCAAGGTCCCTCTCGACTACGCCGATCCGGGCGGACGACAGATCAAGCTCACCCTGTCGATGGCGGGTGATGTGAACGCCCCGCGCACTCTCGTGGTCAACCCGGGCGGGCCGGGCGAATCGGGGATCGGTACGGCCAAGCTGGTGTGGAGCTCGCTGCCCCGGGACGTCGGCGCTAAGTACAACGTCGTCAGTTTCGACCCGCGCGGCGTCGGTGCCAGCACCCCGGTCTCCTGCGGGGACACGACCAGGCTGATCAAGCACCCGGCGGTGCCGTACACGCCCGCGAACGACGGACAGGAGCAGGCGCGGCGCACCGTGGCCCGCAAGATCGCCGAGCAGTGCGACGCGAAGTCCAAGGCCCTGCTTCCCTACATCACCACCGAGAACGCGGCCCGCGACATGGACCGGATCCGTACCGCGTTCCACCGCGACAAGATGGACTACCTCGGCTATTCGTACGGGACGAAGCTCGGCGCCACGTACGCGACACTGTTCCCCTCGCACACCGGTCGCATGATTCTGGACAGCGTCGTCGACCCGACCGTCACGATCTATGCCTCGCAGTACGAGCAGAATCCGGCGCTCCAGCACCGGGCCGGCCAGTTCTTTGCCTGGGCGGCGAAGAAGGACGGGACCTACCACCTGGGTGCCACGCAGGCCAAGGTGGCCGCCGCGTGGGAGGCCACCCGTAAGAAGCTGGACACCAAGCCGGCCGGGCACCGGGCGGGCAGTGCCGAGCTCGACGATCTGCTGGCGTCCGCCATGTACACGGATCTGACCTGGGGCGATGTGGCGCAGGCCGTCTCCGACTACCGGGGCGGGGATGCGAGCGGCCTGCTCAGCGCCACCGACCAGCTCGCCCTCGGCGGTGCGGATCCGGCCCAGCTCGCCTACAACTGCGTGGACGACGCCTGGCCCCGCGACTGGGCGACCTGGCACCGGGACACGGCCGCGTCGGCCCGTAAGGCTCCACTGTTCGCCTGGCTGAACACCTGGTACAGCGCACCCTGCGCATTCTGGAAGGCCCCGACGGCCCGGCCCGTGAAGATCGGCTCGGCTCACGTGCCGCCGGTCCTGCTGCTCCAGGCGAAGGACGATCCGGCGACCCCGGTCGTGGGCGCGCGGCGCATGCACCAGGCACTGGCCGGCTCCCGCCTGGTCGTCGCGGGCGGCGGCAACCACGGGCAGTACCTGTTCGCCGGCAACACCTGCATGGACCGCCACGGCAGCCGCTATCTGCTCACCGGACAGCTCCCGGCCGACAACGCCACGTGCCCGGCACCCCCGGCGCCGTGAGCGACTCCGCGACCCGCGACTCCACGATGACGTGACGGGCGACGGCTACTGCGCCACCCCGTTTCGGGTTCGCCGACCTCGCATCTCCGCTCCAGCTCGTGCGGGGGACGCAAGAGCGGTGTCATATGAGGCGTTCCACGGCGGCGTGCAGTTGCTCGACGTGGTGTTCGCTCTCGGGCTTCATGAGCACGCTGCGCAGGATGCGGGCGCCATCGGTGTCGCGGTCGATTTTGGGATGGCGGCGGGCAAAGGCGTCGGCGGAGGCACGGAGCGTGCTGACGAAGACGGCGTCGCGGGCGGTCATGCCGTCGTTGAGGATGCGGGCCGAGGCATGGTCGATGGCGGAGAGGGTGGCCGGTTCGACGGCGGGGAAGTAGCTGACGATGTCGAGTTCGGGCTGTTGATACAGAGTCAGAAGATCGGACGCGTCGATGAGCTCTGCCCAACGCAGGGCCGCTCTGCGGCCCGCGGCCAGCACGCGCCCCAGCCTCTGCGGGGTGGGCGGCAGCAGTTGGAAGGTGAGCCAGAGCGCGGCAGCCGCCGCGCCGGCCCGGGAGCATTCCAGGCTGATCTCGCCGAGGTGCAGCTCGGTGGAGGTGAAGTACGTGTACGGGGAGTCGTGCAGGTAGAAGCGCCCCACCTCGGGGTCGCGGAAGACGACCGCGCCGCAGCCGTAGGGCTGGAGCCCGTGCTTGTGCGGGTCGATCACCACGGAGTCGCAGTCCGCGATGGCGCGCCAGGGCTCCGGCGCGAGCGCCTCGGGCCCGTCGGCCGCGGCCAGCAGGGTGAAGAATCCCCCGTACGCGGCGTCGACATGGACCCGGGCTCCGTAGCGTCGGCACAGTGGCAGCGCCTGGTGCACGGGGTCGATCGCACCGAGTCCGGTGGTCCCGACGGTGAGTACGACCGTGCCCACCCGCCCGGTGCTCAGTACCTCCTCCAGAGCCAGGAGATCGATGCGGCCCGCGTCGTCAGCGGAAACCGGGTGCCCTTCCATGCCGAGCACGCCGCACATGCGCCCGTGCGTGTAGTGGGCCTCGGCGCTGTAGGCGACTCCCTTGCCGGGGTGACTCTCCCGGGCGACGAAGAGGGCCTCCAGGTTGGCGATGGTGCCGCTGGTGGTGAGATGGCCCAGGTGTTGGTCGAACCCGAACATGGCCGCCAGCTGTGCCACGGCCTCCCGCTCCATCCGCGCGGTGGCCGGGCCGCCGTCCAGGGCATGGTTGTTCGGATTGATCAGCATGGCGGTGAGGTAGCCGACCACGGCGGCCGGGTGCGGCGGCTTGAGCATCTGGCCTGCGTACCGGGGATGGAAGAACGGATAGTTGTCCCGCAGCCGGTCCGTGAAGTCGGCGAACACGGGGGCGAATGCCTCGTCGGTGACTTTCAGCGCGGGGTGCGGCTCGTAGGGGCCGAAGTCCGCGGACCAGTCCTGGACCGCCTGGGTAGCTTCGCCCAGCCATCGGTTGAGGTCCATGCCTGCTCTCCCTTTCGCTCATGACGCGACGCCGCTGACAGGTGGCGTCCGGCCCGCTAGATTTAGTTGAGCAGTCAGTGAGTGAGTAGTCAATGAATTCGTTTGAGTCCGAAGGAAAATCTCTGGTGGGCAATGGTGACGACGCGGAGCAGCGGGCTGTGCGGGCGGCGGGCAGCGATCTGGTGCGCGACTTCGGCATGCTCTTCAAGGCTGCGGGCCGCCTCGAACAGCGGATCGACGCGGCCCTGCGGGAGCGGTGCGGCATCCACCACACCATGTTCGAACTCTTGCTCAGGCTCTACCGCACACCCGGCGAGGAGGTGTCACAGCGCAGTCTCGGGGATGAGCTGGTCCTCACCAGCAGCGGCACCACACGGCTGATCGACCGCATGGAGGAGGCCGGCCTCGTCCGCCGCCACCCCTCCCCAACCGACCGGCGCGTCACCGTCGTGGAGGCCACCGAGCAGGGGTGTGCCGTCTTCCTCAAGGCAGCCGCCGTCCACGCGGAGGTGGTCGAGGAATGCTTCGTGACCCCGGTGGCGGGAGACGACTACGGTTCCCTCGTTCGAGCCCTGACCGAGATCAACAGAGCCGTGCAGGGCGGCGCCGGGCAGCGAGCCGGAGGCAAGGCGGGCTAGCGTCGGCCGACGGATCCGAGCGGGCAATGACTCGGTCTGGCCCACCGGAACACGCGGGCATGACGTCCCGGGCGCCTACAGGCGGTCGGCTACTTGGCCGGTCGGAGCTTCACCTTGTGACCGTCGGCCGTGACCGCGTACCTGACGGGCTCACCATTTTCGGCGGTCGAGCAGTGGATGGCGACGGTGCCGCCGGGAACGTCGGGCAAAACGCTCTCGGGCTTGGTGTTGGTCGCAGCCAGGTACTTCGCACGGACACGCTCGACGGTGGTGAAGGTGCCGTCGGCGGTGAACGAGTGTCCGAGTGCCTTCCTGCACACGGCAGTCATGGAGGCGCGCGAGCTGATCGTGGTGTCCTCGCGCCACAGGGCAACGACCTGTTTGTGGCTGTCCAGGAACCGCAGCGTTCGGGCGGCCGAGTCGGCGGGCGCGTCCACGGTGACGTAGGCGGTACGCGCGACCGCGTCCAGGAGGTCGGGGGTCGGCGTGGTGAGCATCGGGCAGGACTGGAATCGTGGTGGCGGCATCGTGGCGGTGAACGAGCCGTCCGTTCCCAAAGTGAAGCTGCCACCGACCAGTGGACCGCAGGCACCGTTCACCTTCCATGCATTCGGTTCCCCGTCGGCACCGATCACGATGTTCGCGGGCATGCCGCCGAGGTCGCGCCACGACGAGACGTCGCGACTGTCGATCCGGACGGCGGTCCATCGCCCGCCGAGGCCTTCGGCAGTCAGGGCCGAGTTGCCGTAGATGGGAGTAGCCAGGGTGTCGCGCCTGTCATGGCCGGCCCGTGTTACGACGGCCACCGATCCGGCGAGGGCCACGACACAGGCGAACGCGCCGACGACGGCAAGCTGCCGGTACCGGCGCCGCCTCGTCCCCGCGCGGACCGCCTCGTCGATGTCGATGCGGTCGGCCGGAGCACTGATGCTGATGGACGCGATACGCGTGGCGAGTTCCTCCGGCGTCTGGTCGGGGGTCACGACGCTCCTTCGATCCTGGTCGGTCGTACGTTCTTGGGCGGTCGCGTCCGGAGTGCGGAGCGCAGGGCGTCCATGCCTCGGCTCGTCTGGCTCTTGACGTTGCCCGGACTCGTCTTGAGCAGAGCGGCGGTCTGCTCGACGGACAGATCCTCGAAGAAGCGCAGGACGAGCACGGTCCGCTGCCCGGTCGGGGTCGTCAGCAGGGCGGCGATGAGGTCATCGTCACGCTCCTCCATGGTGGTGTGCGAGTGTGCGTGCAATGTGGCCACATCCGCCTCGCTGATCTCACGTCGTGCCGGCCGACGCCGATAGTCCGTGTGGAGATTGCACAGGATCCGACGGACGTAGGCACGCGGATCACCGGATGCCACCACCCTGTCCCACCTGGAGTAGAGACGTCCGAGCGCGTCCTGGACGAGGTCATCGGCGAGGTACCAGTCACCGCAGAGCAGAAATGCCGTCGTGCGCAGGCGCGTTCGGTGCTCCAACACCCACGTACGGAAGTCGGTCTCGCGGGGATGATCGGCCACACTCCTCCTTGTCTCGCGCACCCAGGCGGCGCGTGCGTCTGATCCAAGTCGACGCAGGTCGCCTCTTCCTACGTCCTGCACGGAATCCGGGCCGCCCGGGGTTGCACGCGGCCGCGAACGCGTCTCGGTGGTCCTCGCCGTGCGAATCCGGCGCGACCCGCTTCCCGCGGCGCCGCGGCGCCCACGCCTCCCGCGGCTCCCAGGCTCCAGGTATTCGACAAGGTGTTCCATTTTTGATGGATGGCGGGTTATGGTCAACCCGAACGATCTTGTACGGAGGTGCCCGGATGGAGAACACCGCGCCCACTCGCCGAGGCCGTCCCCCGGGGACCCGGGCCGCTGAGGGAGAGCTGACCGGCCGTCAGTCGGCCATCGTCCGTTACATCACGGAGACGGTCGACCGGCAGGGCTACCCTCCGTCGATGCGGGAGATCGGCCAGGCCGTGAATCTCGCCAGTACGTCCTCGGTGGCCTACCAGCTGACCGTCCTCGAACGCAAAGGCGTCCTCTACCGCGACCCGCACCGTCCCCGCGCCTACCAGGTACGGCCCTCCTGGGCGCCCGACCTCGGCGGCAGGGGCGCCGCGCCGGTCGAGGTGCCGCTCGTAGGCCGGATCGCCGCCGGTGCGCCCCTGCTCGCCGAGGAGATGATCGAGGACGTCTACTCCCTGCCCCGCCAGATCGTGGGGGAGGGCGACTTGTTCGCCCTGACCGTCTCCGGCGACAGCATGATCGACGCGGCGATCTGCGATGGAGACATCGTGACCGTTCGGCGGCAGGACAGCGCCGACCACGGGGACATCGTCGCCGCACTGCTGGAGGACGAGGCCACGGTCAAGGTGCTGCGTCGGCAGGAGGGGCGCGTGTGGCTCATGCCCCGCAACCCCGCGTACGAGCCGATCCCCGGTGAGCAGGCGCAGATCCTGGGCAAGGTGGTGGGCGTCCTGCGGCGCCTGTGATCAGGCAGCCTCCGGCACGCGCAACGGGTGTGTGAGGTGTCCGGCTCGACCCGTGCCACCGTCCGTGTGGGTTACTGGTAGATCATTGCCAAATTGCAAGACATGCCAGTAAATTTCGGACAACTGCTTCGAGATGTCACCGGCAGACGGGGCCACAGGATGAGCACGGACGACCGCGTCGCGGTGACGACCGGGATCGCACGACTGGCCGCGTGCCCCGGACTTGCCGGGCCCGGCCGACTCGGGCTGGTGACCAACCACAGCGGCGTCCTCCCCGACCTGCGCCCGGCCGCGCCCGCGCTGCTGGAGGCCGGCGCGCGGCTGGTCGCCCTGTTCGGTCCTGAGCACGGGCTGTACGGGACCGGCCAGGCCGGCGCGAGCGAGTCCGCCCAGGTGGATCCCGCGACCGCGCTCCCGGTCCACGACACATACCGGTGCAGCGGCGAGCGCCTCGATGAACTGCTGCTCGCCAGCGGCGTCGACGCCCTGGTGTACGACCTGCAGGACATCGGGGCCAGGTTCTACACCTACGTGTGGACCATGTTCGACCTGATGGTCTCGGCGGCCCGTACGGGCGTACGGTTCGTGGTCGCCGACCGGCCGAACCCCCTGGGCGGACTCCTCAGCGAGGGCCCGCTGCTCGACCCGGCGTGGGCCAGCTTCGTCGGGCGCGTACCGATACCCGTCCGGCACGGCCTCACCTGCGGTGAACTCGCCCGGCATCTCAACGCCTCGGCTGTGCCCCAAACGGCGGGCAGCGCCGCTGACTTGACGGTGATCGAGGTCGACGGCTGGCAGCGTGCCATGGGAGCGGAGGCCACCGGCCTGCCGTGGGTAGCGCCGTCGCCGAACATCCCGACGCCCGCCACCGCCACCGTCTACCCCGGCACCTGCCTGTTCGAGGGGACGAATGTCTCGGAGGGCCGTGGCACCACACAGCCCTTCGAGATCGTGGGAGCACCGTACATCGACGCCCGGTTCGCGCCCTCGCTCGCCGAACTCGCCCTGCCCGGAGTGCACTTCCGTGATCTGCGGTACGTACCGACCTTCCACAAACACGCCGGACAGCCGCTGCGCGGGGTCCAGCTCCACATCACCGATCGCAAGGTGTTCGCACCCGTACGTACGGCCGTCGCGATGCTCGCCACGCTGCGGCGCCTGTACCCGGACGACTTCGCCTGGCGCACCACGGACGACGGCGCGGAGGGGACCGGCCATCGTCACTTCATCGACCTGCTGTGGGGGTCCGATGGATTGCGGCGCGTTGTCGACGCGGGCGACGACCCGCTGCCCCTGTGCGATCCGCCGGCGCCGCCCGGCCGGTGGGTCGGCGACGACGTGCTGCTCTACACCTGAGACCTCCCGCCCCACCGCCGTGACCTGCCGGCCCGGCACCGACGCGAGACTCCGCACGGGCGCGCGATGGCAGCCGAGTCCCCCAACTCGCCATCGCGGACCCATGGAAGGACAACCCCGCCGATGACCGACCCCACGACGACATCCCCTGCCGCGATTCGTGGCTTTCGCGCGGGGGACGGCCCGCAATTGGTGGAGGCGTGGTGTCGAAGTGCGCCGGCCGACCCCATCATCCCGGACCGCTTCCGCTCCCTGGTGCTGCTCGACGCCAACTTCGACCCCGAAGGGCTTCGGGTCGCCGTCGACGGCGACCGTGTCGTCGGCGCCGCCTACGCGGTGCGCCGTCTGACGCCGATGACCGGCACCGACCTTGAGCCGGAGCAGGGCTGGATCCCGTTCTTCTTCGTCGACCCGGCCGCCCGCGGGCGCGGCCTCGGGCGGCGGCTGCTGACCGACGCCCTCGACTGGCTGCACAGCCACGGCCGCACCCGGGTGGACTTCTCCTCGTACACCCCGAACTACATCCTCCCCGGCCTGGACGCCGAGGCGTACCCGGAGGCGGCGGGGCTCCTTGACTCGCTGGGCTTTCGCACCCTGTACGAGGCGGCGGCGATGGACCGCGGCCTCGTCGGCCATCGCCTCCCGGACGATGTCGCAAGCCGCTTGGACGAACTGAAGGCGCAGGGCCACCGGTTCGCCACCCCGTCCGACGACGACCTGGTGGAACTCGTCGCCCTCGCCGGGAACCACTTCAACCCGGACTGGGCCCGCGCCATCCGGGAGTGTCTGGCCGCGGGCACGCCGCTCGACCGGATCGTCGTCGTCCGGGAGCCCTCCGGCCGCCTGGTCGGCTGGGCGATGCACGGTGCGTACGAGTCGGTGGTCGAGCGGTTCGGGCCGTTCGGTGTGCTGGAGGAGATGCGCGGCACCGGGCTCGGCAAGGTCCTGCTCCATCTGGTCCTGGAGCGGATGCGGGCGCGCGGTGCGCACTGCGCGTGGTTCCTGTGGACCGGCGAGCGGTCCCCTGCGGGCCATCTGTACCGCAAGGCCGGTTTCACCACGACCCGGCTGTTCCGTGTGATGCGGCGGGAGGCCACCCCATGACGCGGGCACGGCGCACCCACGGCCTGAGCCGCCGTCACTTCGTGCTCGCGCTCCCCTCGGCGCTGCTCGCCTCCGGATGTACCGCGCCGCACCGGGGCACCGGGCGGCCCGGGGATCCGATCGTCCTCACCCTGCTCTCCCACTACGCGAGCGGGGAGCTCAAGGCGGCCCTGCAGGGCCCGGTCGACGAGTGGAACGCCACGCACGACCGGGTCAAGGTGCAGACGAAGGCCGTCGAGTTCACGGATCTGCTGACCACGTTCATGGTCAGGCAGGCCGCGGGCCAGGGCGCCGACATCCTCCACCCGTACTGCCTGTGGACCGGCCAGCTGGTCCGGGCCGGCGTGCTGCGGCCGGCTCCCCCCGAGCACGCCGAGGAGATCAGACGCGGCTACGGCGAGGCCGCGGTCGGCTCCTCATCGGTGGGGGGCAGACTCTACGGCTACCCCACCGAGATGCAGACGTACGCCCTCTACTACAACAGACGGCTGCTGCGCGAAGCAGGCATCGACGGACCTCCGCGCACCTGGCGGGAGTTGGAGGAGGCGGCCTACCGCACCAGCAGACGGGACCGGTACGGCAACACACTGGTCCAGGGCTTCGGGCTGTCGACGTACGACGACTCCACCACCGTCGGCCAGACGCTCGCCCTCCTCAACGCCGCCGGCGGAACGTTCGTCTCCGCGGACGGCAGGAGCACCGCCATCGACTCGCCGGCCGGACGTGCCGTATTCGATCTGGAGCACCGCCTGGTCACCAAAGGTGCGAGCGCCCCCGGCGTCAACGTCTACAAGGCGTTTCCGTCCGGGCAGGTGGCCATGGTGATCAGCGCCGGCTGGTGGACCGGGAGCCTGAAGCCCCTGATGGGCAAGGACTACCGCGATGTCGGCGTCGCGCCGCTGCCCGTCCCCGAGGCGGGCGACCAGCGCGCCACCCTTTCCACCGGCTTCATGCTGGGGGTCAACGCGGCCAGTGAACACCCGCACGCGGCCTGGGAGTTCCTGCGCTGGCTCAACACCGCGAAGGTGGGCGTGAAGAGCGCCAAGAAGGTGACAACGGCGACCCGCATGAGCTCCCTGCAGGTGTCGGTCGGCTCGCTGACCGGCCGCGCCGACGACATGCGGACACTCCTGAGCGAGGGGAGCGATCCGAACCTGCGCCCGTTCCTGGACGCGCTGGCCTACGCGGTACCGGAGCCCAACGTGCCGGGCGCTCAGCAGGCCAAGTCGCTGTTGCGCAAGAACATCGAGGCGTTGTGGACCGGTCAGCAGTCGGTCGACGAGGCACTGCGCACCACCCGCCGTCAGGTCGATCAGGAGGTGTCGCGCGCATGGTGAACACCCTGACGCCCACGACGACCGAGCGGGCGCACAGCCCGAGCTCCGCCGGGCTCGCCGTCGACGGCCGCAGCCGTACGCGGCGCCGCCAGGTCGTCGTCGCCTATCTCTTCCTGGCGCCGACGCTGCTGTTCTTCGCGGTCTTCCTGGTCCTGCCGCTCGGCTTCGCACTGCTGCTGTCGATGTCCCGCTGGGCCGGTTTCGACCTCGGTGACATCGATCCGGTCGGCCTGGACAACTTCACCGACCTCTTCGCGGACGGATCGACGTTCCTGGCGCCGATCCTCACCAACACGCTGCTGTTCGCCCTGGGCACCGTGGCCCTCGCGCTCGCCGGCTCCGTGCTCGTCGCCACCTGCATCGACAACCTGCGGTTCCAGGGCCTGTGGCGCACCCTGTACTTCCTGCCGATCGTCACGACCGTCGTCGCCGTCGGCAACGTGTGGAAGTACATGTACGAGCCGGGCGGGCTCGTCAACGGCGTCCTCAACGCGCTCGGTCTCGGCTCGGTGGCGTTCCTGCAGGACCCCGACACCGCGCTGCCCTCGGTCGTGGTCGTACAGGCCTGGGCGTCGGTCGGCTCGGCGATCCTCATCCTGACCGCCGGGCTGAAGTCCATTCCCGAGTCGTACTACGAGGCCGCCGCGCTCGACGGCGCCGGGCCCGTCACCGTCTTCTGGAAGATCACGCTGCCGCTGCTGAGGCCGTCCCTGCTGTTCGTGTGTGTCACCCAGTTCCTCACCGGCCTGCAGTCGTTCGCGCTGATCATCGTGATGACCAAGGGCGGGCCGGGTGACGCGACCAACGTCGCCGCGCTGGAGTTGTACCGACAGGCCTTCTCGTACGGCAACTGGGGCATCGCGAGCGCTGCCGCCTTCGTGCTGTTCGTCGTGGTCCTCGCGGTCACCCTGGCACAGTTGTGGATCTTCCGGCGCAAGGGGGAGGACGCATGAACCGCCGCCGTTTCCCGCTCTTCTCGTACCTGGTGGTCGTGACCGGCGCCGTCCTGACGGTGGTGCCGTTCCTCGACATGGTGATGACGTCCTTCAAGGGGCCCGGAGAGTCCGGCACACTGCCGTACCGGTTCCTGCCCCAGGCGTTCGACCTGTCCAACTACCGGGCGGCGATCGACCAGCTCGATCTGCCGGTACTCTTCCGCAACAGCGTCGTCGCCACCGCCGTGATCACCGGATCGGTGCTGCTCACGTCGTCACTCGCGGGCTACGCGCTCGCCAAACTCCGCTTCCCCGGACGGAACTTCATCTTCCGCCTCGTACTGTCCACGATGATGTTCCCGCCGTTCCTGTTCTTCATCCCGCACTTCCTCATCCTTGTGCACTGGCCGCTGGCGGGCGGCAACGACCTGTTCGGGCGCGGTGGCGCCGGCCTGACCGTCAGCATCGCGGCGCTCGCCATGCCGTTCCTCGTCAACGGCTTCGGGATCTTCCTGACGCGCCAGTTCATGCTCTCGATTCCGGACGAGGTCCTTGAGGCCGCGCGCATCGACGGGGCAGGCGAGTTCGCCGTGTGGTGGCGCATCGTGGTGCCGCAGACCAAGCCGGTCGTGGTGACGCTCGGGCTGCTGACCTTCGTCGACGCCTGGAACGAGTACATCTGGGCGCTGCTCGTCTCCACCGCCGACCCGGACGTGATGACCCTGCCCGTCGGCATCCAGCTCCTGCAGGACTACGTCGACCCGACCCGCACGATGCCCATCGTCATGGCCGGACTCGTGCTGAGCATCCTGCCGGTCCTGATCCTCTTTCTGCTGCTGCAGAAGTACTACATCCGCGGCGTCATGCTCAGCGGCCTCAAGTGAGGCCTCGTACAGGGAAGGTGGCTCGGAATTGTGGCCTCCGCCATAGCCAGTGTGCTCCGGGCCTGCTGAGGTGATCGGCATGACCGAGGGAATCACCTGGCTCGCCGAACCGAAGTCCATCGACTGGGGCGGCTACAGTGTCATCATCGCGCAAGACCTCGCCGGGGACACGCTCGCCCAGCGTGTAGCCGCTACCCGGTTCGGCCGGAACCTCCAAGAACCACGTTTCCTGGGCAACCTCACCGCCGGCCAGGCCGACGATGTCATGACCGGGCTCTTCGGCGACACCCATGACGCGATCGCTCTGCGCTACGGCGAGACGGGCGAGTGGACCTACGTGGTCCAGCACGGCTTCTGGTACGCGGAGTTCGGGCCCCAACCGCCCGTCTCCCGCGGCGGCGCCCATGTGTTCCGCCTGTGGTACGAGGAGGAGAACGGCAAACCCGTGCCGCCCTACTTCGCCTACGAGCACGACGGCCGCACACTGTGCCACTTCAACCTGCACCTCGACGGCTCATGGGGATCGAGCAGAGTCGACGGGGATCCGGAGCCGGCCCGCGCACTCGAAGCCAGGCTGACGGCGGCCGGTCTCTCCCTCGAGAACCCCGAAGACCGCTGGGACGACCGACGCAGGACCCATCGGGCGTGCCTCGCCGCCATCGAGGAGCACTTCAACCTCACGCTGCCCCGCGAACAGATCCTCAACGGCACTCTTCCCACACTCCTGATGAAGGCGAACAGCGCCAACTGCCCGTTCTGCGGAGCAAAGCAGGCATGAGTCAGCCTGGCCTCGCACTGGTCGGTCCGCCTTGCGCGGCTTCGGGGCCGCTGCGTGCGACCCGTGCCAGATCGTGCATCAGCGCGTCCAGCCAGGACACGGTCGCGTAGTACAGCCGTGGTGCGCCGGGCGGCTCCGTGGCGAACCCCTTGACGGCCGGGTCGTTCAGCGGCACCGGCGCGGTCGGGGTGTCGTCCCCGGGGTCCAGCGCTGCCGAGACCAGCAACATACGCCCGCACACCCGGTCCCCCAGGCCACCGACCGAGTCGGCCGGCGCCGGGCCCATTGCGGTGAGCGGCGGCTCCAACAGCCGCTCCGACCCCCACAGGGTGTGATGGCCGGCCATCAGCGTCGCCTGCCAGTCCAATCCGGGCAGTGCCACGCTCCTGGCCGGTCCGCCGAAGGGTGTCGGCTCGCTCTGGTACTGCGCGTACGCGGACTCCGCGAGGATGACCGCGTGCTGGAGCGACCGGTGGCCGGGCACCCCGGACGGCGCGGCCGCCGCTCCGCCTCCCGCCACCGAGGCACTGGTCGCCACCACGATCTCGGCCGCCCTGCGCAGGAGTTCCGCCGAGGCATTGCACAACTCGTTGTGGGCCCCGCGCGGCCAGGCCAGCAGACCGAAGACCGCGCCGATCGCGCTGCCGACCAGCACGTCCAGCAGCCGGACCTCCGCCAGCCGCCAGGTCGGCGGCGCCAGTTGGGCGAAGACCAGGGCCACGACCACGGTGAACAGGCCCTGTGCCCAGCCGACTCCCCTGACCGGCCCCACCGTGAAGGCGAACAGCATCCCGATCGGCAGTACGGCGGCATACACCAAGGTGTGGGGCCCCACCAGGTCCAGCAGCCCCGCGGTCACCAGAGCCCCGGCCAGGGTGCCCGCGAGCGCCACCCGGATCGTGCTCCAGGTTTCGTCCATGGTGGTCCGGGTGAGGGTGAGGGTCGCCAGCATGGCCCAGAACCCGTGGGGCAGCGTGTCCACCCCGGACACGAACCTGGCCGCCGTCAGGGCCAGGGAAATGCGAACCGCGTTCTGGAAGAACACCGAGCGGCGCCCGGCATGGCCGCGCAGCCGGTGCCACCACAGGCACGGGGCCCAGGCAGTGGCGTACCAGAAGCGACTCGGCGAGACCTGCACCGAAGCCCGTCGGCCTCGTACCGCCAGATCCGCCGCCGTGGCCATCGCGAGCGCAGCGTCGGCGATCTCCAGCACGGCGGCGTGCCGACGCAGAACGGCGGGCGGGAACTCCGGCGCGGGATCGCTCCCGCCGGTGACCACGGCGGCCGAGGTCATCGTGGGGGCGGCGCCGCCGGACACTGCCGACAGGCGGGCGCGTGCCGCGACCAGCTCCTCGTACGCGGCCACGGGCGACGGCTCCGACCTCAGACAGGCCGCGGTGGCCGTGGCCAGCCGCGCCACCGCCTCCAGTACGCCCGTCACGTCGGGTCCGGGACCGACGGCCGGCGCGGCGGGCAACTGCTCCAGGCGGCTGAGCAGGGTGCGGGTGGCCAGTCCGGTGTGGGCGAGGGCACGGTCGTGCACTCCCGGTCCGGCAGGACGTTCCGCCTCCGGCACGTTCAGGGACCGCAGCGCCTGCGCGCCGTCGCTCAACGCCCGGATGTCCGCATCGTCGAGGGCGTACGGAGGCGCGGCGAGGAGTGTCGCACAGTGCGCGGCGGTCCGCGCGGACCGGGCGGCTCGCTCCCGGTACGACGGCGGGGCGGGCTCAGGGAGGATCAGCGCCTCGGCGGCGATGAAAAGGGCCAGCCCCGTAGTCGTCCCGATCAGCCGGTCGCCGAGCGAGCCGGGATCGTACGGTGGGAAGGAAGGCAGGATGTAGAGGAGCTGCAGGCCTGGTGCCGCCCCCGCCGGACGTGGACCACCCACGGCGGAGAAGGCGAGCGCGAAGCCGACCACGAGCATGCCGACGACGGCGCTCCAGGTCCGTACCGACAGATAGGTGCCGACGGCCACCAGCATCCAGCACACCGGCACCAGGCGCAGCGTCAGCGCGGCGCGCTGACGGCCGGTGCCGGGGATCTTGGAGAGTCCGCCCAGCGCCACGGTGGCGAACAGGGCGTAGGTGGCGGCAACGGGGCGATCGAGGCCGTAGCGGAAGAGGTAGAAGGCGGCCGAGGCAACCAAGGTCACGCGGAGCGCCCGGCGACCCGAGGACGCGTAGGCCGCCCGGATCCGGCCGACTGGCACACCCCACACCCCTACAGGATCACGTACGACCGGGAACCCGGCACCTTCCCGGCGCTGATCGGGTGGCGCGCCGCCGTTGGCCGGCCCATGGCCCCCGAGGCCGGGGGTGGCTCCGGGTTCAGCGCCGGAGCCACCGATGAGGGGTGGGTCGGTGGGATCAGTCCTCGTCAGGGTCGAGGACGCGGCCCTTGAGCTTGACGGGGGTGGCCATGCCCACGCGGAGCTCTCCGTCGGTGTAGCGGCCCGGCGTCGCGCCGTCGATGGCCGTGACCTGGGCCGCGTAGCCGATGCACTCCTGGTTGGTGGCCAGGTACGGGTGGTGGGTGAAGGTCAGCGTGCGGCCCCCGTCGCCCAGGGTGCCCTGGGTGGTCTTGAGATTGCCCTTCGCCTGGAGGGTGTTGACATCGTGGTAGGCCCAGGAGAGCCAGCCGGTGAAGGCGAAGCCGGTGGGTGCCTTGAGGGCGAAACTGATGTCGCCGGGGTTCACCGGGTCGGGGACGGTGCTGAGCACGCCGAAGCTGAGGTGGGCCGGTACGCCGCCCGGTGCGTCTTCGACGATGCCCTGCTGGAGGATGTACAGCTGATTCTCGGAGCCCGGCTTGACGGGTGCCTGAGTCTGGGTGGCCATGGTTTCCCTTCTGTGGATGGTTGTAGTCCGCGTGAGCGGATCCGCCGGTGGCGGGCTTGTGGCGGGCTCGGCTGCCCGTCGGGCGATGACGGGCGGCGTGAGCTCCGCTGGGCGCCGGGAGCAGGCGTGCGTTCAGTCGCTGCCGGGCGTGGGCGGGGCGGCGGAGGGTGCGTGCTCGGCCAGAAGCGGGCCGAGGACGACAAGGGCGCCGAGGATGATGTCCTCGTAGAGGTAGAACCCCGCTTCCAAGGGCGGCGGTTCGGATTCGGTGCCCTTGACGCCGGCGCCGGCGTCCGCGGCGGTGTCGTACCGGGTGTCGTCGTCGGCTTCGCCCTGCGCCGCGGGCGTGCCGAGGAGGTCGGTGAGGTCGTTCGCGGCGCCTTGGAGGGCGGCGCGGGCGGTGCTGGCCAGCAGGCGAAGGGGGAGGTCCAGGGCGGCGGCGGTGCGCTGGCCGGGGATCATCTTCGCCGCGGTGGGGGCCTCCGCGGTGGCGGCGCCGAGCCACTGCACGGGCAGCGTGCAGGCGGAGACGATCCGTTCGGCGGACATCAGGGGCGGGGGCTCGCCGTCGACCATGAGGTCCTCCCACTCCATGAGGTCGAAGAGGAACTGGCCGCCCTTGTAGAGGGGCCAGGGCCGGACCGTGTCGAGCAGGACACGGGCCCGTTCGGGCTCGCGCCGGCGCAGGGCCACGCCGTGCCGGGCCAGAGTGCACAGGCACTGGCGCAGACAGCTGTTGACCTGGCCGAGGAAGGCGAACGCCCGGTGGTCGGTCGGGGCCGGCGGGCCGGTGGGGTCGTCGGTCGGCGAGGGTGTGGTCGTGGTGGTCACAGTGGCCTTGAGGTGACGTAGTGGGCGATCTGCCGCAGGACGGCTTTGCCCTCGTTCTCGGGGATGATCCGCAGGTCATCTTCGAAGCGGGCGATGCCTTCGGCGGCGAGCCGGTCGGCGAGGTCGGTGGCGTATTCGATGGAGCCGTGCCGCCGCATGGCGGCGAGGAGTTCCTCGGCGTGCTGCTGGGTCTTGTCGGCGCGGCGTTGCCGCAGGACGTCGAAGAGGCGGGGCCGCTCGTGGGCGTGGGCGGTGCGGAAGAGGTGGATCAGCATCACGGTGCGCTTGCCTTCGAGCAGGTCGCCGAGGGGCTCCTTGCCGTAGAGGGCTTCCTCGCCGACCAGGTTCAGAATGTCGTCCTGGATCTGGAAGGCGATGCCGATGAGACGGAACGCCTCGTCGAACCGGCCGAGCACGGCAGGGTCGGTGACGCCGGCACAGACGGCACCGATACGGCAGGGGCTGATGCAGGTGTACCAGCCGGTCTTCTTGGTGCTCATCGTGCAGTAGGCGTCGTCGGCCTCGGGGACGACGTCGTGACGGATCCAGCCCAGCTCCATGGCCTGGCCCTCGATGGACTCCCGGCACATGTGCAGCGCCTCGTGGATGAGCCCGAGCGTGCGCACCAGGCCCAGTGTTTCGAGGTTGGACAGGACGGCGTCGACGGCGAGGAGGTTCAGCCCGTCGCCGACGTTGACGGCCAGGCCCAGGCCGTGTTCCTCATGCATGGTGGGCAGGCCGCGCCGATGGGTCGACTCGTCGGCGATGTCGTCGTGGACCAGGAAGCCGTTGTGAAACAGCTCCAGCGCGGCGGCCGCGCGTACGGCGTCGTCGGGCCGTCCGCCGAAGGCGGCGCAGGCCGCGATGGTCAGGGTGGGCCGCAGACCCTTGCCCTGCCTGGCGGGGTAGGAGCGCATGAGGTCGTACAGCTCGGCGCGCGGTTCCCGGTCCGGCAGCAGCCGCTCGATCTCCTCGTTGGTGCGGGCCCGGCACCGGCGCATGGTCTCCATGAGGTCCGCGTCGCGGACGGTGTCCTCCAGTGACCAGCTCGTACTGGTGCGGCCGTCCCACAGCAGACGCGGAGGCCTGACGGTGGTGTCGCCGATCAGCGCGAGTGGCGCGGGCCCGTCCTCGGGCGAGCGCCGGGCGAGGAAGTCCAGCGCCGTCCAGTCGACCGGCGCGGCGGACGGCTCCACGGCGGCGGGTGCCGTACCGCCCCACAGCCGGGGAGCCTGTTCGCGGTAGGCGCCCCAGAGTTCCTGCATGCTGCGCAGCCCCGCCGCACGCTGGGACAGCAGCGTGAAGGCGCGCCACACCGCGAGGGTGTCCTCCCGGGATCCGCGCACGTCGAGGCTGTCGGGCAGGACCTGGTCGACGGGCGGGCGCTGGAGGTCGAACAGCAGGTTCATGGCCCGGTTGTCGAAGACGACCTCGACGTCCGGATCCGGGCAGCGGTCCTGGCGTACGACGATACGGCTGTGCCGGGCCGTGAGCGTGGCGTGGCTGTCGTCGTTGAACCGCAGGCCGAGCCGGATGCCGCGCAGCTGGTCGGCCGCGGCGGCGAGAATGGCCGGCGCCCGGTCGGACAGGGCGGCGACGGTCTCGTCCAGCAGCCGGGCACCCGTGAACGCGGGCACGGTCTCAGTCATGGGCACCACCGGCGAACTCCACGATGCCCTCGGTGTGAAAGCCGATGGTGTGCCCGCCGACCCGGCCCTCCACCGTGCACGGGCCGAGCGTCTCGTGCACGCTGAACGGCTGCAGGCTGGTCTCGGACGGGTTGGCGATCCGGCCCGCCGTGTGGGAACGGAAGTCCAGGACCAGACGGTCCTCGCCGAGCCGGGCGGTGATCAGCAGCCGGCCGGGGACCGCTGCCATCGGCGGGGTGCCCAGCGTGCCCGCGAGCGGTGGCACCATCACCACCCGGTCGCGGTCCAGGATGCCGCTGACCGCGACCCGCAGGTTGCGGCGCGGAAAGTGACGGATCATACGTCCGTCGCGCCACAGCATGACCGATCCGTTGGCCGCGTCCGCCGGATACTCGGGCTGGATCAAGGTGAAGACCACCGCGAAGGGCGGGGCGGCGCCGGTGGGGCCGGACGGGTCGTTGACGAAGCCGAACACCCAGCCCCCCAGCGTGGGCCAGGACCACCGGCCGCGCACCCGTTCGTGGTAGCCCAGCAGTTCCGTCTCCGTGGCCGTGCCGTCGCCGTGCCGCAGGGTGCCCTCGCCCAGGATGCCGGGCTCCGACTGCCAGCGTAGGTGCTCGTCCTCGCCGAAGGGCGCGCACTGCGAGGTGCACGGCCTGCTCGTCCGGGTCAGCCGTACATCGGCCGCCGGTGCCGTCGACCGGGCCGCCAACCGGAACGCGCCGGACGCGCCGTGCGGGTGGGGTAACCGGAAGGCGGACCAGGGGAGTTCGGGCTGGTCGGCGTTGAACTGCGTGGCACTCCAGCCGCGATCCCTCGCGTAGACGAGGAGGATCGCCATGTGCTGGCCCTCGGCCGCCGTGCCGGTACCGCTGCGCCGTCCGGTGTCCGGAGCTCCGGGATCCGCGAAAACCGCGCCGGTGGAGGAGCCCAGGACGGACAGGTTGGCGATCAGGGCTTGTCGGCCGCACCGTGACAGGAACGCGTAGTGCAGCCACTTGCGGTCGAGTGGATGGGTGAGGGGGGTGTGCGGGAACGGACCCGGGGGCCCGAGTCTCGCGAGGATCGGCGTGGACACGTCCCGAAAGCTAACGCACCGTGGCATCGCAATTACAACACGTGACCTTCGAGTGGGTGACCTGGGAGCAAAGAAACGTTCACTTGCATATTCGAGGTTTGAAGCGCAGAGAGCCGTCTGCGGCGGACACTCCGCCACGGACGGCTCCAGGTTCTGCGCGGGCCCTTCCGCCAGGCCTCGTTTGGTCCTCGTCTAGTCCTCGTCGTCTCCAAGAACGCTTGCCTTCAGGCGCACTTCCGGCTGCCCCGCGATCAGCGCTCGCCCGTCGGTGTACCGGCCCGGCCGGGCATCCGTGCCGGCCCGTACGCCGAGGGTGTACACCAGGGCCGCCGCCGGATTGCCGGGGGTGTTCAGCCGGGGGTCGTCCGTCACGGACAGCGACCTGCCGCCCTCCCGCACGGCTGCCGTCGGTTCCGGAGCGGCGACCACGGAGCCGTCCACTCGGTAGTACGCGCATGTCGCCCGGCCGTCGAAGAAGAGCCCCGTCGGAGCGGTGAAGCGGTGCTCCACGCGCCCGGGGGCCCAGGCGTCCGTGCAAGAGACCCGCACATGCATCAACTCGCTGCCGCCGCGCGGGATTTCCACCCCGACTTCCTGGCGTACCAGCAGCCGCGCGGCCGTCTCCGCGGCGGTGCCTCCGTCCGTGTCCGGAGCGCCTTCGTCTGCGCCGTCCGGTTTCGGATTCTCGTCCGGTTCCGGCTCGGCGACCTGCGAGGCACTGGGGGTGAGAGGTAGGGCAACGATCCGGTGGTGGAAGTTGTCCGCCACGAGCAGTCGCCCGGCCGGGTCCACGGCCAGACCGCACGGATAGGCCAGCGAGATGTCGACTCCCGGGTCCTGCCCCGCGACGACGCGGGCCGCTCCGTCCGCCAGCCGCCAAACACGGTGTCCATTCATGTCGGCGACGTGGACGACCCCTTGGGCGTCGACCGCCACGGCGCACGGGGCACGCCAGTCGACTGCGGTGACGTCGGAGTTCCCGCCCGGCGGCCCCGCCAGCACCCGAAGCGTCCCGTCCGTGCCCAGCAACAGCACCCGACGGCCCACCGGGTCGGCAATGTACAGGCGGCCCGACGCGTCGGTCGCCAGGCCCGCGGGCAGGAATGCCTCGCCGGCGTCGGCCGCACCTGAGCGCCCGTCTGCCGCGACGACCGTGCTGATGGCGCCGTCAACGCCGACTCTGCGCACCCTGGGGCTGCCCGCTTCGCCGATGTACAGCGATCCGGCGCCGTCCACCGCCAGGGCGCACGGGGCGTCCAGCCGGGCGCGGTCGGCGGGGCCGCCGTCGCCGTCGCCGCCGCGGCACCCGTCTCCCGCAGCCGTGTCGATGACACCCGAGGGGGCGATCCGGCGGATCCGGTGGTTCATCTCATCGGCGATGAGCACACCCCCGTCCGCGTCGACCGCGAGGGCGGCCGGGAAGCCCAGGCGGGCCCGCACCGCGTCCGTGCCGTCCCCGGCGAAGCCCCGCAGTCCGTCACCGGCGACCGTCGTCAGCACGCCGGAACCGTCGATCCGGCGAACCCGGTGGTTGGCATGGTCGGCGATGAAGACGACTCCTCGGCCCACGGCCACATCCGAGGGAAAGGCCAACTGCGCCTGTGCGGCCGACCCCCTGTCACCGGAGAATCCGGCAGTGCCGTTTCCCGCCACGATGACCAGTGGATCGTGCTCGTCCGAAGAGCACCGCTCGTGCGTCGGGGCCGCTGCCTTCGCCGTCACGCCGTCACCACCCGGCACCGTCGCAGTGGTGCATGTTCGGCGCCTCTCACCTTCCACGGCCTCGTCACCCGCATGTCGGTCTCCTTTCCGAGCCGTCGCTGCCACCCCCTGAATACCGGCCGGGCCGCAACCGCGAGAGCAGCGCACCGAGGCCTCCACCCGCACGGGGGAGGAGTGGTCAACGGGCGCGTGGCTGCTGCGCTCTGCATTCCGTGCGCCCCACGTGCCCCAGCTCCACTCGAACAAGTGATGCAGAATCGATCCCTCATTCCAAACGGAGGAACGACGGCATATCGCCCGCAGACCTGGGCTAACCATGGAGGCGGATGACGGCCCGGTGCATCCGTATGCCTGCGCAACATCCCGGCCGTAGCCCCTGGCGGCGTCCCGCGTTCCGTCTTGGGACACCGCTCCCATGGCGTCCCGTGCTCCGTGAACCGGCGCGGCATGCCGTGTCCGCCCCTGCCTGCCCGCGCGGGCCGGACCGGGTGGCCGCGCCAGGGCGTCTCCTTTCACCGCACGTTCGATCACAGCCCCAGGAGGACCCGGAGATGACCACTGACGTGCAGTCCACGAAGAAGGAAGCCTACAAACGGGGAGAGGAACAGGGGCGAGCCGACGCGCTCGCCGGGCGCCCGTACGCCGACCCGCCGCGCGACGGCACACGCGGCGAGAAGGACCACTACGCGAACGGCTACGACTGGGGTTACGAACAGGGCCGTGCGCAGAAGCTGGACCTCGTGGTGTGGCAGGAGGGCGGGGTCGAGGACGCACCCGGTGGCCTCGGCACCACCATCAACATCTGCGTCCGCACACCGAACTGGACCGAGACCGTCGACGCCGGCGAGCGGGAGCACGTCTTCACCGCCCCCACCGGATTTCGCTGGAACGGCATGGTGGGCGCCCAGTACAAGCGCATGGACCAGACCACGGGCGGCAGCCTGCCACCCGTCCAGGCCAAGGTGAGCGAGGACGGGCGCACGCTGACCTTCACCTACCACGTGCACCTGAACACGACCGACCAGGACAAGGACTGCATCGTCTACACCTGCGGTCTCGAAGCCGTCGACGGCGCCAAGCCCGGCCGCCACACCGACGGCGTCGCCCAGATCGGCACCGCACCCCCGGCCAAGCTCAAGGCCGAGGTCATCGAGGACGAGGACTGAGAGAGCAGGAGTCAGACACCATGACCACCGTCGTCACTTCCGGCGTCTTCCCGACCACCAGCCCAGCCATCTCCCCGGTCAACGGGCTGGGCACCGCGGACGTCAGGTGGGGCGGCAGCGGCTCCCAGAGCGGGTACCAGTTCCGCGGTGCGGCCGCGGACGTCCAGCTCGACGGCACCGAGTTCGTCGTCGGTACCTTCGTGCACCGCAATCTCCCCACCAGTGTCAGCCCGAGCAAGTTCAACGTCATGCTCACCGTCAACGTCATGTTCGAGGACGGCAGCACGACCGATCTGAACTTCGCCTTCCATCACTACGAGACACCCAACAGCACCGGCAGCAGTCCCGTGGATGACGATCTGGTCGACCTGCAGGAGTTCATCCACCCTCAGCCCGTCACGATCGACGGGAAGCAGTACAAGGCGGTCCTGAGCGGGTTCAAGCGGGGCGGCCAGATCGTCCGGCAGTTCCGCAGCCCCGAGGGCGGAGTCAACTTCGCCGAGGTCGTCTGCATGTTCACCTTCGACGAGCCGGACGTGATCATCTCCGACCTGCGCTACCTGGGCAACGGCACGGGCCAGCCCGACGAGTACATCGAGATCCTCAACAAGGGCGGCGCGCCCCAGGACCTGACCGGCTGGGTCGTGGAGTCCAAGCCCACCGGGCACGCCTACACCTTCCCCCCGGGGACGGTCATCCAGCCCGGCCAGCGCTACAGGGTCTACACCGACGAGGTCCGCCAGGAGTTCGGCGGATTCTCCTTCGGCTCCTCCGAACAGGTCTGGCGTGACGAGGGCGGCATCGGCCGCCTGGTCCACAATGGTTTCGTCGTGGACCAGTACCCCTACCTCGACAAGGGCTTCAACAAGACGGCCGCGCCGTAGCGGTTCCTCATCGGCCCCGCCGGGGTTCCTGGATGTGTCCGGACGGCGGGCACATCCAGGGTGCGGTGCGGTCGTACGTCGAACAACGGTGATGCTGCCCTGACTTGGTGATTTAAAGTGACTCTCACCTGTTTCCGACGACCTAGGTACTTGTGAGGGACACGCGAGCATGCCGACCGAAACGTTTGAGTTCCAGGTTGAGGCCCGTCAGCTGCTCCAGCTGATGATCCACTCGGTCTACTCGAACAAGGATGTCTTTCTGCGGGAGCTCGTCTCCAACGCCTCCGACGCGCTCGACAAGCTGCGCCTGGCCGCGCTGCGGGACGACAGCCTCGACGCCGACACGTCCGACCTGCACGTCGAGATCGAGATCGATCAGGATGCCCGTACGCTCACCGTCCGGGACAACGGCATCGGGATGTCGTACGACGAGGTCGGGCGGCTCATCGGCACCATCGCCAACTCGGGTACGGCCGCCTTCCTGGAGGAGCTGAAGGAGGCCCAGGACGCGGCTGGGGCCGAGAAACTCATCGGACAGTTCGGCGTCGGTTTCTACTCCGGCTTCATGGTGGCCGACGAGATGACCCTGGTGACCCGGCGGGCCGGGGAGAGCAGCGGCACCCGCTGGACGTCGCGCGGCGAGGGCACCTACACCCTGGAGACCGCCGACGACGCCCCGCAGGGCACCGCCGTCACCCTCCACCTCAAGCCGGCCGACCCCGAGAACCAACTGCACGACTACACCTCCGTGTGGACGGTCAAGGAGATCGTCAAGCGGTACTCCGACTTCATCACCTGGCCGATCCGGCTCGTTCCGGGGGCCGACGACGGCGAGGGCACGCCCGACCCCGAGACGCTGAACTCGATGAAGGCGCTGTGGGCACGCGCGCGCGACGAGGTGTCCGACGACGAGTACCACGAGCTGTACAAGCACGTCAGCCACGACTGGCGCGACCCGCTGGAGACGATCCGCCTCCAGGCGGAGGGCACCTTCGAATACCAGGCTCTCCTGTTCCTCCCGGCGCACGCACCGCACGACCTGTTCACCCGGGACTTCCGGCGCGGCCTGCAGCTGTACGTCAAGCGCGTACTGATCATGGACGACTGCGAGGCGCTGCTGCCGCCGTACCTCCGCTTCGTCAAGGGCGTCGTCGACGCGCATGACCTCTCGCTGAACGTCTCCCGTGAAATCCTCCAGCAGGACCGGCACATCCGGTTGATCCAGCGTCGGCTGACCAAGAAGGTGCTGTCCTCCGTCAAGGAGATGAAGGCCAACGACGCCGACAAGTACGCAACGTTCTGGCGGGAGTTCGGCCCGGTCCTGAAGGAGGGTCTGCTCGGCGACCCGGACAACCGTGACGCACTGCTCGCCGTCGCGTCCTTCGCGAGTACGCACGCGCAGGACGAGGCGACCACGCTCCAGCAGTACGTGGAGCGGATGAAGGACGGCCAGGACGACATCTACTACATGACCGGCGAGTCCCGGCAGAGCATCGAGAACTCCCCGCACATGGAGGCGTTCCGGGCCCGGGGCGTCGAGGTCCTGCTGCTCACCGACCCCGTCGACGAGGTATGGGTCGACGCGGTGGGGGAGTACGAGGGCAAGGGGCTGCGGTCCGTCGCCAAGGGCGAGATCGATCTCGACGCGCAGGAAGGCGAACAGGCCGACGGCGAGCGGGAGAAGCAGGCCGAGGCGTACGCCGGTCTGCTCGGCTGGATGAAGGAGCAGCTGGGGGAGGACGTGAAGGACGTACGCCTCTCGACGCGGCTCACCGTCTCCCCGGCCTGTGTCGTCTCCGACTCCCACGACCTCACTCCGGCGCTGGAGAACATGTACCGGGCGATGGGCCAGGATGTGCCGACCGCGAAGCGGATCCTGGAGCTGAACCCCGGTCACCTGCTCGTGCAGGGCCTGAACCAGGCGTACAAGGAGCGCGAGGATCACGCCGAACTCGTGGAAACCGCAGTGCTGTTGCACGGTCTGGCACTGCTCGCGGAGGGTGGCCAGCCGAAGGAGCCCGCCCGTTTCGTGAAGCTGGTGGCTGAGCGACTGGAGCGCACGCTCTAGCGGGGTGGTCCCCGGGCACCTGGCAAGAGGTGCCCGGGGACTCCGTCGCCGTACGGTCCTAGGCGGCGGTGCCGCCTGCGTAGTCGCTGTTGAAGGTGGTCTCGATGGTGGTGGCCACGGGGTTGGCGACGCCGGTGCCGGTGAGGATGAGGCCCAGTTCACGGTTGTTGTTCAGCGAGTTGCTGCTGATGTTCATGGAACCGGCCTCCACCTGCTGGGTGGCCCGGCCGTAGTCGGCGACCATCGCCTTGGCGTGGATGTAGAAGCCGTTGGGGTCGGAGTATCCGACGACGGTGCCACCGGCGGCCTTGATCGCGGACACCTCACTGGCATAGCCGGCGGGGTTCTCCAGGACGACCCGCACGGCGACGCCCGCCTTCGCCCTCGCCACGATCGCGTCGACCACGGCGCTGTCGCTCAGCTCCAGCTCCTCGACGTCGAGTGAGGCGGTGGCGGCGTTGATGAAGGACAGCAGCCGGTTGCGGGAGTCCGTGGGGGACCAGAGCAGATGGTCGCCGTCGGTCGGGGTGATCGCGGAATCGGCATAGTCCGCGTTGAAGACCTTCTCGATCGAGGCGACGTCTCGGGTGTCGTTGTCGAACACGCCGTAGTCACGGCTGGTCGCGTAGTACTGGGAGGTGAGGTTGCCGGTGAGAATCAGCGACTTGACGCCGTCCACGGTGATGGTCTTCTGATGGGTGTAGACGAAGCGGGAGGGTGACCACTTCACGCCCACGCCCGCGTTCGTCAGGGCCGTGTACGCCGCGCCGTTGGCGGACTGGTGCTGGCGGTCCAGGATCACCCGCACGGTGACGCCCTTGTTCTTCAGGGCTATGAGGTCGTTGACGGCCGTGGTGTCCTCCAGCTCGTACATCGTCATGTCGAGGGAGGTCGTGGCCGAGTTGACGAAGTCGTAGATGGTGGGCTGTCCGCCGCTCCGCGAAAACGCGAAGGCGGAGTAGACGGCGGCGTCCGCGGGGACGGCGGTGGCGAGTACGGCCGCCCCGGCAGTGAGGGCGGCAGCTGCGCGGCCGAGGACCTTCCACAACATGCGTGACTCCTAGGCGAGTTGATGCTCACCTCGGGGAATGGCGAGCGCGTGCATGACAGCACGCGCGTAGAACGTCGAGGAAGGGAAACAGGGTGAACTCTGCGTCACCAGGTGGCCGCGCGGGCCAGCAAAACGGACTTCACGCAGGTGGGAGGTGGTTAATGCGGTTCCCGAGGGATCGCAAAAACTTCGTAGCCGGCAGCGGGCCACGGACCCGTGCCCGGGCTAGCCTGTCCGTATCAGGCCATTTGTCCCGCTCAAGGAGGTACTCATGACCTCGCGGCTCAACCCCTATCTCAGCTTCGACGGCGACGCCCGCCAGGCGATGGAGTTCTACCAGGAGGTCTTCGGCGGCACCCTGGACCTGAATGTCTTCGGTGATTTCGGCCAGCAGGACGCTCCCTTTGCCGACAAGATCATGCACGGCATGCTGGAGACCCCGAGCGGCTTCACCCTGATGGGTGCCGACACCCCGCCGGGTGTGGAGCGCACCGTCGGCGACAACTTCGCGGTGAGCCTGAGCGGCGACGACGACGCCGAGCTGCGCGGCTACTGGGAGAAGCTGTCCGCAGGAGGCTCCGTGTCCGTTCCGCTGGAGAAGCAGATGTGGGGCGATGTGTTCGGCATGTGCACGGACCGCTTCGGGGTTCCCTGGATGGTCAACATCGGCGGGTCCGAGAGCTGACCGCAGGCGCACGCAGCCATGTTCCTCCGCGTGTTCAGGCGCAAGGGAAAGACACGGTGGAGCGGCGCCCCGCGCCGCTCCACCAGGCCGTGCCCCACGTCAGGCTCCTCCCGTCGGCGGCTGGACGCCGATGACGAGCTTGCCGCGGGCCCGCCCGTCCAGCATGTGGCGGACGGCCGCGGCGACATCGTCGATCGGGTAGGTCCGGTCGACGGCGGGTGTGACCTTGCCGGACTCGATGAGCTCGCGGATGGCGATCAGGTCCTGGCCGTTCTCCGACGTGATGAAGGTGCCGAGGGTCTGGGCGATGAACGGGGACAGCAGCTGAGCCCGTAGCTGGCGGTCCGTGCCGCCGAGCCAACGTCCGTCGGTCTCGCTGCCGACGATCACGAGCCGGCCCCTCGGGGTGAGGGCGCGGCGG
Source organism: Streptomyces sp. NPDC025638 (assembly GCF_055558775.1). NCBI lineage: Bacteria > Bacillati > Actinomycetota > Actinomycetes > Kitasatosporales > Streptomycetaceae > Streptomyces > Streptomyces sp. NPDC025638. The sequence continues at coordinate 173,077 of NZ_JBVHLX010000009.1, read as the reverse complement.
AGATGTGACAGCCGGCGGTTGCCTGCGATGTCCAGGATCACGTCGTAAAGGACGGTGCCGTCAGCGACGTCGGCTCGGGTGTAGTCGATGACATGGTCTGCGCCGAGAGCGCTGACCGCGGCGGTCTTCGCGGTGCTGCACACAGCCGTCACTTCGGCTCCGTATGCCTTGGCGATCTGCACGGCGAACGTACCCACGCCGCCCGACGCTCCCACGATCAGCACCTTCTGGCCCGCCCCAACTCGTCCCTGGTCGCGAACGGCCTGCAGGGCGGTGAGTCCGGAGACGGGTACCGCGGCCGCCTGGCCGAAGGAGAGGTTTGCCGGCTTGGGGGCGAGCTTGTCGGCGCGGGCGCGCGCGTACTCGGCGAACGAGCTGCTGCCGATGCCGAACACCTCGTCTCCCGGCTTGACGCCGGTCACATCGGCGCCGACGGCCTCGACCGTTCCAGCCAGTGCGCGGCCCGGGTTGGTGTACTTCGGCCGGCGCAGGCCGAACCCCGCCGCTCGGACGGGATAGGGAAGTCCGGCCATCACATGCCAGGTGCCCCGGTCCACGCTGGCCGCGTACACCTTCACCAGGACCTCGTCGCGCTGAATCGTGGGCCTCTCGGTCTCCGTGAGCCGGAGAACGTCCTCGGGGGCGGCACCGTAGCGGTCCTGGACGATCGACTTCATTGGTCTTCCCCTCGGGGCCACAGCGATCCTTACGTCGTAAGGCATTCCTTACTGCGTAAGGTTCGCCCTTACCTCGTAAGGTTGTCAACACCCTCGACGAAAGGAGACCGATGCCCCCGAAGACCACGCGCGACCGAACACCTCGTATCCCGCTCAGCCGCCCAAGGGTGCTGCATGCAGCCATCGCCCTCGCCGATCAGAGCGGACTCGATGCGCTCACCATGCGCAAGCTCGGCGAGGCCGTCGGGGTCGAGGCGATGTCGCTCTACACCCACGTGGCCAACAAGGAAGACCTCCTCGACGGCATGATCGACCTGGTGTTCAGCGAGATCGATCTCCCGTCCGACGAGGACGACTGGAAGACGGCGATGCGTCAGCGGGCGATCTCGGTTCGCCAGGTCCTGTCCCGCCATCGCTGGGCGATCGGTCTGATGGAGTCACGGACCTCACCGGGTCCGGCATCCCTGCGGCACCACGACGCGGTCCTCGGGTGCCTCCGCAGGGCCGGGTTCTCCGTTGCGCTGACCGCGCACGCCTACTCGGCCCTCGACAGTTACATCTACGGCTTCACCCTGCAGGAACGCAGCCTGCCCTTCGACACCCCCGACCAGACCGCGCAGCTGGCGCAGTCCATCTTGTCGCAAGCGGCCGCCGACCAGTACCCGCACCTGGCCGAGCTGACAGCCGAGCATGTGCTGCGCCCCGGCTACGACTACAGCGACGAGTTCGCCTTCGGACTCGACCTGATCCTCGACGGGTTGGAGAGGGCCCGGTGAAGCTGGCCGGCAGACAGCCCCGCCCACACCCGGGCGAGGCCGTACTGCTGCGCGATGTCGGTCCTGTGCTTGACGCTGACGCCTGACCGGGCACTACTGGCTGTCGGAAGGTGACGGGTCCTCCCGCGGTGCCAGGCCTGTGTGAACCATCAGGGCCGTGGCAAGGGAGGCCACGGTGGGGTGTTGCCAGATGAAGTTGCTTGCCAGGCGGACCGCGAGGTCGGTGTCGAGGCGGATGCGCAGTTCGGTGGCCAGCAGTGAGTCGAACCCGAGGGATTTCAGCGGGGTGTGCGGGTCCAGGGTGGTGCTGCCGGTGCGCAGGATCGCGCGGATGTGATCGGCGAGGTAGCTCTCCAGAGCGGTCTGGCGGGCCATGCCCAACGGGAGCGCTTCGAGGCGGGCATGGATGTCCGAGCCGCTGGACTTGGACTCGTCCTCGGGCTCCGCGCCGTCCGGCGCGAGGCGGGCGAACAGGCTGGAAGCCGCGGCCGCGCGGGGGATCCAGGTGTGCGGCGGGCCCGGAATCACACCGGTCCGGACCCGTCGGTGGGTGAGGAGGGAGTGGAGCGCCGCCAGGCCCTTGCGGGTGGGAACGGTCTCGTAGCCGCGGTCGGCGAAGTCGACGGCCTGCCCCGTTTCACCCCAGGGACCCCAGTCGACAGCCAGTGTGGGCAGACCGTTGCGGGTGCGCCAGGTGGCGAATGCGTCGAGCCAGGCGTTGGCCGCCGCGTACGATCCCTGTCCGGCGTTGCCCAGCAGCGAACTCATCGAGGAGTACAGCACGAACCAGTCGAGTGATTGATGCGCCGTGGCCCGATGAAGGTTCCAGGCACCGGTGACCTTCGGGGCCCACACCCGATCGAGCTGGTCGTCCCGGGTGGTGGTCAGTGCGGCGTCGTCGAGGACCATGGCGCAGTGCAGGATCCCGCGCAACGGGACACCGCCCGCGGTGGCGGCCTCGACGAGCTGTTCGGCGGTACCGTCCCGGGAGATGTCGCCGAGAACGACCTTGGTGTCGGTGTTCAGGTCGTTGACGGCACGCGCGGTATCGACCGAGGGGGCACGGCGGCCATTGAGCACGATGCGGCCCGCTCCCTGCTGAGCCAGCCAGCGAGCGGTGGCCAGTCCCAGCCCTCCCAGGCCTCCGGTGATGATGTACGCGCCGTCGGGGCGTACGACGGACGGGCCGTCGGGCAGGACAGCCGTGGTCTCTCCCCGGTCGGGGACGGTCAGCACGATCTTGCCGTTGTGACCGGCACGGGCCATCAGATGAAAGGCGTCGGCCGCGCGCTCCAGCGGATACTCGGTGCACAGAAGCGGTTTGAGCCGTCCGGCGGCAATGTGGGTCATGACCTCGCGCAGCACCGAGGCGAACAACTCCGGGCGCTGCTGCTGCAGTTCGATGAGGTCGACGGTGCTGAAGGTGATGTTGTGGCGCAGCGGGGCGAGCCTGAGGGCGGCGTCGGCCATGATGTCGCGTACGCCGAGTTCGACGAAGCGGCCGAACGGGCGCAGGCTTTCGAGCCCGGCCCGGACGGCGGGGCCGGCCAGGGAGTTGAGGACGACGTCGACTCCTTGGCCGTCGGTGGCCTGGCGGGTCTGTTCGGCGAAGTCCAGCGTGCGGGAGTCCATGACGCAGCGGATGCCCATACCGCGCAGATGGCGCCGTTTCTCCCGCGTACCGGCCGTCGCCAGGACGTCCGCGCCCAGGAGACGGGCGACCGCGATCGCGGCGCGACCGGTGGCGCCGGTGGCGGAGTGGATCAGTACCCGTTCACCGGGAGCGAGCCGTGCGACGCGCCGCAAGGCGTACCACGCGGTGAGATACGCCGTGGGCAGTCCCGCCGCCGTGGCGGGCGCGAAGGCTCGCGGCACGCGGGCGACAGCGCTCGCGGGGACAGTGATGAAGGAGGCGAAGGAGCCGCCTTCGAGCTGAACCGCGAGCACGGTGTCCCCGGGGCGGACCTGGTCCACGCCGGGTCCTACGTCACTCACCACGCCCGCGCACTCGAAGCCGATGCGGTAGGAGGTGAGCGGCTGCGAACCGAGCATGCCGAGCGAGGTCAGGACGTCACGGAAATTGAGGCCGGCGGCCTGGACGCGAACTTGGACCTCGCCCTTGCGGGGCCGGCGACGCTCGGTCGCGGCCAGTTCGAGGCTGTCGATATCCCCGAGCTTTCCCACGCGCAGTCGGAATCCGTCCTGCCCGAACCGGACCGTTCGGGTGGTGCGGGCGGTGCGTTCGGCGGGCGAGACGGGAGCGCGGTCGATGCGGGCGACGTAGCGAGTGCCACCACGCAGTGCGACCTCGTCTTCGGGCGCGTCGGCGAGGAGTTCGGCGGCCAGGGCGCGCAACCCCCTTTCGTTGGGGTCGGTGTCGACCAGAGTGGGGCGCATGCGCGGCTGCTCGACGGCCATGACACGTGCCACGCCGCGCACCGTGCCGTGGGCGGGGTGTCCGGGCTCGTTCGTGGTGACGGCGTACGCGTGCCGCGTGGCGGCGTACAGACGCCAGGTTCCGCAGTGTTCGTCGGCGGCCTGCGCAAAGGCGAGCAGCCGCCGGGCCCGTTGCTGTGCGCCGTGGGTGGGGTCGGTGTCGTGGGCCGAGGGCGTGCCGCACAGCAGGACGACGCCGCGCCAGGAGTCTGCTCCGGCGGCCAGGTACTGGCGGTAGGTGTCGGCCAGTGAGGCGAGCCCTTCCGCGCTCAGGGGGAGTTCCCGCGCCTCGACCCGGGCGCCGGCGTCGCGCAGGAGTCCGGCCAGCCGGTCGGCCTCGCCGTCGCCCTCGCCCACGACGAGCCAGTTGCCGGGCGCGGCGGCCAGGCCGCCGCGGGGACGCGGTACGCGGTGCCAGCCGTGTTCCATGAACCACTGATCGACGGGCGTGCCTTCGGCGGGCGCGCGGCGGATGAAACGCACGCCGTCGAGGGCGACGACCGGCCGCCCGTGGGCGTCCAGGACGCGGATGTCGCCGGCGAGCGTCGTCTCCCCGTTCTCGGTGATCCGCGCGTGGGCGTGTGCCGCCTGCGCGGGGTCGCCGAGAATCCGCAGGCCGCGGACCTGGACCGGCAGGATGGGGGCGGGTGGGGTCTCGTGGCCGGCTCCTGCGACCAGCAGTTGCAGACACAGGTCGAGCAGAACGGGATGGATGCTCAGGCCGGGTTCGGGGGTGCGGGCGGTGGGCGGCACCTGGATGCGGGCCCAGAAGCTGTCCAGCCGCTTCGTGGTGTGCAGGGCGGTGATGCCGGTGAAGGCCGGGCCGTGTTCGAGTCCGCAGGCGCGCAGCCTGGCGTACAGCTCGGCGGGGGTGAGGGGGACGGGGTGCTTGCGGTCGAGGTCGGGGACGGATGCGGCGCGGGTGATGTGGGTCGAGATGTCGTGGCGGGCGACGGCTGAGGCGTGCAACTGCCAGGAGCCGTCCGGGTTGCGGGAGTGGATCTCGCAGGTGGCCTGCTCGCCGGTGGCGAGGGTGACGGTGGTGCTCAGGTCGGTGTCGTCATTCAGCCGAAGCAGGTCGTGGAAGGTGATGCCGCTGAGATGGATGTGCGTGGCGGGGCCACCGCCGAGCGCGGTGCGGGCCGTGGTGTGGAGCAGGGCGCAGAAGCCGGCGCCGGGCAGGACGCAGGTGTCGTGGACGCGATGGTCCTTGAGCCAGGGCAGGTGGCGGGCCGGAGCGGTGGCGCGCCAGGTGTGGCGGGTCTGGTCACCGGGAACTTCGGTGTGCCGGCCGGGCAGGGCGCCCGTGTTGGTGGACGGGGCCCGGCCGGCGGCCCAGTGGCGCGCGCGGTCGAAGGTGATGGTGGGAGCGTCGGTCAGGCCCCCGTCGCCGTACAGGGGGGTCCAGTCGACGGTGCCGCCGTTGCAGTGGAGGGTGGCGAGCTGAGTGCGGAAGACGGTGACTTCGTCCTGTGCGCGACGCAAGGTGGGCAGGACCACGGCGTCGGGGGCCAGTTGGGCCAGGCTTTCGGTGAGCGACTGGGTGACCACGGGGTGGGGTGAGACTTCGATGTAGATCTGGTACCGGTCCTGGGCGGCCGCGGCCACGGTGGGGTGGAAGCGCACGGGGTGGCGCAGGTTGTCGCACCAGTAGGCGGCGTCGAGGAGGGGTGCGCGGCGCGGGTCCTCGGTCACGGTGGAGTAGAAGGGAATCTGCGGCGGCCGCGGGGCCAGACCCGACAGGGCCTGGTGCAGATCGGTCAGGAGCGGGTCGACGTGGGAGCTGTGAGAGGCGACGTCGACCGCGATGGGAACGGCGCGGATCCCGTGCCGTTCCCATCTGCTGATCAGCTGGGCGATCTGGTCGGTGTCGCCGGAGACGATGGTGGTGTCGGGTCCGGCCAGGACGGCGACGGACACCGCGTCGGTCCCGGCATCGGCCAGGGCGGCCCCCACCGAGGCCTGGTCCAGGCTGACGCTGGCCATCGCGCCCGTCCCGGCGATCCGCTTGAGCAGTGCCGAGCGACGGCAGATGACGCGGACACCGTCGGCGAGGGTGAGCGCCCCGGCCACGACCGCGGCCGCGGCTTCTCCCATGGAGTGGCCGATGACGGCGGCGGGTTGGACGCCGTGGGCCTTCCAGGCCGCGGCCAGGGCGATCTGCAGGGAGAAGATCGCCGGCTGGATCTGCGCGCATCCGGAGAAGGGTTCGCCGGCCCGGATCAGGTCCAGGACGGAGAAGCCGGCTTCGCTGCGGACGAGCGTGTCGACGGCGGACAGAGCTTTGGCGAAGGCCTCGTTCCGGGCAAGGAGTTCGCGTCCCATGCCGGGCCATTGGGAGCCTTGGCCGGAGAACACGAATACCGGCCTGCGGGGGGCGGTGACATCGGCCGTACCGGCAATGAGGGCCGGATCCGGCGTTCCGTTCACGAACAGCCGTAGCGCATCGATCGTCTCGCCGCGGGAACGGGCGATGACCGCGAGACGCCCTCGGCCGGGGCTGCGGCGCAGCGTCAGCGTGTGCGCGACGTCCCGCAGCGGGATGTCACCGCCGTCGGTTGCCAGCCAGTCGGCCAGACGGCGGGCGGCGGTCGGCAGGGCCCGGTGGGATCCTGCCGCCACCAACACCACCTCGGGTGGAGCCGTCCGGGGCCGGCGGGGGGCGGACAGGCCGGCACGGCGGGACTGCGGCGGCTCCTGCAGGATGACGTGGGCGTTGGTGCCGGAGAAGCCGAACGAGGAGACGGCGGCCAGCCTGACCGGCTGCTTCTTCGGCCATGGCGTGGCTTCGAGGGGGACGAAGAAGCGGGTCGCGTCCGCGTGGATGGCCGGGTTCCACTGGGTGAAGTGGAGGTTGGGCGGGATGATCCCGCGCTGAAGACACAGCACGGTCTTGATCAGCCCGGTGATGCCCGCGGCGGGCTCCAGGTGGCCGAGGTTGGTCTTGACCGAGCCCAGAGCGCAGGGAGACAGGCCGTTGCCGTACACGGCGGCCAGGCTGGCGAACTCGACCGGGTCACCCACGGGGGTGCCGGTGCCGTGGGCCTCGATCAGTGAGAGATGGGCCGGGTCGACCCCGGCCCGGGCGAGTGCTGTGCGGTAGAGAGCCTGCTGGGCGGTGGGGGACGGGGCGGCGAGTCCGTCGGAGCGCCCGTCCTGGTTCACGGCCGACCCGCGTACGACGGCGAGGATGCGGTCGCCGTCCCTGCGGGCATCGGCCAGGCGCTTGAGTACGACGACACCGCACCCCTCGCCGCGGACGAAACCGTCCGCGGCGGCGTCGAAGGTGTGGCAGCGCCCGGTCGGGGACAGCATGCCCATCCTGGCGAAGGACCGGGTGATGCGTGGGGCGAGCATGAGCGTGACGCCGGCGGCCAGCGCGAGGTCGCACTCCTCGCGGCGCAGCGCGGAGCAGGCCAGGTGGAAGGCGACCAGGGAGGACGAGCACGCGGTGTCGAGGGCGATGCTGGGGCCGTGCAGACCGAGGAGATAGGAGACGCGGCCGGCGGCGACACAGTGACCGTTCGTCAGGATGGACCCTTCGAGTTCCTGGGGGTGGCCGGCCAGTTGGTCCATGTAGTCGTTGTAGCTGAGGCCCGTGAAGATGCCCGTCGGAGAGCCGGCGAGCCGATCGGGAGGCAGCCCGGCATGTTCGAGGGCCTCCCAGACGACTTCCAGCAGGAGCCGGTGCTGGGGGTCGAGGACGTCGGCCTCGCGACCGGCGACTCCGAAGAAGTCGGCGTCGAACCGGGAGACGTCCTTCAGGTACCCGCCCTTTTGCAGGACGGGTGGTGCGTCGGTCGGCGCGCCCGCTCCGGGGTCGGTCGTCTCGCGGCCGGGAGGCGGCGCGCCCACCGCTTCCCGGCCCTCGATCAGCAGGCGCCATAAGGCGGCCGGGGAGTCGGCGTCTCCGGGGAGTCGGCAGCCCATGCCGATGACGGCGATGGGCGCGTGCGGGAGGCGCGGGCGATGGTTGTCGTTGGCCACGGGAGTCTCCTTGTCGTCCAGGGGAGAGGTGGGAATGGGTGCTGCTCGGGGAGAAGGAGGTGTGCCGCGTGGCGGGCCGCGCGGTAGGCGGACGGGCACGGGGAGGTGAGGGGGCGCCCCCGTAGCGGTGAGTGGGTCGAGCCCCGGAGGTGGCTCAGACGTCGGGGCTTCCCAGCAGGATCGCGCTTTTCACGCCCCCGACCTGGTAGTTGAAGCTGAGGGCGTAGTCGAAGTCGAGGGGGCGGGGCGCGGTCCCCGGCACCGGATCGAAGGTCAGACAGTCCGCAGGCTCCTCGCAGTTGGCCGTCGGACAGACCTGGCCGTGGTTCATCATCAGCAGGGTCAGCGCCACCCCGAGACAGCCCGCCGGGGCGCCGTTGTGGCCGAAACAGCCCTCCTGCGAGGACATGAGCAGGTCGCGGGACGCGGGGCCGTACAGTTCACGGACCGCGTTCGCCTCGAACGTCGTGACCACCACGTTGCCGTCGCTGCCCCCGTGGAGGTAGGGCACTTGGGTGATGTCCCAGGTGTCACCGAGGCAGCGACGCACGGCGGACACCAGTGCCTTCCCGGTCTCGTCGCAGGCCAGCGGATTGGCAAGTCCGTCGCGGGTGGTGGCCTGTGACAGGACCTGACCGTAGACGTGTGCATCCCGTCCGAAGGCGTGTTCCCGGCTTTCGAGGATGACGGTCGCGGCCCCTTCCCCGTGGTTGATGCAGTCGGCTCGCCGGTCATAGGGACGCATCAGAGCGTCGAACGACGGCAGCAGGCTGGGCATGTCCTGGGATCGCATGGCGTCGTAGGTCTGCTGGGCTCCGCTCAGCAGGCGCTGGATGTTGCGGATGAGTGTGACGCTGAAGACGTCGACCCCGGTCACCACGGCGATGTCGATCTCGCCGGCGGCGATCAAGCGCTGGGCGAGGCCGATCTGCAGGGCCGAGGACGCGCAGCCGCATGACACGGTGAAGTTGGCACCCTTCGACCGGGTGAGCGCGCCCTGGACCAGAGCGACGTCCGAGGGGGTGACGGCCTGTTCCGCGGCGACGAACATCTCCAGTGCCTCGGCGACGGGATAGGTCGCGGGATCGGCTCTCAGCACTGCGAGATAGCTGTCGATGTTGGCGTCCACCCCGCCGCGGCCCACCAGGATGGCGGCCTCTTCGAGATCGCGCTGGACATCGAGGCCGGCATCCGCGCACGCCTGGGACAGGGACACCAGTCCAAAGCGGTGGGCGTCCGTGTAGTGGCGTGAGAAGAACTCGGGAACGCCGGGGACCCGTTCTTCGAACGTGTCTTTCGGCAGGTCGACGCTGCCGTAGTAGACGCCCTTCTTGACGAGGCAGGACGTTCCGGCGGAGGCGATGTGCCAGAGGTCGTCCGCGGTGAACACCGCCGACTCCGTCCCCGGAAGACACAGCCCGATTCCGGTGACCACGGCGTCCCGGGCGCGTGTCCCAGTCCGCCGGCTCACGACTGACTCGCAGATGACAGAGGATTGTTCATGGCGTTTCTCCTTCAGGAACGCGATGGGTTATTCGGCCACATAAGTGCGGCGGCACCAGCGGTAGACGGGCAGGTGCTCGCCTTCCCGTGCGGAGTACGAGCCCGAGAACTCGAAGTGTTCATAGGCATTCCCGCACAGGATCTTCACTTTGGGTTCGGCTTCGAGGGACTCGACTTCCCATACGGCGGGAAGGGGAACCCACTCCGGTCCCTCGGAAAGAATGACCCGAATAGAGTTCGACACGTCCAGCTCCGGTATCGGTGTGACGGGCAGGGGACGGATGCTCACCCGTCATCCCTGCGATTTCCTTTTCCTTGGATGTGCCCTGCGTCACGGGGTGTTGCGTCAACTCCGTCCGCATGCGGCGACTTTGAGCTCTGGGCCGCGGGCGGAGAGCAGGCACGCGCGGGAAGCAGCAACCTGGACGCCCGGAGACAGGCTCGGCTCAGAGAATTGAGAAAGGCGACAACCAGCATGATGACCTCGCCATGTGAAGAATGGAGCCATCGCCAATGAAGGCCCCATGTCACCGGTTGGGCCGGGCATTCACCGTCGCCGCCGCAGCGACGGTGAATGCCCGGCTTTTACGGCCCCCCGGACCGGGGGCGCGTCGGTCCGGGGGGTGTCGATCCCGGCGTACGCCGGGCGGGAGGCAGGGGGTCCCTACTCAGGTACCCGCCTGTATGTACTGGTCAGCTCGCGTTGGCCAGCGCCTGGTCGATCGCGGAAGCGGTTGCCCGCTCGGCGCTCAGGGCCGCGCTGGAGGCGCCGACCAGGTTGTAGAGGGTGGCGCCCGCGTTGGTCCCGGCAGCCGTGACGATGTTGGCCCCCACGACCTGTGGCTGGCCGGCACAGTCGCCCATCGCCGCGACGAGGGAGGTGGCGGTGGACAGGTTGTGGGTGCGGGCGGTCACGGTGTCGCAGACCTGGTCGGCGGCGATGGCCTCGTTGTTGGACGCTTGCGCCGCCTCCAGATCGTTGACACACGGTGAGGCAGCCGCGGCCGGGGCCGCCATGGCCAGGGGGCAATGCCCACTACGGCGCCCGCCGCAAGAACGGCGGTGACGGTGGCGGCGGCAAGACGAGAACGAAACATGATGGCACTCCCTTGGAAAGATGACATACGCGCTCATTGGCAACGACGCCGGCGGGAGCGGAACCCCATTTGTTTCAGGGGACGTCCTGCATCGGGAACGAGAACTCGGCCTGATCGCCGCGCACTTCGCGCGCTGGGAGTGACGACCGGAACGGGTAGCAGTCACGTCCCCGGAAAGGATGGGCAACCCGCCGGTTCATAATCCAGTAATGCAGCACGGGCGAGTGATACCTCAAGAGGAGCGGTCCCTGCATCACTCGATCGGAGTACGGAACGACGTGCGAAACACGTGAAACCACATCCACGGCTCCAACAGAAGTGTGTGCTGAGCCTGGTGGTTGCCATTGTCCTGGCGTGCAGAGAATGACTGAAGTCGGCTGCTGAACCGCCAAGTTGGTCAACCCATCGGAGCGTCCGAGGTCTGGCGGGAGGGTACGAGGGGCACACTCCCGGCCGGTCTTGTGCTTTACTGTGACTTGCTGAAACGTCACGGCTGAGTGGGGATTCACTCTCGGTCTCTTGGCGCCTTCGGGGGCAACTCTTGGCACGGCCTTGGCGCCCAACTCCCCCAGAATATAAGGCTGTCATCCGTTCAGGGCACATATGAACGAATATTCCATCATACGAAGTACGCCATTCGGGTGTTGGAACACCGTCACCTGTTGCTGCCATATGCCGCCTGGACGGATAACGGTTACATCCAACGGTGGGCCGGCTGTCCTCTCCGGGGGAGTGGTTGCCCAACCCATGGAACGCGCCGGCTTCGTGTCGGCCGCAGAAGGACGGGCTGCCACGATGGGCACCCCATGAGAGGGGTTGGATCCGTCAGCCGACGCCGGCGCCGGCGTCGGCTGACGCGCTGCTCACGGCCCCCGGGGCCCGGTGGATAGGAGCAGGTTGCAGAACAAGGAGCTCCGTGAGCGCTCGTACTCACAGCCCACCATCAATCTGACAAGCCGCCGCTCCACCAGGGTGCGGTGGTTTCGCCGTCTCCGGCCCAGGAGAGGGCGGGACCGACGCAATTCGCCGGCACACCGAAGTGCCCTCGCGAGTACCAGGAGAGTCATGTTGACGACTGCACGTACGTGCGTGCCCATCACCATTTCCCGACAAGAAATCGAGCGCTGGCCCAATACGCCTTCGGCTCGCGCATTGACCGACATAGGACCCCGATCGCGCACCATCACCTTCCGACTCCCGGCCGTGGACCGCGCCGTCCCGGTCTGCCGGAGCCTCACTCGCTCATGGCTCGACCAGCAACACTTGACGGACGAAGACATTCGCCATACGGCCCTGCTGATCGCCACGGAACTCGCCACGAATGCCATCGTGCACACCGGCAGCGCCGTCATCAGCGCCAACCTGCAACGAAATAAGAATCACCTGCGGATCCAGGTGCGTGACCAAGGGACGGCAATGTCCGCCAAGCACTGGCACAACGCCCCTGGGTTCGGCCGCGGCCTGGGCATCGTCGCCAGCTCCGCCCGAGCACTCGGCACACGCATAGAACGAGACGGCACCCGATCGATCTGGGCTACCGTCCCCCTCACATGAGGTCCGGCTCACTCGGACATGCGGCGAGGCTGGATGTGCCCGCCGAACTGCCAAGGTCCAGGCCGGTGATCGGGGGCTGGGCGAGAAACTTCATGCTGATCATCATGCCGAAGGAGTGAACCATCACCATCATGACAGGTCAGCGCCCCTTTTCGTAGGAGCGAAGGCACAGCTCGCGCGCATTGTCCGTGCCACTGGGATCTTTCAGAATCGCCGTCATGAATCTTTCCGGGAACGTCGATGAATGCGATGGGTGGGACGCATTGTCCGAGGGGGCGCGGCCCTCTGAGGGCGTGGCGCGGGCATGGCTGAGCGGTCTCGGGCTGAATCGGGAGGCGCCTGTGGAGGTGCTCGTCCGTCTCCTTGACGCGGGGCAGCTGTGGTTCTTGTACTGCGAGGGCCTTCCCGCCGGTGTCCTGGACGCAGCTGTTGAGCACCCTGCCAGGAGGGTCCGGTTGGCGGCCGCCGAGTCGGGCCGGCTCTCGCCCGCACAGTGGGACAGGCTTCTGGCGGTCACACCCGGCCAGGCACTGCGCGAGGTGCTCGAAGAGATGGCGGCGGAACAGGCCGTGCGCCGCCCATGGACGACCGTGGGAAGGGGCATCGAGCGCCCGCCGCATCCCGAGGCGAAGCCGCCCACGACGCCGACCGAGATCGCCGTGCTGGCCGATGCGGTTCCCCATATCGGTCAGAACGACAGGACGTACGCGCTGTGGTGGGTTGCCGCCCTGTACGAAAACCCGGATGCCATGCGGCAGTTGGCGACATCCCCGAAGCGACGGATCCGTCGCAGCGTGGCCCGCGCGCCGCGGCTGCCGGAGGATGTGGTGAGCCTCCTCGCCCGCGACGAGGACCGCGTCGTGCACCTCTTTCTCGCCGAGTCCTGCGACGACGCTCCGGCTGAGATGCTTCTCGATGTGTGGACGTGGTGGTCGGGCAGCTTTTCGTTCCCCGGCCGCCCCCGCAACCACCCCAACTTTCCCCGGCACGATCTGCTCCGCTTCGCGGACGACCCGCGGCCGCGCATACGTCTGCTCGCGCTCGACGATCCCGACTCGCCCGACGAACTGGTCGAGCGGTTCAGCCACGACCCCGACCCCGACGTGCGCGCCCGCGCAGCCGCTGATCCGCGTCTGTCCACCGCATCCGCCGTCCGGCTGGCCGGAGACGCGGAGTACAGCGTCCACCAGCAGGCCTGGCGAAACGCGGCCCTTCCGCCTTCGGTGCTCGTCCCGCTGCTTCTCGACGAGCGCAGTGCCGAGGAGGCGTCCCAGAATCCGGCGATCCCCGTGGCCAGCATGCACCGGATGATTACGGCGGCCAGTCCGCCAAGCTGAGCTTCGGTGCTTGGGCACGGTATCGGCGCCCGACGGGTGAGCCGGACGCCGATACCTGCCGTCGGTCAGCTGTTAGAAGACGCCCGCGTTGAGGGCTTTCTGGAGCTGGCCGGTGGTGCTGGTGTCCCAGGTGTCCTGGGGCGTCAGGCCGAGGTGCTTGTTGAGGGCGGTGGTGGTGGCGGGGCCGGTGATGCCGTCCGCGGTCACGTGCAGATAGGTCTGCAGGGCCTTGACGGTCAGCGGTCCGAAGGCGCCGTCGACCTCCAGACCGGCGGACGCCTTGGTGTTCAGCACCCGCTGCAGGGCCGCGCAGGTGGCCGGCCCGAACTGGCCGTCCACATCGAGGAGTACCGGCACGACGACCACGGCCTTCGGCTTGATCACGCCGGTGCGCCCGGCGAGAGCTGCCTTCATGACGGCGGCGGTGTGCGGGCCGTACTCGCCGTCCACGGTGAGCTTGTGCTTGGCCTGGAAGGTGCGGACGGCCTTGTCGGTGGCGGGCCCGAACCGACCGTCGACGGTGAGGCCGGCCTTCTGGACGGTGTTGAGGTTCTTCTGCAGGGTCTTGACGGCGTTGCCGGCCGAGCCCAGGCGCAGGATGCCGTCGTGGCTCGGCATCGGGGCGGCGTTGTCGTAGGCGGGGCGGCCGTAGCCGACCACGCAGGACCGGCCCCGAACCCGGCGGCGGAACGCGTCGGAGGTGTTGCCCTCCAGGGTGGTGATGGTGCCGTTGGAGTGGACGGCCTCGACCAGGCCGACGTGCTTGATCGAGCTGATGGAGCGGCCGCCGGAGAAGTCGAAGAAGACGACGTCGCCGGGGCGGATGCCACCGACGCCGTAGTGCCAGCGGCCGTGGGACTGGAAGGCGCGGGCGTGGGCGGTGGTCAGGGCGAACTTGCCCATGACGGCCCTGAGGTTGTCGGAGTGTGCGGCCTCGTAGCTGATGGACATGTCGCACCACGGTCCCGAGAAGCCGTACCAGGAGGTGATGAGGTTGTGGTTCGAGCCGGGCGGGTGCTCGGTGGTGCCCAGCAGCTTGCGGGCGGCGGCGATCATTCCCTTTGCTGTTCCCATGGCGGTGTCAGAGCTCCATGTCGTCGGGGAGGGCGTCGAGGTCGGAGGTGACCTCGTGGTCGGGGTCCTGGCTGATGCCGGACTGGTCGGGGTCGACGTCGAAGATGCCGGCGCCGCCCTCCGGGTACGGCGGGGTCTGCTCGTTCTCGCTCATGAACACTGACTCCTTGTCGCTGTCTCGGTTGATGGGCCGCCTCGCCTCCGGCCCGCCCGGCACCACCACCTGCTCGTGGTGAAGCCGGCACCGGGAGACGGGGAGACCGCCTTGCACCACCGAGTTCAGCGAGCCCGGAATTGAATGGGCAGCGGGTTCCGTCACCCTGATCAATGGCCGCACCGCAGGTCATGGGGCCGGCGGCCGGCCGCTGACCAAAGACGGCGCCCCTGTCGACGGCGGGGCGGCCGGAGAGCCCACCGGATCCGAGCGCGGGACCGGTCCTGGGGAAAGGGTGAATCGCCCGGCGGCGGGGGCATAGTTTGAGATGTCCACGACTCGGGAGGGAGCCCGATGAGGCGTACGGAAGCCGCGAGGCAGTTGGGAAGGTTCGTGCGCGAGCACCGTACCGATGGCGCGCGACGCCTGCGGCAGGCGGGTATGTGGCTGATTTCCGGGACAGTGGGCATGGCCTTCGGGGTGCCGGTGGCGATCGCATCGGTGGGCACCACCGAGGGGGCCCCGGAACTGGCGGGGCTACTGCTCGGGGTCGGCCTGGTCGGGTGGGGCCTGGGGATCTGGCGCCTGGTGCAGGCGTTCCGTACCCGGGAGCAGTGCTTCGACATCCATGAACAGGGGTTCACCCACCGGGTGGCGGGCACCGCCACCGTGATCCCCTGGGAGGACGTCGCGCGGGTGAGCACCACCGGCGGTGACGGCCGGCCGCTCGCCGATGCCCGCGGCATGGGCTCCAGGTGCGAGATTCTGCTGCACGGCGGACGCCGGATCCGCGTCGATGCCTTCACCGAGGACATCCGGGGCTTGGCGTCGGTCGTCCATGGCGCGGTTCACCTCGGGCAGTTCCCCCAGGGCCGGGGCCGCTGACCGGCCCTGGCTGACGCCGGTCGGACAACTCCGATGTTCCGCAGGAGACCAGTGCTTACGAAGTCGCGGATCCTACGGTGACGCCTGCACGTGGCTGATCGTTTGCTGCCGCTGTGATGAGGAGTTCGGCAGTCTCGGGGTGAGGGCCGTTGTTCGCCCAGTCCAAGGGGGACCAACCCGTTCCGGACTCTTCACGAAGGTGCGGGTCGGCGCCGTGCGCCAACAGCTCGCGCACTGTCTCGGTGTGTCCCCAGCATGCGGCCGCGCACAACGGTGTGCCCTCCGAGCCGACTCCTCTGCTCTCGGTGTCAGGGAAGGCCCCGGCTTCCATGAGCAAAAGTGCGACCTCGGCTTCTCCCTGCACAGACGCCAGATACAGAGGGGTGGTGCCCTCGCTGTCCCTTCGCTCAGGGTTTGCCCCAGCCCGCAGGAGCGCCTTCACGCGCGCAGTGTCAGCCCCCAGAGTTGCTTCGAAGAGATGACGGGAGAGCTTCTTTTGCCGCCGTTGCTTCATGGTTGGCGAGGCTAGCGATCGTGGACGTGGCGGCACCAGTCGTATCCGTTCGTCGGATCACCAAGCCTCACAGAGCGTGATCAGTCGCGGTCGTGATCCGCTTTCGCGACAGAACGCAGCGGCAGCCGGCCGCCTCGGCGACCAGGAAGTGCGGCTCGTCATCGCAGGACGCGATGAGGATCTGCCGATCATTTACGGGCAGAAGGTCGTCCACGGCTGGGTTTTCATCAACTGGTGGTGTAGATAAGGCAGTTGTTGCGTCTCATAGATCGCGACAGGCGGTGATCGCGGTGGGTGTTCTGTCGCTTTGCCTGTGATCGCCGACCCCCCTCATGCACAGCGAAAGGCAACATCTATGGCGAACAACCGCATGATGCGCCATGGCGGACGGATGCTGGCGCTCTCGGTGGCTGCCCTGGGCGTGGTCGCGGCGATGGCCGCCCCGGCCTCGGCCGATGACCAGCCCACCCGGGCGCAGTTGATAGCCGACTGCGACTCGGGTGTGGGCAAGTGCACCTTCAACGAACCCCAGTTGGGCGAGGCGTACCTCGGAGACTTCCACCGGGTCTCCGACTCGCTCTACAACTGCAGCACTTCGGCGGCCACCCAGTCGATGACCTGGTCCGACACGGTCGGTTCCACGGACTCGGCGGGCGTGTCCGTGACCGTCGGCGGCAAGATCGCGGACATCATCGATGTCAGTGTGACGGCGACTTACAGCCACACCTGGTCGAGCTCGCACTCGGAGACCAGCTCCATCAACATGACGGTGAAGCCCGGTGAAGTCGGCTGGATCTCCCGTGCGCAGGTGATGCAGACCGTCTCCGGCACCTGGCAGACCCACTACGACGACCGGAAGTGGGGCCACTACTTCTGGTTCGTCCCCGACGTCGTCACGGGGCCTGCCCCGAACGGAACGGACGGCGAGAGCAACGCGGTGGTCGTCAAGTCCCGGAAGATGACCGCCAAGGAGAAGCAGTCCTGCTCCAGCCGGTCCGGTAAGGCCAAGACGTTCATCGTCCAGGGCTGACAGGGCTGACAGGGCTGACAAAGTCGACAAGGCCGATCCACTGATCGCACCCCGGCTGCCTCGCGGACCGCAAACCCGCGGGGCAGCCTTTGGGCAGTCGATGCAGTTCGGCAGGCGGTGGGCCGATCCGGGTCTACAACGGCGCCGGAGAAGAAGCCCCCGCGATCAGCAGGCGAGGAGTCCCCGTGCCGTTCGCGGGCACGCTCCACAGGTCGCTGCTGCCGACCTTGCCATCGGTGGGGAGGGCATAGGCGACGGTGTGGTCGTCGAGCCAGGTGGCCTGGTCGTCGACGCTGTGGCGTTCGGCGAGCGCCGTTTCCTTGAGAGTGCGCAGGTCGAGGACGTACTCGTGCCAGAGGGAGGTACCGGACAGGACCCGCTTCTTGAAGGCGACACGGGTCTCGTCGGGGGAGAGCGACGGACACTCCACGTTCTGGATCAGTGTGGTGACCGTATGCCGGGAGAGTGAACCGCGGACCAGGTACGTGTGGTTGGCGGTGTTGAGGGTGGCGTAGAACGTGTCGTCGTCGGAGGCGAAGGTGACGCCCCAGAAGTTGATGTCCGAGGCGTGGTAGGGCTTGCCGTCCTTGACGATGGAGAACGTCTCCAGGCTGGGAGTCAGCCGCATCGTGCGGGTGTCCAGGACCGAGGTCCGGGTGGAGAAGAAGGCCGACGAGTAGGACTCGCCGGAGACGAACACGGTCCAGGCGACGAAGCGGCCGCTGGGCGAGACCCGGGCCCGGCTGGGCGTGCCCGCGAGCGGAAAGGTGCGCAGGGTGCGGAGGTTGGCGTCAAGCAGCAGGGCACGGTTGCTCTGCTTGAGGACACCGGTGACGGACTGGAGGCAGACGCCCGTACCGGCCGCCGCGTAGAAACGCGCGCACTTCAGGCTCGTGGCGATCCGTCCGCCCCCGGGGTCGGCGGACGGCACCGAGGCGACCGCGGTGCGGTGCGGGCCGGCGGCCGCGTTGAGGAAGGCCAGGCGGCCCTTCTGGCTGAGCGTCAACTTGCCCGCGCTGACGGCGGGGCCGCCCGGCTGCGGCTGGTTCGCCCGATCCGCGCGGGCGGCGGCGTGCAGGACCACACCGGTCCCCAGCCCCGCGAGGAGCAGCACCGCCGTGACGAGTATGAGAAGGCGGCGGCGCAGCGGTGTCATCCGGATCCTTGTGGCGGTGGTGGTCATCGGGCTTCTTTCGTCGGCCGCAACACCATGCCCGCCACGGCCGCGCAGCACAGGAGGCCGACCGCTGCGCCGGCCAGCGCCCGGCCGTCTCCCCATGTCGTCCAGGCGGCGCCGAAGGCCAGCGAGCAGCAGAATCGGGCCAGCGCCTGACTGGTGCCGACGATGGCGAGGCCGCTGGCGCGCAGCTGCTCGGGCACGAGGCCGGCGAGGGCGGCGGGGAGCACACCGTCGGTGGCCGCGTAGAAGGTGCCGTGCAGGGCGAGTACGAGACAGGGGAGAGCCGGCGTGGCCGGGGCCCACAGCAGGAGGGCGTAACCCGTGAGCAGACCTGCGTGTCCGGCGAGGAACACCGTGTGCCGTCCGACCCGGTCGGCCAGTGCGCCGACGGGCACGGCCAGCAGCAGGAACACCGCGGCGGTGCCGAACGGCAGCAGCGGGAACCACTCCTCGCCGATGCCCACGCGCCGTTGCAGGAGCAGATAGACGAAGGCGTCGCTGACCGTGGTCAGGCCGAGCAGCGCGGCACAGCCCGCGAGCGCCCGCAGCCGTGGCAGCCGCAGCAGCGCCAGTGCTTCGCGTAGGCGGACGGGCCCTCTGCTGTCCGGTGCGCCTGCTTCGTCCGTCTGAGTTCTTTGCCGTCTGCCGGGTACGAACAGCACCAGTACGAGCACACCGAGCACGGCGACGCACGCGCTCACGCCGAACACGGCGTCGTAGCCGTCGGCGGCCGCGCGCAGGATGAGGAAGGCCGCCAGTGGACCGAGCATCGCGCCGGTGGTGTCCATCGCGCGGTGTACACCGAAGGACCGGCCCTGGTTCTCGGGCGGCGTGGACAGGGAGATCATCGCGTCGCGCGGGGCGGTGCGCAGGCCCTTGCCGGTCCGGTCCAGGGCGAGGACCGTGCCCAGCGTGCCAAGGCTGCTCGCGAGCAGGAGCAGCGGCTTGCACAGCGCGGACAGGCCGTAGCCGAGCCCGGCCATCAACTTGTGGTTGCGCACCCGGTCGGCGAGATGACCGCCGGTGAGCTGGACCAGCGCGCTGACGCCGTTGTAGACGCCGTCGAGGGTGCCGAACCCCAGCGGACTGAAGCCGAGGGTGGTGACGAGGTAGAGCGGCAGGACGGCGGTGACCATCTCCGAGGAGATGTCGGTGATCAGGCTGACCGTGCCCAACACGAGCACGACAGGGGCGACTTTGGGCCGAAGGCCGCGTCTTCGCCCCGGCTCGGAGTCGGCCGCCGGCGGCGCGGAGCGGTCGGTGAGATACATGATCAAGGCTCCAGGTGCGGTGCGATCAGTTCTGCCGGCTGCTCTCGTCCCGTAGCCAGGTGCCGAAGTCCTGTGCCCGGATGGCTTTTCGAGCCCCGCGCCGGGCTACGACCGCCGCCGCGACGAAGACTACGACAGCCGAGAAGAGCCTCGGCTCCCTGCGGAGCAGCGCTTTGAGATCTGTCGTACTCGTGCGTGCCGAGGCCTCTTCCGGGCTCTGATGCTGTTCGACCTGGGCAGTGGACACCGCGGCCCGGATCCGCCGTTTGATCAGATCCCGCCATGTGCGCGGCGGGTGGACCACGACTCGGGCCGAGTCGACCACGAGCCGTTCCTCGGGAGCGAAGGCCAGGGACGCGGCAAGGTCGTCCGCCATGAGGGGCGGCAGCGCGGCGATCCGGTCGTGCCCGGCCTTGGAGACGGCGATGACCCCTCGGCCGAACAAACCCTTGCGTACGGCGGGCAGTTGCTGCCACACCCGGTAGTAGGCCCGGACCCGCCAGGCGCAGGCGTCCAGCGGGATCTGCCGTTCGGGGGCGGCGGCGAGGATGCCCGAGGTGTCGTCGGTCAGGGGCGCGGTGAGCGCTCGTACGTCGGCGCCCGCGATCACGATGTCGGCGTCCACATAGACGCGGGGGAAGCCTCGCGCGTGATCGTCTCCGGCCCGCAGGGCGGTGTGCTTGGAGGGGACGGGGATCTCGACCACCCGCACGCGCGGGCCGCGGGCCGCCGCGATCCGCGCGGTGTCATCCGTGCAGCCATTGCATACGACCACGATGTCCGTCTCGTCCTGGGAGGATTCGCCCTCGGAGGTATCGGCCAGCAGCGAATCGAGGAGCCGTCCGATGACTCGCGCCTCGTTGTGGGCCGGTATCACGATGCTCGTCACCTGGGCAGTATGCCGCCGGTGTCGCTATTGCGATGTGTGTTTCGTCCAACTGTTCCCGCGGCTGCGTCCCGTGGTCTAGATTGAGGTTCGCCGGACCGGTTTGGGTGGGGAAGCTGGTCTTGACTGCTTGTCACGGTTCGGCTTGTTGAGTGTTTTTGAACAGTCAGTAACCAGCATGCTGGGGGCATCAGGCGGTTGGGGACCGCTGATGCTTCCTCGCTTTCCGGTGCCGCTGAGTGAAGGGCACTTCGGTCAGGGGTAGCCGCGCATGTGGGTGGGGGGAGCATGACCATTGAGGTCACGCATGAGCAATTGGTTGTGGAGCGCAGGAGTCCGGAAGCGCGCCGAAGACGTTGGGAACAGAAGTACCGGATCGTCCTGCTGGTCGCGGACGGATTAGCGGCCGCTGCCGCGGCCTTCTTGATCCACGCGGCCTATGGCCGCTGGGCGGTGGCCCTCGTGCTGCCCCCGACGTGGATCGCGGCCATGCTCGCCCATCGCTCCTACGACCGCAGCGCTCTGGGCGTGGGGACCGAGGAGTACCGACGGGTGCTGCGGGGCGGTGTCGCACTGCCGGCCCTGGCCGCGTGTGCGTACTACCTGTTCACGCAGGACTCCGGACTCCTCCATGACATGACCATGGCTGCCGTGCCGGCCACCGCGATCGCCCTGCTGGTCCGGTACACGCTGCGTCGACGGCTCCACAGACGCTGGGCACGGGGCCGGGACAGGAGCGCGACGCTCCTGGTCGGGCCGTCGCGCGGCATCATGGAGCTGGTCGCCGTGTTACGGCGCGGCGGCGTACAGGAGCTCCAAGCGGCCGGAGTGTGCCTGAGCGATCCGGAAAACGCCAGGGACATCCGCAAGTTGGGGCTCCCCGTCCTCGGCGGCGTCGGCGACATGAACGACGTGGTCCGAGCCCTGGGCATCAGCACCGTGGTGGTGCTGCCGGCACCCGAGTACGACGCCTCCGTCCTGCGCCGGATGTCCTGGACGGCGGCCGTGCAGGGAGTCGACTTCCTGCTGGCCCCCATGCTGGCCGACGTCTCCGCCTCCCGGCTGGCGGTACGGCCCACCAACGGGGTGCCGCTGGTGCGGATACAGGCACCGAACCTCTCCCGGGTCTCCCGGCTGCCCAAGGAACTGCTGGATCGTTCCTTCGCAGGGGCGCTCCTGGTCCTGCTCGCGCTGCCCATGCTGCTGATCGCCCTGATCGTCCGGCTGGACAGCACCGGCCCCGCGCTGTTCAGACAGCCGCGGGTGGGCCGGTACGGCGACCACTTCACCATGCTCAAGTTCCGCACGATGCGGCAGGACTCGGAGGCCCTGAGGACGGAACTGGAGCACCTCAACCAGAACAGCGACGGCCTGCTGTTCAAGGTGAAGGAAGACCCACGGATCACCCGGGTCGGCTCGTTCCTGCGGCGCAGCTCGCTGGACGAACTGCCGCAGCTCATCAACGTGGTCAAGGGCCATATGTCGCTCGTCGGGCCCCGCCCGCCGCTGCCCGAGGAGGTGGAGGAGTACACGCCGGACATCAAGCGCCGGTTGCTCGTGAAGCCCGGCCTCACCGGGCTGTGGCAGGTCAGCGGCCGCTCCGACCTGCCCTGGGACGAGGCGGTCCGGCTCGATCTCGGATACGTGGACAACTGGTCGATGGGCCTTGACCTGTCGATCCTGCTGCGCACCGGGTCTGCGGTGGTGCGCGGAACGGGGGCGTACTGATGGACCGACGGAAGAGGAGTCAAGTGACGCGGACCACGGAGCCGTTGGGGGTCGCGGTCGTCGGAGCCGGCTACTGGGGACCCAACCTCGTACGCAACTTCCAGGCCGGCGAGCAGTTCCGGCTGCGCTGGCTGTGCGACCTCGATGTGGACCGGGCCCAGCGGGTCCTCGGCGGCTACTCGACCGTCCAGGCGACCTCGGACTACGCGGCCGTCCTCGCCGACCCCTCCGTGGCCGCCGTCGCCGTGGCCACGCCCGCCGGAACCCACCTCGACATCGCGCTGGCCGCCCTCCGCGCCGGCAAGCACGTCCTCGTGGAGAAGCCGCTCGCGGCGACCTACGCCGACGGGATGCGCCTGGTGTCCGAGGCGGAGGAGCGCGGGCTCACGCTGATGTGCGACCACACCTACTGCTACACACCCGCCGTGGGCCGCATCCGGGAACTGGTCCGCTCCGGCGAACTCGGCGAGATCCACTTCATCGACTCGGTCCGTATCAACCTCGGGCTCGTCCAGAAGGACATCGACGTCATGTGGGACCTGGCCCCGCACGACCTGTCGATCCTGGACTTCATCCTCCCCGACAATGTCGAGCCGGTCGCTGTCGCCGCCCACGGGGCCGACCCGATCGGCGCGGGACAGGCCTGCGTGGCCTATCTGACGCTCCAGCTCAACACGGGCGCCATCGCCCACGTGCACGTCAACTGGCTCTCCCCGACCAAGGTGCGGACCACCATGGTGGGCGGCGCCAAACGCACCCTCATCTGGGACGACCTCAACCCTGTCCAGCGTGTGGCGATCTACGACCGGGGCGTGGACCTGGCCGCGCCGCAGGAGATCGGCGCGGACGAGCGCAGGGAGATGCTCGTGTCGTACCGCTCCGGGGACATGGTCGCCCCGGCGATCGGTGAGAAGGAAGCGCTGCGCAGCATGGTCGAGGAGTTCGCCGACGCGATCAGGGAGCGGCGGGCGCCACTGACCGACGGCCGGGCGGGCCTGCGGGTGCTGGACATTCTTGAGGCGGCATCCCGGAGTCTGGAATTCCGGGGTGCGGTCGTCGGCCTGCGTGCCGGGCGTTGACAGTCCTATTTCACTGAGAGGGCAAGGCAGTTGAGCAGCGTACGAGGCAAGAAGATCCTGGTCACCGGGGGAGCGGGCACCATCGGCTCCAACCTCGTCGACCTCCTGGCCGAGGGCGGCGCCCGCGAGATCGTGGTGCTGGACAACTTCGTGCGCGGGCGGCGGGCCAACCTCGCTCAGGCCCTGCCCAGCGGCGTCGTGGAGGTCGTCGAGGGCGACGTCCGGGACGCCGCCACCGTTCGGAAGGTCACCGAGGGCACCGACCTGGTGTTCCACCTCGCCGCGATACGCATCACCCAGTGCGCGGAGGAACCCCGGCTCGCCAACGAGGTCCTGGTCGACGGCACCTTCAACGTCCTGGAGGCGGCGGCCGAGGCCGGGGTGGGCAAGGTGATCGCCTCGTCCTCTGCGTCCGTCTACGGCATGGCCGAGACCTTCCCGACGACCGAACGCCATCACCCGTACAACAACGACACGTTCTACGGCGCGGCGAAGGCCTTCAACGAGGGCATGCTGCGCAGCTTCCACGCCATGTACGGACTGGACTACGTGGCCCTGCGCTACTTCAACGTCTACGGCCCCCGGATGGACATCCACGGCCTCTACACCGAGGTGCTCATCCGCTGGATGGAGCGCATCGAGGCGGGCGAGCCGCCGCTGATCCTCGGCGACGGCACGCAGACCATGGACTTCGTCGACGTCCGGGACATCGCCCGGGCCAACGTGCTGGCCGCCGAGTCGGATCTCACCGACGAGGTGTTCAACATCGCCAACGGCACGGAGACTTCGCTGCTCGAACTCGCCCAGGGCCTGCTGGAGGCGATGGGCTCATCGGACCTCGCGCCGGTGCACGGGCCCGCCCGCACGGTGAACGGCGTCACCCGGCGGCTCGCGGACACCACACAGTCCGCCGAACGGCTCGGTTTCACCGCGCAGATCGACCTGCGTACGGGGCTGCGGGACCTGGTGGAGTGGTGGCGTGCGGAGCGCGTCGCCGACGCCGCGGCCGGGGAGACCACGCGATGAGCGCCGACCGCATCCCCGTGATGATCCCCTGGCTCGGCGAGGAGGAGGCCAAGGCCGCCTCCGACGCTGTGCTGTCCGGGTGGGTCGCCCAGGGGCCCAGGGTCGCCGCCTTCGAGCGGGCCTTCGCGGAGCGGGTGGGCGCCGAGCACGCCGTCGCGGTCAGCTCGTGCACCACCGCCCTGCACCTGTCGCTCGTCGCGCTCGGACTG
Organism: Streptomyces sp. NPDC025638; assembly: GCF_055558775.1. NCBI lineage: Bacteria > Bacillati > Actinomycetota > Actinomycetes > Kitasatosporales > Streptomycetaceae > Streptomyces > Streptomyces sp. NPDC025638. The sequence goes on along the minus strand of NZ_JBVHLX010000009.1, from coordinate 148,674 downwards.
GGCCCCGGCGACGAGGTCGTGGTGCCCTCGCTGTCGTTCATCGCCACCGCCAACGCCGTCCGCTACGTCGGGGCCGAGCCCGTGTTCTCGGACGTCGACCTCGCCACCGGCAATCTGACCGCGGCCACCGTGGACGCGGTCCGCACCCCCCGTACCAAGGCCGTCCTCGCCGTCCATCAGGGTGGCGTACCGGCCGATGTACCCACCCTGCGTGCCGCCTGCGCCGACTGGGACCTTCCCCTCGTCGAGGACGCGGCCTGCGCCATCGGCTCGACCGTCGGCGGCAAGTCAGTGGGGCACGGCGCGCTGATCGCCGCCTGGTCCTTCCACCCCCGCAAGGTCGTCACCACCGGCGAGGGCGGCATGGTCACCACCGACGACGCCCAGTGGGCGGCACGCCTGCGCAGGCTGCGCGAGCACGGGATGAACGTCTCGGCGGCGGAGCGCCACGCAAGCAGCAAGCCCGTCCTGGAGAGCTACCTCGAAGTCGGCTACAACTACCGGATGACGGACGTCCAGGCCGCCATCGGCCTGGTCCAGCTCCAGAAACTCGACGCGATGACCGTCCGCCGCCGCGAGCTGGCCGCCCGGTACGACGCACTGCTGCAGGATGTCCCCGGCCTCACCCCCGTACGCGACCCCGCGCACGGGCAGAGCAACTTCCAGTCCTACTGGGTGCTGTTGGCCGAAGACTTCCCCGTCGGCCGCGACGACCTGCTCGCCGCGCTCGCCCAGGCCGGTATCTCCGCCCGGCGCGGGATCATGGCCTCGCACCTCGAACCCGCCTACAAGGCCCACCCCTGCGCCCCGCTGCCGGTCACCGAGCGGATCAGCCGCGACTCGCTCATCCTGCCGCTGTTCCACACGATGACCGAGGCCCAACAGGACCGCGTCGTGGCCGCACTGCGCGAACAGGCCCGAAGATGAGCGGGCTCCTGATCATCGGCGCGGGCGGCTTCGCCCGGGAGACCGCACAGGCCGTACGGGACGCGGGCGACACCGACCTGCTCGGGCACCTCGACGACAACGCCGCCCTGCACGGCACCGAGGTGGACGGCGTGCCCGTGCTCGGCGGCTGCGGCCTGGTCCACGAGCTTCCCGACGCCCGGGTGGTGATCTGCGTGGGCAACCCCAGGGACTACGCCGCCCGCGCCCGTCTGGTCCGCAGGCTCGACCTGCCCGCGGACCGCTACGCCACCGTGATCCACCCGACGGCGGCGGTGTCGGCGACCTCGCAGGCCGGGCCCGGCTCGGTCCTGCTCGCGCACTGTGTGCTCACCGCCGCCGTGCGGGTGGGCGCGCACGTCGCGGTGATGCCGCATGTCGTCCTCACCCATGACGACGTGGTCGAGGACTTCGCCACGCTCGCCTCCGGTGTCCGCCTGGGCGGGGGCGCACGGCTGGAGCGGGGGGCTTATCTGGGCTCGGGGGCCCTGGTCAGGGAAGGCACGACGGTCGGCGCCTGGTCGCTGATCGGCATGGGGAGCACCGTGCTCGGCGATGTGCCGCCGGGCGAGGTCTGGGTGGGGAGCCCGGCCCGGCGGCTGCGCGAGGCGGCCGCCCCGGCGCTTGACGAACTTGCGACGCGAACAATGGGGGGACCCGTCATATGAACCGGATTCCGCTGGTGGACCTCAAGGCGGCCCACGAGGAAGTCGCCGACGACGTACGGGCCGGATTCGAACGGGTCCTGGCCCACACCGCGTTCGTCGGAGGCGACGAGGTTCGCCGATTCGAGCGTGAGTACGCGGACTTCGGCGGTGTCGCGCACTGCGTGGGAGTCGCCAACGGTACCGACGCCGTCGAACTCGCTTTGCGCGCCGGCGGAGTCGGGCCCGGTGACGAGGTGGTCGTGCCCGCCAACACCTTCATCGCCACCGCGGGCGCGGTGGCCAGAGCCGGGGCGCGACCGGTGCTGGCGGACTGCCTGCCCGACACTTATCTGCTCGACCCCCACGCCGCGCTGGATGCCGTCGGCCCGGCCACCCGCGCGGTCGTACCCGTGCATCTCTACGGGCAGTTGGCCGATGTGACGGAGCTGACCGGCCGGCTTCCCGACCGGGTACGGGTCGTCGAGGACGCCGCGCAGTGCCAGGGCGCGACCCGCGACGGACGCTCGCCGGGCAGCGGCGGGATCGCGGCCACCAGCTTCTACCCCGGGAAGAACCTGGGTGCCTACGGCGACGCGGGCGCGGTGCTGACCGACGACGAGGAACTGGCCGGCCTGGTGCGCGCCATCGCCAACCACGGCGGCGTCGCCAAGTACCGCCACGACGTACCCGGGTTCAACAGCCGCCTGGACGGGCTGCAGGCCGTCGTCCTGCGGGCGAAGCTGGCGCGGCTGGCGGACGGCAACGCGGCCCGGCGGGCGGCCGCGGCCCGCTACGACGCGCTGCTCGCCGATCTGGCGGCCGCCGGCCGGGTCGTACTCCCGACCACCGCGCCGGGCAACGTCCACGTATGGCACCTGTATGTCGTCCAGGTCGCAGGGGCGGACCGCGACGACATCGTGGGCAAGCTCAATGCCGAGGGCATCGGTGCGGGCGTGCACTATCCCGCCCCGGTCCACCTCACGCCGGCGTACCGCCATCTCGGTCACGCCCGGGGCGACTTCCCGAACGCCGAGAAGGCCGCCGACCGGATCCTGTCACTGCCGCTCTACCCGCAGATCACCCCCGACCAGCAGCAACGTGTCGTGGACGCGCTCGCCGACGCGCTCGGAAGCTGATCGGCCACCGGTTTCACGCTCCGCCCCGACCGTCACGGGTCGGTCCTGCACAGCACCGCTGAGAGGTACACATGAACAGATGGAGCAGACGGATCCGGGGCAGCCGCCTCGCCGTTGTAGCGGCATTGATATGGGCGGTGCTCCCGCAGGCCGGGCCCGCGCTCGCGGCATCCGATCCGTGCGGAGCGGGCTCGAACGCAATCGTCTGCGAGAACTCCAAGCCGGGCAGCCCGAAGTCCGACTGGTTCTCACCCAACGCCTACGGTGACATCCAGGGTTTCACCACCAAGGAGAGCGTCCAGGCGGGTGACACCGTCCAGTTCAAGGTCCAGTCGAAGGTCTCGTACCGCATCGAGATCTACCGTCTGGGCTGGTACGGCGGTGACGGTGCGCGCGAGATGTCGACCGCGGCCCAGGCCGCGGTGACCTATCCGGCCAACTACTCTACGAACCCGGCCAGTTGCACCAAGAAGAGCGGCACCGGGCTGGTCGACTGCGGCAACTGGCCCGTGACCGCGAGCTGGACGGTGCCCAGCGACGCCGCGTCCGGCCTGTACATCGCGAACATCACCCAGACGGACGGCGACGGCCTGATGCCCTACCCGTTCGTCGTCCGCAAGGACTCCAGCACCTCCGACGTCGTCGTACAGACCAGTGACCAGACCTGGCAGGCCTACAACGACTACGGCGGCCAGGACCTGTACGGCGGCGCGGGGCCCGCGCCGGACGGCCGCGCCTACGAGGTCAGCTACAACCGGCCGCTGGACATCGGCGGCGACAACGGCATCTACGGCTCCGAGTACATGATGCTGTCCTGGCTGGAGCGCAACGGCTACGACGTCAGCTATCTGTCGGGCGTGGACGTGTCGGCCAACGGCGGCACCCTGCTGAAGAACCACAAGGTGTATCTGTCCTCCGGCCACGACGAGTACTGGACGCAGAGCCAGTACTCCAATGTCCTGGCGGCCAGGAAGGCCGGTGTGAGAGAGGCCTTCTTCAGCGGCAACGAGGTCTTCTGGAAGACACGGCTCGCCCCGAGCATCGACGGCACGAGCACCGCGAACCGGACCCTGGTCTGCTACAAGATGACCAAGATGGCCCAGAACAACGGCATCGCCGACCCCAGCGGCGTCTGGACCGGCACCTGGATGGACCCGACCAGCACCGACTACGGGCAGGACTACCAGCCGCCGAACATCCTCACCGGTTCCATGTTCCAGGTGAACGGCTACCGCAGCGACGCGATCACGGTGCCCGGCTCGTACGGCAAGAACCGGCTGTGGCGAAACACCTCCATCGCGAACCTCTCGTCGAGCCAGACCGCCACCTTCCCGGCCGGCACACTCGGGTACGAGTGGGACAGCGACCTCGCCAACAGCACCAGACCCGCCGGGGCGATCGACCTGTCGTCCACGACCGTGGACGTCAACGACGGCAAGTACCGCCTGGACTGGGGCAACACCTACGGCAACGGCACGGCGACACACAATCTCGTCGAGTTCCGCGACCAGGACTCCGGGGCCCTGGTGTTCGGCGCGGGAACCGTGCAGTGGTCGTGGGGCCTGACCAACATCCCGACGTACAACCCCGCCGACACGGTGGTCACCGAGGACGCCCGCATGCAGCAGGCGACGGTGAACATCCTCGCCGACATGGGCGTGCAGCCGAGGACCCTGCAGAGCAATCTCAACGCCGCCTCGGCCTCCACCGACACCACCGGCCCGGCCGTCACCGTGACGAGCCCGGCCTCCGGGGTGACCGTCCCGGCGCTGAAGCCGGTCACCATCACCGGCACCGCCAGTGACTCCGGCGGGGGCGTGGTGGCCCGCGTGGAGGTGTCCACGGACGGCGGAACGACCTGGAAGCCCGCCAACGGTCTGACGTCCTGGAGCTTCAGCTGGACCCCGACGACCCCGGGCTCGGCGTCCATCAAGGTCCGCGCGGTCGACGACAGCGTCAACATCGGCGCCGTCACCACCATCCCGGTGACCGTCGGCCCCCAGGCCTGCCCCTGCACCGTCTGGCCGGCCTCGGCCGTTCCCGGCACCGTCAACGCGGGCGACGGCAGCTCGGTGGAGCTCGGCGTCAAGTTCCGTACCACGGTGGCCGGTTCGATCACCGCGGTCCGCTTCTACAAGTCGCCCGCCAACACCGGAACTCACACCGGCAGCCTGTGGAGCGCCTCCGGCACCCGCCTGGCCACCGGCACCTTCACCAACGAGACGGCCTCCGGCTGGCAACAGCTGAACTTCGCCACGCCGGTGAGCGTCAAGGCCAACACCACCTATGTCGCCTCGTACTTCGCCCCCAACGGCGGATACTCCTACGACGGCGGCTACTTCTCCAGCGGCGACGCAGGCCTTGCCCCGCTCACGGCCCTGAAGTCCGGCACCGACGGCGGCAACGGCGTCTACCGCTACACCTCGACGAGCGCCTTCCCGTCCTCGCAGTCCTCCGGCAGCAACTACTGGGTAGACGTGGTGCTGGACACCTCTACCGCCAGCACCACCCCGCCCACCGTCACCTCGACCTCCCCGACGTCCGGGGCGACCGGCGTGTCGATCACGGCACCGGAGTCGGCCGTCTTCAGTTCTGCCATCGACGCCGACACCCTTGCGTTCACCCTGAAGGACGCGAACGGCACCACCGTGCCGGGCACCAAGACGCTCCCCGCGTCCAACAAGGCGACCTTCACACCGTCGACCGAGCTGGAACTGCACACCACGTACACCGCGTCCGTCCAGGCCTCCGACGTGTGGGGCAACGCCATGGCGGACCCGGTGACATGGACCTTCACCACCAGTTCCACCCCGCCCGCGGTCACCTGTCCCTGCATGTTGTGGAACTCCTCCACCATGCCGGCCACCACCGACATGACCGGTGACACCAACTCCGTCGAGCTGGGTACCCGGTTCACGTCCTCGACGAGCGGCTGGGTCACCGGCGTCACCTTCTACAAGGGCACCGGCAACACCGGCACCCACACCGGCAGCCTGTGGTCCGACACCGGCACGCTGCTCGCCACCGGCACCTTCACCGGCGAGACGGCCTCCGGCTGGCAGCAGCTGACCTTCGCCACTCCGGTGGCCATCACCGCCGACACCCCGTACGTCGTCTCCTACCACGCGCCGAACGGCAACTACGCGGTGGACGGCGGCTACTTCACGGCAGCCCACCAGTCCTATCCGCTGACCGCCACCGCCGACACCACCGCACACCACAACGGGCTCTACAGGTACGGCGCAGACTCGGCCTTCCCCAACAGTTCCTACGGCTCCGCGAACTACTGGGTCGGCCCCGTCTTCACCGCCGACAACCCCAGCGCGTCGCTGACGACGGCCACCGCCTCGGAGGAGGACGCGTCCACGGTGACGCACACCGCCGACGCGGGCAGCCCCCTCGTCACGACCCTGCCCGCTTCCGTCAAGCTGTCGTCCGTCAAGGCGACCGTGACCATCCTGCCGGGCCCCAACGCGGCTGCCGCCAGGAAGCTCCACGTCACGGCCGTCACCTCCTACGACCGGGCCACCCACAAGGTGTCCGTCCATCTGTCCTTCCCGTTGCCGGACGGCACCCGGTTCAAGGTCACGGTCACGGCAAAGGACAACAACCGGCACCCGGTGAAGTCCCAGAGCTGGACCCTGACCAGCAAGACCGTCCGCAAGAAGAAGAACTGACCGAAACAGAACCCACCGGTGGTGGTCTCCACCGAAGTCCGACGCAGACCACCACCGGGGATTGGCTTCCTCATCGATGAGCACCGTCAGTGTTGTGATCCCCTGCTACAAGTACGGCCATTTCCTCGCCGACTGCGTGAGCAGCGTCCTGGACGAGCAGGACGGCGTTGACGTCCGGGTACTCATCATCGACGACGCCTCGCCCGACGACTCGGCGGAGGCCGCGCACAAACTGGCCGCCTCCGACCCGCGCATCGAAGTGCGCGTCCACGAAACCAACAAGGGCCACATCGCCACCTACAACGAAGGCCTCCTGGAATGGGCCGACGGCGACTACGTCGCCCTGCTCTCCGCCGACGACCGGCTGGTCCCGGGCGCGCTGGTCCGGGCCGCCGCCCTGCTGGACGCCCATCCCGAGGCGGGGTTCGCCTACGGACGTCCCCTGCGCTTCCAGCACGGCGGCCCGCTCCCGTCGGCCCGTACACGGAGCACCGGTTCGGTCGTCTACCCCGGGCACTGGTGGCTGGAGCGGCGCTTCCGCGAGGGCACCGGCTGCATCACCTCGCCGGAAGTCGTCGTCCGCACCAGCCTCCAGCGCACGGTCGGCGGCTACGACCCGGCCCTGCCCCATGCCGGCGACATCGAGATGTGGATGCGGCTCGCCGCACACGCCGACGTCGGCTACATACGCGGAGCCGACCAGGCCTTCTACCGTGTCCACGGCAAGAACATGTCCACGACCGACTTCGGCGGTCAGCTCGACGACCTGCGCCAGCGCCTGGTGGCCTTCGACTCCGTGCTCGCCAAGTGCGCCGACCGGCTGCCCCACGCCGATCGCCTGGCCGACGAGGTCCACACCCGGCTCGCGCGCTTCGCGCTGCGCCGCGCCTACCGGGCCTACGACCGAGGGCGCACAGGGGTCGTACCGGTCGATGAATGCGTGGCGTTCGCCGAGCAGTGCCTGCCGGGATACGCGGCACTGCCCGAGTACCGCGCGCTGCGGCTGCGCAGACGGATAGGCCCGAAGGCCATGCCGTATCTGCAGCCGCTGGTGTGGTCCGCAGTGGCCGAGCGCGGGCGCGAGTGGCTCTGGTGGGAGTCGTGGAAGCGCCGCGGCATCTGATGGCCAGTCGGTTCGGCTCAGTTGGCCGCGGGAAACGGACCGGACTGCCGACGGCGGCCCGGCGGCATCCCACGGCGCTTCATGGCGTACCGGTCGAGCCACAGCGCGCCGAGAACGCCGGCGGAGCCGCCCAGCAGGGCCGCGCCCGCCAGACCCCGGGCCTTGTCGCCCTGCACCTCGGCGGCGCTCGGCGAGGTCAGGACCGAGGCGGTGATCCGCGCCCCGGTCGGCACATGCTGGGCCGTCTGCATCTGGTCGACATGCCGGGTGTACACGTCGATGATGCGGCGTACCGCCGTGACGGCGCGGTCGGGGTCGGACGCCTGCGACTGCACCTGCAGGGACGGGATCAAGTAGCGAGGCGTCGCGCTGGTGCCGCTGTTGCGGGGGACGAGGTGGTAGGTGCCGCCGACGCCCGCCGCACGCAACTCCCGGGCGCCGGCGGGGGATTCCAGCTGCCGGACGACCGCGTAGGAGACCACGGCGAGTGGCGGCTGCAGATTGGTGAGCTGGTTGGGCTGGTTCTGCGTCACCGGCGGCTTCAGGACGATCACCGCGGAGCCGACGTACTGGGGGGCGGGCCGCACCACGTGGTACGCACCGGCGGCCGTCAGCAGCAGCGCGACCACCACGACGTACCAGCGACGGAGCAGCGCATCGGCGACGTTCCCGGGCGACATACGAGTTCCTTCCCTCGCCCCCGATACTGGCAGGATGCGCGGTGGGATGCCACCGAACGGAGGGATGGTTCATGAGTCTTGGTGAGATATGGGCCATCCTGCGCAGACGTTGGTATTTCATGGTGCCCTTCACCCTGCTCAGCCTGCTCGGCGGCGCCTATCTGTATGTGACCGTCCCCGTCTCCTACCAGTCGCAGAGTTCGGTCGCGCTGCTGGATTCATCGGCCGTCTCCCGGCTGGCCCCCACCTTCGGCAACCCCATCTCGAATGCGGGCGGTTCGCTCATCGTCACGGCCGACGTGCTGATCAGAACCCTCGAATCGAACGACGCCGCCAAGGAGTTGAGCGGCCGGGGCGTCACGGACCCATACACCGCCGGCTTCGCGCCGGCCAGCGAGAGCCCGCTGCTCGTCCTCAGCGTCACCGGAACCGACCGGGCGAAGGTGCTCAGGGAGACCAACATCCTGACCACCTTCGCCGGCGAACAACTCAGCGCCCTGCAGGCCGCCGCCAAGGTCCCACACGCGTACTACGTGCAGACCGCGCCTGTCGTACTGCCGCAGACCCCGGTGGCGAAGTCGAAGAGCCGCTACCAGGACATCGCTGCCGTCGTCATCCTGGGCGTGGTCAGCGCGTTTTTACTGTCCATCCTGATGGAGGGCATCGCGGTGGTCCGCAGCCGGCGGCGCGTCACTAGGAGCGTCGCCGCGAAGCCGCGGCAGGCCCGCGCGCCGAACCGGGTACGGGCGGGCTGGCTGAGCCGACGGGTCGACGCCACGGCGATCCTCACCGTCTATCTGGTGCTGGCCTTCTTCATCCCGTCGAACCTGGCCCTGCCCGCGCTCGGCGGCGTCGGCACCCCGGCCAACGTCTTCGCCCTGCTGGGGCTGTTGTGGTACCTCGCGACCTGGCTGGGCGGGCGCATTCTCCCCGCGCCGGGCACCAGACTCGTACGGGTCGTGATGTGCCTGCTCGGGGTGGCGGTCCTGGCGGCCTACATGTCGGACGCGATGCGCGAGAGCTCGCACCAGGAGGTCCTCGGCGCCGACCGCGGGCTCATCGGGTTCCTGGTGTGGGTGTCGCTGGTCGTCCTGACCTCGGCGGGCATACAGGAGCGCGGCCGGCTGGACGTGCTGATGCGCCGGGTGGTGATCATGGCGTCCGTCGTCGCCGCGATCGGCTTCTACGACTTCTTCGCGGCCACCAACATCGCTGACTCCATCCACGTCCCCGGACTCCAGACCAGCGTGGCCCAGGTGAGCGTCATGGACCGCGGCGCCTTCACCCGGCCCCGGGCCACCACGGCCCAGCCGCTGGAGTTCGCGGGCATGCTCGCGATCCTCCTGCCCTTCGCGATCCAGCAGGCCTTCGATCCCGTACGCCGCCACCTCCACGTGGCGCGCCGCTGGGGGCCGGTGGCGCTCATGGCCGGTGCGCTGCCGCTGTCGGTGTCGAGGACCTCGATCATCGGCTTGCTGCTGGTGGCCCTGGTGATGGTGCCGCGCTGGAAGCCGGCGCGACGCTGGGCCGCGATCGGCGTGATGACGGCCTCCGTGGCCGTCTTCAAGGTGCTCGTTCCCGGATTGATCGGCACGATCACGGGCCTGTTCGCGTCGTTCCTTTCCAACTCCGACAGCAGCACACAGGCACGTACGGTCAAGTACAGCGCGATCGTGCCCTATCTGAAGGAGCATCCGCTGTTCGGACGGGGCTTTGGCACCTTCACACCGGATCTGTACTTCTTCACGGACAACCAGTACATGCTGGCCCTGGCCGAGATGGGCCTGCTCGGGCTCGTCGCCCTGCTCGCCCTGTTCGTCACCGGAGTCCACCAAGGCGGCGCCGTCCGGCGGCTGGCCCGCACCGAGTCCGACCGCGAACTGGGCCAGGCGTTCTTCGCCTCGTCGCTGGTCGCCCTCGTCAGCAGCGCCACCTTCGACTCGCTCAGCTTCCCGATGTTCGCCGGCATGTTCTTCCTGATGCTGGGGGCGGGTGCCAGCCATCTGGGCTTCGCCCGGCGCGCGGCGGTCGCCGCAGTCCCGGCCCCGCACAAGTCCTCCAAGGCCCAGGTTCCCCAACTCGTGGAGGCCCGATGAGCCCCGTCGCCGTCGTCATCGTCACCTGGAACAGCGCCCCGGTGCTCCCCGGATTCCTCGCCGCGCTTCCGGACGGCATGGCCGGCCTCGACTGGCGGCTGGTCGTCGCCGACAACGACTCCGCGGACGACACCGTCGAGGTGCTCCGGACGCTGGCCCCCGATGCCACCGTCGTCCAGACCGGCCGCAACGCCGGGTACGCGGCCGGCATCAACGCGGCCCTGGGGGCGGCCGGCGAGTGGGACGGCGGTTACGAGGCCGTGGTGATCTGCAACCCCGACATCCGCATGCGGCAGGGCTGCGCCAAACGCCTCGTCGACACGCTCGGCGACGAAGTGGGGATCGCCGTACCGCTGCTGTACGAAGACGGCCGGGACGCACCCCTGTTCTCGCTGCGCCGCGAGTCGAGCGTGTCCCGCGCCCTCGGCGAGGCCCTCATCGGCAACCGCCGCGCCGGGCGCTTCCCACGCCTGAGCGAACTCGTCACCGACCCCGCCGCATATCAGCGACCCACACGTACGGACTGGGCGACCGGCGCCCTCATGGCGATCTCGGCGAACTGCCTGACCGCCTGCGGTCCGTGGGACGAGTCCTTCTTTCTCTACTCGGAGGAGACCGAGTACTGCCTGCGTGCGCGCGACCGGGGGTACGTCACGCAACTGGAGCCGGCCGCCGAGGCCGTTCACCTGGGAGGCGACTCCCGAGTGTCGCCCCGGCTGTGGACCCTGCTCACGCTCAACCGCGTGCGGCTGTACGGGCGGCGCCACGGGGCCGTCGCCACCGCCTGCTTCCGTTGCGCCGTGCTGTTGCGCGAGACATCGCGGGCTCTCCTCGGCCGAAAGGCCAGCCGCGCGGCGGTCGCCGCCCTGCTCAGGCCGGGCTCGCTGCGGGCCACGCCGGGGCCGTGACGCCCGGTGGGGGGCGGCCCTGTCCTCAGGCGGCGCCGTCCCACGTCGTGTAGAAGCTCTCGGGGTTCACCAGGTACCGCACGGTGGCGTGCGGCACGTGGCACACGCTGTGGTTACGGCTGTACCGGTGGACGAGCTCCCAGTCCTCACGCGGAAGCACGTCCGGGGTGCGACGCAGACGACTGAAGCGCAAGGCCTCGTTGCGCCGGGCGACGAACGCGTTGGTGTCCAGGAAGGACTCCCGGGCTGCCCGGTGGCGGTCGAACGGCACGGACAGGATGTCCCGCTCGGTCCCGTCCGGCAGGACACGGCGCAGCGCCGTGTAGACGCCGTCGGGCCCTTGAGGCGACTCCAGGACCGCCAGCGCCCGTTCCAGATGGTCGGCTTCCCACAGGTTGTCGTCGTCCAGGAAGGCCACGTACCGCGAGCGACTGAGGCGGATGCCCACATTGCGCACGACGCCGGCCACGCCCGTGTTGCGCGCCAGCGAGACGGCGAACAGCCTTGGATCGTCCGGGAGTTCGGGGAGGCCGGCGCCGTCGTCGACAACGACCACCACCTGATCGCGAACGGTCTGGGCCAGGGCCGACCGGACGGCGGCCTGCAATTCGTCGGGGCGGCGGTGAGTGGCGATGACCGTGGCGACCAGCGCGGCGGGCATGGCGGCGGTGGCCGCCGAGAGGCGTCGGGTCTCGGCGGTTTCGATGCGGCAGAGCCGCAGCGCGGAGGGGGCGAGGAGGACCTTGTTGCGGAGCTCGAAGAGCACGAGCCAGCCGAAGGTGCGTTTGAGGAGCTCCCAGGGGGCGCGGGCGATGCGTCGCATGATCCTCTTCCTCAGCCGGCCGGTTCGGGGGTGATCGGGGAGCCGTCGGAGAACCGGTTGCCGCGCCAGACGTTGCCGGAACCGTCGGCGTTCCAGGCGGTGACCGCTCCGTAGTGGCCGGCATTGCGGTGGTAGCGGGTGGAGAAGACGTTGTTCGTGACCGTGATCCCGGTGGCGCCGTCGCCACCCCCGTAGAGGGCGTATGCGCCGCCGGCCAGCAGGTTGCCCTCGACGACGGTGTCGGAGACGTGTCCGGTGTCGGAGAACAGGCCGATGCTGGCGGACGCTCCTCGGTCGACGGCGACGGGGTTGAGCAGGGTGTTGTGACGGATGATGAGCTTGCCCTTGTTGCCGCCGCCGCTGATCACCGCGTCGGTGTGCTGCCACTCGCCGCCGGTGTTGCGGAAGGGCACGAGGTCGTGGACGTAGTTGTCGTGGATGTAGCCCTGGCCCATGGAGAGGGCGTTGCCGAAGATGGAGATGTCGCTCCAGCCGACCTCGATGGAGCTGGTGCCCATGTTGGACACGGCGTAGTCCACGCCGCCGTTGTCGGGACCTTTGCCGGGGACGGCGGTGACGGTGGTGTGGAGGACCCGCAGTCCGGTGTAGCCGGGGCGCAGGTTGATGCCCCACCAGTTGGTGGACGTGATCTTGGTGTCGACGATGGTCACATCGTTCGCGTAGATGTCGAGCGAGCCGGTGATGTCCCACCCTTTGATGACGGTCCCGTCGGCCTTGACGCTCATGTTGCCCGTGGCGTGCGGAGTGAGGGAGATGCGGGGGCCGGTGCTGCGGGCATCGGGGAATCCGGCTTCCCGGGGTGCCGCGGTGGTGGCGTGAGCGGTGCGATGGGTGCCGGTGGGGGCTCCATGGCCCTGGGCGGGAGGAGAGGGGTCGGCACCCCCGGAGCAGGCGGTGGCCAACGCCAGCGCCAGGACGGCGAGCAGGCGGCGAAGCCTGGTCATACGGTCTCCGGTGTCCGGGAGCCGAGCAGGAAACGGCGGCTGGGCAGTACGCACACCACATAGCAGGCCAGGGCAGCCGTACCGGTGACGAACAGGGCGAGGGTACCGTCGCCGAGGAGCCATTTCGCGGAGAGGATCACCAGGGTCATCACCGTTCCCCCGAACAGGGGCCAGGCGCAGGCCCCGGCAACGTGGCGGAGGCTGATCCCGGCCTGGCCGAGGGCGTAGAGGAAGGCGGGGACGACGAGGCCGGCGGCGACCAGGACGTGGCCCCGGGAGACGCCGACGATGCCGCCGAGGCGGGCGCCGAGGACGAGGACGGGGATGAGGGCGACGACCCAGAGGGCCTGGACGAGGACAAGGGCGCGGCGCTGCCCGGTGGCGACCAGGCAGTCGTAGGCGAGCTCGCAGCCGATCCGGATCAGGCCGAGGGCCATCAGCCACGGCAGCGCGTCGGCGGCGGGCAGCCATCGGCTCCCGTAGACGAGGTGGACGACCGGGCCGGCGAGGCCGGCGAGCAGCACGCACAGCGGGACGGTGCCGGTGACCAGTACCCCCAGGGCGCGGCTGAAGCCCTGGGCGAGGGCCCGCGGGGAGTCGGCGAGGCGGGAGAACCCGGCGAAGGAGACGCGTCGGGCCGCCTCGGAGATGATGCGCACCGGCCAGCCGGACATGTTGAACGCCAGGACGTAGAAACCGAGGGCGACCTGGCCGAGCGAGGAGCCGACGACCATGGTGTCGACGTTGACGACGGCGAGCGCGAGGAGGCTCGCACCGGCCAGGGGGAGCCCGAACTTCAGCAGCGCGCGGGCCTGTTCGGGGTCCCAGCCGAACCGCAGGGTGCCGGGGGCGGCCAGCGCGCAGCCTATGAGGGCGGCGATGTTGCCGGCGACCGCGCCGCAGGCGAAGCTCATCGCGCCCCAGCCGGCGAAGGCCAGCACCAGGGTCACGGCCGTGCTGAGCACGAAGTTGAGCGCATCGATGATCATGCGCTTGCCCTGGGCGAACTCCCGGGTCAGAAAGCCGGCGGGGACTTGCGCCACCCCGTCCAGCACCAGGCACAGGCACATCACCCGCAGTACGTCCGAGGCGTCGGGTGAGCCGAGCAGTCCGGCCACCGTCGGTGCCGAGAAGAAGATGGCGGCGTACAGCAGGCCGCTGGACGCGGTGCCGAGGGTCAGTACGGTCGGTGCGAAGCGGCGGGGGTCACCGTCCCAGCGGATGATGGCCAGGCCCACGCCCAGCTCGTTGGCGGAGAGCAGGACCAGGAGCACGGTCTGGGCGATGCCGTACACGCCCCACTCCGCCGGTCCGAGGGCGAAGCGTGCCAGCAGGATGCCCGTGCCGAAGTTGCCGAGGCGCATGACAACGGTGTTGATCAGGCTCCAGCGGGCCGCCGAACGGACCTTCCTGCCAAGGGAGTCGGGAGCGGGGGCGTCGTTCGCCTCAGAGGTCTCGCTGTCCGGTGTGCGAACGCTGTCCATGAGTCGACTCCTCGTCGAGCGGCTCGGCGGCAGGCGTCACGGCCACGGCGGGCCGTCCCGCCCTCGCCTCTGCGGCGGTCCCGTTCTCGGCGGACCGCGACCAACTGGGCGGCGACCGGAGGGCCATCGTCTGTTCCGCGACGGGTTCCCCGGCCGCGGATACGGGGGCGGTGTCCGGCTGTGCGCGTTCTTCCTGTTGCGCCGATGCGCGTGAGCGGCGGCGCGCCTCCACGTAGAAGACGGCGACCAGGCTCAGCACCAGGCCCAGGACCCCGGCCATGACCATGTATTCGAGCCGGGTCTTGGTCTGCGCCACCGGGTTCTGCGGGGGCACGATGGTCGTCATGCGGATCATGGCCTTGGGCGCGACCGACTGCTGCTGCTGGAACTGCTCCAGCCGATCCTTGGCATAGGTCGTCAGGATGCGGTCCGAGGCCTGGACGGCGGTCTTGTCGGTGCCGGTGACGGTGAGCCACATGAGCGGCCCCTGTGCGTTGTCGGCGAGCTTGGCCTCGAACGTGCCAGTGGCGCCACGGGACTTGAGCTCCCGGACGGAGACATCGGAGTTGAGATTGCGGGCCAGGCCGTCGGCCATGCCGGTGAGCGAGGTCTGGGTGCTGAGGAAGGGGTTGCCGTCGTAGGCGACGGTGGCCTTCTGGGAGTTCAGGAGAACCACTGTGCTCTGCGACTGATAGGTGACCGGAACCACCAGGGCCACGGCGGCCGTCAGGCCGGCCGTCAGCAGCAGTCCGGGCAGCAGGACGTACCAGCGCCTGCGCATGACCCGGAAGATCTCAGCGAGATCCATGGTGGCCCCCCTCGCGACCAGACGTTCGACGAGCATATGTTGCAAGCGGATCATACGGGGAAGGTTCGGTCGGTGGGTCTCGGTCGGGTGCTCGCGGTGCCTCCCTCCAGCAGTACGTCTGCGATGCGTTCGCTCGCGCGTCCGTCCCACAGTTCGGGGCGGCGGGGCGCGGGAGGCTCGTCCAGCACCCGGTTGACGGTGGACACGATCCGCGCCGGGTCCCGGCCGGCGAGCACATTGGTGCCCTGCTCGACGGTGATGGGCCGCTCGGTGTTGTCCCGCAGGGTCACACACGGCACGCCCAGCGCGGTGGTCTCCTCCTGTATGCCGCCGGAGTCGGTCAGTACGACGCGTGCGGAGTCCTGCAGGGCGATGAAGTCCAGGTATCCGGCGGGCGGTACGAGCCGGATGCCTCCGGGGACACCGATGTCGGCCAGCCGTCCGGCCGCGCGCGGGTGCACGGGCAGCAGGAGCGGGCAGCGGCCTGCGATCTCGCCCAGGGCTTTCAGGAGCGAGGCGAGGACCTCGGGGTCGTCGACGTTGGCGGGGCGATGCAGGGTGACCAGGCCGTACTCGCCTCTGTCCAGGCCGTATCGGCTGAGGATGTCCGAGGCCCTGGCCCGTTCCAGATTGGCCAGCAGGGTGTCGATCATGACGTTGCCGACGAGGTGGATCTGGTCGTCCCGGTACCCTTCCGCGCGCAGGTTCTCGGCGGCGTCGGGGGAGGGGGCCAGCAGGTAGTCGCTGACGCGGTCGGTGGCGACGCGGTTGACCTCCTCCGGCATGCTCCAGTCGCGGCTGCGCAGACCGGCCTCGACATGGGCCAGCAGCGGTCCGGCCTTGGCGGTGACCAGGGCGCAGGCCAGGGTGGAGTTGATGTCTCCGACCACGACGACGATGTCCGGTGACACCTCGTCGAGGAGTGGCTCGAACGCGGTCATCACGCGTCCGGTCTGCACGGCGTGGGTGCCGGAGCCGACCCCGAGGAACCGGTCGGGCGGACGGATGCCGAGGTCGGTGAAGAACACGTCGTTCATGGTCGGGTCGTAGTGCTGGCCGGTGTGGACGAGGACCACCTCGGTGCCCCGGCGTTCCAGGGCGTCCATGACCGGTTTGATCTTCATGTAGTTGGGTCGCGCCCCGGCGACGCAGATGATCCGCGGCATGGTTCAGAGCACCTCGATCGTGGGTCCGGACGGCAGCCGCCGACGGCAGTCGAGGACGAACGGGGCGTGTTCGGCGATGAGTTCGTAGTCGAAGCTGTCGTGGTCGGTGAGCAGGACCACCACGTCGGCGGCCGCCAGCTCGTCCGGTGCCGGTTCGACCCGGACCAGCCGGGTGTCCACCGGCAGGGTCTCGACCACGTGCGGATCGGCCGCCCTGACCTGGGCCCCCATGTCGAGCAGCAGTTGGGAGATGCGCAGGGCGGGCGACTCACGGGCGTCGCCGGTGTTCTTCTTGTACGCCAGGCCGAGCAGCAGGATGCGCGAGCCGTTCACGGAACGACGTCTTTCGTTGAACAGGTCGCTGATGCGGCGCGTCACGTACTCGGGCATATGGCTGTTGATGTCGTTGGCCAGCTCCACGAAGCGGAAGCTCTGGCCGAGTTCGCGCTGCACCCGCCAGGACAGGTACGAGGGGTCGATCGGCAGGCAGTGACCGCCCACGCCCGGCCCGGGCGTGAACTTCATGAAGCCGAAGGGCTTGGTGGAGGCGGCGTCGATGGCCTGCCAGACGTCGATGTCCAAGTGGTGGGCGAACATAGCGATCTCGTTGACCAGCGCGATGTTCACATGCCGGAAGGTGTTCTCCAGCAGCTTGGCGAGTTCGGCCTCCTTGGGCGAGCGCACCGCAACGGTGGTGTCGACGAGTTGCGCGTAGAAGTCCTGAACGGCCTTCAGGGACGCTTCGTTGACGCCGGACACGACCTTCGGGGTCTGCTGGAAGCCCCAGACGGTGTTTCCGGGGTCGATGCGCTCGGGGCTGTAGCCCAGGTGGAAGTCGGTGCCCGCGGTCAGACCCGAGCCGTCCTCCAGGATCGGGGCGAACAGCTCCTGGGTGGTGCCCGGATAGGTGGTCGACTCCAGGACGACCGTGGCTCCCGGGCGCAGATAGCGGGCCAGGGTGACCGCCGATTCCTGGATGTAACGGAGGTCGGGAGTGCCCTCGTGCAACGGCGTCGGGACGGTCACGACGGCGACGTCGAATCCGCCGCAGTCGCGGGCCGCTTCGCTCGGGCGGTAGGTGCCGCGGTCCAGTGCCGCGCGGATCCGTTCGGAGGAGACGTCCTCGACGAAGGACACACCGGAAGCAAGGCTCTTGACCCGCCGGGAGTCGACGTCGTAGCCGATCACCTCGTGTCCGACCTCCGCGGCGCGGATGGCCAGTGGCAGGCCGACGTATCCCTGTCCGACCACGACGACGCGCATCAGTGACTCCTGTTCGCGGAGGCGGGCGACGGGGTGAGCCGGATGAGCTCGCGCGCCGTCATGAGGAGGAAGGCAGCATTGGTGGTGACATAGCGCCGGCCCAGGCGGCGCGGCTCCTGCAGCGCGCGGTAGAGCCACTCCATGCCCCACCGCTGCCAGGACTCGGGAGCCCGCTTGGTGACGCCCGCCAGGATGTCGAACGAGCCGCCGACCCCGTGCACGACGCGGGCTCCGGTCTGTGCGCCGTATGCGGCGGTGAAGATCTCCTTCTTCGGCGAGGTCATGCCGAGGAAGAGCATCTGGGCACCGCTGTCCGCGATCGCGTCGGCGATCGCCTCCTGCTGGGAATCGTCGAAGTAGCCGTTGCGGCTGCCGGCGACCTTCAGGCCTGGGAAGCGCTCGGCCACCCGACCCACCATGCGCTCCAGCACGTCCTGTTCGGCGCCGAGGAAGTACACCGACACGCCCGCCGACTCGGCCTCGGCCAGCAGCCGCAGGAACAGATCGATACCGGCCACCCGTTCCGGCAGTGGGGCACGTAGTAACCGGCCGGCCCAGACCACGGCCTGGCCGTCGGCGAGGACGAGATCGCAGCCGGACACGGCCTCGGCGAGCCGGGGGTCGCGCCGCATGTTCACCAGCTTCGCGGCGTTGACCACCCCGATCTCGAGCTGCCTGCCGTCCTGGACCGCAGCGAGGCAGCGCTCCACGGTCTCGTCCATGGTCAGGGGGTCCAGTTCGACCCCGAAGAGAGACTGACGCCCGCTCATATGCGGCCCCCCTGCCAGGCGTAGAGCATCCAGCCGAATTCGTACGGCCGGCACTCGCGGTCCACGAAGACGGGGCGGTACACCCGGTCCAGGGACTTCAGCCGGAGGTTCGGCGCGAGCCGGGTGCCGAGCCCTCGGGCGGCCCGTACGGCCTTCTTCGGATCGCCGCGGTAGACCTTGCGCCAGGTGGCGCCGAGCTTGTCGAGGATCAACGGCTCCCGCTTCTCCGGGCGGGCGGCCAGTTCGGGCACGTCCGTCATCCAGCGCAGGCCCCGGCGGATCGAACGGCCGAAGTCGGTGCCGCCGGCGTCGGCGAGATCGAACAGGGCGGTCGGTGCCATCGCGTGCTGGTGGACGCTGTAGACCGGGTAGCCCTCCACGACACCGCCGGTACGGGCGTCGTAGTGCCACCACCACTGCCCGCCGTCGCCCTGCAGCTCGCAGATGCGCGCCGCGCACGCCTCGGACGCGGCCAGCGCCTCCGGATCGCCGTCTCCGTCGCCGCTCGCGTGGGCGCGGGCCAGGGCCTGGATCGGGTACGTCTGGTCGGCGAAGCAGCTCACGTGCGCCCGGTACCAGGGCACCAGGCCGGGACCGGTGGCGTGCGCGAACAGCGGGCTGTCCCCGATCCGGGCTCGCAGCAGCCGGTCGCGGGCCGCGGTGAAACGTCTCTCCACATCGACCGTGTCCCGCGCCGCCGCAAGGGCGGACAGCACCCACGCCGCCTCGACGGTGTACTGCGGGCGCCCCTCCTCGTCCAGGGCAGTCACCCGCTCCAGGGCGTCGGACAGTTTGGGGTGTCCGGTCTCGGCGGCGGCCCAGGCGATCAGCGCCGCGTCACCGAGGTTGGTCACCGCGGGCAAGGACTCGACCAGCAGACCCGTGAATTCCTGGGCCGTACGCCCCCCGAGCACCGCGCGCTGACGGTCTTCGGGGAGGAACTGGGCGCCCAGCGCGGTGATGGCCGCGTACCGTGTGCTGGTCCCGCGCCGCTCCGAGGTCCAGGAACCGTCGGGCGCCTTCCGTCCGGCCATGGTGAAGGCGAAGGCCTCGCCGCCGGGAAGCAGCATGGACGGAAGCCCCGACTCGGCGACTGTGAGCAGTCGTTGGGCGAGCGCGAGCAGCGGTGGCTCCTCATGACCGAGCGCCGCCAGACGTGTGGTGGTCATCGCTTGGGCACACCAACCCCCCTGTGGGTCCTTTACATGGACAGGCTTGTGATCGCCGCGTCGTGGACGGCCGCGCGGCGAAAGGTCGACGTCAGGCGTCGGAGCGGTTGTCACTCCTGGCCTCAGGCACAGGTGTCCCCACCCGGCAACCCCCCCTGGGCACGACCGGTTTGCGTGCTCACTGTGCTAGGTCTGCACAGTTCGCACACATGTTATGCATGCGGATGTTCGAGGAGTGGCGTTTTGGGAGAAATCAGGGAGTCATACGCGCTCGACGAGTTCGCCGCCCTTCTCGTCGTACAGCGCGCCCGTCTCGGGGCACTCCCATGCGCCCAACTCGCCCTCCCGCTCGACCAGTCGGGCGCCGGCCCGGCCGACCCAGCCGATCCGGCGCGCCGGAACACCCGCCACGAGCGCGAAGTCCGGCACGTCCCGGGTCACCACCGCACCCGCCGCGACCAGCGCCCAACGACCGACGCGCACCGGCGCCACACACACCGAACGGGCCCCCAGCGATGCCCCCTCGGCCACCTCCACCGCCACGGCCTCCCAGTCGCCACCGCGCTTCAGCCGGCCCTGCGGGTCCACCGAGCGGGGGAAGTAGTCGTTGGTGAGCACCGCGGCCGGGCCGACGAACACCCCGTCACCGAGCACGGCGGGCTCGTAGACCAGGGCGTAGTTCTGGAGCTTCACGTTGTCGCCGATCCGCACTCCCGGGCCGACATACGCTCCCCGGCCCACGATGCATCCGCTGCCGAGGCGGGCGTCCTCCCGTATCTGAGCCAGATCCCAGACCGTCGTCCCGTCACCGATCGCGGCGCTCTCGTCGACCTGGGCGGTCGGCTGGATCCTGAAGCTCATCGGGCTGAACCTTTCTTCGCGCCAGTCGTCGGCGATCGAGGTGGAGGAGCCCACGACCGGTACATGTTGTTTCGCCGATGTATGGGTGATGGGGCGCAAACGGGTACCCGAGCCACCAGACAACAGGAGTGCCTTCACGA
Source organism: Streptomyces sp. NPDC025638 (assembly GCF_055558775.1). Taxonomy (NCBI): domain Bacteria; kingdom Bacillati; phylum Actinomycetota; class Actinomycetes; order Kitasatosporales; family Streptomycetaceae; genus Streptomyces; species Streptomyces sp. NPDC025638. Next base: position 128,013 of record NZ_JBVHLX010000009.1, on the reverse strand, counting down.
GATCACCCTACTTACGGGGGACTCGTGGACGAAGAGCTTCCGTGCACGTACGGTCGGTTCCGGACAGTCACGGGCAGCGTTGCGCGCACTGTGCACCGAAACCAATTTCATGCGACATATGGTGCGCGGCGCCCAGTGGGTCTTCCGCTGACCGTGCTGATCAGCGTCGGCGGGCCTCTGGCGGGTACGTCGGACACCATCGACGACGATCAGTGGCACGCCGCCTTCGAGTCGGTCTTCCTCGGTGCGGTGCGGCTGTCCCGCACCGTCGCGGCGGAGCTGGGCGAGAGCGCCGTCATCGGCTTCGTCCTCTCCAGCTCCGTGTACAAGCCGATTCCCGGCCTCGCGATCTCCAATGCCTTGCGGCCGGGCTTGGCCGGTTATGTGAAGAATCTGGCGAATGAGCTGGGTTCGAGAGGTATACGTGTCGTCGGCCTCGTGCCTGCCCATATCGAAACCGACCGGGTGTGCGAACTCGACGCGTGCAGTGGCGACCCCGATGCCGCCAGGGCCCGGGCGACCGCCGACGTACCTCCGCGTCGCTACGGAACCCCGGACGAGTTCGCCCGGAGCGCCGCCTTCCTGCTGTCTGCCGCGTGACTAGCGGACGATGCGCACAACCGCTCCGTCTGCGGGGTTCCCGTACTTCGAGATCAGTTGCTCGTCGCTCATGCGGTCGACTTCTTCGTTCCGCGTGACGGGAAAGATCACGTGGGTGTCCTTGTCCGTCCAGTACTCGACGACGCGGTGTGTGGCGGTGGCTCGGCTCATGGGGGGCTCCCTTGCGACGCGTGGGGTTCAGGTTGCGTCTGCGAAGGTTGAGGGTCAAGAGGAAAGGGGGCTTCCGTTTCGGTTGTCGGAGGCGTAGGTTCCGCTTACCCCGCGTCGGCGCCTTGCGAGGTGCCGGCCCGCCGGTCCCGGGATGGCGGGCCACGCGGGGGCCAAGCGCATGGCCACCGGCGAGGGCTCGGAGACGTGCCGCGCCTGGGCGGCAGGCAGACGCCGCGCCTCCCACAGGTGTGCCGCCGCGTCCACGGCCTGAGGGGTCGGAGACGCCGGCATCTCAGACAGGAAGACGCCGGTCAGGGCGGCCAGTTCGAGGGCGTCGGTCTCCAACAGGGCGGCGAGATTCGTCACCAGGCGGGGCGTCAGCTCCTTGTGGCCCGAGCCGATCACGCCGTACGTGGCAAGGCGGAACGCCGTTCCTCTTGCGGCGGTGACCAGATGACCTGCCGGAGCTCCCGCTGTCCCGCCGCCGAAAGGTGCACCGCATCCGTCACGACGTGCGGCACCCACCGTGCGGCCTGATCTCCACTCCCTGGACGCGGAGTTGGCCAAAGCCGTACTACCGGAGCTCCCGCACCGACGTGGCCCGTGCGACATCCCTGTGCCGCATGCGCCAAGTCCGCGACCTCAGAGGCGAACGCGCTCGGATGGATGTACGTTTAGTCGTAGTGGCTGCGTGACCGCCGTGGGCGGCCGGGCAAGGGGCGCCCGGTTCGTGATCGGCGTACCGGAAGGGGCTCCGCATGAGACCGCGGCAGGCACCATCCCATGGTCCGAGAGGGAAGAGGGCGGTCTGGCCTGTCCCGCTGCTGTCGCTTGCGCTGGCGGGCGCAAGCCTGGGCGGCGGTTACCCCTCGCACGCTGCGGTCGTATCGGAGGCACCCGCTTCGACGACGAGGAGTACGACGGCGACGGCGACCTGCGTCGATAAGGTCTTCGGGGCAATGACCGGGCCGCAAAGAGTCGGCCAGCTCTTCATGGGCGCCGTCGCCGCCTCGAACCCCGACCAGAACCGGATCCAGGTTCTGCGCCAGTACCACGTCGGGTCGGTCTTCCTGGCCGGACGGAGTACGGCCGGTACGAAGGCGACCAAGACCCTGGTCGACGGTCTTCAGGCGAAGGCCGACACCGTGTCGGGGCACCGCGTGGGCCTGCTGGTGTCCACCGACCAGGAGGGCGGCAAGGTGCAAGTGCTGTCCGGCCCCGGGTTCTCGACCATGCCGAGCGCACTGGTGCAGGGAACCTGGTCGACCTCGAAGCTCCGTACCGAGGCCACCACATGGGCGAAGCAGCTCAAGTCGGCCGGTGTGAATCTGAACCTCGCGCCCGTCGCCGATGTCGTCCCGGCCAGCCTGGGCAGGAACAACGCACCGATCGGCCGGTACGACCGCGAGTTCGGCCACACAGCCGCGACGGTGACCCCCCACAGCGACGCGTTCGCCGCCGGTTTCGCCCAAGCCAACGTACTGGCCACGCTCAAGCACTTCCCGGGACTCGGCTACGTCCGCGGCAACACCGACACCACGGCGAACGTGGTGGACTCGGTGACGACGAACAAGAGTTCGAGCATCATCCCGTTCAGCTCGGGAATCAAGGCGGGCGCACCCTTCGTCATGATCTCTCTGGCCACGTACAGCAAGATCGACCCGAAGCATCAGGCCGTGTTCTCCCCCACGGTGATCCAGGGACTGCTCCGCAAGACACTCGGCTTCAAGGGCGTGGTGATCTCGGACGACCTCGGGAACGCGGTGGCGGTGAAGGCAGTGTCCCCGGCCAACCGCGCCCTGAACTTCCTGTCGTCCGGCGGAGACCTGGTCCTGACCGTCGAACCGAACCTGGTCCCGGCCATGGCCAAGGCCGTACAGATCCGGATGGCGAAGGACGCGACCTTCCGTGCGCAGGTTGACCAGAGCGTCCACCGCATCCTGGCCGCCAAGCAGAAGGCGGGCTTGCTGTACTGCGGCTGACAGCGGCGGTTGCCGAGAGCCGGTCGGTCGAGTCGGCCAGGCGGGTCAGCTCTTCGGCGGGATTGCCGAGGAGATCCTCATAGGCAAGCGTGGTGCGCCGGCCTACGGGCAGTTGGCTGAGGAACTCCGTTCCCTCGGTGACGAGTTCGGACCACAGAGCGCCGAACATCCTCAGGGGGAGGTCCCGGTCGCGTACGAGCGCGGGATCAAAACGCTCGTCGAGCAGCGGCGACAGATCGCCGGGCAGGGCGGGAACACCGGTGGTCTCCGCTGAGTACCTGCCAGGGCGGCGCGTGTAGAGGAACTCCGGCATCGGCAGCCCGCTGCGGATCATCCGCTCGAAGTGCGGGGCGGGCCGGAAGAGCCACTGCCAGAACTCTTCACCGGTCACGATCTCCTCCGCAGCTTCGTGATACTCAGGACCGAACCCCAGCTACCGCGGGCTTTTACCCGATCGATCCCGTGCGGTCAAGTCACGACTCATCGGAACGTGACCGCGTGACGCCGATGGGGCGTACTTGAAGTGCGGTCCTCACCGGAGAGGAAATCCGGAAAGGAAATCCGCAAAGGAATGACAAGAGCGCCTTAATCGGTAGGAGAGAAATTATGACCTGCATTTTTCACACGCAGAACAACGGCCGTCCCAAGCGCCGGGGCTTCCGCCTCGCGGCGTTCGTCGCCTCGGCCGCGGTGATCACCGGGGGCATCGTCCTTCCGGCGTCCGCCGCGACCGCCGCCCCGATGCCCGCCACGGGCGTCGTGAGCTTCGTCCACGGCGGCGGTGCCGGCGGTGCCGGCGGTGACGGGGGCGGCGGCCTGATCGGCGGCGGCGGTGGCTCCGGCGGCTCCGGAGGCGGCAGCGTCCTGGGTGTCGGCGGCAACGGCGGCAACGGGGGCAATGGCGGCAACGGCATCCTGGCCGGTGGTGGCGGCGGCGGCGGTGGCGGCGGTGGCGACGGTGTCATCGGCGGCAACGGCGGCAAGGGCGGCAACGGCGGCACCGGTCTGTTCGGCGGCAACGGCGGCGGCGGTGGCGGCGGTGGCGACGGTGTCATCGGCGGCAACGGCGGCAAGGGCGGCAACGGAGGATTCGGCATCTTCCAGGGCGGCAATGGCGGCAAGGGCGGCGCCGGTGGGTTCGGCGTTCTGTTCGGCGGCCAGGGCGGCGGCGGCGGCGCCGGGGGCGGCAGCATCTTCTGACCGCTCCACCCGGTGGGGCGGGGGCTCGTACGGCCTCCGCCCCCATTGATCAACGCGAGCGGAGTCGGGCAAGCCGACGCAGCGCCCGCAGAACCACATCCTCGCTCAAGGAAAACGGAGAACCCCATGTCCAGAATTCGCTGGCGGCGGCCGCTCGTGCTGGCAGTGGCCTCGGTGGCCCTCGCCACCGGCACCGCGTGTGCCGCCCAGGCGTCGCCGGGTCTCACCCCGGGCGTCAGCCAGGTGGCCCCGGCCGACCATGCCCACTGCGGCCAGGGCGGGGAGGGCGGCAAGGGCGGAAAGGGCGGTGCGCCCGGTGAGCCGGGGGAGCCGGGCAAGCCCGGCGGGCGCGGCTGCTTCACGCTCGGCGACCTGCCCGACAAACCCAAGTCCGAGCTCACGGCCGTGGACAAGCTACGGATCGTGCTGATCGTGGAGTCCGGGCACGCGAAGAAGTCCGACGTCGCAAAGAAGTACAAGATCTCGGAGAAGGAGATCGACACCTGGGTCAAGCAGGTCCGCGACGGTGACTGGACCGCACTGCTGAATCTGAATTCCCTCTTCGGCTCCTGAGAGGCACACCGGACGCCCCGACTCGATGCGGGTCGGGGCGTTCCTGTCAAATCCCGAATTCTCGTAACGGAAAACAATTCTTCGAAAAGGGAAACATCATGCGTGTGCATTCTTGGAAGGCCCGTCTCGGACTCACCGTCTCCACGGCCCTGACCGCCGGTCTGGCGGCCGGAGCGATGGCGCCGACCGCGATGGCGGCACCGATGCCGCAGAGCCATACGGCCACGACGGCTGCCGCCGGCCAGCTTCCGGCCGAAGGCACCCAGCCGGGTGGCGGGCAGTTCGGCAGCGGGTCGTTCGGCTCCGTCACCGTGGGCAACGGCAGCCTGCGCATCGGCGACCAGGTGTGTGCGGGCAACTGCAACGGGACCGTCAACGGGAGCAACGGCGGCAAGGGCGGTATCTGTGCCGGGCTGTGCGAGGGCAGCGCCAACGGCGGCACCGGCACGACCGGCGCACCGGGCCGTGAGGGCGGCATCGGGGGCAAGGGTGGCATCTGTGCCGGGATCTGCGGCGGCAGCGCGAACGGCGGCACCGGCGGGACGGGCGGGGTCGCGGTGGGCACCGGCGACGGCGGCAAGGGCGGTAAGGGCGGCACCGGAGGGATCTGCCTCGGCCTCGGCTGCGAGACCGGCGGCGCGGGCGGCAAGGGCGGCACCGGCGGCAGCGGTTGACACCCGTCGCCACGGGCCGACAAGGTGGCCGGGATTGGGGAGTTTTGCGGCTGATGGCAGGCCGCTCGGCGGGCACCGGGGGCGGGGCAAGAAGCTCCCGAAGCCACGCAGGAGGAGCGAGATGGGGGAGTCATGAGGCCGCTCGAAGCGGGTGATCCCGCCTCTGTCGGGGAGGGCAAGTACCGGCTGGTCGGCAGGCTCGGCCAAGGCGGGATGGGCGTCGTCTACTTCGGCCGGTCGCGGTCGGGTCGGGCGGTGGCCGTGAAGGTCGTACGGCCGGAGTTGAGCACGGAACCGGGCTTTCGGCGCAGGTTCGCCGACGAAGTGGCCGCGGCTCGTCGCGTCGGCGGCTTTCATACCGCGCCTGTCGTGGACGCCGACCCGGAGGGCGAGCCGGCCTGGCTGGTGACGGCCTTCGTGCCCGGACCCACGCTGCAGGCCGTGCTCGACCGGGTGGGTCCCCTGCCCGTGGACACGCTCACCGTGCTGGCCGCCGGCCTCGCCGAGGCGTTGGGGGCGATTCACCAGGCCGGGGTCATCCACCGCGACCTGAAGCCCGCCAACATCATCATCGCGGAGGACGGCCCCCGAGTCATCGACTTCGGCATCGCGCGGGCCCTCGACGGTACGGCCCTCACACAGACCGGGTTCCAGATCGGCACCCCCGGCTTCCTCGCGCCGGAGCAGCTCACCGGCGGCACGCTCACTCCCGCGGTGGACATGTTCGCCCTGGGTGTGGTGCTCGGCCAGGCGGCGGGCGGCGCTCCCTTCGGCGACGGGGCGTCGGCGGCCCGGCACTATCGCGTCGTCCACGAGCAACCGGACCTCACGGGAGTCCCCGGCCAACTGCGCGGGCTCGTCGCGGCCTGCCTGGCCAAGGACCCACGGGAGCGGCCCAGTCCGGCGGAGTTCCTGAATCACCTGACGGTCCACCATCCGTCGGACGGCGTCTGGCTGCCCGCGGAGGCGACCGCGCTCGTACGGGGCCAGGACCCGGCGGCGTACGTCGCACCGCCGGATCGCCCGACAGTCGCGCCCACCGACCCGCGCACGACCATGGCTGCCCCACCGACGGTTGCCGAGGGGACGGCCGTGGCCTCCCACCCCCGGACCGTCCAGCCGCCGCCCGGCCCCGGCTTCGGGCCCGCGCCCACCTTCAGACCTGACCCTGCACCGCCGACCGGCGGCCCCGTCCCGCCCGGCAGGCCCGGCCCGGTGGGCGGTGTCGAGGAGCGGCGCGGCCGCCGCGGGACGGTCGTCGCCGTGGCGGCGCTGCTGGCCGCGGCGGCCACCGCGGGCCTGCTCGTGTGGCAGCCCTGGGCCGGTTCCGGCAAGAGCGGCGACCATGCCAAGGGTGGTTCGTCGCCCCGACGATCGACCCCCGCGGCGTTTCCCGACGCCCCGCTGCTCGTCCGGCTGGACACGGCCCCCGGATCGTCGACGTCGACATGCCACAGCGTGATCGGCCGCCGCGACTCCACCACGGACAACCCCAAACAGCTGATCGACGGCGCATGCGACGTCCTCCCGCAGTGGTCCCCCGACCACAAGTCGATCGCGTTCACACGCAAGATCGGGCAGGAATCGGCTGTCTGGACGGCGAACGCGGACGGCACCGGCGTCCGCCGTATCGCCGCCATCTCGGGCGGCCGGGTGTCCTGGTCCCCGGACGGCAGACAACTGGCCGTCCTGCGCCGGCAGGACGGCGTGCAGCAACTGTTCGTCGTGAACGTCTCGGACGGCTCCGCCCAGCAACTGACCACCGGCACCGGGAAGGTGGAGGACCCGGCGTGGTCCCCCGACGGCAAGCACATCGCCGTCTGTCTGCAGAAGACGTCGGGCTGGCAGATCCACCTCGTCGATCCGTCGCAGCCGGGCAGCGAACCCCAGCAGGTGACCCACCAGTCCCGGCGGGCGCTCGACCCCGTCTGGTCCCCGGACGGCAAGTACTTCGCCTACACCGCCGGGGCGCCCGGCGTGGGGACAGGGGGAGACATCCACATCATCAGGACCGACGGCACGGGCGACAGGGCACTGGTGGAGACCTCCGCCCAGGAGATGGACCCGGTCTGGTCACCGGACGGCAAGTGGGTGGCCTTCGTCCGCGGGCCCTTCGACCAACCGGCCGTCTGGGCCATCCGCACCGACGGTACGGGCGACCGCAAGCTCACCACCGGCAGTACGCCGGAGGGCCACCCTTCCTGGCGCTGAGCCACGGGGCACGGTCACGGGCGTCGGCGCTTGTCAGTGCACGACTGTCAGTGCACGACTGTCAGTGCACGACGTCGAAGACCTGCTTCTGCAGGCCGTTGGCGTAGGCGTCGTGCTCGACCAGCTTCAGCTTCTGGGTGTCCTTGTCCGCGGTGCTGAACAGACGCTTGCCCGCGCCGAGCAGCAGCGGGAAGACCAGCAGGTGGTAGCGGTCGATCAGGCCCGCGTCCGAGAGACTGTGGTTCAGGGAGGCGCTGCCGTGGACGATGATCGGGCCTCCGTCGGTCTGCTTCAGGGCGGCGACCTGGTCGATCGAGCGCAGGATCGTGGTCTCGCCCCAGTTCGAGACGAGGTCGGCGTCGGTCAGGGTGGTGGAGACGACGTACTTCGGCATCGTCTTGTAGTCGGCGAATTCCTCCATGTCCGGCCACACCGGGCTGAACGCCTGGTAGCTGACCCGGCCCAGCAAGATCGCGGTGGCTTCCTTCTGCTCCCGCCCCTTGATTTCGAACGCCTCGGGGAGGAACTCGACGTCCTTGAAGGTCCATCCGGCGTTCCGGTAACCGGCTTCGCCGCCCGGCGCCTCGACGACGCCGTCGAGCGAGATGAAGGCAGTGCTGATCAGAGTACGCATCCTGGCTTCCTTGAGGTCTTGTGTCCGGATTTTCTGGTGCAGTCCGCTGACCGGGCGGTGCCTGCGGCACGCTCCCAGCATCGGTCCGACAAGAAAATTTGTCAAGGAAAACTGAGTTGTCGGATGGTGGGGAATCCGGGTGCACGGGGGGCGGGGGCGCTGGCAGCATGCAGCCCATGATCTTTTCCGATGCCGCCCGTGATTCCCTGGAGGGCCTGGCCCTCGGGGACGCTTTCGGGGAGCGCTGGTTTCCGCGCTTCCGTCCCGCTCCGGAGGCTTTCGAGGCGATCCAGGAGCGCCGGACGCCAGAGGAGTCGGCGTGGCACTGGACCGACGACACGGCAATGGCGCTCTCGGTCTGCCGAGTCCTGGAGACGCACGGCGCGGTTCACCAGGACGACCTGGCGGCGACGTTCGCCGCGACCTACCTTGCCGACGCCGCCCGCGGCTACGGATACGGCATGCATGAACTGCTGCCCAAGCTCGCTGAACGGCCGTCGAGTTGGCGTGTCCACACGCGCGGCCTGTTCGGCGGCCAGGGCAGTCTCGGCAACGGGGCGGCGATGCGGGTGGCGCCGTTGGGCGCGTGGTTCTGCGACGACCTGGAGGAAGCAGCCGAGCAGGCCGCGTTCTCCGCCGAGGTCACACACGCCCACCCGGAGGGTGTCGCGGGCGCGGTGGCCGTGGCAGTGGCGTCCGCCCTGGCCGCGCGCAGCCGGAACCAGCCTGCGCCGCAGGGGCCGGAGCTGCTGCGGCAGGTCGCCGAGCGCACGCCCGCGGGGCCGGTCCGCGACGGCCTGCAGGAGGCGGTCGGTGTGCCCGCGGCCACGCCCCCGTGGCAGGCCGCCGACATCCTGGGCAACGGTCAGCGGATCCGGGCGAGCGACACCGTACCGTTCGCGCTGTGGTCCGCCGCCCGGCACCTCGACAGTCTCGTCGACGCGTTGTGGACCACCGCGGAAGGGTTTGGCGACGTCGACACCACCTGCGCCATCACCGGCGGCACGGTCGCGGCACGGACCGGCCTGACCGGGATCCCCAGGACGTGGCTGGAGCGTCGCGAAGCACTGCCCGATTGGGTCGGCAACGTGGAACGCGGAACGGGCTCAGCGGGATGAGGTGAGGTGGGCCGGAGGCGGTGCGAGGTGCGCGGTGGGCCGAGGAGCGATGGGCGCTGGGCGATGGGCGCTGGGTCAGACGGGTGTGAGTCCGATCTGGGCGCAGCCCTGGCGCAGTGTGTCGGGCCGAAGGCGTCGGCGGGGGAGACGACTCCGGGGGTGAAGCCGGTTCTGGTGGCGAGCCGGTCGGCGGCCCAGGCCATGAGTTCGCCGGTGAGGTCGTGGATTGCCGGGGCCTTCGAGGTGGACTTCGGCGAGCGGCGCGGTGCCGGGGGCGCCCGAGGCCACGGCGACGACGTGGGTGCGGGTCCTTGCGCGTTCCGCGGCGTCCGGTCCGCCGGGTGGGCCGATGAAGGGACGGGTCAGTGTGTCGATGAGCCGGCGGCCGGTGGGATGCCGTGCCGCCGCGGTGCCGGCGAGTGCGGACAGCACGGTGGCGGGGCGGCTGAGCGGCGGGAACCAGCCGTTGTAGACGGTCACGGGGTCGAGCCGGGGGAATGCCTCGGGAAGGAAGAGAACCTCGGTGCCGGAGACGAGGAAGGCATTCTTCCGCCGGTCCCCGACGCTGAAGGTGTGGGTGTGTGCCGCGGTGCGTTCGTCAACGGGCGCTCGACTCGCTGATCGAGTTCTGGGTGCGCTACTTCTACGAGCATCCGCGTGAACGCGCCCTGACCGCGGCGGCCAACCTCGAACCCGACCCGACCGCGCCCGCGGCCGTCCGCGCGGCGGTCAATCGCCATTACCTCGCGGTCGTGCGCTCCCTCTTCGACAAAGGAGCCGCGGCAGGGTGGCTCGACGACGGCGCCGACACCGAGGCCCTGCTCTCACTGATGCTGTTTCTGCTCCCTCACCTGGCGCTCGCGCCGCACGTGCAGGGACTGGATCCGGTCCTGGGCATGGACGGGGCCGACGCCGACCATGCGGTTGCCGCGGCCCAACGGCTGCTGTCGACCCTCCTGCAGCCGTACCGGACCAACGGCTGATCCACCCCCTGGCCGCATGAGCCCGGGAGCAACTCCTCGAACTGGCCGGGCGTGGGGCGATCGGTGCCGAAGCAATGCATGGTCCGTGTGCGGCAACCCCTCGTCACGGAGCAGACGCCCGCCGGTCACTCGCCGTCGATGTTCGGCCGGACCTCGACGATGGCGTCGGCTTCCTCCACCTCGCCCACCTCGTCGCGCCAGAGACAGACCCGTACGTGCTTCGCTCGGTGAAGGCCGCGCGCCTTCCACTCGCTCATCAGGTCGGCGACGACGAGCGAGAGGGCGTACTGAGGGCCCTCGCTCGAATCGTCGGCGGTGATCGTGCCCTGCCACCGTTCGGGTTCGCTGCCGTAGGGGCGCCATCCCTCCGAGCCGTGCGGCTCGAACACCCGGTACGCCCAGTCCGTCTCGGTGCCCATAGCACCGATCGTGTCACTCAAGAGCGTCGTGCGCCGTATCGGATCGATGCCCACGACCGAGCGGCATGAGAAGCGGCCGCCGGTCGTCGGCCGACTCACTCGGACAGGGGGCGACACGGTCGCTCTCGACGTCCGTATGCGCGCGTCCGAGGGCGTACGCCCGCGTCACGTCCCCTCGGCGGTGAGGCGGCCGACGGCCCGGATGATCTGCCGCCGGGTGGCCAGCCGGCAGGCGAGGAAGGCCATCACCCGGTTCATGCGTCCCGCGATGACGCTGGGCGGCGGGTTCCTGCGGTCGAGGGCGGCCAACGCGGTGCGGACGACGTCGACGGGCGAGGCGAGCCTGGTCCCGCCGGCGGCCCGTTCGGTGCCGACGACGTCGAAGAACTCGGTCCGGGTGGCACCGGGGGACAGGGCCAGCACCCGCAGACCGGTGCCGCGGGACTCCTCCCACAGCGCCTCGGTGAGGCTCATTACGAACGCCTTGGTCGCCCCGTAGAGCGCCATACGGGGGTTGGGCTGGGAGGCGGCCATGCTCGCCACGTTGACCAGCACCCCGCGGCCCGCCGTCCGCAGCTGCCCGATGAGGGCGCGGCTGATGTCCGCCACCGCGGTCACATCGACGGCGATCTCGCGCCGTAGCCGTTCGGGATTCGCCTCGTGGAAGGGGCTGAAGCCGGCGAACCCGGCGTTGTTGATCACGCTGGTGACGTGCAGGCCGAGCCGCCCCAGCTGCTCGGCCAGCGCCTGCCCGGGGTTGCCGGTGGCGAGGTCCATCGCCAGCACGTGCACCTGGATCCCGTAACGTGCGCGCAATTCGGCGGCCAGCTCCTCCAGGCGTTCCTTGCGGCGGGCGACCAGCACCAGGTCGGAGCCCCGGGTGGCAAGTTGGCGGGCGAACTCGGCGCCGAGGCCTGCGCTGGCACCGGTGATCAGGGTGGTTTGGCCTTCGTAGTCGACCGCTGTCATGATGCCCTCCTTATTGCAGTCACTGCCTACCTGGCAGTCAATGCCAAATAGGCGGCTGCTGTCCAGAGGGACGGTAGCCTTGGGCCTCATGACGACCTTGTGGGACCGAACGCGGCAGGCCGCCGTCCAGGCGATCCTGGACACGGCGCTGCGGCTGTTCGCCGAGCAGGGCTACGAGCAGACGACGATCGCGCAGATCGCACGCGAGGCGGGGATCTCGCAGCGCTCCCTGTTCCGCTACTTCGGGACCAAGGAAGATCTGGTCTGCGGGGACCAGGAGGCGCTGGGTGAGCTGCTGAAACAGACGGTGGAGCGGCAGTCGGCGGAGGTGTCCCCCTGGGATGCCCTGCGGGCCGGATTCGAGGTCGTCCTCACCGCCAACCACACCCCGGAGCGGGTGCTGGAGCTGTCCCGGCTGATCTTCGCGACCCCCTCGCTGCGCGCCCGCTACGTCGAGAAGCGGCTGCGCTGGCAGGCCGACCTCGTCCCGGTCGTCCAGGCCCGCCTGGGCCCCGGTCCCGGCCCCGACCAGGCTGCCGGCGGGGCGCGTGGACCGGCCGTCGACCCACGCGCCAAGGCGATCGTCGCGACCGTCTTCGCCTGCGTCGACACGGCCACCGAGCTCTGGGCCGAGCACGACGGACGGCTCGACCTCGCGGATCTCTACGACCAATGCCTCGCGGCGGTGCGGGACAGCGGCTGAGGCGCGCATCCGCTTGCCTGCTTGCGGGGAAGGGGTCGCTGAGTCCGTACGGGATGGGGCCGAGACCGGTCGCCGACTGCCGTCTTACGGGCGCCAGTCCGCCTCCAGGTCATGGGAGTCGGTCTTGGTGAGCTGGGTCAGTCCGGTGCCGTCGGCCCGTACCAGGTAGAGGTGCTCGGGGTCCGCGTCGTCGGCACCGCCTCTGGTGAAGACCAGGCGGCTGCCGTCGGGGGACCAGGAGGGGTTCTTGTCATTGAGTCGGGCGGCGGTGATGCGGTGCAGTCCGGTGCCGTCGGGGCGGACGAGGTAGAGGCGGGCGAAGCCCGAGGAGTCCACACGGCTGAAGGCGATCCGGTTGTTGCGCGACCAGTCGGGCGTCCAGTCGTGGGAGCCGGCCCCGGTGATGGCCTTCTGCGCCAGGGTGGACAGCCGGATCCGCATCACCCTGCTGTGTCCGGCCGCGTCCGCGCGGTTGAAGGCCAGGTACTTGCCGTCCGGGGACCAGGTCGGATGGAGGTCGTCCGCGGCGGTGTGGGTGAGCCGGGTGGCCGGGGTGCCGTCGACGTCGGCCACATAGATCTCGCGCTGGGTGCCGACGGGCTTGGCGTAGGCGATCCGCTTGCCGTCCGGGGACCACGCCGGGTCGGAGGCGCCCTTGGTACCCGGGACGGCCTTCAGGTCGCCGCCGGCGCTCTTCATCGTCCAGATGCCGTCGATGGCGCCACCGGATCCGTAGCGGACGAAGGCCACCCGCTTGCCGTCCGGAGACCAACTGGGCATCACATCGCTGATGGTGGAGGTGTGGGTGAGCTGGACGGGCGTGCCGCCACCGGGGGAGATCGCGTAGAGGTCTTCGACGGGCGCTGTTGCGGTGTAGCGGGCGAAGACGATCGGGTGGTCCCCGGCCGCCCCCGCGTCTCCTGCGGCCCCGAGGGTCAGCGGCACGGCCATGACGAGCGCCGTGGCGCTCACCGCCGCCCGGCGCCGCGTTGTGCCGAATGTGCCGGTCCTGCGAACTCTCCGAGCGCTGTTGGCGGTTCTGCCGTTGTCGGTGCCGTGCTGTTGGCGCGTCAAGGTGTCCACCCCGTTTTCTCCCGGCGACCCGCTGAGGGCCGCTTCGGCCGGTAAAGATCCCATCCGGTGGGGCTCCGGGGGAAGCGACGGCACCTGTCGGTACGAGCCCTGTGACATGTTCCGTACCTCGCTGTCACATGTGATGCGGTGCGGACGCGCGGTGGCCGTGGATCAGGGTGCACGGCGGCCTGCGCACCTGTACCCCCGGTAGGCCGGTCGCGTGCCGCAACCTTCTGGCACTCGCCCCTCGCCCGGCTGATCACCGTGACCGAACTGCGTGAGTCGGGAGTTCATCTGATTCTGGCGTGCGGAGCTGAACCGACCCCGTGCTGGGCGTACGATTACTGACCGTACACGGAGGGGTGGGGCCCATGGACCGTGCAGCTGTCGGGGTGTTGGTCGAGGCCGCCGCCGATGGTGACAAGGCGGCGTGGGACGCGCTCGTGGAGGAGTTCAGCCCGCTGGTGTGGGCCGTCGTACGCGGGCATGGGCTCTCGGACGCCGACTGCGATGAGGTCTACCTGGAGGTCTGGTTCCGCTTCGTCGTAACTTTGAAGGACTTCCCTGAACCGGAGGGGGCCGGGGTCTGGTTCGCGGGCACCGCGCGCCAAGAATCCCTGGAAGCGCTGAAGAGCCCAAGGCGTGACGACCCCAGGTTGCGCGACCGGATGACCGGGGATCGCGTCCCCGAGGAAGCGCGGCCCGGTTTGGCATCAAGTGCTGCCGAGGCTGATCGCATCAGGATCCTGTGGGAGGAGTTCGAGCAACTCGGGCCGCGGTGCAGGCAGTTGCTGCGCATTCTGATGACCTCCCCGCCGCCCAGCTATGCAGAAGTGTCCGCCGCGACAGGCCTCGCGGTGGGCAGCATCGGGCCGATGCGTCAGCGGTGTCTACGCCGCCTTCGAGCGCGCGTCGATGCGCGGTGGGACAGCGTTGCCGGTCGCAATGGCGGCAGTGGCGCTGTCGATTCTGGACAGTCTGCGCGTCCCAGTGGCTGTCCGCATGGCCCTGAGACGGTGGCTCAGGACCCGATTGACGTCATGACGGGCGGCACCGCCCATCCCTCTCCGGTCACAGATGGCGACGGGGTGTTTGCCGATCCGTCGGCCCTGCCGGGCTGTCAGGTTCACTTGACGCTGCTGGATGAGGTTCCCCGCGCCGGGGTATCCGTGCGTCTGGCTGTGCAACTTGTGGCCGAGGCCGCGCATCCCTGGGCCCGCCCGGGTGCCCGACCCACACTGGACGTCGTGGCGAAGCCGATGAGTGCCGCGGAGGTTGTGCCGGCCACGATGTCGTACGGCTCTGGGACCGTTGATTCCGTGCAGTTCCGTGTCACGGCTGCGGAATCCGGCACGCACCGGATCCGGTTCACCTTTCTGCACCACGACACGGGTATCGTCCTGCAGCAGGTGGAGACGGACCTTGACATCGCGCCTCGTGAACCCACTGGGTCGGGGAAGCCATGGTCGAGGCCGGGCAGGGGGAGGTCCTGACCCAGTGCCCCGCACCTTGACCACCCGGGTCGTCCAGGACCCCAGCGACGGTTTCCGCTTCGTGCCGCACCTGGAGACGAAGCCGCCCGATCTCCGTGTCAGCTTCGATGTCCTCGGCGGCGGGCGGATTCGGGCCCGGATGTCGGGCGCGTCCGTTCCGGCGCTCCAGGGCACCGAGCACAAGACCGACCTGAGTGTCCGGCCCGATGAGGTCCACAGCGCGGCGGCCCGACTGTGCGCCCGCTGGAAGGAGACATTCGTTGATTTCCAACCGGTCGACGATCAAGGCCGGACTCTGCGGGACCGGCGGCGCCCGTATGCAACAGTCGCCGACCTCAGTGCCGAACCAGAGGATGAACTGCGCCGGGCAGTGGCCCATCTGGCCCGCGGCGGGGAATCTCTGCTGTTCGACGTTCTGTTGCGCGGAGACGACGCATGCACTGAGATGTTCCGCACGTATCTGCGGTCGGCCCTGTCCCGCGAGGGGTTAAGGGTGAGGTTCGACTCCGATCTGCATCTGCCCTGGCCCATGCTCTGTGTGGCCGATGATTCCACCACGTCCGCGGCGCCTTTGAACGTTCTGTTCGCCGGTTTCCTCGGCCATCGGCATCAGATCGAGCACACGGGCGACGCGTATGCGTGGATCGGGCCGCCCCGTACGGCATCGCAGCGGCCCATGGTCAGCCTGAACCATGATGTCCGCGTGGGCCGCACCACCCGGGCGGACGAGGTCGCGAAGGCATTGACGGAGGGCACGACATGCATCGTGCGGACGACCTACGAGGATCTGGTCCGCGACTTCGGGACCCCGGATCTGGACGAGCAGTTGATGTACTTCTGGTGCCATGGCGAGTTCATCGGCAACGCGCCCGAACCCCACGTCCTGGCAATCAGGCTCACGGACGGTATCCCTTTCGACGGCCACACCGTACGCGAACTGCGGGCACGTCACCGGCACGGCAGTTTCCGGCCGCTTGTTCTACTGAATGCCTGTCATGCCGGAGTCTCCGGGGCGAGCACGGACCGCGCGTTCCTCGGACGCATGCTTATCGAGCACGGTGCGCAGGGTGTGATCGGGCCTCAGATCTCGATGCCGCAGGCGTTTGCCGCCGAGTATGCGCTTGAGTTCATTACGCGATATCTGCGTGGCGAGGCGACCGCCGGCCAAATCGCATACGAACTGGCCCGGCACTTCGCCACCCGGTACCGCAACCCTCTTGGTTTCGCCTACGCACTGCATTGCGGCATGGACGCCACTCTGGAACGGACGAGCGGAGGTGAGACATGAGCCGTGTCGCCGAGATCGAGACCGTCGACCTGGACGAGACCGGCTGGCTGCTCGACGCGGGTTCCGGTGAGCCAGTACCCGAGCACCGGCTGCGCGAGTACTTCGCGGAGCGTCTCGCCCCGCCCGACTGGGCGACGGACATCCTGGTCTACGTCCACGGCTGGCAGACCTCCCCTCGTTCTGCCCGCCGCACCGCCGAACGGCTGTTGACCTTGGCGCGCGGCAACCTGGCGGCGGCCCCGGCCCGGTATCCGGCCCTGTCGGCCGAGGGCTTCAGCCCATGGTGCGTCGCGGTGCGCTGGCCATCGTCCAGTCCGGTCACCCCTGCCGGCTACCGCAGGATCCGGGATCGGGCGCACGCAATGGGTGCACGCGACGGGGGCGGACATGCCGCGCACGTCCTGGGCGGGCTCCTCGGCTATCTGAACGCCGAGCGCGCCGATCCTGAGGAGGCGCCCATGCTGGCCAACCGCGACGGGCAGTACCTCCACCTTGTCGGGCACTCCTTCGGTTGCCGGTTCCTGTGCGAGGCGGTGCAGTGGGCGGCGGACGCTCGGCTCGACGACACACTCGATTGGAGCGCGGCGAGCCACTCACCTTCCCACCCGTTCACTGCGGACAGCATGTTGTTGTTCCAGATGGCCGCACGGCGCGACGCGTTCCTCTCGCTCTTCCGGAACATCCTGCCGAGTGAGGGGCACGACGGAGCTCCTCTGAGGGGCCCCGTCGTCGCCACGTACTCCCGCCACGACCGGGCGACGGGGTTCTGGCATCTGCGCGCCGAGCGCCAGCCCGGCATCGGGCACTCCGGGATTGGTACGGCACCCACGCCTGTCTTCACCACACGTCTGCTGCCGCTCGACGAGCGGTACCCGCTCACGGCGCTCGACCACCGCTTCGTCAACGTCGACGCCTCCGACGTGTACGTCCGTGGTCGCCGCCTCAATCCGGCGGGGGCTCACTCCGACCATGTGCGCGCGGAGTCGGCCCACCTACTGCTCACCCTCGCGGACTACTCACGCTGACCGGCGCCGGTCAGGAACGCACGCTCCTCCGCGGCTCCAGAGCCCAGGGACCAGCATCCAGATGAGCTGCGATCCACGTGATGGTGTGGGCGTTTGTCTCGAACAGGTGCCCCTGCATGCCCGCTGCCTGGGCGGCCTCAACGTTGACTGCGGAGTCGTCGATGAAGAGACAGTGCTCCGGCCGCACCTCCAAGCCGGCGCAGACAGCGTCAAAGGCACGTAGATCTGGCTTCTCGATTCCGATCTCGTATGAGTACACGATCTGATCGGCCAGTTCGTCGAAGTGGTACAGGGTCGTCTCTCGCTCCCGGGCACCGACGAAGCTGTTGCTCAGGATGCCCAGCCGACAGCTGCCTTGCAGTCCTCGCACGTAGGCGATGAGTTCCTCGTTCGGCGTCCCCAGATGGTCCGCCCACAGAGCGTACATGAACGCCTCGGGCTCCTTCGGCTCGGCCGGCGACAGCGGCGTCGCTGAGGCTGCCGCACAGCCTGGCTGTGGTGCGGGGGCGTGGCGTTAGCCGCCGATGCCCGTCGGCTGGGCACGAGCACGGCCTCTGGGACTGGATTCCGGAGGTGTCCCATTCCATCAGTTCGGCGATCTTTTCGGGCTCACCGGCGCTTTTCCGGCCAGGCTGCGGGAGCGGACCGGGGAGGTGATCGCGGGGTCTCCCCCGTCCGGGGGAGACCGTCCCCCCGCGCGCGGGATCATGCCGCGGCTCCCGGCGGCTGTACTGGAACGGTCAGCCACTCAGGGAAGAGACCGCTGCGCCGCTCCGGGTCCGGTGCCGTCGCGGTGGTCGTTGCTCAGGAGGAATCACGATGCACATGTGGACGAGACGGCGTCTGCTGACCTCGGCGGCCATGACGGCGGGCCTCGCCGTCACGGCTGCCGCACCCGCAGCGGCCGTAGTGGGGCACCGGACCCACCTCGGCGACGACGACATCCTGGCGGTTCTGCAGGCCCTGCCCGGGCTGCGGGTGATCGAGGAACGGCAGGGCGCCGAGCCCGGGTACCGTTTCTTCGTCCTCGGCCTGCGCCAGCCGGCCGACCACATGAACCCCGCTGCCGGGACCTTCGAGCAGCGCCTGACCCTGCTGCACACCTCCGTCGACCGCCCCACCGTCCTGTTCAGCACGGGCTACGAGGCGGTACTCACGCCCCGGCGGGCCGAACCGACCGTGCTGCTGGGCGGCAACCAACTCCAGGTCGAGCACCGCTTCTTCGGCACCTCGCGCCCGGCGAACGCCGACCACTCCCTGCTGACCATCCGCCAGGCAGCCGACGACCACCACCGCGTCGTCCGCCTCTTCCGCCGGCTCTACCGCGGCGCGTGGATCTCCACCGGCAGCAGCAAGGGCGGCATGACCAGCGTCTACCACCGCCGCTTCCACCCCCACGACGTGGACGGCACCGTGGCCTATTCCGCCCCGAACAACGTCGACGACCGGGACAACACCGCGTACCTGCGGTTCCTGGAGAGCGTGGGTACCGCCGACTGCCGCGAGGCCCTGCGGACCGTGCAGCGACAGGCCCTGCTGCGCCGCACCGAGCTGGTCGCCCGCTATGAGGCCTGGGCCGCCGCCGGCAACACCGCGTTCCGCATCGTCGGCAGCGCCGACAAGGCCCTCGAAATCGCCGTCCTGCGCACCCCGTTCATGTTCTGGCAGCGCAACACCGCCGCGGACCTCGCCTCCATCCCCGGCCTGGACGCCCACACCGACGAGCTGTACGCGTGGCTGGACGACATCACGGGCCTGCCCCTCTATGCCGACGCTGCCCTGCAGCACTACGTCCCGTACTTCTACCAACTCGGCACCCAGCTCGGATACCTCGCCTTCCCCACCCGCCATCTGTTCGACCTCCTGCGGTACCCGAACGCCGTCGAGCCCCGTACATTCGTCCCGCGCGACATCCCGATGCGCTTCGACCGCGACGCCATGCCGGACATCGACCGCTGGGTCCGCCGTCACGGCAGCCGTCTGCTCTTCGTCAACGGCGCCCAGGACCCCTCCGTCGCCGAGCCCTTCCGGCCCGGCACCCGCGACTCCCGCATCCTGTGGGCTCCCGACGCCAACCACAGCACCGCGATCGCCGAGCTGTCCCCCGCCGACCGTGCAGAGGCCGTCGGCATGCTCACCCGCTGGGCAGAGAGCCCGCAACTGGCCCGGTCGATGCCAGGGGCGAGGGTGTCAGGCCGTCCTGGAGGGGGGCGTCGAGACGCGGCAGAATGACGGGCGCGAACGAGAAGGGGAACACCACTGCGGCGGCTGTCGAGTTCAGGCCGCTCCTGACGGCCCACCTCACCGGCGCCGAACTGCTGTGCTGGTACTGGACGTTGGACGAGCTCACCGGTTTCGCCCGCACGATGGGCGTCGCGCGGTACGGCGGCAAGGCAGCGCTCACCGCCCGGCTCGCCGCGGCCCTGGACGACCTGCCGCTGCCGGCCGCCCCGGCCCGCCGTCGCCCGGCGACCGCGCAGTTGGCCGAGCCCGTCAACGGCGACACCGTGCTCCCGCCCGGCCAGCGGTGCGGCCAGGTCCTGCGGAGGTACTTCGTCGAGGTGATCGGCCCCGGCTTTCACTTCGACGCCTTCATGCGCGAGTTCATCGCTCAGAATCCTGGCCGGACCCTGGCGGAGGCGGTTGCCCACTGGCACGCCACCCGCCCGGACGCGGCCCGGCCCCGCGAGATCGAGGAGCAGTTCGAGTTCAACCGCTTCACCAGCGCCTGGCACCGCCGGCACCCGGCCGGCACCCGCGTCCAGGCTCTCGAAGCCTGATACGCCCACCGCGCACTACCCAAACCCCCCAGCGACGGCTGAGTGCACTCAGCCGCAGAGTGGGGCAGGGGCCGAGTGGGTGGGGTCGCGGGCCTCGGAAGAATTCGCGTACACCATGGAACGTTTCGCGTGGCGGGCTCCTCTGGTGGGTGACGGATTCCCAGAGTCACCACAGGAGGACCCATGTCGTACCGGCCCGACACCCCCGCCCCCACCCGCGCCGCCGCGCTCGTCACCTCGGTGCTCACCGTGGACGCCCTGCTGCACCTGTACTGGACTACGGGCGCCACCTGGCCCGCGGCCGACGACGGGAGCCTGTCCCAAGCTGTTCTCGGTACGGACGTGCCATTCACACCGCCGATCCTGCTTCCTCTCGTCGCCCTCCTCCTCACCGCCGCCGCCTTGGTCCGCGCCCACTCCCGCCGCCCCCGCCACCTGATCCTCCGTCTCGGCACCCTGACCGTGGCCGCGGGCCTCTCGCTGCGCGCCCTCGCGGGGATCTACTGGCTCTTCGCCAAGGAGACCGGCACCGTCTTCTACTGGCTCAACCTCGCGCTCTACACCCCGCTGTGCGCGGTCCTGGCCGTGGCCGCACTGCGCGTGGCGCGGTGGAAGGATGAGGCCCGTGCCCGATGAGCGACCCGACGACCGAACCGTCCGGCTCGTGCGAGCCGCCCAGCGCGGCGACACCCTCGCCATGGCCGAACTCCTGGACCTGCTCGCCCCGTTCGTGGTCCGTGTCTGCACGCCCATCGCCCTGGACCAGGGGCCGGACGCGGCACAGGAGGCCCTGGTCGCGGTCTTCAAGTCGCTGCGCACCCTGAAGAAACCGGCCGCCCTGCACGGCTGGGTCCGTGCCATCGCCGTGCGCGAGGCGGTCCGCACCGCGCACCGCGCCGCCCGCACGGTACCGGCCGACCTCAGCGCGCTCCCCAGCCGCGGCGACCCCCAACTCGGCGCCGACATCAGGGACGTACTGGCGCGACTCTCACCCGAGCACCGTGCGGTGCTGATGCTGCGTGACATGGAGGGTCTGGACGAGCGCACCGCCGCCGCCCTGCTCGGTGTGCGCACGGGCACCGTCAAGTCGCGGCTGCACCGGGCCCGCGACACCTTCCGGAAGGCGTGGACGTCATGAACGAAGTCTGGCCCACCACCGACCTCGACCCCGTACGCCGTCTGCACGCCCTCGCCGCCGGCATCCGCGGCGCCCACGTGACCGAGGCGCACGTCGACGCACCCTTCGAGCAGGTCTGGTCCTTGCTGGGAGACCTTGAGGGTGGGTTCGGACAGGTCGTGACCAACATGGAGCGGCTGCGCGTGGTCCGCCGACAGGGCGAACGCGTCGAGGCGCTGGCACGCAGCAGGTACGGAATGCGGGCCCGGCTACGCGGAGTCCAGCGGCCGGGCTGGTGCTGGCTGCAGAGCCGGTTCCTGCTGATCGGCGTGGCGGCCACGCCCGACGGCCCTGGCACACGGGTCGCGTTCACCGGGGGCGTGCGGCTGCCGTCCCGCACCGCCCTGATCCCCCTGGGCGTACGGCGTGAGGGCCGCCGCAGTGTGGAGAAACTGACGACCTTGCTGTGAGCGGGCGTCCCGTGGAGGAACGCTCGGCGCTTGGCTCCGGAGATCCAGCCGCGCTCCGCCAGTCAAGGGGAGAAGACGATGACTGACCACGGAGCCGATGCGCTGATCCGGGCCGGCGCGGTGCACACGCTGGTGCCCTGCCGGATGCCGCAGTCCACCAGGCCCGCACCACACCGACTGGCAGGAGCTCAACCTGGCCGAGCGGCGCCTGCCCACCGCGGTCGAACTGGACCAGGCCACCGACCGGCACCCAAGCGCGGCGGCCACAACGACGTCGTCAACACCCACGCGCTGCGCCTGGCGGGCAACACCGAGGACACCCCCGTACCGCCGGGCGGAGTCATCGGTCGTGACGCCGACGGCCGCCTCGACGGACGACTGGTCGACAACGCCCTGCACCTGGTGGAGCGCCTGCTCCCCGCCCCGGACCGGGCCCGGCGCATCGACGGACTGCGCCTGGCCGGCAGCCAGTACGCCGCCACCGGCATCGGTGCCGTGCGCGACTGCATGGTCACCCCCGACGACTACGCCGTACTGCCGGCCCCGCGCGAGGCGGGGCGCTGCACACCCGGGTACGGGCCCTGGTCCCGGCGCTCGGCATGACCGGCAAGGCGCAGGTGGCGGACTTGCTCGCCGCGATGGAGGACTGGCGCTACGGCTCCGACCCGTGGCTGCGGGTGTGGGAAGTGAAGTTCGGCCTCGACGGCGGCCTGGAGGCCGGGGCCACCGAGGAGCCGTACGCCTGCGACCATGCCTTCTCCGGCACGCTGATCTGGGAACCCGACGCACTGGTCGAGGCGGTCGAGGCCGTGGTCCGGCGCGGCTGGCGGGTCGGCACCCACGCCTACGGCGACCGCGCGCTCCGCGTCCTCCTGGACGTCTACGAACACGTCCTTCGGCGCAACCCCGGCCTGCCCGCCGGCACGCTGGTGATGGAGCACGGCGGCCTGGCAGGCCCCAACAGCGCGCCCGCGCCGTCGCCCTGGGCATCCCCGTCACCATCCAGCAGCCACTGCCGCACGACACCGCCGAAGTGGAGGAAGGTTTCTGGGGCCCGGAACGCGTCGCCCGCCTCTTCCCCGCCCGCGGCTCGACCTGGGCGCCCAGGTCAGCGCCGGATCCGACTTCCCCGTCGGCCGGTTCGGCGCCATGCGCTCCGTCTGGGGCATGACCACCCGCCAGACCGTCATCGGCACCAAGGGCCCCGAACACGCCATCACCTACGACGAACCCCTCACCCTGCACACCATCCAGGCCGCCTGCCTGTGCGGCGAGGAGGACCTGCGCGGCACCCTCATCCCCGGCCGCCTCGCCGACCTCACCGTCTGGGACCAGGACCCCGCCCACTGTGCCGGTGAGGCCCTGCGCGACCTCAACCCGCCCCACACCTTTGTCGACAGCCTCCTGGTCACATCCACCGGCGCGCGGTAAGCGGGACGGTGGCGTTCATGGCTCTGCTCCCGGCCTCTTCCTCAAGCCCGGCCAATCAGTCCACTTTGTCGTGACCGGCCCTGTCCTGGCCGCACGGGCGCCCGTTGGGATGGACCTGCTACCGCCGACGTGTGGGACGCGCAGAATCCTCTGCAGTCGCTGCCGAAGGGGCCTCGACGACCATGCCGCGCACACGCTCGTTCATGCAGGTCGACGTGTTTTCCACGAGCCCTTGCACCGGCAACCCGGTCGCGGTCGTCCTTGATGGGACGGACCTGACCGATGAGGAGATGCAGCGCCTGGCGCGTTGGACGAATCTGTCCGAGACCACGTTCGTGCTGCCCCCCCCACCGCCCCGGAGGCCGACTACCGGCTGCGCATCTTCACACCCCAGGGGGAGCTGCCGTTCGCCGGGCACCCCACCCTCGGCTCCGCGCGCGCCTGGCTGGAGGGCGGCGGCATGCCGCGGCACGCCGACCGCATCGTGCAGGAGTGCGCCGCGGGCCTGGTCAGAGTGCGCCGTGGCGAGGGCGGCACTCTGTCTTCCGCCGCCCCGCCGCTGATCCGCGACGGCGCGCTCGACGACGAGCATCTCAACCAGATCGTCGCCGCATTCGGCATCACGCGTGACTGTGTCCTCGCCCACCAGTGGGTCGACAACGGACCCGGCTGGGCAGTGATCCAGTTGCCCACAGCGGTGGAGGTCCTTGCCCTCGAACCCGACCTCTCCCTCATCCCCACCGCGATGGTCGGCGCGATCGGGGCCTACCCCCACGGCTCCCAGCACGACTTCGAGATGCGCACCTTCGCCCCCGGCGCAGGCGCGCCCGAGGACCCCGTGTGCGGCAGCATGAACGCTTCCGTCGGGCAGTGGCTCACCGCCACCGGCGCCGCACCCTCCACCTACCGGGTGTCCCAGGGCGCACGTCTGGGACGGGCCGGGAGCATCGAGATCACCGCCGGTGAGGACGGCACCGTCTGGGTCAGCGGCGCCGCCATCGTCCACATCCGCGGCACCATCACGCTGTGACCGGCTCGCCGCCCACGCTCCGGCAGCGGTTGCCGGCGCGCGGACAGCTTCGCGGCGGTCACATCCCGTCGGCGGAGAGCGTCTTCATGATGACGTACGTGGATCTGGCGGCGCCCAGGACCCGACTGCTGGAGTCGCGCAACCGGCTCGCGGCGGCGGCCGGCATTCCGCTGGACGGCACGTGGCGCCCGCAGCGAGAGTCGGAGTAACCGCACGCGGCATCGGACGGTGCGGATGGCAATCAGTCCGTCTGGGTTCTCATCCGCACGTCTGTTTCTGAGTACGCCGGGAGTCGGAGCAAGACCGCCCTGCAGATGGATTCGCCCGCCACCGCCGACACGAAATCGTCGTACCGTCACGGAAGTTGATAGAAAGGTACGGCCATCGTGCGGATAGGACGCATGGCGCCCTTGCTCGCTGTGGGGGTCACGGCGACGCTCATCCCCGCCCTTGCCCCGGCGCAGGCATCCGCGGCGGAACCGCTGCAGAGATTCGAGAACCAGAAGCCCGCCTGGCACCGATGCGACGCATCAATGCCCGCTGCATTCCAGTGCGCGACGATCAAGGTCCCGCTCGACTACAGCCGCCCCGACTCCAAGACGATCGAACTGGCCATCTCCCGTATGAAGACCAGTGTCCCCGGCAAGCGGCACGGCGCGATCTTCTTCAACCCCGGCGGTCCGGGCGGCGAAGGCCTGGACATGCCGGCCATGATGAAGGACACGATGCCCAAGAAGGTCCGCGAGCAGTACGACCTGATCGGGTTCGACCCGCGCGGCGTCGGCCGCAGCAGCCCGCTCACGTGCGGTCTCACAGCCACGCAGCAGAACATCGAACACCCCTACAGGTCGGCAACGTTCAGCCGCGACGTCAAGTGGGCCCGGACCGTGGCCGACAAGTGCCGTGCCAAGAACGGCGACAGGCTGCCGTACTTCACCACCCGTAACACCGTCCGCGACATGGACGTCATTCGCGCCGTTCTGGGCGAGAAGAAGATCTCTTACCTCGGCTACTCCTACGGCACGTACCTGGGCGCCGTCTATGCGCAGATGTTCCCCGAGCGGACCGATCGTTTCGTGCTGGACAGCGCGGTGGACCCCGCACGGGTCTGGCGCGGCATGATCCAGGTCTGGGCGGAGGGCTCCGAGCCTGCCTTCACCCGCTGGACGAAGTGGACCGCACAGCGCCACCGCACCTACAAACTCGGCAACACCGCGGCCAAGGTGAAGAAGACGTTCTGGGACCTGATCGCCCGAGCCGACCGCACTCCCATCGACGTCGGTGGCGAAAAGCGCACCGGGGACGACATCCGTGCCGGCCTGCGCGCCGAGTTCTTCACCCCCAAGTCTGCCGCCGAAGCGGTCGTCGACCTCAAGAGGGCCGCCGACGGCCATGCCCCCTCCCACCGTTCCTCCGTGCCGGACGACCGGCAGGGACCGCGCCGGTCCCCGGCTCGCGCCGCCCAGCCGCCGGCCGACAACGGCTCCGCCGTCTTCTGGACCGTCGTCTGCGGCGACACCGCAGCCTGGCCGCGTGACCCCGAGCAGTACCGGCGCGACGCGATCCGGGGCAAGGCCAAGTACCCGCTCTACGGCGACTTCGGCTCCAACATCACGCCCTGCGCGTTCTGGGACAGGCCCGCCGAGCCGGTCACCGCGGTGGACAACAACGTCGGCCTGCTCACCGTCCAGAACCAGTGGGACTCCCAGACCCCCCTGACCAGCGGCCTCGGCATGCACCACGCCCTGAAGGGCTCGCGCATGGTGTACGTCAAGGGCGGCGAGGGCCACGGCGTCTACTCCGAAGACCCGCGCTCCTGCGCCAACCGCACCATCAACGCCTATCTGAGCAACGGAAAGCTCCCGGCACAGGACGTCACCTGCACGACGTCCGGACGCCAGAGCCCCGGCGTGAACCAGCGCATCGTCCCGACGCCACAGCACACACCGGAAGCCCCCCGCTTCTGAGACACGGATCTACTGCGTGGAACGCTCCAGTCAGACGAATCAGCGACGGCACGGACTCATCTGCTGGGGCTTCCGCCTGACCGCTGCCTCGGCACATGGGCACTATGGGACAGGGAGGGGAGGGGGAAAGAGAGGAGAAGAAGCGATGGCCGAGCGCGTCATCGAGGCGGATGGCATCGAGCTGTGCACCGAGTCCTTCGGTGACCCGTCGGATCCACCCATTCTGCTGATCATGGGCATCGGGGCTTCGATGCTCTGGTGGGAGGAGGGCTTTTGCCGGATGCTCGCCGAGGGCGGGCGCTTCGTGATCCGTTACGACCACCGCGACACCGGCCGATCGGTCACGTACGAGCCGGGCCGTCCCGGATACACCGGCGCCGACCTGGTCGGTGACGCCGCACGCGTGCTCGACGCCTATGAGATCCCGGCAGCGCACGTCGTGGGTGTCTCGGCCGGAGGGGCACTCGCGCAGCGGCTCGCGCTCGACTACACCGATTACGTCCTCTCACTCGTCCTGATCAGTACATCCTCCGCCGTGCCCGGCGACCCCGAGCTTCCTCCGCCGACCGAGGAGTTCACGCGGTTCGTCTCGGACGCGCACGTCGATTGGTCGGATACCGACTCGGTGATCGATTACCGGGTGGCCTACGCGCGCCTGCTCGCGGGCGGTCGGCGCACGTTCGATGAGACCGCCGCGCGCAGCCTTGTCCGTCGCGACGTCGAGCGCGCGCACGACTTCACCGCGGCCCGCAACCACGACTCGCTTGCGGACGGCGAGCTCTCGCAAGTGCCCTTGTCCTCGATCGCCGTGCCCACGCTGGTGATTCACGGGACCGCCGATCCGATGTTCCCGCTCCGGCACGGTGAGGCACTCGCGGAACAGATCCCCGAGGCAAGGCCATTGACTCTCAAGGACGCCGGTCACGGGGTCGAGCGAGTCGACTGGACGACGATCGTCTCCGCGATCCTGGAACACACGGCCGCAGAGTAGATGCAGGCTGCAGTCCGCCGAGGGCGTGAACCGACGGACCGACCGACCCTTCCGCCCACCCACTTGCACGCCTGGCTGGAACCGCCCGCCTCCTGCGGTCGTCTTGTGCGCTGACTGTGCACAAAACAGGAACGCGGGGGGCGTTGTGACACGGAAAGTGACGAAGGCCGGTCTCATGGTGGTGGCCATGGCGACGGTGCTCGGGGCCTCGGCCTGCGGCGGGGAAGCCGGCGCGGCGGCCGGAGGGAGCGGCAAGAAGCTCCCCGCGCACGGGAAGGGGGAGTCCGTGGCGCCCTCCGGGGACGGGGCGTCGTCCGGCTCGTCGCCGACATCTCCCGGCGCTGTGGGGAAGCTGTCCGGGATCGCGCAGGCCGGGGCGTCGTCCATCACCCGGCACGTACCCTGGAACCTGGACATCCTGGACCAGCGGTCGCGGCCGCTGAACGGGAAGTTCACCACCACCGCCACGGGCAAGGGCGTTCATGTCTACGTGATCGACACCGGGATGGACATCGCCCACAAGGAGTTCGGCGGACGCGCCCACCTCGGCGCCGACTTCGTGGGCCCGAAGGACTCCGGTGACTGCTTCAGCGAGGCGGGAACCGGCCACGGAACGTTCGTCGCGGGCATCATCGGCGGGGCGAAGTACGGGGTGGCGCCCAAGGCGGAACTCGTACGGGTCCAGGGCATCCTGTGCGAGAGCGAGGGCGGTGGCTCCCCGGCGGCGGCCGAGGCGGCCCTGGTGAAGTCGGTCAAGTGGGTCACCGCGCACGCGCAGAGGCCTGCGGTGGTGAACATGTCGCTCAACCTCGACCACCGGTCGGCGGCTCTGGAGTCCGCCGTGAAGAAGATGGTCGACGCGGGGATCCCGACGGTGGTGTCGGCCGGTAACTTCCATGACGACGCCTGCAAACACTCCCCGGCCGGCGTCCCCGGCACGATCGTCGTGGCGGCCTCCACCTCGAACGACCGCGTGTGGAGCGACGGCGGCTCCTACGGATCGGGGTACGGACGGTGCGTGGACCTGTACGCCCCCGGCCAGAAGGTGACCGCCGCACTCGCCGGCGGCGGTACGACCACGGAGAACGACGGCGCGACGTCATGGGCCGCGCCACATGCGACCGGCGTGATCGCGCTGTACCTGTCGGCACACCCGCACGCCACGGCCAACCAGGTCCACGTCTGGCTCGACCACACGGCCACCCGCGGTGTCGTGCGCGGCGTCCGCTCCGACACTCCCAACCGGCTGCTCAACACCGGCGGCCTCTGACCTGCGCCGGCCGTTCCGGACGAGGGCGACTGCGTTTACGCCGCTGCCGCTGACTGCTTGGGCCCCCATGTACCCCTGACGCCCGTACATCGCCTGTTGGTCAGCCACGCCACCGCCGCGTTCGCATGTAGGTTTTACCGTCCCGTGGTTGCCGCCCCCACGGGTCCGTCGGATTCTTGGTCACCATGCCGTCGGGCAACTGGTTCTGCTGGTCACGGGGGGTGGACGGGTCCCTCCGCGTTGAGCGGGGAATGTTCATGCACCTCGAGTTCCGGCACCTCCGTGTCCTGCTGACTGTCGCCGAGGCCGGCAGCATCCGCAAGGCCGCCGCACGACTGCAGCTCTCTCAGCCGGCCATGAGTGCTCAGCTGAAGCGGATCGAACACGAGTTGGGCGGCCCGCTCTTCATCCGCAGTGCCGATGGGGTGAAGCCGAACGAGAACGGACAGTACGTTCTGCGCTGCGCCCGTGACCTCGTCGTCGGCTTCGACCGGCTTCGCGAGCACGCGCGCTCGGCGGCCGAGGCGGACAGACAGGCCACCGCCCCGCTGAGGGCGGGCGGAACCGCCGGCGCTCTGGTGTCCCTGCTGGTCTCCGCCCTCTTCGAACTCGTCCCGGAACGAAGGCTCACCATCGATGCCCGCCGCTCCGTGCATACCCTGGTGAAATCGCTGAGCCTGTCGAAATGCGACATCGCGGTGTTCGGCGAGTTCCCGGGCTTCCCCCTTTCGGTCGGCGAGTCGGTGGCGACGCGCACACTGCTCCGTGAGCCGGTCTTCGTCCTGCTCGCCGAGGACCACCCGCTGGCGCGCCGCGAGTTGGTCGGTCTCCATGAGCTGGCAGGTGAGGACTGGGTCATGCCGGAGGCCGACGAGAGCGGTGTGTACGCGTATCTTCATCTCACCTGCCAGTCGGCGGGATTCACTCCGCGCATCGCCCATGTGACGTCGGACCTGTCCGTGGCGCAGATCCTGGTCGCCGGCCGGCGTGCCGTCTGCGGGGTGTGGCCGACCGCCGATGTGTCCGCGCGGGGTACCGTGCAGCGGCCGCTCGTGGACGTCCCGTTCCACCGGCGGCTGCTGCTGGCCTGGAATACGGAATCGGTTCCGCCCGAGCTCGCCGACGCGGCCTGCGAGCGTCTGCTGACCGCCTATCTGTCGCTGGTGCAGCAGCGGCCGCAGTATCTGGCCTGGTGGGAGGACGGGGGAGGGGAGTTCGCCCTCGGCGAGGGCAGGTGACCGGCTGGGTCACGGTCCCCAAGCCCTATAGCTCGGCAGCTATATCCCAGATGAAGTCACGTCAGGGACATGTCACCTGTTGAACACTTCGCGTCAACGTCCAAGGACGTCGTCACCCCACGACGAGCGAAGGAATCACCCCGTCATGTCCCGTCCTTATCTTGCCCTTTCCGCGATGGTCGCCGCCGGCGTCATCACCACGGGTGCGATGGCCATACCTGCGCACTCGCAGACCAACGCAGTGCAGCGCGGCTCCTCCGTCCGCGACGCGGCGATATCCCAGGCCAAGGCGAACGTGACCCGGCACGCCGACACCTTCGGGTTCGGCGCGGGCCAGTCGCTCCAGGTCAAGGACGTCGTGATCGACGCCGACGGCACCCAGCACGTCCGCTTCGCGCGGACCTACCGTGGCCTTCCCGTCGTCGGCGGCGACTTCGTCGTCCACCAGAACGCCGACGGCTCGTTCAAGGGATCTGCCCGCGCCAAGGCCCACAAAGTGGCGCTCAAGTCCGTCGCGCCCGCCGTCGACGCCAAGGGCACCGCGGCCGGCGCCCTGAAGCGCTCGCACGGGTTGGTGCGCAACGCCAAGTCCACCCCCGAGCTGATCGTATGGGCTGCTGACGGTTCCCCGCGCCTGGCCTGGCGCACCACCGTGCAGGGCGTGGGTGACAAGGGCCAGCCGCACGGCGAGGTCTTCGTCACCGACGCCACCACCGGCGCGGCGATCGAGAACTACGACGTCGAGCGCGAGGCGACCGGCACCGGCCACTCCGAGTACACCGGTGACGTCAGCATCGACACCACCCAGCAGGCCGACGGCACCTTCGCCCTGGTCGACCCCGTACGCGGCCACATCACCAAGGACGCGCACAATCTCTCGTCCTCGTCCCTGAAAAGCACCTCCGGCACCCTGTTCACCGACGCGGACAACATCTGGGGCGACGGCAGGAAGTTCTCCACCGACCGCGCCACCGCCGCCGTCGACGCACACGCCAACACCGCGGAGACGTTCGACTACTACAAGACGACCTTCGGTCGCAACGGCATCAAGAACGACGGCCGCGGCGCCACCGTCTTCGTCCACGTCGGCACCAACTGGGACAACGCCCAGTGGTCGGACTCCTGCTTCTGCATGATGACCGGCGACGGCAACGGCAGCACCGATCCGGAGCAGGTCGACCTCGACACCATGGGCCACGAGATGACACACGGTGTCACCTCGGCCACCGCCAACCTGCGCTACAGCGGTGAGTCCGGCGGCCTGAACGAGGCCACCAGCGACATCCTCGGCACCATGGTCGAGTGGTACGCCAACAACCCGGTCGACACACCCGACTACCTTTTCGGTGACCAGTCCACCCCGCCGTGGCTGCGCCGCTTCGACAAGCCGTCCCTGGACGGCCGCTCCGCCGACTGCTGGTCGAAGTCGGTCGGCCGCCTCGACGTGCACTACTCCTCGGGCGTCGGCAACCACTGGTTCTACCTTGCGAGCGAGGGCAGCGGCGCCAAGACCATCAACGGCGTCTCCTACAACAGCCCCACCTGCAACAGCTCCACCGTCACCGGCATCGGCAACCAGAAGGCCTCCGCCATCTGGTATCGGGCGCTGACCGTCTACATGACCTCCACCACGGACTACAAGGGCGCCCGCACCGCCACTCTGAACGCGGCGAAGGACCTCTACGGCGCCACCAGCCCCGAGTACGCCACCGTGGCCGCGGCCTGGAGCGCGGTCAAGGTTTCCTGACGCACCGACGCACCGCCTGATCCATGGGAGCCGGCCCGGATGACGACCCCACAGCCGTCGCCCGGGCCCCGGCGCCCCCAAGGTGATGCGGAGCTACCTCTGTCGGATCGGTCGGCGACCGGCTTGCGTTAACGGACGTACTCGTTCTGGCGCCGGAGACCTACGCTTTCGTAGCCCGGACGCTCAGTTCTTCGACTTCGCCCACAGTGGGGTCGTGGCGACGGAGTCCGAGTCCGAGTCCGGGCAAGGATCGGACCGGGACCGGCGCGCCGACGCGCCGCGGCGCATCGTCGAACGCAACGTCAGCGCGGCCGGCCGACGCCTGGCCCACGGCACTTACACCATCGAACCGCTGCGAACCGGAGGGAGTCACGTTGCGTTCACGTACGGCTGGGTGCGCGCTCCTCTCGCCGACCGGCTGCTCGCCCCGGTCGTACGGACCACGATGCGGCGCGCCAACCGCACGGTCATGCAACGCATGGCCACGGAGTTGGCTCGCCGAGGACAATGACACACGAACCGGATCACGCCTGGTTTCAGTGCAGCGGGGGCGGGCCGTCCTCGGCCCCCGTTCCCCAGCCGGACGGGTCGGTGCCCACCGTGAATGCCAGGGATCGCACGTGCCGCAGCGCGTCTGTCGTCAGATACGTTCGGCCGTACGGCGCGTTGTCGACCCACGCCGACTGGATGTAGCGGCGGGCGTCCGAGGTGCCGGGTGCCGTCACCGTGAGCGCCCCGCGGGGGTAGTAGTGGCGGTCCAGCCGGAGGTCGACTCGTTCGAAGGCGGGCGTGGACAGGCCCCAGGTGTCATGGCCGGGCTGCACCGGGAAGATGCCGATCGAGGACAGCACGTTCCAGGCGGACATGGTGCCGAGGTCGTCGTTGCCCGTCATGCCGGTCGGGGAGTCCGTGAAGAGGGTCAGTGCGGCGTGCACGACGTCGGTGGTCTTCCACGGCTGGCCGGTCGAGAGGTAGGTGTACGGGGCGATGAGGTCGGGCTCGTTCTGCGGGTTGTACTTGTCCGCGTTGTAGTAGTCGTACGGGCCGTTCACCCACACCTCGCGAGCAGTCTTCGCGGGGTCCTGCACCAGCCGGTCGTAGGCGAAGAAGGAGTCCAGCCGGTCGTTGGCCGCCTGCTTGCCGCCGATCAGACCGACCATCCCGGGCAGGTCCTGCGGTACGAGCCACTGGTACTGCCAGGCAGTGCCCTCATGGAATCCCTCGCTCCGCGCCGGGTCCGCCGGGCCGGTGAACGCGCCGGAGGTGTCGCGCGCGCGGAAGAAGCCGGTCGAGGTGTCAAAGATCTTCCGGTAGTTCTGGGACCGGGCGGCGTAGCGTGCCGCGTCGTCGGCGTGGCCGAGATCGCTCGCCATCTGGGCGAGCATGGCGTCCGACAGCGCATACTCCAGCGTCGCGGACGCCCCGTGGTCGTAGTCGGAGTCACCGGGCTTCACGTGCAGGCGCCCCTTGATGTAGGGCGCGAAGCCGTCCGCGATGTACTCCTTGTTGGCCTCGCGGCCCACGGCCGGCGAGTCGGCGGGCGGCACTCCGTCGGCGTTCTTCTTCAGCGCGCGGTAGGCCCGTTCCTCGTAGCCCTTGAGGAGGCCCTGCTGGTAGGCGTTGGTGAGGAACGGGGTGACCGGATCACCCGTCATGATGTTCGTCTCGACCGTGCCGTAGCCCCACTTCGGCAGCCAGCCGCTCTCCTCGTCGATCCTGATGACGGAGATCGCCATGTCCCGGGCCTCGTGCGGCGCGAGCAGGGACAGGAGTTGGGTCTGGGTGCGGTACGTGTCCCACAGCGACCAGTTCTGGTAGTACGTGAAGCCCCGGGCGCGGTGGATCCTTTGATCCCACCCAGTGTAACGGCCGTCGGCGTCGCCGCCGATGTTGGGCGCCAGGAAGGACCGGTACAGGGACGAGTAAAAGGTGCGACGCAGGGTGTCGCTGCCACCCTGTGCGCGTACGGTGTCGAGCCGGCTCTCCCAGGTGCGCCGCGCGGCGTCGCGGACCTGGTCGAAGGAACGGCCGCCCTCGGCGCGGAGGTTGACGGTCGCGCCGTGCGCGTCGACGTACGAGAGAGCCGTCGTCGCCTCGACGGTGCGGTCCTTGGTCGTGTCGAAGCGGACGTAGGCGCCGTCCCGGCCGGTCCTCGAACCGTCGGTGACCGTGGAGCCGTTCCACGTGCCGTGGGCGATGAACGGACGGTCGAAGCGGGTGATGGTGTAGACGGTGTACGGCTTGGTTTCCTGGCAGAAGCCGCTTCCGGTGATCGTGGTGCGCACGGTCCGGTTGTCGAGCACCTCGACCTTGCTGGAGACGCTTCGATGCAGTGACTGCCTGGCGTTCAGCAGGACGTTGGCCTTGTCGCCGGCGGGGAAGGTGTAGCGCTGGACGCCGGTGCGCGCGGTGGCGGTCAGTTCCGCGGCGATGCCGGTCTTCAACCCGACCTTGTAGTAGCCGGGGCTTGCCTTTTCCGTGTCGTGACTGAACTCGGCCCGGTACTTGGCGTAATCCGTCTCCGTGACGTCGCCGGTCGTCGGCAGCACCGGCAGGTCGCCGCCCAGGCCGCAGCCGACACCGGAGAGATGTACGAGGGAGAAGCCCCGGATGTGGTTCTGGGAGTAGTCGTAGCCGGTGTTGTGTCCGGTGTCCGGCGAGAACTGCACCATCCCGAAAGGCACCGCCGCGCCGGGGTAGGTGTTTCCCTCGTTCTCGGTACCGATGAACGGGTTGACGAGATCGGTGAGTTCGCCGTCCTCGGCCGCGGTTGCCGCAGGCCCGATGAAGGCAGCTCCGAGGACTGCGAATGCCGCGACCGCACTGCGTATGCGCTGAGTCCATCTCATGGGCGTCAGCTTCCTTGCTTGGACAACGTTGTCATGGCGGTCGCTCATCTTTCAGGCCGCATGAGTGGTCGTCAAGAGTGAGATTCCAGAGGAAAGTTGGAATTCCGGGTCACTGGGGCTCAGTCCGCTGAGGACGTCTCCGCTTCGACTGCCGGTGAAGTCGATGTCGGGGCGCGGTCTGGAACCGGCCCGCAGCCACGCGCAGGGGAGGGCACCGCGGCAGCCTGGCCCCGTCGCCGCCCGAATGCCGGGGCGGCCACCAGCCCGAAACCAAGGAGCGCCGCGAGCAGGTGGCCGACGGTGGTGAAGTCCGGCAGCGGCCCGGGCCACTCGGCACCGCCGAGGGGCCAGGCGAGCACGAAGACCGCCCAGGGGAGGCGGCCACGCCGGGGCAGGGCGAGTGTGCCGACCGCCATCACGGTCTGGGCACCGTAACTGACCCCGTAGTCCGAAGCCTGCCGGACGGCCGCCGGATACCAGGCGTGCCGAAGTGCGACAGTGACGACGACAGCGGTGAGCAGGGTGGCTGCGACATGCCCGCCGAGGAACACGGCCACGGCGGGCGGCTTCCCCCACCGGCGCTCCACCCAGGCCAGGAAGCAGCAGACACCGAGGCCCAGGGTGATGAAGGTCCCCACGAATTCAATTGAGGTGACATTCGTGAGCGAACCGTCGAAGAACAGCACGCTGCCAAGCAGGGCGGTCACCGGATGATCATGCAGATTGTTCAGGTTGGTGCTGAGGTGGCCCAACAGGGCGGTCGCCCGCTCGGCGGACAGCCCGTAGCCGACCCAGGCGTGGCTGACGAGGAGTAGGCAGACGTAGGTGACGGTCAGCGGCGCACGGCGCGGGTATGTCCCGACGGTGCGGAGCAGTCCGCCCAAGTGGCTCGACGGGGACTGAGAGTTCATGCTGGGAGATTGTCCCGGTTGATCGAGGCTGAGGCGCGTAGGAGCCGACAGACATTGTGGCCCGGCGCCCCGGCAGACTGCCGTTGATCGTCGGCCCGAAGGCCAGTGTCAGGTGGACGAGGAAGAGCCGCTCGGCCACTGCTCCGCCGCCTTCTTCAGGGCGTCGAGCCAGGTGCTGAGCGAGTCGTCCAGCGCGGCGGCGAGGCCGTCCCGGTCGGCGTTGACCGGCGCGCCCGCCCAGGATTCCCGGGTGCGGACCACGACGCCGTCGCCGTCCTCCGTGAAGGTCCACTTGTGCACGCCGGTGATGCCGTGCGCGGGACCGCCCCACAGGATGCGGTGCGGGGCGTCGACGGCGTAGTTGGTGGAGTCGATGGACAGGCCGGCGGTCACCCAGTGGAAGGTGGTGCCGGGGGCAATGGGGCCGTCGAGCCGGGCCTCGGTGATGGCGGGCTGCCAGCCGGGCCAGGAGCCGATCCCGGTGTGCAACTGCCACACCCGCTCGACAGGAGTGGCGATCCGGATGGTGTGGTCGGCGACGCCGGGGGCGTTTTCGTCGATGTTCGTGGGGTGGGTCATGGCGGTTCCTCGGTGCCGGGGGCGCGGGCCGCCGTGGGGGAGAGACGGCGGCCCAGGCACGCTGGGGTGGTTGGGGTGGCTGGGGCCGGTCAGGCGGGCAGTTCGGAGTCGGGGATCCAGTGGCCGTGGATGCCCGCGGGCACCCTGCGGGGGAGTTCGACGGCGGCCACGGTGCTCAGGTCGCTCGCGTCCAGGACGAGCAGCTCCGAGGCGTCGGCCTTGAGGTCGCTGATGATGGTGAGCAGATAGCCGTCGTCCTCGGCGGTTCCGCCCTTGGCGGGCGCGAAGACGGCCTCGCCGGGCATACGGCCCTCGCCGTGCGCGAGCAGCTTCTCCTGGCCGGTACAGGTGTCGAACTTGACGGTGTGGTAGCCGGACAGGCCCGCGCCGGGGAAGGCGATGGCGTAGCTGTAGCGGTGGGCCGAACCGGTGTGGGCGTCGTTGATCGACGGGAACTCGGTGACCAGGTCGTTGAGGGACTCGGTGGTGACCTTGCCCGTGGCCGGGTCGATGATCCACCGGTGGAGGGTCGATCCGGCGTCGGGGCTGGTGCCGTAACCGGGAGCGCCGACCCACCACTTCCACGAGTTCTCCCAGGCGGAACGGTCGAAGCGCGGTGCTTCGAGGACGACCCGGCCCTGTGCGTCGGTGTAGGCGTTGGCGACGTGCAACAGCGCCGCCTGGTCGGCCACCTCGAACCAGGTGGCCTTGCCCCCGGCGCGCGGCATCACGCCGATGCGCAA
This sequence comes from Streptomyces sp. NPDC025638, assembly GCF_055558775.1. Lineage (NCBI taxonomy): Bacteria > Bacillati > Actinomycetota > Actinomycetes > Kitasatosporales > Streptomycetaceae > Streptomyces > Streptomyces sp. NPDC025638. The sequence goes on along the minus strand of NZ_JBVHLX010000009.1, from coordinate 91,773 downwards.
CGGGACGTCGTCGTGCCAGCGGTAGGGGATGCCGGAGTGCTCGGCATGGTCGAAGACCACCGGCGAGTTGATGAAGACGACATGCTCGCCGGTGATGGCGAAGTCGTGCATGAGCGACGGGCCGGAGCCGTCGACGACCTCCGACGTGACGATGTCGCCGGAGGCGTCGGCCACGTAGTAGGTCAGGTACGGCGGGAAGGGGCTGTAGCTGAAGAAGTGCAGCTCGCCCGTCTCGGGGTCCTCCTTGGGGTGGGCGGTCATCGCGCTGGTGAGCTTGCCGCCGAAGTCGTGGACGCCGAGCGTGTCGAGGTCGGCGCTGACCTCCCACGGCAGGTTGGCCTCCTGCAGGGCCAGGTAGCGGCCCCCGTGGAAGATGATGTTGGTGGCGGCGGCGCTGACTTCGAGCTCGGTTCCGGTGAACGGCACGCCGTCCAGGAACGGCGTGCGCACCCAGCGGTTGCGGTACCACTCGGCCCGGCCGCCCGTGAGGCGGACGCCATGGATCATGCCCGCGCCGCGGAACCAGTGGCTGGGAGTGATGCCGGGCTTGGGATTGTGACCGTTGCGGAAGTAGCGGCCGTTCAGCTCGGGCGGAAGGGTGCCGCGCACCGTCAGCTCGTGCCCGGTGATCTCGTCGGTGACGGGGGTGAAGTGGCCGCTGATGTACGGCTTGTCCAGGGTCATGGTCATGCCTTTCGCGTCGAGAGAGCCGAGATGAGCAGGGTGAGGGCGGCGCAGGCCAGGAAGGCCGTGCCGGAGGAGGGGAGCAGGGTCAGGAAGGACAGGCCGATGGCTCCGCCGATCTGCCGGGTGGCGTTGACCAGCCCGCCGCCCAGGCCGTTGTCGGCGGCCGGGACGCCGGTGGAGGACATCGCGGTGAGCCGGACGAAGGCAACCCCCAGCCCGATGCCGATGAGGAGCGTCGGGCCGAGCAGGTCCACAAGGAAGGTGCCGTGGGCCGGGGTTCGGGACAGCCAGGCCAGTCCGGCCGCGAGGACCAGCAGGCCCACGGGGAGCACAGGGCGGCCGGAGACTCTGCCGGTGACCCACGACGAGAGGGTGATCATGACGGCGAGAGGAAGCTGGGTCAGCCCGGCTTCCAGGGGCGAGTAGCCGAGGGTGCGCTGCTGGTAGAGGGGCAGGAAGTAGAACAGGCCGAGCCAGACCGCGCCCAGCAGAGCCATCAGCACATTGGGCACCGCCACCACGCTCATGCGCGCAGGCAGCAGCGGGTCGGCCGCGCGGCGCTGGAGCACCACGAACAGGCCGAGCAGCGCCAGACCGATCACCGCGAGCGGCCAGGGCCCCGACAGGCCGAAGGTGAGCGCGACCAGCCCCGCCGTCACCGTCACCGTGCCCGATGCGTCCAGGCTTCCGCCACGTGGCCGGTCGGCCCCCACCAGCAGCCAGGTGGCCATCAGGACGGCCAGGGCGAGGGGCACCATCACGACGAACACCGCGCGCCAGCCATAGAGGCTGGTGAGCACCCCGCTCAGCAGCACGCCCGCCGCGCCGCCGGCACCGGAGACCGCGCCCCACACTCCGAGTGCGGTGCCACGCCGCTCCCTGTCGGGATAGAGCGTCAGCACGAGAGCCAGCGCCGTGGGCGCCAGCAGGGCGGCGCCGATTCCCTGCACCGCCCTGCAGGCGATCAGCACGATCGCCGTGGGCGCCAGTGCCGCGCCCAGCGAGGAGACGGTGAACAGACCGAGGCCCAGCAGAAACACGCGGCGCAGGCCGTATACGTCACCCGCGCGGCCGCCCGGCAGCAACAGCGCGCCGAAGATCAGTACGTAGGCGTTGACCGTCCATGCCTGGCCGGTGTCCGACAGGGCGAGCCCGACCCGGATCCGGGGCAGGGCGACGTTCACGATCGAAGTGCTCAGCACGACCAGGAACTGGGCCGTGGCCAATACCGCCAGCGGTATCCAGCCGGTGGTGGTCTGTTGTGGTGCGGCGCGGGTCATGGCTCGACGCTCGCAGCGGGCGCCCGTCGCTCGCGTCGGTAGTCATCGCCTATACGACTCCCTGGGCGGCCTATACGACGCCCTGTGCGACGGCCCTGGGCGACCGGGGTCCTTGATTCCCCCGCGGCGTATGACGGCATAGGTTCACGACATGCCCGAGACATACACGGATGCGCTGATCGGCCGTCAGGACGAGATAGGGCGGCTCGACGGCCTGCTCCAAGGGGCGCGGGAGAGCCGGGGCGGCGCCCTGGTACTGCGCGGTGAGCCGGGCATCGGCAAGAGCGCGCTGCTGCGGCACTCGGACGAGGCCGCGACCGGTTTCCTCGTCATGCGGGCGTCCGGCGCGGAGTTCGAGACGGAGCTGCCGTTCGCCGCGCTGCACCAACTGCTCGCGCCCGTCACCGACCGGCTCATGGCGTTGCCCGCGCCGCACCGCAAGGCGCTGGAGATTGCTTTCGGTCTCGACACCGGCACACCCGATCCGTTCCTGGTCGGCGTCGCGTCGCTGGGCCTTGTGGTGGAGGCCGTGCGGGAAGGCCCGCTCCTGTGCGTCGTCGACGACGCACAGTGGCTGGACCGGGCGTCGGCCAAGGCACTGGCCTTCCTGGCCCGCCGGATCTCGGCCGAGCCGATCGCCCTCTTGTTCGCGGCGCGCGAGCCGAGCAGCCTGCCCGAGCTGGACGAGCTGCCCGGCCATGCGCTTCGGGGTCTTGGCCAATCGGATGCACGCGCGCTGCTGGCCGCGGCGAACCGCGCCCCGTTGGACGAGCGGGTGCGCGACCGCATCCTGGCCGAGGCGCGGGGCAACCCCCTCGCGCTGGTGGAGCTTCCCAGGACGGCCGGACTCGCCGGGATGGCGGGTGGGTTCGCCCAGCCCGACTCCGTTCCCGGCGTGATCGAACAGAGCTTCCGGTCCCGGCTGGAGCTCCTGCCGCCCGCGGCCCGGCTGCTGGTGACCGTCGCCGCCGCCGACCCGATCGGCGATCCCGGCCTGCTGTGGAGTGCGGCCGAACGCCTGGACATCCACACGACCGCCGCCGCTCAGTGCGCCCCGTTGGTCGAGTTCGGCACCCGGATCCGATTCAGCCACCCCCTCGCCCGCTCGGCCGCCTACCGTGCCGCGGAGCCGGAGGAGCGACGCAGGGCGCACGAGGCGTTGGCCAGTGCGACCGACCCGGTCGCCGACCCCGACCGGCGGGCCTGGCACCGCGCCCACGCCGTCGCCGGCCCGGACGAGCAGGTCGCCGCCGAGCTCGAAGCCTCCGCCACCCGCGCCCGGGAACGCGGCGGTGTCGCGGCGGCCGCGGCCTTCCTCGAACGCTCGGCCGCACTCACGATCAGCCCCGTCCAACGCACCGAGCGGGTCCTCGCCGCGGTCCAGGCCAAGCTCTCGGTGGGCGACTTCGACGCGGCGGCCGAACTGCTCAGCACCGTCCGGACCGACGATCCGAGCCAGGCCGCCAGGGCCGACCTGCTCCGCGGCAAGCTGTCGTTCGCCCGCCGTCGGGGGGACGAAGGCCCAACGGCCTATCTCCTGCGTGCCGCCGCCCGGCCGGCGGCCACCGACCCCGCCTGGTCACGGGAGTGCTATTTGGACGCCATCGAGATGGGCCTTCTTCTCGGCGGCCTCGACCACGTGGTGGAGGCCGTCGGGAAGGCCCCGCCGCCGGACGAGCCGGTATCCGGCGCGGCGGCGGTGCTGACCGGCCTGATCAACCTGGTCGGCGACGGGCATGCGGCGGCGGGGGAGATCCTCGGGCCGGTCGTCGGCGACGCCGACGCCGAGGTGTGGGCCAGGCGGCCGTCACTGGGCTTCATGCTGGCCACCGAGTTGTGGAACTTCGACGCCATGCACGGCATCGCCACCCGTGCCGTCACGGCCGGCCGAGAGTCGGGTTCCTTCCACGCGCTGCCCATCGGCCTCGCCATGCAGGCCACCGCGACCGTGCACACCGGCGACTTCGGTACCGCGATGGAGCTCATCTCCGAGGAGGAGGCGATCGCCGACGCCACCGGCGCGGCACCGTTGGCCTATCCGCGCCTCCACCTGGCCGCGATGCGCGGGCGGCGCAACGCTGCCGTCGAACTGTTCGCCTCGGTGGATCACCGGATGAGCCTGAGCGTGCAGTGGGCGACGGCCGTACTCGGCAATGGCCTGGCCGACTACCGCGCCGCGCTCAAGGCGGCGAAGCAAGCGGTCGAATACGGCGCCGTCGGCACGGCGGGCCTTGCCCTGCCCGAACTGGTCGAGGCGGCCATGCGGTGCGGCGAGACGGAGGTCGCCGCCGCGGCCCTCGCGTCTCTCCAAGAGCGCACGCAGGCGGGCCGGCAGGCGTGGGGTCTCGGCGTCGAGGCATATGCGCGGGCCCTGGTGACCGAGGACGAGTCCGCCTACCAGGAGGCGATCGGCCTGCTCGGCGGCAGCGCACTGGTCGTCTACCGCGCCCGGGCACAGCTGCTGTACGGAGAGTGGCTGCGCCGCCAGGGCCGACGGCGTGACGCCCGGTCCGCGCTGCGCCTGGCGCACGAGCCGCTGTCCGACCTCGGCGTGGAGGCGTTCGCCGAGCGAGCCGCCGCCGAGTTGCGCGCCACGGGCGAGCAGGCCCGCAGCCGCACGTCGAAGGAATCGGACCGGCTGACGATGCAGGAGGTGCACATCGCACGCCTGGTCGCCGACGGCGCCACCTCCAAGGAGGTGGCGGCGAAGCTGTTCCTCAGCCCACGGACGGTCGACGCGCACCTGCGCAACATCTTCCGCAAGCTCGGCCTCACCTCACGCAGGCAACTGCGAGACCTGCCCGACATCCGTTAGCCGCCGGCCGCATGGTGCACCTCCGTGGATGTGTCCACCACCGGCACCCCGAGGCGCTCGACAACGACGGGGTGCCGCCTGCGCGGAGGCGCGGTCAGCGGCTCAGGAGCAGGCCCGTTCCCGACACATCGGCGCGGATGCCGTCCTTGGCCACTGTCACGCGCTGCAGGTGCAGGGAGCCCGCAGGCGGCTTCGGTAGCTGGAAGGCGAAGGAGAAACGGTCGGCGATCTGAGGGCGGGTGAGCTTGGTCAGTGCGCTGAACAGGGACAGGTCGAGACCGAGCCGTTCGAGCAGCCTTGGGTGGGCGAGTGCCGCGTCCACGAGGTTGACGCCGGTCAGTTTCCGCAGGAAGCGCGGCGCGCCGGTGAGCCGATGGAGCTCGTCCTCGTCGTGGAGCGCGGCACGCACCGCACTGTCGGGAACGCCCAGGCGGTGCACGATCTCCGGAACCGCCAACAGGGCTCGGATCTTCTCGGCCTCCCGGGTGAGACGGCGCGCTGAGGCGCGGGTCAGGTGGAGGCCATCGGCGGGCCCGGTTCCGGGCTGGTATGTGGCAAGACCGTCGATGTCCAGCCGTATGCCGTCGACAGAAGTCGCGACGCCGCGGTCCCCGTCACGCCGGACGTGCGCTTCGGCCCTGACGTGCAGCTCGCGGCCCGCGATGCGCAGGGCGCCGTCGGCTCGGACGCGGCCGGGCCCGTGGGCCGTGAAACCCACCTGCGAGGCGCCGAGTTCACGGTTCATGTCAGCGAAGGACAGCAGTACCCGGCCATGCATCTGCCGAATGAGTGCGCCGCGGATCGTGGTGGGACCGTCGCCGTCGATGCGTATGTCGTCCGCCGCTGCGGTGACCTGGGTGAGGGTGACCCGGTCGGCCGGGATGTCGGGAAGGGTGACCTGGACCGAGTCCAGGTGCCGTGCGGCCAGTTGTGTGAGGAAGGGAAAGCCGCCGATCCGTACCTCGGGGGCGGCGGCGAGACCCAGTTCGTCCTTGAGCCGTTCGGAGGCCTTGTGCTCGGCGTAGAGCACCGCCCAGCGGTCGGCCAGTGTGATGAGGCAGGCCAGGGTGAGCACCCAGGCCAGGACTCGCGCCACGGTGGGCAGGCCGGTGGCGCGGTTACGGCGCCGGCTGCCGCGCCTGTGGTTGGGCGGTGCCCAGGGTTCGTCGGCGTCCTCGTCCTGTTGGGGCGCCGTGCTGCCTTCGGCGAGCGAGTCGTCCCATGGATGATCCGCCAGCGAAGCCAGTTCGTCGTACGGATTGCGGCCGCGCGGAACCATCTCGGGAGGAGGTCCGTCCGAGCGGTCGGGATGATGCGTCTTTATGTGGGGGGTACGCATCAGTTCATTTGATCACATAGTGGCACCTGGTTCGCAAGTCGCCTCTGAAAACGAGTCAAAAGAGCAGGGTGGAGGATGCGGAGTTCGGTGTCCTGCCGGCCGAGGTCGGGAACCAGGTGCCGGAAGTCGTCCCGGTTCGAGGCGGCAGTTGACGCCGCTTGACATCCATAGGGACATCAAGCGTGACTACGACTTCTTCCCGCCGGCGAGCCGGCCCACCGTCATGACGATGAGGCCGGCCAGGAGAGTCGCGCCGCCGATCAGCGTTCCCGACGGCCGAGCATCCGCATCGCTGATCAACAACCCGAAGCCTGTCTGCCGGCACGGTGCGAAGGCCACGTCCAGCTGACCCCAGCCGTATCGCACGTCCATGGCTCCACACGTCCCGTGAGCGGCCGGACCCATATCCAAGGGTGTATGTGGAGCTGGAAAGACCCGGCTGAGTTCATGCCCGCAGATCTGAACTCCCCTGGGCTCGTCTGATGCCCAGTCTGGCTCGGCCGACTATCGAACACTCCATCGCCATAAGCGGACAGAAAACGTCGAGGAGTTGTGAGGTGTGTGTCCGTGTCCTGTCAACTTCTCCCACCGGGTGTCACGCTCTTCGCATCCCCCCACAGGAACGATCGATGGAGACCGCATGACCCTCCATGCAAACCCCCGGCCTACCGCCGCCCTTGTGGCCCTGGCTGCCGCAGCCGTGATCGCGGCACAGACCGGTGCGGCACAGGCCACCCCCGAACGAGCCGAGGCCACCACCCAGGGCCACGGGACGTTCGACCGCGTCGCGGCCGTCAACGCCGCACAGAACGAAGCGGCGTCGGCCGCGCGAACTCTCGGACTGGGCGCCGAGGAAAAGCTGATCGTGCGTGACGTCATCAAGGACGCCGACGGCACGGTGCACACCCGGTACGACCGCACCTACGCCGGACTGCCCGTGCTCGGCGGCGACCTCGTCACCCACACCGCCAAGGACGGCAGGCTCAAGGGCGTCACCAAGGCCAGCAACGCCCGCATATCGGTGGCGACCACCACCGCCACCCTCAAGGCGGCGGCCGGCGCCCGAAAGGTGATCTGGGCCGGAGGCAAGGGCAATCCCGTGCTCGCCTTCGAGACCGTCAAGACAGGGGTCCAGAAGGACGGCACCCCCAGCCGGCTGCACGTCGTCACCGACGCCACCACAGGCAAGAAGCTGTACCGCTACCAGGCCATCGAGACCGGCACCGGCACCAGTCAGTACAGCGGCGAGGTCCCGCTCTCCAGCACCAGGGCGGGTTCGGGCTTCGAGCTCACCGACGCCGACCGCGGCGGTCACAAGACCTACGACCTGCACCAGGGTGAGAGCGGTACCGGCGACATCGTCAAGGACGACGACGACAAGTGGGGCAACGGCAAGAGCGACGACCCGCAGACCGCTGCCGTGGACGCCGCCTACGGCGCCGCGATGACCTGGGACTTCTACAAGAAGGAGCTCGGCCGCGACGGCATCGGCGGCGACGGCAAGGCCGCGTACTCCCGGGTCCACTACAGCAATTCGTACGTCAACGCGTTCTGGGACGACGGCTGCTTCTGCATGACGTACGGCGACGGTGAGGGGAACAAGAAGCCCCTGACCTCTCTCGACGTGGCCGGTCACGAGATGAGCCACGGTCTGACCTCGCGCACCGCCAAGCTGGAGTACAGCGGTGAGTCGGGCGGGCTCAACGAGGCGACCAGCGACATCTTCGGTACCTCGGTCGAGTTCTTCGCCAACAACAAGGAGGACGTCGGCGACTACCTCATCGGCGAGAAGCTCGACATCAACGGCAACGGCACGCCGCTGCGCTACATGGACAAGCCCAGCAAGGACGGCAACTCGCTGGACGCCTGGAAGCAGGGCGCCGGTGACCTCGACGTCCACTACTCCTCCGGCATCGCGAACCACTTCTTCTACCTGCTGTCCGAGGGCAGCGGCAAGAAGACGATCAACGGTGTCGAGTACGACTCTCCGACGTCGAACGGCTCGACGGTCGCCGGGATCGGCCGGGACAAGGCGTACAAGATCTGGTACAAGGCACTCACCACCTACATGACCTCGACGACCGACTACAAGGCCGCCCGCGAGGCGACCCTGAAGGCGGCCGGCGACCTGTACGGCGCGGACGGCACCGAGGCGAAGGCCGTGGCGGCCGCCTGGAGCGCGGTCAACGTGGCCTAGCCGATCCGAGGGCTCTGCCTTCACTCAGGGGTTCCGAATCACTCCCGGTGATTCGGAACCCCATCGCCGACGCACGGAGCGCACTCCGGGTGGCGGCATCGGCGCACATGGGGAAGGCCATCGCCCAGGCAATAGCGCGCAGCAACAACGCTCCCGGGGAGACGCGACCGGCCACGAGTCCCATGGGACACCGTGGCCGGTCGTGTGCGCTCAGCGGGTCACAGCTGCGGCTGCGGCATCCGTTTCCAGCTGAACGGGCCGAAGGTTGTGTCGGTGACGGCGTAGTCGGCGTTGGGGTCTGCTGTCAGTTTCAGCCATTCCAGCGGGGTGGTGCTGCCGTGCACGACGATCCGGTGGAAGTTCGAGACGTTGTAGTACGGGTGCTCGTTCCACGCGTTGTCACCCGGGTCATGGGCGCAGACGCCGGCGCCCGTGGCCGGGTCTGTCTCGCCGGTGCAAGTCGCCGTCGGCGACAGCGGGTTGTCCGAGCGGTACAGGTGTGAGTCGCCGTTGAGCATCAGCACCGGGCGGCCGAACTCGGTCGTCTTCGCCGCGATCTCGCTGATGATCGGCTCGTAGTTCGTCAGGTGCTTGTTGGTCTTGCCGTCGAGGTCCCACATGTCGGCCTGTGCCGTGATCACCACCGCCTTGGCGTGCTTGGCGCGCGCGTCGGCGAAGGCGGCATCGAGCCAGCGGACGTCGGCCGCGGTCCGGCTGGTCCGCTCTTCGGTCTGTGCCTGAGTCGCGGTCGGCACCTTGTACCAGGGGTCGGTGTCGTTGTTCGAGCCACCCGGCACGTTGATGGTCACGAAGACGATGTCGTTCTGCGCCCACCTCACGTTCTCGACGTACTCCGCGTCGTCCGGGTGGCTCCGGTCGTAGGCGGTGGCCTGGGAGACCACGTTCAGCGTCCCGCTGCCGAGGGTGTGGCCCGGCTGGGCGAAGAAGTCCCGCCGGATGGTGGCGAGGTTGTCGAGCGGATTGCCACAGTGGTAGCTGACGCAGTCCGCCGTACTGGTCGACAGGCCGCTCGTGCCGACGTAGTTGATCGCGCCGGAGGCCGAGTCGTAGAAGCCTCCGCCTTGACCGGGTGAGGTGAGGCTCGACGCCTTGTGGCAGTCGGCCCACTCGTTGTCGCCCGGCGTGTAGACGAGCGGCTTGGTGAAGGAGCGCCAGGCTGACGCGATCGAGGCGTCGTAGCCCTCGGTGCAGAACTCCTTGCCCGAGTGGATGTCGCCCACGTGGATGACGTCGCTGATCGTCGGGTCACTGTTGACGGTGCCGATGAACGCCGGGGTCTTCTGGAACTGCGACGTGTCGGCACTCTGGCCCGCGGGCGCGTACGCCGACATGCCGTACGGCGAGTCGCCGTACACGGCCAGCGTCAGTGGGCTGCCGGCCGTCGAGGCCGTGGCGGTCGACATTACGGAAGAAGCAAGGCCGACGGCGACGAGCGTGACAAGCCCGCGCTTTGGCATGCGTCTCGACATGCGTCCCTCTTTCAGGTCCGGTTGAGGGGGGCGCTCCAGTGAACTGGACCCTCAGGAAGCGCGACATGGCATCAATGGCGGCCTGGAGATGACGAGCAAGCGAACTTTCAGCGCGTTCTACCGCCGTATCGCAGCCCGTTGTGGCGGCAAGCGTGCTGGGGCGCCGTCATGCACAAGCTCACGCCCGCGACGCACTCTGGAGTGCGCGCAGTCCCGCCAGCGCCGTCAGCACAGTGTTGTTGGCATTCAGGTTGCCGATGGTGAGCCGGAGTCCCTCGCCGGGGTAGTGGCGCGCCTGGACACCGGCGTCGGTGAGTGCTGCGGCGCCGTCATCGATCGGGTCGGGCGCGGCGAGCCAGAGGGAGTTGGCATGGCTCGGGTGTACCCGCCAGCCGAGGCCGAGGAGTTCGTGCCGGAGCCGTTCGCGTTCGGCGACGATCGTGTCCACGCGCAGGCGCAACTCGCTTTCGGCCCCTAGTGAGGCCTTCACCGCCGCTGTTGCCACCGCGTTGATCCCGAAGGGCAGTTGTTGTCGGCGGATCCGCTCCACCAGGTCGGGGGAGCCGAGTCCGTAGCCGACCCGCAGGGCGGCCAGGCCGTAGGCCTTGGAGAAGGTGCGCAGGACGAGCAGGTTGGGGTGTGCGGCCAAGAGCGCGGGCGTGTCCGGCAGGTCGGCGTGGCGGGCGAACTCCACGTACGCCTCGTCGAGGAGCACGGTGACGTGCCGGGGCACCTGCCGCAGGAACGCCGACAGCGCACCTGCGGTGACGAGACTTCCGGTGGGGTTGTGCGGACTGCACAGCACCACGACGCGGGTGCGGTGGTCGAACGCCGCGAGCATGGCATCCAGATCCTGGTGTCCGTCCGGCGACAGGGGTACGGCGACGGGGTGCGCGCCGGCCATCGTGGCCAGGAGGGGGTAGGCGTCGAATGTGCGCCAGCCGTAGACCACTGTGTCGCCGGGCTGGACGACCGCCTGGAGCAACTGCTGGGCCACGCCGACCGATCCGCTGCCGACCGCGACGCGGTCGGGGGTCACCCGGCACCATGCGGCGATCTGCTCGGTGAGCTCGTCGGGGTGGAACTGCGGGTAGCGGTGGGCCTGCGCGACGGCCCGTTGCATCGCCTCGCGTACCGAGGGCAACGGGGGATACGGGCTCTCGTTCAGGGCAAGCCGGTGCAGTACGGGGATGTCCATCGCTCAGTTCCGTCCCCCGTGCCAGCGGACGGCGACGGCACCGGCGAAGTCGCCCGCGTGGGCGAATCCTCCGAGCACCACCAGGTCGCCGTCCTCGACCTGCCGGGAGCGGATCGCGCGGTCCAGGGTGATCGGGATCGCCGCCCCGAACAGATTCCCGTACTGGTCGAAGGTGTTCAGGTGCCGTTCGGCCGGCAGTTGCAGCGCCTCTCGCCAGTTCCGCAGGAAAGTACGGTTGGGCTGGTTGGTGATGAGGACGTCGATGTCGGTGCTCGCCACGCCGAGCCGCCGGCACAGGTCCATGACCACCTCGGGGACGAGGCGGTTCCCGCGTGCCAGGACCTTGGCGACGCTTGCGTCGGTGAACCCGATCCGCAGCTGGGACTCTCCCGGCTCCCAGTACTTGCGGCCGTCCTCGACCGCCACGGTCATGTCACCGGCGTACTCGCCGATGTGCCGGGTCTCCACGTCGAGGACGGGCGAGTCTGCCGACGTCGTCACATACGCCACACCGCAGCCGTCGCCCGGGATCGCCGCCTGGGCGAGTTTGCGCACCTCGGACTGGGTGAACCATTGTCCCGCGGCGCTTTGCGCGTTGCAGATCAGCGCGGTCTTCGCGTCGGTGGCGGTGAGGATCTGCCGGGCCATCTTCAGCATGTACACGAAGGAGGCGCAGCCCGCGTTGGCCACGTCGACGAGCCACTCCGGGTTCAGGCCGAGCCGGCGTGCCACCTCGGTGCCGGCGCCCACGAACGGCAGGTCCGGCAGTTGGCTGTGCACCAGCAGCACGTCGACGCCTTGGATCTCTTCCCTGCCGTGCCGTTCGATCAGAGACTGTACGGCGCGTTCGATCATGTCCGCGTTGGTCTCGTCCGCGGCCACGTGGTGCCGTAACGGCGGGACCTTGAACATGGGGTGGTTGCGGAGCTTGTCCTCGGCTCCGGGGTACTCGGTGTAGAACTCCGCGGGGACCGGCTCGCCGGGGAGGTAGCAGGCCACGTCGGTGAGGCTGACCGTCGTCACTGCGCCACCGCCTTCGCCGGAGCCACGTTGACCGGCAGGCCGTTGCGGTGGCGGTGTTCCAGGATGGCCTTGAGGTTGTTCATCTCCACGGTGTGCCCTGCGTAGAAGAGGTCCCAGTAGTCGCCCACCCAGGGCCGGTCCGGGCGCGGCGCCTTCTCGGGGTGGGGGTTGGTGTCGTAGTGGGGGTGCCGGCAGTTGGTCCAGGTGATCACCGAACCCGGCTTGTCGAGTACCAGTCGGGCCGGGACGACACGCATCAGGTAGATCATCCACAGCTGCTCGCCCTGGTCCCACGAGCAGTGGTAGTCCACGGTCATGGCCTCGGGGTTGGCGACCACCTTGCAGTAGATGCTGGTGTCGTCCTCCAGCCGGTCGTGACCGACCCACAGCCCCGGTGTACCGGTGGGCGCGAAGCCCCGCAGGCTGAAGGTCCACTCCTCCAAGTGGTGTCCCTGGCGCAGGTAGTCGTAGGCCGCCTCCGGGGGGCAGTCGACGTACTCGTGGATGGTGCAGTACTGCCCGTAGACCTGCTGGTGGGGGTAGACCGCATGGGTGAGCTCCATGCAGTGGGCGGTCAGTTCCTCCTTGCCGGCGTTCTCGATCCGGACCAGGCCGGGGATGTCAGCCAACGTGGACGAAGCCTCGCTCATCCGAACTCTCCTTGCTCTCGGTGCCGTTGGTGCTCTCGGTGTTTTCGTTGATTTCGGTGAAGGACTGGAACGGAAGGAACGGAGGGATCTCCCGCGGGTCGCAGTCCACCGCGACGAACGCCGGGCCGCCGCTCGCATTGCTGCGCAGCAGCGCGGTGCGCAGTTGTGCCGCGTCGCCGGCTCCCGTGGCCTCCAGCGACGGGAAGGCGGCGGCCACTCCGGCGGCGAGGTCGGTCCGGGCGAACAGGTCGTCGCTGCGGACGCCGCCCTGGAGGAACTCCTCGCGCAGCGCGCACATGGCGTGGGCGTTGTTGTTGAAGATCACGAACGTCACGGGTGCGTCGTACTCCACGGCGGTGTGCACTTCCATCCCGTGCATGAAGAAGGCTCCGTCGCCGGCGAGGACGTAGGTGCGTCGGCCGGTGGCGAGCGCGGCGCCGATCCCGGCACCGAAGGTGTAGCCCATGCCGCCCATGCCGACCGCCACCACGAAGCGGCCGTGGCGCGGTGCGGGGAGGAGATGGATCGCGCTGGCCCCCGCGTTGCCGGCGTCCACGAAGACGTGTGCGTCCTGGGGGAGCGCCGCCTCCACCGCGGCGACCGCCTGGCTGTAGGGGACGGCTCGTCCACGGGTCTCAGAAGGCGGGCCGGGCATGGGTGTGGGACGGGGGCCGGCGTGCGGCGGACAGGGACGTGGGCGGGGCGGCAGGCGGGCGGTCACCGCGCGCAGCGCGTCGCGGAGATTCCCACCCAGTGCGATGCCTGCCACGAACGGCGGTTCGGGGCCGAGGCAGACTATGTCGGTGCCGGCCAGGGCCCGGTCGAGGCCACCGCGTGCCAGGAGCGGCAGTCGGGTACCGGCCAGCAGGCACAGGTCGGCCCGCCGCAGACAGTCTTCGACGTTGGCGTGACCCATCACCCCGGCCACGCCGGCGAATCGGGGATCACGGTTGTCGAAGACGTCCTTGGCGTCCGGGGTGACCGCCACCCATGCCCCGAGGCGCTGGGCCAGCTCGGCCAGATCCCCGCGCGCGTCCGCGGCGGCAACATCCTCACCGGCGATCACGAGGACGCGGCCGGCCCCGCGAAGGGCGTCCGACACGGCGCTGACGGCAGCTGTGTCGAGCCGCGCCGCGGATGCCGTCGCGGGGCCGCCCGGTATCGGTGCCGCGCCGCGGGCGGGCACCTGGATCCGCGCCTGCTGCACGTCCTTGGGCAACAACAGCACAGCCGGCCCGCGTGGATCGGCCTGTGCCGCCGCAACTGCCAGGGGCAGCAACTCCGTGAGCGAGTCCGCGTCATCGACCCGGGCGCAGAACCGGGAGACGGGCGCGAAGACCTCCCGTGCGTCGAAGGAGCCCGCCTTGCCGCTGGAGTCCTGGAACGCCCCGTGGCCTTCCTGGCCGGTCGGCGGCTGACCCACCAGGGCCAGCACGGGCACCCGGGAGGCGTACGCCTCCGCCAGACCCGGTACGAGATTCATCGCCCCACCGCCCGACGTGGCGGCAACGACGCCGAGACGCCCGGTGGTGCGTGCGTATCCGTCGGCCATGGTGACGGCGGAGAACTCGTGCTTGGCGACGATGCCGCGCATGGCGCCGCCGCGGTGCACGGCGTCATACAGGTCCTCGATGTTCGCGCCGCCGACCCCGAACATGTGGGTGACGCCGGCCCTGGCGAGCTCCCCGGCCAGATGGTCGACCAGGCGTACGGTTTCTGCCTCGCGTAATTCCGAGGTCGAGGTGGTCATACGGGGCTGCTCTCCCTCTCGTGGTGCCGGTCGATGAGGCCGGATGGCGAGACGACCTGAAAGCGGTGCCGGTATTCCTTGGGGGTGAGTCCAAGGGTTCGTCCGAAGGAGCGGAAGAACGTCTCGGTGGCGGCGAATCCGCAGCGGCCTGCTATCTGGCTGATCGTCAGGTCGGTGGTTTCCAGCAGTTCGCGTGCGCGGGCGATACGCGTCCGCTCGACGTACTGGCCGGGTGTCGTACCCACCTCGCGCCGGAAGACCCGGGCGAAGTTGCGCTGACTCATGTTGGCCTGCCGCGCGATCTCGGCCACGGGCAGCGGGTTGTCCAGGTTGTCGAGAATCCACTCCTGTGCTGCCCGGATCGGCGGATGGTCGGCCAACTGGGCGTCGAGGACGGCGCTGTACTGGGACTGTCCTCCGTGCCGCTTGAGGAACAGCACCAGAAACCGTGCCGTCTCCAGTGCGAGCGCCGATCCGTGATCCGCCTCCACCAGGGCCAGTGCCATGTCGATGCCCGTCGACACGCCCGCGGAGGTCACGAAGGGCCCGTCCCAGACGAAGATCGGCTCGGCGTCCACCGTCACATCCGGATAGCGGCACGCCATCATCTCGCTGTACGCCCAGTGGGTGGTGGCGCGTCTGCCGTCGAGGAGGCCCGCCTCGGCCAGCAGGAAGGATCCGCCGCATACGGAGGCGACTCTGCGCGACCGGGCCGCTGCCCGGCCGATCCAGGACACGAGCGCCCGGTCCCGGAGCGCGTTGTGGAGACTCCATCCGCCCGGCACGAGGAGCGTGTCGATCGGGCCCTGCCCCGCTTCCAGTGGCGAGGCCTCGATCACCACCCCCGAACTCGTGCGCACCAGTGGTGCGTCGGCGGATACGAAGTCGGTCCGGTAGGGCGTTCCCGAGGGGCCCAGCAGCCGGTTCGCGGTATCGAACACTTCAATCGGTCCGGTGATGTCCAGGGCCATCGCGCCCGCGTACACCACCACAACAACACGTCGCTCCAACACGGTCACAGCCTGTATCGAATACCGTACTGGCTGCAATGACAGATTACTGACGTATCCGGCCAACAAGCGGTGTGGAACGGTCAGGAACTGCGCTGGCGAGGCAGTTCTTGCGTTGAGCAGGCAGCGCTGGGTGAGACAGCTCACAGGACGTCGATCTGCTCAATCAAGGAGCGTGGGGTGAAGTACAGGCCGGGCGGGCGCTATCCGCCCGGAGTCACGAGCCCCGATTCGTACGCCACCACCACCGCCTGTGCCCTGCTGTCCAGGTCCAGCTTGGTCATCGTGCGGTTGAGGTGGGTCTTGACGGTCGCCTCGCTGATGTAGAGGCGTTCAGCGATCTCCAGGTTGGACAGGCCGCGTGCGATCAGTTTCAGGACCTCGAGCTCGCGGGAGGTCAACGCATCAAGCTCCGCGGGCTGTTCGCAGGCGGACTGACGGGCGTACGCCTCGAACAGGCGACGGGTGACGCTGGGAGCGAAGAGCGTATCGCCACCGCTGACCGCGGACCGCGGCGAGCAGCCGTTCCGGCCCGGAGTCCTTGAGCAGAAACCCGGAGGCTCCGGCGCGCAGTGCCCCGTACACGTACTCGTCGAGGTCGAAGGTGGTCAGCACAAGGATCCGGGGTGCGGGGTCGGCGGCCGTGGCGAGAATGGTTTGGGTGGCGGGCGTGACTCAGGGCGCCCGCGTAGATCCACACCCCGCCCATCAGGCCCGCGCACGGCACGGAGACGCGCACAGGCCGCAGGGAGGCGACCGTGTAGACGGCGAGCATGGGGCCGAAGCTGCACACCACGGGCCAGTAGCCGGCAGTGATGTACACCAGCCAGGCGGCGTGCACCAGGCAGCAGACCACCACCGGAGCCAAGGTGCGGAGCACGAGCGGCAGGTGGACCAGGACCACCAGCGCATAAGCGGTCGCATCGAGCGGGTTCTGCCCCTGGTGCGCGGCCTCCGGCCCCAGCAGGAGGGCCACACTGGTCAGTGCCGCCGCGATCAGCGTGTCGACGGCGAGGGGGCGGATCCGCACTGTGGCAGCGTAACGCCGGCCCGACGGGTGGGCGTCAACCTTCCGCGGTACCACGGAAGTCGTAGGAAGTGGGCGGCTACCGCGTTCGATTTCCTGTATCGGTCCTGGGGTTTACCGAGGTGTCAACCCTCCGCGGGATGTGCATCGACAGAGCCGCGCCTAGCTTCTTGTGCTGACCGCACCACACAACTCTCTCCAGGGGGAATGAGATGTCAGGCATACAAAAGGCGGGGCTCGTCGCCGCGACGGCTTTGGCCGGCCTCGCTGTGAGCATCGCACCGGCGGGCGCGGCCCAAGCTCCCGCAGCCGACCGTGCGGACGTTCAGAAGTTCGTCCTCAACGCCTCAGCACCTGCAACCGACAGTGACGCTGCCGCGCCCTGCCGCACGGCCATCACTCGGTTCAACTACACCGGATACCGAGCCTGCGGCAGTGGTCGAGTCCTGGACATCGACTGGGACCGGAACGGTTCACTCGACGAATCATTCGTCATCGCGCCCAACCGCGAGATCTGGCATATCTGGGCCCGGTCCGGCGGCTGGAAGGAGCTGCCGGGCGACGGTCGCGGGGACACCTTCTGGGGCTGGTCCCGGTACGGCAACGTCCGCTGCGTAGCGGTCTGGGCGGGTAGCACCGTGTGGGCCAACCCCTTCGACGGCACACGCTGGCTCGGCTGGGGGCGCGGTACTTGCTGACGGTCGGCTGCCTCCCATGTGAGGAGAGCGCTCCGGCACGACAAGAGCGCCCCCACCAGCCGGTTCCCCCGGCCCATCCGGTCCTCGGGCAGTAGCCCGATGGAGCGGTTGAGGGGGAACCGGCTTCTCGCGCGTCGAGGTACCTGTGCGAGGGGGAACGCATCCACGTCGCGACCGGCTGCGGGAGAAGGCGTTCCGGAACAGAGGTGACCAAGCGCCCCGGCGCGTTCGGCAACGCAGCGCCCTCAGACGTAGCGGACGATCCAGCGTTGCGAGGTGCCCCCGGTGCATGCCGCGGTGGAGACCCGGTCGTTCGCCGTCCGAGCGAGGCACTTGTGGCTGACGCTGTTCTGAATCGTCCTACCGGCCGGTGTCGAGCTGCTGATCTGCCACAGTGCTGCCTTGTCGGCAGCGGCACAGGGTTTCATGGTCAGTTGATCGTTGCGCAGCGTGAGGCACAGCTTCGTTGCCACCTGCCGGAGTGCCGTGTACTCGTAGTCGTCGTCCCAGTGCCACTTCTGGTAGGCGCCCAGATTGCATGAGAAGACGTACGGGCCGTAGTCGGCCCGGAAGTCCAGGCACGCCTTGCTTCCGGCTGAGTTCTGGAAGGCGGTCGTTACCGGTGCCGCGCTCGCCGGTGTACTGCTCAGACCCACCGCGAGCCCGACGACCGCCCCCACGGCGGCCAGCCTTTTCAGAACCACGAGTTCCTCCTCCGCTGGATGCATTCCGCCGGGATGGTACCGACAACTGTTTGCTGTGGGGCCCGGAGTGGAAGTGCCTTCCCATCTCCTCCGCACGACCCCGGTTTCCTCCCTTACCGGAATCACCCGCGCCTCCCGGAGCCGGCGAAGGGTTTCCAGGCGTCAGAGTATGAGCAGGAGCCGTGTGTTCGAGACGAGCTTGCGGTTCACACTGGTGCTCTGCACAAAGATCGTGAAGTCGTCGTTGTGGTCCGGCTTGACGCGAACTTCCACGTCCGGCAGGCCGAGCAGAGCCCGGGCCTCGGGCCCCGTGTACACCCGGTCGGTCTTCTTCTCGAGCACCGCGATCTGCTTCCGTGCTTGGACCTTCTCCGACTTGCTCAGCTGGTAGTACGCACCACCGGTACGGTAGGTGTGCCCGCATTCGATGACCCAGTCCCGGATCGCCGCGTCACGCGACACCGGGATCAGCTCGTACTGCGACGGATCCACCGGGGTGAGGCCGGCTGCCTTGATGGTGTCCTTGTTGACCGCCTCAGCACTCGTGGAGAACACCGCCCGCGAGCCCCGGATGCCCTTGGTGCGGCCCACCATGAACTTTTCGGTGGCCTGACGGATAACCTGCCCGGCCTCCTCCAGACCCTGTGTGCTCGTGGCGTCCCAGATGGCGATGTTGTCCTTCGGGAAACCGCACTGCATGGCCTCGCGCTTGCCCATCTGGTCCGGCACAAGGACGGCCAGCGTCCAGTTGTCCTCCTGGGTCTTGCTCATCTCGGCCACAGCCTCGACCAGTTCACGCGGATCCCTGGCAGGTGCATCCGGGCAGCGGTGGCTTGCGTTCTCCTGCCCGTCGGTGAGTACGAACGTCAGGAAGCTGTGGTCGCCGTACAGTTGAGCCGTCTGTGCGAGCTCCCGCTGTGACTTCAGCGCGGCCGCCAGCAGAGCCGTCATGCCGCCGACCCGGTACAGCTGCTTGAGCGACGGCATGCGCAGCACGTCCTTGTCGTAAATGACGCACTCCACCTTGTCCGCGAAGACGTACACGGTGACGCGGGTTTCCTGGTCCAGTTCCCTCGACCGGCGGGCAAGATAGGCAATCTGCTGGTCTGCGACCTCGACGACCTTGCGGCTCAGATGCGACATGGACGAACTGGCATCCAGCACGAGAGCAACGTGATTGATGTAGTTCTGGCTTCCGGACATGGCAGCTCCCCCTCTTTTCTCTTTCCGAGTCGATGCTCCTACCGTCTCACGCACCACTGACAATCGATCTTGACTCCCAGCCTGGATGAGGAGCCCAGCCGAAGCCCCGGGAGCGGCTACACTGCCGCGAAGTCGCGAGGCGACACAGCAACTGGCCGGAAAAGAACGGTGGGAGAGGCCATGGCGTCGGGGGGATGGGGTCAGGGACCCGGCGCGGGGCAACCGGGCGGCAACGGACCGGGTGGTCAGGGCTGGGGCGCTCCGTACGGGCCGACGCCCAACGGCCCCAACAGCCCCTACGGGCCCGACAACAGCGGCCACCCCTACGGTCCGCCCGCCCCGGGCCCGTACCCGAACCAGACCCGTATCCGAATGCGAACCCGTATCCGTACCCCTACGGCTCGCAGCCCGGCGCACCCGTTCCGGTCGCACGCCGCCGCAGCTGCCTGTGGTACGTCTCGCCCGTCTTCCTCGTGGTCGCCATCCTCCGCTCCGCACACCGTGTGGCCACCAAGCTCTTCGTACACGAGAGCGGGGACCGGATCGTGGACCGGACCGTGGACCGTGTCCAGGTGGTCCGCACGGTGCTCGGTGTGCTGGCCACCCTCGCGCTGATCCTGGTCTACGGCGTGGAGAAGGACCGCTGGGGGAACGCGGCGGAAGACGGCCTCGCCAACGCGTTGGCCACGCCGCTCGTGCTGATCGTCACCGGGCCGCTGGTCATCCTGGGATTCATCCTCTACGCGCCCCCGCATCTGCGACCGCACCTGCGTTCCCGGCTGAGCGCCCCGCTCAAGGCGGTCGGCTGGTACGTGCTGACCCTGGTCGTCCTCGCCACGACCATCTACCTCGCGGGCGGCACCGGTCTCAAGGACCACCTGCACGGCTGGCAGGTGCTGCCGTTCGCCCTGATCGTGATGGTCGCCATCTTCTGGGGGCTGCCCTTCCTCTTCCTGGCGTCGCTGTACTCCGCGCGCAGCGCCTTCAACACCGCCCATGTCCACCCGATGCTGCCGCCCGTGGTCACCGGCGTCCTGGTATGGGTGCTCGCCATTTTCAACCTGATCGGCAACGGCGTGTCGGCGGGCCCGCCGGTGGCCCAGTTCTGCTCACTGCTCGGTGGGCCGCTGTCGGTGACCGCGGTCTCGGCGTGGGAGATGCGGCGCCTGCGCACCCGCTTCGGAGTCACCGTCCGGGGCTGAGCCGGAGCGGCAGCACCGCCGCGCTGCCGACGTGGAAGCGGCGCTGCCCGTCCACCGCATCGCGTCGAAGCCGATGCGGTGGACGGGCGGGTCGCCGAGTTCCAGGTGCTCGCGGCACATGCCTGGTGAGCCGCCGTACTCACTTCTCGAACTCGTCTACGGCGGTCAGCAGTAGAGATTGCCGCCGGGTGACGTCCCGAGGATCTGCGTGAACCGC
This sequence comes from Streptomyces sp. NPDC025638, assembly GCF_055558775.1. NCBI lineage: Bacteria > Bacillati > Actinomycetota > Actinomycetes > Kitasatosporales > Streptomycetaceae > Streptomyces > Streptomyces sp. NPDC025638. The sequence goes on along the minus strand of NZ_JBVHLX010000009.1, from coordinate 71,283 downwards.
TGGTAGGCGTCCACGCGGCTCTGCACCTGCGCCGGGTTCTTGCCGTCGCACTCGAGGGAGCCGTTGATGCTGCGGATCGTCTGGCCGAAGCCGGCGCTGTTGACCATGGCGCTGTGGGGCGTCATGCTGCCGGGCCCGGTCTGGGTGTTCCAGTACCAAAGGGCCGTCTTCCAGGCCACGGCGGCGTCGTTCTGCACCAGCCACGGGTTGTTGAGGAGGTCGATGCCGAGCGCGTCGCCCGCGGCCTTGTAGTTGAAGTTCCAGCTGAGCTGGATGGGGCCGCGCCCGTAGTAGGCCGCCTGCCCGGCCGGGCAGCCGTACGGCTGGCTCCAGTCGCAGTAGTGCGGGTAGTTGGCGGTGTTCTGCTCGACCACGTACACCAGGCCGCCGGTCTCATGGCTGACGTTGGCGAGGAAGGCCGCGGCCTCCTGCTTCCTGACCGTGTCGCTGCCGGTGTTCGCAAAGGCAGGATAGGCGCTGAGAGCGGCGGTGAGGCCGCTGTACGTGTAGAAGGAATTCCGGTTCGGGAACATCTGGTTGAACTGTGCCTCGCTGACCACGAAGGTGCCGACGGGGGTTCCGGAGCCGCCGTCGCAGGCATAAGGGTCCCAGTACCAGGTGCTGATGGTGGGGTCGTAGCCCGGGTTGTCGTGTTCGGCGATGTAGGCCTTGCCGTCGGTGTAACGCACGATGTCGCCGGCGGCGTACGACCTTCCGGCGACCCAGCTCGGGTAGCTCGAACACGCGGCGGCGGATGCGTCCTCGGCCGGCAGCAGGACCGGCACGGTGCTTCCGAGGACGAGTGCGGTGACCACGGCGGAGATGCGGCGCCTCGACACAGAATCAACTCCTTTGCGGAGCACGGCCGCACCCGGACAAGGACAGCGCGAATCCGGGCCTTGTGCGCAGGTGCCGGTCGGACCGGCCATGGCGTGGGTGCGACCGTGGTGGGGGGTGTGGAAACACTCAACCGCTTTGGTCTGTACCAGTCAAGGGTGTAGACCAGTCAACTCGCTCCACCGGGGGGAGGCTCGTTCCCCGCTGCCTCCTGTGCATGCCCCGGGCGCCGGCTCTATGTGCCGCTCGCGGACTGTCCGTGCCGTGATCCGTTGGCCGGCCGGGACAACGTGGAAGCGGTCCTGAACGCCTTGCCGTTACGTGCCCGCCGTGAGCTTCGGCAGATCGTGGCGCGACCCGACGAGGAATTCGCCTGGTGGCACCGGCGTCTGACGGGACGGTAGCCGATGGTGGCGGGCGCCCACGCACTGAACCGGGGAGAGATGCACGCTGCCGCATATGTCGCACGGCCGAAGAGATCAGTCTGCGCCTTCGTCAGTTCTCAGTCCCCGCTGATCTCGGAGGGAGACAGCGCGGCGAGGGCCTGTAGCGCGTTGAGAAAGCCGCGTCGATCCTCCTCCGGCAGGCGCGCCAGCAGTTGCTCCTCGCGCTGTTGGATTGCCGCCTGGACCGCGTCGCGCAGTTGGCGCCCCGCCGGGGTGAGTGAGAGCAGGCGCGCCCGCCGGTCCGCCGGATCGGGCTGTCGGCGGATCAGTCCACGTTGCTCCAGGTCGTCGAGGACGCCGATGATCCGCGTCTTGTCCGCACCGATGTCTCGCGCCAACGCGGCCTGCGTCCGTACCGGTGGGTCGTCGAGCCTGAGCAGCACCGCGTACGCCCACATGGCCAACCCGTGCCGGCGCAGCACCGGCAACTCGGCGGCCACCAGCGCGCGGCCCAGCGGGACGATCATCGCCGCCAGGTCAGGACGCCCTTTGGATGCGGTGTTCCCAGCCATGGGGAAGAAGATACTCGTTGACCCATAGTAGGTACCTGCTTATCGTAAGCGCATGCGTATGAACTTAAGTGTCATGAAGGCTTTCAACGACCGTGCGGTGCGAGAGAGCATCGCCGTGGTCCGCCGGGTGAGTGTGAAGGACCTCGGTCGTCCGACTCCCTGCTCGGCCTGGAATCTGGGCGAGTTGCTCGCGCACATGGCGGCCCAGCATCGGGGGTTCGCGGCGGCGGCGCGAGCCGACGGCGGTGACCTGGCCCACTGGAAGGCCGAGGCGCCGGGGCCGGAAGCCGTCGCGCGGTACCTTGCCGCCGCAGAAACAGTCTTGACCGCATTCGCCGAAGTCGGCGTGGAGGAACAGGAGTTCGCCCTCCCCGAATTCGGTGCAGGCGCGACCTTCCCGGCTATCCGGGCCATCGGCTTCCACTTCATCGACTACGTGGTCCACGCGTGGGACGTCGCCCGCGCCCTCGATCTGCCCTTCACCCCGGACCCGGACATCTTGGATGCCGCGCTCCCCATCGCGCTGGCCGTCCCCAACGATGCCTACCGCATGCGGCCGGACGCCGCCTTCGCCCCGAGCCTCCCCGAACCCGCCGACTCCGACGCTCTGACCCGGATCCTCTTGCACCTGGGCCGCTCACCGTCCTAGGCACGGCGGGCACGCAGCGAAGGTCGAGACGGGCCGGCGGAGGGTCTCTCAACTCCGGCCTGGGTCATTCCGGTTGGTGTTCCGGGCCTCCGAAGTCCGGGCTCGTGTAGTCCGGGCTCGACCACCTTGGGTGCGGTGCCGGAGTTGGTGTCCGGCGCAGGCCGGACGCGGTTTTGGGGTTGGCGAGGGCTTGCTCCAGGAAGGGGAGGATGCCGCGTTCCAGGAGGGCTTCTCGCCAGGCTTCCCTGGCCCGGGCCACTTCTCCGTTCGCCTCGCCGTAGGCTCCGGCGTCCAGCGAGGGACTGTTGCGCAGGGCGGTGAGCAGCAGCCCGACCGCGGCGACGAGAACCGACGCGGCGGTCACGGCGCCGAGCACCCATCCCGCGGTCAGCATGGTCTGAGCGAATGTCGGTTCGGGGTTCAGTTTCTTCAGGATGTAGCCGATGATCAGGAATATCGCCGCGGCGGTTCCGGCGAGGACGGGGGTGAGGACCGCGACGACGGCGACGGCGCCCGCGCCGGTGGTCTCGGCGGCCTCGCCGAGGGTGGTGGCGAGCCCCATCGCGCCCGCGACGCCCGGCTCACCGGAGCCGGATTCACCGCTGGACGACGGGGTGGACGGCGCCGGCTGGCGCAGTTCCTCGCGGACCTTCACATAGTGCTGGTACTCGGTCGCCGCGGCCGCCGTGATGAGTGTGGTGGCGTTCAGCGCCATGGTGCGCAGCTGTTCGGTGTTCAGCCGCTGTCCCACAGCGGCCGGTTCCGGGCGGTGTGGTGCGGAGCGCAGCGCCTCATCGAGGATCCGCTCGTAGTCCTGGCGGTCCTCGTTCAGCAAGTGCTGATCAGCCGCCCGCTCCCGCCGCATGCCGTCTGCCTGGCGGTTCTCGCCCGGCAGACGTTGCGGCGCGGTGGAGCTGCTCGTGGCATCGGGGTGCCGTGCCGTCGCCTTTTCTCCCGCCTCATTCCGCGGGGATGCCTTGCGCGTCATCGCCAGGTGCATCCAGGCGCGCAGGGCTGAAGTGGGCAGACGGTGCCCCGGAAAGGACCGGCTCGGGTCGGGAACGTCACTTGTCCTTGCCTCAGCGGGCTCCGATCCGCTCGGCGGCTCCTGGGGTGGTTCGGGAGCATCAGAGGGTGAGGGTGCTGGCGGACTGACGGTTTGCACGCCAGTGACGGCAGGCCTGGACGGTGCAGCGGGCGGCCGGAAGCCTGGAGACCGGCGAGAGAGCACGGCCAGGACGCGGCCGGCGAAGGATTCAGCAGCCGGCGTCATGCCTGCCCCCCTGGGTCCGACGGTCCCTGCTGTGCGGTGATGCCCGTGTCTGGCTGCGGAATGTGCGGGGGACTACCGCCTGATCGTGTCATGTCGGGAATGCCATTGCTCTGGCCGAGACCGTTCGGCTGGTGCACCCGCCACTCAACCGCCTGTTGCTGCGCCTCCTCAGCCACACCGCCCATCGCGGCACGACCCGCGCTCCTGACCGCCAGCGGCACCAGCGTGGCGAGTTGTTGAACCACTGACAGTGCCCCCAGGCCGACCATGTAGGCCACGAGCGGGTTCACACTGTGCGGGTACGTCGCGGCGAGGACGCCTGTCGGGGCTCCGCTCACGAACAACCGCAGCACTGTGGCCACGCAATAACCCCGCCAGCCGGGTGCGGGCAACTGTTCCTCGCCCGGCCGTACATCAGGCTGGCGACGAGGCGGTTCGATCGTGTCCGGCTGCACGTTCCACGGCATCTTGCGGTGCCACTTGACGGACTTGATGACGTCGACGGCCTCCATGGTGGCGCCACCGGCCACCCCCACCCACGCGGCCATTAACCAGTCCATGCACCGAGATTAGAAGGCAGTACCGTGACAGGGAACGACATCGCCGGATTCGCACCAACCGCACGAGACTGTGAATTGGTTGAGGAGCCGGGCCGTCATCGGTTCTCACACCTCCTTGTACAGTGCCCCCGATGCGGCCGGCCGCACAGCGGTGAGCAGGGTGAGACCGAGCGCGGCGAAGAGCAGACCGAGCGCAGTCATCGTGGCGGCCTGCCCGGCGGACGCGCCGGGGACGTCCCGCAGCCATGCACTGATCGCCATGGCTGCGACGGCCGGGCCGATCAGGGCCAGCCAGCCCGACAGCGCCAGGGCGACTTTGCGGGCCCATGGGCTGCCGTGGCGCATCCCGGCGATGGCGGCGACGGCGGCGGGCAGACCCACGCCGAGGTCGAGCAGGGCGATGGTCCAGAAGTAGCCGGGGCCCTCCTGGTAGTCGGCGGCCGCCGGGTGTGTGCCGGCGGCGTCGAGGATGGCCGGTACGTACCGCGTGAAGGTCACGATCGCCAGGAGCGGGATCAGCATGCCGCCGGTGAGGCGTTCCCGTCGGCCGGGCGGCGTCCAGGCGGCCGGGTCGATCTGCTGCCAGGCGAGAAGGGCCGTGGTCCAGCCGAGGACGAACAGCGCCAGCTGCAGCGGGAAGAACGCCTCGCTGTTGCCGTCGTAGTGCAGGTACTGCGGTCCCAGCACGTACTGCGGAACCATGTACGCCGTATAGACGCTGGGTGCGAGGGCGAGCACGCCGCCCAGCGGGTGCCGGCGCAGTACGAGGACGGCGGCGCACACGGCCACGGGAGCGACGACCGCGACCGAGAAGACGTCCAGGGCCAAGAGCTGGCTCATGAGCGCCCCATCGCCGGGGATCGGGTAGTGGATCGCCGCGAAGCCGACGGGACCGAGCAGCGTGCCGGTCACGAGCAACGCCGCGAGGACGAGGAGCCCACCGCCGAGCAGCCGGGCGAGCGTGTGCGCCCTGGTCGGCGTGTACGGCGTTTCGTACGTCCTGTGCCGGATGGGTAGGTCGCCCATCGCACACACCGTGTCCTCTCACGTCAGGCAGCCGGCCGGGCTGCCGGGCAGGGTTGGACGGCCCCGAGTCCCTTCCGCCCGCCGACCGGGCGGAAGGGACTGACCCACGTGGGAACCACGCAGGTCAAGGCGGCCCTGCGTGCTCAGGCCAGGGCGGCTGCGAGCACATCGAAGGCGGTCCGCGGATCCGCCAGGGCGTGGTAGATGCCGGGTATCTCATGGTCGTCGAGGCCGAGCAGGCCGTAGACGGCGTGCATGGCGCCGCGCACCGAGTACTCGACGGTGAAGACCACGTCCTCCGGGATCTCCGTGAACTGGCCCAGGAAGGCGAAGTTCGCCGCGCCGCGCGGGATGACCAGCGGCCGGTCGTGTGTGGTGCGTGGGGCGAACTGGCTGGTGATGTAGGGCATCATCACCGGGATCACCGTGGTGGTCGCCGCGACCTGCTCCTCGATGTCCGACAGGCCCAGGTGGCCCAGCAGTTCGGTGAGGATCTCCCGGCCGGTGGCCTCGGCCATCGGCTTGCCGACGAAGTCGCCCTCGCGGTCGACGAACAGGCCGTAGCCCCACACGGTGTACACGTCCTCCGGCTGGCCCTCGAAGTGCGGGGCATGCGGCACGACGATCGACATCAGCCAGTTGGAGTCCTTGAACGTCATCAGCGCGCCCGTGCCGGGCAGGTTGCCGGACAGCTCCTCGATGCGGTGCAGGAGCAGCGGGCTGCGCATGGTGAGTGTGAAGGACTCCCACTTGGCCTCGTCCACGTTGCCGTTGAACGCCGTGGGCCGGCCGAAGTCGTCGGCCTTGCCGGCGATGGCCTCCCACAGCCGCCAGTCCCCGTCGCGCTTGTCGCGCACCAGTTCGGGCGCGGTCGTGTCGCTGCCGTAGGCCGCGTCGGCGGTCATCGAGCCGAGGGTGAGGAACGCGTAGTCGTCAGCGCCGATTTCGTAGGAGTCGCCCTGCCCGGCCCGGTCGAGGTGCAGGCGGGTGGCCCGGCGGGTGCCGTCGTCCTCGGTGGTGAAGTCGACGTCGGTGACGCGCACTCCGTGCTCGAAGCGCACGCCGCGCTCCTCCAGCCAGACCCGTATCGGGCGGATGATCGAGTCGTACTGGTTGAGGCGGGTGCGGCGCACCCCCGCCAGGGTGTGCATGCGGGGGAACTCCTGCATGAACCGGAGCAGATAGCGCTTGAGCTCGATGGCGCTGTGCCAGTTCTGGAAGGCGAAGGTGGTGCGCCACATCGTCCAGAAGTTGGTGGCGAAGAAGTGCGGGGAGAAGAAGTCCTCGATCCGGCGGGCCCCGATCACCGACTCGGGCAGCACCAGCAGACGCGTGAGCTCCAGCTGGTCACGCGCGTCGAGACCGTAGTCGGCGGCGTCGAGAATCACGGCGCCCTTGCCGATCAGGCGGGCCTTGGCGTCGGTGGGCCACTTGGCGTTGAACTCGGTGATCTCCTTGCGCACCGATATCGACTCGTCGGTCAGGGTGGGGATCGTCTCCAGGAGGTTCCACAGGCACGTGTACGCCTCCTCCTCCAGCATCCGGCCGCCCCGGGTGACGTATCCGCCGGGCTCCTCGCGACCGTCCATCGAGCCGCCGGCGACCGGGAGCTCCTCCAGGATGTGGATGTTCTCGCCCGGCAGGCCGCCGTCGCGGATCAGGAAGGCCGCCGCCGCGAGGGAGGCGATGCCGCCGCCGACCAGGTAGGCGTGGGATGGGCGCGGATCGTCGGTCATGACGTCCCTCCGTTTCTGCCGACCCGGGATACGGGCGGCCGACTGTGTTCACAATCCCGCGCACCGCACCGTCCGTCGTGCTGCGGGCAGTGCGGTGCACAGCGCGTCTCCGCTGTGCTCAGGCCGATCGCGGCGAGGCGCTGGTAGTACTCAGTCAACTCGTGGGGTGATCACGTCGGCAGGGGCCGGTCGTCCCTGCCCGCGTGCCGAGGGGCCCGGGCCGGGCGGTCGCTTTCCCACGCCGACCGTGACGTCCTCGCCGGCGTGTGGCGCCATGGCGCAGGGCGTAAGCGGACGAGAAGTCACGCAGGGGTCCGGCTTCCGCTGTTTTATGTTCAGGCGCCGACCATATACCGGCTACCGATATATTCTGCAGGCGTCGGCTGATCACGTGTCCCGGCTCCGAACGGCGGTCAGGACGAGGCATGGAGTGAACCATGGAATCGAACATCACAGCTCGCCCGGCGTCCTGGGCTGGACGGCGGGCGGACGTTCTGGCCCTTCTGCTGGGCGGCGCGGCCGTCGGTTGGACCGCGGCCCTGTTGAGCGTGCGCACCGCTGATCCGGCCCCGCTCGACTCTGGGGTGACGGATGCCGATCTGGCGCGGCTGGGTGCTGCCGTGATGGCCGCCGTTGCGGCGGTGTCAGCCGGACTGTGGTGGCGCCACCGGGCGTCCGCTCTTCATCCGGCAGTCGGCGGAGGCTGGGCACGAGCGGCGTTCGCCGTGTCTTCTGTCCATGCCCTGTTCCTTGTACCGGTGATCACATTCGCCCCATGGGGCTGGAAGTTCCCGTTGATCGCGTTCACGGCAGCGGTGCTCGCCGGCGGCGTGAGGGAGGCCGCCGCGGCGACGGCGTCAGCCGATGGCCGTATACCCGCGCCTGACCCGACGTCCGGCTGAAGTCCCAGGCACAGCGCCCTGCAGCCTACCCATCCCCACGTGGATGCCCCGGACGGGGCGGCCTTCGGCCGGATTGCGGCATGCCAGGTCGCGGTGATGCTGGAGGCATACGGCCGAATCAGTACCTCCCGCACGCCCATGAAGGACCAGGACATGACTGACGCTCCGCATGTCGTGAGCGATGTGATGACCCTGCCCGTGGTGGCCGTCGGGCGTGACGCGCGGTTCAAGGAGATCGTGCGGGTCATGGAGCAGCGGCAGGTCAGTGCCGTGCCGGTCGTGGAGGGCGAGGGACGGGTGGTCGGTGTCGTCTCCGAGGCTGACTTGCTGCCCAAGGAGGAGCTCCGGGACTACGGGGTCACCCGGCACTTCCGGATCCGTCACCGGTCCACCTTGGCCAAGGCTCAAGCGCTGACGGCCGAGGAGCTCATGAGCACGCCCGCTGTCACGGTCCGCCCCGACGTCACCTTGGCCCAGGCAGCCCGGATCATGGCCACGGAGCACGTCAAGCGACTGCCCGTGGTCGATGACGAGGACCGGCTTTCGGGCATCGTCAGCCGAGGCGACCTGTTGAAGGTCTTCCTGCGGTCGGACGAGGACATCGAGGAGGAAGTCCGCCGCACCGTGGTGTCCTACCTGTTCCCCACGGTCGGTCACGCCATTCATGTGTCCGTGCGGGACGGGGTCGTCACGCTCCGCGGCCGCGTCCACGACACCTCGCTCATCTGGGTCGCCGAGCGCCTCGTCCGCGCTCTGGAGGGCGTGGTGGGTGTCGAGGCACGGCTCAGCGGCCAGGATGCCGCCCTGGCCGGGGCGGAACCCTGCAGTGATTAGCGACCGCGGTGCCGCTGGTGGATCGCCGGACACAGCGCGTCGAGCTGCCCGCCAAACGTTGCGCGTACGGCGTTCGTCGCGCTCGGGACGGCGGATGTGCGCGTCGGACCCTTCGATGACGCGTCGGTCGCCGAGGTGAGCTCGCATGATCGCGGCCCTCTCCTCAGAATGGTGCTGTATCCACCCTGCCCCGCGGGTCACACGGCCGTAGGGGGACGAGAGGTCCGTGTCCGCGAGGCGGGCGGCCCGTATCCGGGAGGCGACATGCACCACCGAACGGTCGAGGAGCTCATGACCCGGGACGTCGTCCGGGCACGGCGTGACATGCCGTTCAAGGAGCTCGTCAGGCTGCTGGCGGACAACGACGTCACCGCCGTGCCCGTGGTGGACGATCTGGAGCGCCCCATGGGCGTGGTGTCCGAGGCCGACCTGCTGCGCAAGAGCGCCGACCAGGTCGATCCGTCGGGCAGGGTTCCGGTCCCGAACCTGGAGGCCTGGGAGCGGGCCAAGGCCGAGGGTTCCCGCGCCGAGGAACTGATGTCGGCTCCCGCGGTGTGCGCACGTCCGGAGTGGAACGTGGTGGAGGCCGCGCGCCTCATGGAGGCCCAGCACGTCAAGCGGCTGCCCGTGGTGGACGAGGCGGACCGGCTCCTGGGCATCGTCAGCCGTGGCGATCTGCTGCGGATCTTCCTGCGCCGTGACGACGCCATCCGTGACGAGATCACCGCGGACGTGCTGCGGCGCACGATGGGGCTCGATCCCTCGGAGGTGACGGTCGAGGTGCGCGAGGGGCGGGTCGACCTGGGCGGCTCCGTGGAGTTCCGGAGCCTGATCCCCGTCATCGAGCACCTGTGCCGTGGTGTCGACGGCGTGGTGTCGGTCGCCTGCCATATCGACTACAGGACGGACGACGCCGGCCGTTCCCCCGCCACTCCTTGAGTCCGCCGGGTTTCACAGGGGCCATCCAGCGGGCTCACGGGTGCTCGGCCGCGACGCACCCATGGTCTGGATGTCGTGTCCGGCGACGTTCAGCAGCTGGTGGGCGAGGTCGTGCATGGCCCGGCCTGCCGCCAGTTCGTCACCGATCTCCGGCACGTTCGTGTCCGCCGGATGACAGTGCGCGGTTCCGTGGCCGGTGAGCGCCGTGGCACCGGTGTCGAGCACCACGTGTGCCTTGGTCGTTCCGTCGTCGTCTTCGAAAAGGTGGAGACGGACTTTCCATTCAGCCGTGTGCGACATGGTCTTCCTCCTCACTGCGGCCCATCGGTCACCGGCGGAAGCGCGCGGACCACAGCGGCTCCACCAGGTCCCATTCGGTGTCCCACTGCGCGTACCTTCTCCGGTTCAGCGCCAGGCGCAGGGCTGCCCGTACGGCGTAGACCCCGGCGACCACTCCGAGCGCCGCCAGGACACCCACGAACCAGCCGTTGGCCTTCGCGGTGACCGCGTTCATCGGTGCACCGGTCATGTCTCCGTCCCGGTTCACCCACACCCGCACCGTGGCACCCTTGGGCGTTCCCGGTTCAACGAAAGTGGCTCCCGTCCGCGCGATGCCGTTCGGCTCGGTCCAGCGGATCCGCGCCGGTTGCCTCGACACAGAGTCATCGCCCGGCACGTCGGACATCACTCGGGCGGCAACCTCGTGTCGTTCCGCAACCTGGGCGTGCACGGTGCGCAGGGATGACTCGTACGCCGTCAGCCCCGCACCGAGCGCGGCCGCCGGCACTCCGAGGACCAGGACGAGCATCAGTACCCGGCCGAACCAGGATTCGAACCTGTCGGACGTACGCCTCAGCGGGTTCGTCCCATGGGGTGCGTCCCCCTTGGGGGGCCGGGGCGGACCGGATGCGGACGGCGAACCGTGTGCGCTCATGATGCGGCCTCCAGCACGTTGCTGGTCCGTTCCCCCTCGTCCACAGTCGAACAGCAGTGGGCTCCGGTCACCGGGCCGAAGGTCCCTGTGGACCGGCGTCCGGCCCCGAGGGGGGTCCGTCGTCACGGTCCGCCTCTGACACCGCTTCCAGCAGCGCCCGGCGTGCCGCCGGGTCCACATGCGCCGCGGAGGGGATCGGGGTGATGCTCGAATGAGAGAACGCACCGCGTTCGGCACAGGGCGATGTCCGGGCCGGCCACTCGAACGGAGTCGTCCACCGTCATTTCCAGCGTCTTACGAGACGGAGGCCGCCGCCATGCAACCAGCCGTCACCGTGGGCCTCGACGGCTCGCCCGAGAGCCTTGCCGCTGCCCGCTGGGCCGCGGACGAGGCCGAGAAGCGCAAGCTCACCCTGCGCCTGCTGCACGCGTGGCCGCTGCTGGCGCCGGAACCGGCCCGCGTCCCCGCGGAAGTCGATCAGAACTACTGGGCGAAGCGTCTGGTCCACACCGCGCGAGCCGAGCTCCAGGCGCGCCACCCAGGCCTGTCCATCGTCGGGAATCTGGTGGCCGACGACGCTCAGAACGCCCTGCTCCAAGCGGCGTCGGAGTCGGAGATGACGGTGCTGGGTTCGCGTGGTCTGGAGCCCGTGGAGAGCTACTTCCTGGGTGATGTCAGCATGCCTGTCGCGGCACGGGCGGAGCGGCCGGTGGTGCTGGTCCGCGCCGCACCCCGGGAACAGGGGCCGTCCCCGGTACCCGCGAGCCGTGTCGTCGTGGCCCTGAAACTGCACGGTTCCTCCGACGCCCTGCTCGACTTCGCCCTCCACACCGCTGCGGCCAGAGGCCTTCCCCTCCTGGCCGTCCACGGCCGAAGCGTGCCGCTCCACGCACGGGTGCCCTGGGGCGTGGACCACGAAGTCACCGAAGAGATGACGCGGGATGCGCAGAGGCAGCTGGGCGAGGCGCTCCACCTGTGGCGGGAGAAGTACCCGCGGGTGGACATCGCCGACAGCGTTCGCCTCGCAAACCCCGCCAAGGTCGTCGTACAGGCTGCCGACGGAGCCGCGCTGCTGGTCGTGGGCCGACGCCGGCATCGTCATGGTCTGGCGCCCCACCTGGGTCCCGTGGCGCAGGCCGCCGTTCATCACGGGCGCTGCCCCGTCGCCGTCGTCCCTCATGACTGAGCCCGGCCCGCGCGGGCAGTCGGCGCGGCCGGTACCTCGGACCGATGCGTCCGCGCTCCGGTCCGGTGCCTGCCACGAGGGTCAGCCGATGTCGCGCGCAACGGTGGTCGAGACCCACACCGCGATCGTGCTCTTCGCCGGTGACCGCGCCTACAAGGTCAAGAAACCGGTCGATCTGGAGTTCTTGGACTACACCACGGCTGCGGCTCGCCGGGCCGCATGCGAGCGCGAGGTCACTCTCAACCGCCGCTTCGCGCCCGACATCTACTTGGGCCTGGGCGAGTTCCGCAGCCCTGACGCGAAGGCGCCCGAACCAGTTGTGGTGATGCGCCGCATGCCTGCCGACCGCCGCCTCTCCCACCTGATACGAGAAGGAGCCGCCGTCGACGAAGCCCTTCGGGCCGTCGCCCGGCAACTCGCCGCCTGGCACGCGGACGCGCCCCGCGGCCGCGACGTGGACGAACAAGGCACGCGAGACGCGCTGTTGTCGCGCTGGGAGGCGAGCTTCGCACAGGTCCGCACGCTGGCCGTCGACGGCTTCGGGACCGACGTCGTGGGGGAGACCGAGCGACTGGTCCGGCGCTATCTCGACGGCCGCAAACCGCTGTTCGACTCCCGCATCGAGCAGGGGCGGGTGGTCGACGGCCACGGCGACCTCCTCGCCGAAGACATCTTCTGCCTCGACGACGGCCCTCGCGTCCTGGACTGTCTGGAGTTCGACGACCGTCTCCGCTACGTCGACGGCCTGGACGACGCCGCCTTCCTCGCCATGGATCTGGAACAGCTCGGCGCCCCGGAGGCCGCGGCGTACTTCCTCGCCCAGTACGGCGAGTACTCCGGCGATCCCGCGCCCCCATCCCTGTGGCACCACTACGTCGCCTACCGCGCCTTCGTCCGTGCCAAGGTCTCCCTGATCCAGGCCCGGCAGGGCGCGCCCGGCACCGAGGCGGCGTCGCGGCGGCTGGCCTCGGTGGCTCAGCGCCACCTGCGCGCGTCTGCCGTCTCGCTCATCCTCGTCGGCGGGCTGCCCGGCAGCGGAAAGTCCACCCTTTCCGGAGCGTTGGCCGACCGGCTGGGGGTCACCCTGCTCAGCAGCGACCGCCTTCGCAAGGAGCTTGCCGGTATCCCCGAGGACCAGTCCGCGGCGGCCGGCTACGGCGAGGGCCTGTACACACCCGAGTGGACGGCCAGGACCTATGCCACCCTGCTCGATCGCGCAGCCGCGCTGATGTCCTCCGGCGAGTCCGTCGTCCTGGACGCCACCTGGTCGGATACAGGACAGCGTGAGGCGGCGCTGCGCGTGGCCGAACGCACCAGCGCCGACCTGGTGGCCCTGCACTGCCATGTGCCGGATGAGGTGTCGGTGGCCCGCCTGAACACGCGCGCCGCCGGCCCCTCCGATGCCGGCCCCGACATCGCCGCGGCCATGGCGGCCAGGGAACCGCCGTGGCCCGAGGCCGTGGCAGTCGATACCAGCGGGCCATTGGAGTCCGCGGTCGCCCGCGCGCTGGCAACCGTACGCCCATGGGGTATCAGCCAGGCCCCGGTCTTCCGCCGCCCCTACATGGAGCCGGACTGAGGCGCACATGTGGCCGTGAACTCACGGCGTGGGGCCGGTCCGATCCTTCGACCTGCCTACCAGGAACCGTACCGTGTCGGACAGCGTGGTCAGTTCGGGGTAGTCCTCCTCGTCGATACGGATTCCGGTGCGTTCGGAGAGCAGTTCCACCAGGCTGAGGAAGTCGAGGGAATCGAGTTCGAGCACATCACGGAACTTGTCGTCCGGTTCCACCCGTGTGAAGTCCGCGTCGGGGACGATCAGGGTGATGGACTCCTTGACCACCGACATGGCTTCCGCCTCGTCCAGGGGTTTCATCCGACTCACAACTCCTCCGGTTTCTGCAGCAGTCGGCCGACCGCCGTCAGGTAGCGCGCCCCCACGGCACCGTCCGTGGCCCGGTGGTCGGCGGCCAGGGTCGCGGTCACCACCGGACGGACACCGAGCATGCCGCCCACGGCCCAGGGCCGCTCGACGACCGCGCCGAAGCCGACCAGGGCGACCTGCGGCGGATGGATGACACCGAACACGGTCTCCACGCCCTGATCGCCGAGATTCGTGACGGTCAGGGTGGCGCCGGACATTTCACTGCCCCGCAGCCGGCCCCGGCGGGCGCGCTGGACCAGGTCCTTGAGGGTGGCCATGAGGACGTCGGGTGACAGTGTGTCGGCGTCGCGGATGACCGGCGCGAGCAGTCCGCCCTGCCGGAGCGACACCGCGACACCCAGGTTGACAGCGGAGCCGGGGACGAACTGGTCGTTCTGCCAGTACCCGTTGAGGCTCGGCACCTCACGTGCCGCCGTAGCGGCGGCCTTCAACAACAGGGCCGCGGGCACGAGGCGCTCGCTGAGCGGACGGCCCCGGTTGAACCGCCGCAGCCACTCCCCGGCCGCCGAGAAGTCGATCGTGGTGGACAGGTAGTAGTGCGGGACCTCTCGCTTGGAGCGGCTCATGAGGTCGGCGATGGCACGGCGCATGGCGTCCGTACGGTGTTCCCCGGCGCTGTCGGTCGGCACGGCGACGCGGCCTTGCTGCTCGCCTTCCCGCCCGCGCGCACCGGCCCGCTCCGGTTCCGGCCGTTCGACACGTGCACGCGTGGCCGTGTGCACATCCGCCGCGCGCACGGCTCCGCCGTCCCCGGTGCCCCGGACCGTCGCCAGGTCGATGCCGAGGTCCCGGGCGAGCCGCCGGGCGTACGGGGTGGCCCGCACCCTCGGCCCAGAGGCGGGCGCAGCGCGCTCCACGTCGGCACGGGTGATCCGTCCGCCGGGTCCGGTGCCGTGCACGGCGGTCAGATCGACGCCCCGTTCCAGCGCGAGGTGCCGTACCAGCGGTCCGGCACCGATCGCTGAGGTGGCCTCTGCAGCCGGCTTCTGCGGGAGTGGTGTGGGGGAGCCCGAGGTGCGCACGGCGTGCCTTGTGTGCTTGTCCCTGGATTCCGTGGCTACGGGCTTCTGGGCGGACCTCGGCTCACGAGGCGTTGCCCCCTCGATCACCGCGAGTGGTGTCCCCACCGGCACCCGAGTCCCCGCCTGGACGAGCAGCCGTCCCACGGTGCCGGACTCGAAGCACTCCACCTCGATGGCCGCCTTGTCGGTTTCCACGACGGCGACGACGTCGCCCTTGTGCACCCGGTCCCCGGGACCCACGAGCCATTCCTGCAGCAGGCCCTCGTCCATGTCCGCGCCGAGCGAGGGCATGGTGAACTCGGCCATCTCAGCTCGACCTCCCGGCGTCCGCCCCCTCGTCCGCACTGGTCGCTAAGGGTTCGCCGACCGCCCGGCGCGCGGCCGTGACGATTCCGGCGGGCTGCGGCAGCGCGGCCTCCTCCAGCCTGCGCGCGTAGGGCATGGGGACTTCGACGCTGCACACCCGTTCGATGGGGGCATCGAGGTCGTAGAAGTGCTGTTCGGTGAGGCGCGCGGAGATCTCCGCGGCGAGACTGCCGCTGCGCCACCCTTCGTCGACGACGACGGCGCGGTGCGTGCGCGCGACCGAGTCGCCGATGGTGGCGTCGTCCAGGGGGCGCAGGGTGCGCAGATCCACGACCTCCGCGCTGATGCCGAGGCTCGCCAGGTCCTCGGCGGCGGCCAGCGCCTTGGGCAGCGAGCCGCCGTAGGTGATCACCGAGACGTCCGTACCGGGTCGGCGAATGGCGGCACGGTCGATGTCGACCGGGCCCGAGTGGGCGGACAACTCGCCCGAGGCGTTGTACAGGCTGCCGTGCTCGAAGATCAGCACGGGGTCGGGGTCGGCCAGCGCCGGGGCGAGCATGTGGCGGGCGTCGGTGATGGTCGCCGGGGCAAGCACGCGCAGGCCCGGGATGTGCGCGTACCAGCCCTCAAGACTGTGCGAGTGCTGCGCGGCGAGCTGCCGTCCGGCGCCCGTGGTCATCCGGATGACGATCGGGACCGGCAGTTGCCCGCCCGACATGTGCAGCAAGGTCGCCGCGTTGTTGAGAATCTGGTCCAGGGCCAGCAGGCTGAAGTTGACCGTCATGATCTCGACGATGGGCCGCATGCCCGCCAGAGCCGCGCCGATGCCGGCGCCGACGAAGGCGGACTCCGACAAGGGGGCGTCGCGGATCCGTTCGGGCCCGAACTCCTCCAGCAGGCCGAGGCTGACGCCGAAGCAGCCGCCGTATCGGCCCACGTCCTCACCCATCAGGAACACCCGCTCGTCGGTCCGCAGGGCCTCGCGCAGGGCCTCCCGCATTGCCTCCCGGTAGGTCGTCTTCTCGCCGGAGGGCGCGGCGGGCCCGGCGGTGGGGGTGTGGGTCGCGGTCATGGCCGGATCGCCTCCACCGGGCTGGTGACGTACTTCAGCAGATCCTCGACGGGCTCTTCGGGAGCCCGCTCGGCGGCCTCCACGGCGCCGTCGATCTCGGCGGCCAGACGGTCCTCCAGGGCGGTGCGGGCTTTGTCGGTCAGCTCCTTGGCTTCCCGCAGCCGCCGTGCGAGCCCTTCGACCGGGTCGCGCTCCTTCCAGCGTTCGATCTCGGCCTTGTCGCGGTATCGGTCGGAGTCGTACATCGAGTGGGCGCGAAAGCGGTAGGTGCGCATCTCCAGGAAGTGCGGTCCGCCACCGGCACGCATACCTTCGGCCGCCCGCCGGGCAGCGTCCTCCACGGCGAAGACGTCCATGCCGTCGACGGCCCAGGAGACCATGCCGTACGCGGCGGCACGCAGCGCGAGGTCGGTCTGGGCCTGGTGACGGGCCAGGGCCGTGCCCATCGCGTACAGGTTGTTCTCGCAGATCAGCAACAGGGGCAGTCCCCAGAGAGCGGCCAGATTGGCCGTCTCGTGGAACTCGCCCTCCGCGAAGGCACCGTCGCCGAAGAAGCAGCAGGTGACCCGGTTGCGGCCGGTCATGCGGTCGGCGAGGGCAAGGCCGGCCGCGAGTGGCAGCCCGCCGCCGACGATCGCGTTGCCGCCGTAGAAGCGCCGGCCGGCGTCGAAGAGGTGCATGGAGCCGCCACGGCCACGGCTGCACCCGGTGGCCTTGCCGAACATCTCCGCCATGATCGCGTCGGCCGGCACCCCGCGGGCGAGCGCATGGCCGTGTTCGCGGTACGTCGACACGACCGCATCGTCGTCCGTGAGGGCCTCGTTGACACCGACGGCCACGGCCTCCTCACCGATGTAGAGGTGCATGAAACCGCGGATGCGGGCCGCGCTGTACAGCTCCACGCAGCGTTCCTCGAACCGACGGACGCGCAGCATCGACTCCAGCAGGGCCAGGCGGTGCGCGGCCTGCGGGTCCGACCGGGCCGAGGGCCGGGGTTTGCGTGGGGTGCGGGTGGTGCTCATGCGGAGGCCTCCGTGGTGTCCCGGGAGGTGACATCCCTCTCCAGGGTGGAGGTGTCGCCCTCGGGCAGGCCCAGCTCGCGCGCTCGCAACAGGCGGCGCATGACCTTTCCACTACGAGTGTGGGGCAGGTGCTCGTCGAAGGCGATCTCTCGTGGTGCCACGGCCGGGCCGAGCCGGCGCCTGGCGAAGCCCAGCAGCTCCTGCCGCGTCCGAATGGTTGCGTCGAAGCCCGGCCGCAGGGTGACGAACGCCTTGACGATGTTCCCGGCGACGGGATCGGGCCGGCCGATCACCCCGGCCTCGGCGACCGCCGGGTGCTCCATCAGGGCGCTCTCGACCTCGAACGGCCCGATGAGGTGCCCCGCCGACTTGATCACGTCGTCGGCGCGCCCGACGAACCAGTACCAGCCGTCCGCGTCGCGTCGTACCAGGTCGCCGGTGAGGTACCAGCTGCCCGCGAAGGCGTCCGCGGTGCGCGGTTCGTCGTGCAGATAGCCGCGGAACATGGACGGCCAGCCGATCCGGAGCGCCAGCTCGCCCTCCACACCGGGCTCCTCCAGCACCGTGACGCCGCCTTCGGTCCGCTCCGCCCGGCCGTCCTCGCCGCGCCGCAACACCGCTGCCTCCACGCCCGGGAGCGGACGCCCCATCGACCCGGGGCGGATCTCGCAGGCGGCAAAGTTCGCGATCATGATGGCGCCGGTCTCGGTCTGCCACCAGTTGTCGTGCACCGGCAGCCCGAGGACGTCCTGCCCCCAGACCACGGCCTCCGGATTGAGCGGCTCACCGACGGAGGCGATGAACCGCAGTGCGCCGAGGTCGAACGAGCGGGGCAGATCGTACGGCCCCGAGCGCGGCGTCGTCCGCATCAGCATCCGCAGTGCCGTCGGCGCCGTGTACCAGACACTGACCCGCTGGTCGGCGAGGATCCGGTACCAGCGGCGGGCGTCGTAGTCACCCTCGTCCACCACGACCGTGACCCCGTGCATGAGCGGTGCGACGATCCCGTAGGACATCCCCGTGACCCAGCCCGGATCGGCCGTACACCAGAACACGTCGTCCTCGTGGAGATCCAGGGCGTACAGCGCGGTCACGTAGTGGGCAACGGCCGCCTCGTGCACGTGCACGGCGCCCTTGGGGGTGCCCGTGGTACCGCTCGTGAAGTGCAGCAGGGCCATGTCGTGGGGCGAGGTCGGCGGAATGGTGAAGGTGTCGGACGCCTCGCTCATCAGCGCGGCGAGCGAAACGGTACCGGGCAGTTCGTCCGCGCCCTCGCCGACGATCAGCACATGGCGCAGGGCGGCAAGTCTCTCGCGTTGCCCGGCGATCTTCCTGCGGTACAGCTCCGCCGTGGTGACCAGTACCTGCGCGTCGCTCAGCGTCAGTCGCTGAGCGATGGGGTCCGGTCCGAAGGCGGAGAACAGGGGACACAGGACGCTGGTGTTCTTGAGCGTGCCGAGGACCACGGTGTACAGCTCGGGACAACGGCCCAGCAGCGTCACCACCCGGTCGCCGTGGCCGATGCCGAGGGTGCGGAGCACGTTGGCGAACCGTGCCGTGGAACGGGCCAGCTCCCCGTACGTCACACAGGTCACGGAGTCGTCCCGCCCGACACAGCGCAGTGCGACGGCCGTGGCGTGGTCCGAAGCCGCGTGCCGGTCCACGGCCTCGTGTGCGATGTTCAGTCCCCGTCCACCGGGCAGTCCCTGCAGGGCGGTGCGCGCCTCCGGCCAGCTGAAGCCGGCACGTACCTTCTCGTAGTCGCCCAGATTCGGCTCGACGCGCGGCGGTGAGGCCTTCCGGATCGTCTCCCATCGCATGGCAGCCACCTTCCTGCGGCCCCTCTTCGACCATCTGCCCGGGGTCGCCCCGCTCGCACTGGGCCGAACGGCCCCCGCGTGTGGCCGGCAAGCCCTATGCGGCTCCGTACGGCCGAGGCGGGGCATCGGCCCTTCCGGGTGGCCGGAGATGAAACGACCCTGGACCTTTGGCCCGCATGGCCCTACCCGTGTGGTGCCGGACGGGAAATCCTGCGTTCGTGGACTGCGTGAGGCAGCGGCGATGCCCGACCTGCCCGGCGCGGTGCTGAAGGAGAACGGCCATGAACGCACGCCCCGACCCGAACGACGCCTCGCCACCCGCGTCCGGCGGGTCGGTGATGGACAAGGACGGCATGGTCGCGCTGGTCGAGGCGTTGGCCGGGCGCGGTTTCACCGTGGTCGGCCCCACCGTGCGCGACGGTGCCATCGTGCTCGCGGAGCTGGAGTCGGCCGACGAACTGCCGTACGGCTGGGGCGTGGAACTCGAAGCCGGGCGGTACCGGCTGCGGGAGCGGGCCGACGGCGCCGCCTTCGCGAACGCGGCGGGCCCCCAGTCGTGGAAGCAGTTCCTGCACCCGGCGAAAGTGCGGCAGTGGCGCGCCGACCGGGTGGGCGAGGAGACGGTGTTCACTGCCGAGGAGACCTCACCTCCGCGGTACGCCTTCCTCGGGGTGCGTCCCTGCGACGCACGGGCCATCGCCATCCAGGACCGGGTGCTCACCGGTGGCGCCCACCGCGACCCCGTGTACGAAGGGCGACGCACCGGAGCGCTGCTCATCGCGGTCGAGTGCACGGAGCCCGGCGACACCTGCTTCTGTGTCTCGATGGGCACGGGACCCGCCGCCCCTCCCGGCTGTGACCTGGTGATCACCGAGGTGGTCGATGACGACGGTCACCGCTTCTGGATCCGCGCCGGCAGCCAGGAAGGCGATGAGATCCTGGCCGAACTGCCCGTCCGGCCGGCCGACCCCGCCACCTGTGCGACGGCTCGCGCCGGTGTCGCCGCCGCCGCGGACCGGATGGGAAGGACCATGCCCGAGGCCGACCTGCGCGAGCTGATGGCCGGCACGCTCGACGCCCCCCGCTGGGACGACGTTGCCGGGCGCTGTCTGACGTGCGGCAATTGCACCATGGTGTGTCCCACCTGCTTCTGCACCACGACCGAGGACGTCACCGACCTCACCGGTGACCACGCGGAGCGGTGGCGCCTGTGGGACTCCTGCTTCGACCTGGACTTCTCCCAGCTGCACGGTGGCCCCGTTCGTACATCCCCGCGCAGTCGCTACCGGCAGTGGATGACCCACAAACTCGGCACCTGGTACGACCAGTTCGGCTCGTCCGGCTGTGTCGGCTGCGGCCGCTGCATCGTGTGGTGCCCCGTGGGCATCGACATCACCGAGGAGGCCGCCGCCCTGCACGACTGGACGCGGTCCGGAGCATCGGGGGAGGCGGCGTGACCGAGCCACCGTCGCCCTTGGACTTCCTCCCGCTCGTACAGCGCGAGCGGTTGCGGGCCGTCGGCTTCGACGTGTCGTTCCCGGCCGGCGCGCGCCTGTTCGACGAGGGCGGGGAGGCCGACCGCTTCTGGCTGCTGCGCCGGGGCGAGGTCGCCCTCGACATCTGCGTTCCCGGCGGACAGCCGGAGGCGGTCATGGAAACGCTGGGCGCGGGCCAGCTGCTGGGCTGGTCGTGGATCTGTCCGCCGCACCGCTGGCACCTCGGTGCCAGGGCGGTGACCGCGGTTCAGGCCACGGAGTTTCCCGCCACCGACGTCCTCGCCCTCTGCGCGGCCGACCCGGAACTCGGATATGCCCTCATGCGCCGCTTCACCGGGGTGGTCGCCGAGCGCCTGCAGGCCACGCGCATCAGGCTGCTGGACCTCTACGCACCCCACGCCGGTGGCCCGCCATGAGCACCGTGACGCCGCCGCTGCCGTACCGGGTCGCCGAGACCCGCGCGGAGACCGCCGACACCCGTTCGCTGGAACTGGTTCCTGCCGGCAGGGAACTCCCGCCCTTCTCGCCGGGCCAGTTCGCGATGCTCTACGCCTTCGGAATCGGTGAGGTCCCGATCTCGGTCAGTGCTCTGCGCGGCCCGCACGGCGGCCTCGTGCACACCGTGCGCGCGGTGGGTGCGGTCTCCGCCGCCCTGTACGACCTGCGGCCGGGCGAGACCGTTGGGCTGCGCGGGCCGTTCGGCACCGGCTGGGACCTGGACGCGGCAGCCGGCCAGGACGTGCTGGTGATCGCCGGCGGTATCGGGCTGGCGCCACTGCGGCCGGTGGTGCACGCGGTCCTTGACCGGCCCGACCTCTACGGTCGGCCGGGGATCCTGGTGGGCACCCGTACCCCTGGCGACCTGATCTACCAAGAGGACATCGAGCGCTGGCGCGACAGAGCCGAGGTGGGGGTGACCGTCGACCGCCCCGGCCCGGGCTGGCACGGCTCGGTGGGGGTCGTCACCACCCTGCTCGACGCCTTCGCGCTCCGGCCGGACCGGACCCACGCGCTGGTGTGCGGGCCCGAGGTGATGATGCGCCACACCGCCCGCACACTGATGGGCCGAGGCCTCGCCGCGCACCGCGTCCAGGTGTCGCTGGAACGCAACATGCGCTGCGCCACCGGCCACTGCGGCCACTGCCAGTTCGGCCCCCTGCTGCTGTGCCGTGACGGACCGGTCGTCGCCTACGACCGCGTGGAACGCCTGCTGGCCGTACGGGAGCTGTGAGATGGAGACCGACCGAGGAACGGCGGACGGCTTGAAACGGCCCACCGACCGAGGAGCGGCGAACACCCGCCCCCTGCCCACGCTCGCCGTATGGAAGTTCGCCTCCTGCGACGGCTGCCAGCTGACCCTGCTCGACTGCGAGGACGAACTGCTCGGCCTCACCGAGCAAGTGCGCGTCGAGCACTTCCTGGAGATGTCCGGTGCCGAGGGCCCCGGCGGGGAGCGCGCGGAGCTGGCCGGCCGCGGACCGTACGACCTCTCCCTGGTCGAGGGCTCGATCACCACGGCCCAGGACGCCGAGCGAATCCAGCACATCCGGCGCATCTCCCGGCGCCTGGTGACCATCGGCGCCTGCGCCACCGCGGGCGGCATCCAGGCGCTGCGCAACTTCGGGGACGTAGACGAGTTCCGCGCCGCGGTCTACGCCCGCCCGGACTACATCGCCACCCTGGAGACCTCGACCCCGATCTCGGCACACGTACCGGTCGACTTCGAACTCCGGGGCTGTCCCATCGACCGCCGCCAGCTCCTCGAAGTCATCACCGCCCACCTGGCCGGACGCAAACCCCAGATCCCCGGCCACAGCGTCTGCTTCGAGTGCAAGAGGCGTGGTACCACCTGCATCACGGTGGCCCACGGCACCCCTTGCCTGGGCCCCGTCACCCACGCCGGGTGCGGTGCCATCTGCCCCGCCTACGGACGCGGCTGCTACGGCTGCTTCGGACCGACCGCCCGCCCCAACCTGCGGTCCATGATCGCGCAGCTGCACCGCGACGGCATGAGCGAGGCGGACATCGTGCGTGTCTTCCGCACCTTCAACGCCGCGTCGCCGGAGTATGCCCCCGTAGCCGATCTCGCGGCCGAGGAGCAGGACACCCCTCGGGCAGGAACGGAAACCGACCCGGAAAGGCCCGCATGAGCCATCGCGAAACCCGCGTCCTGCGGCTGGACGCACTGGCCCGGGTGGAAGGCGAAGCCGCCCTGCACCTGCGCGTCCAGGAGGAGACGGTCACCGAGGCGCGGCTGCGCATCTACGAACCGCCCCGCTTCTTCGAAGCCTTCCTGATCGGCCGCGCCCACACCGAGCCGCCCGACATCACCGCCCGTATCTGCGGCATCTGCCCGGTCGCCTACCAGATGAGCGCCTGCCAGGCGATCGAGAACGCCTGCGGCGTCACCGTGGACGGACCTCTCGCCGAGCTGCGCCGCCTCCTGTACTGCGGCGAATGGATCGAGAGCCACGCCCTGCACATCCACCTCCTGCACGCCCCGGACTTCCTGGGCCGGGCCGATGCCGTCGAACTCGCCCGCGACCAGCGGGCGGCCGTCGAGCGCGGCCTGCGGATCAAACAGACCGGCAACGCGATCCTCGAACAACTGGGTGGACGCCCCATCCACCCGGTCAACGTCCGCGTCGGCGGCTTCTACCGCACACCGGCGCCCGATGAACTCCGCCCGCTTGCCGAACGGCTGCGGCAGGCCCGCGACGACGCACTGGAGACGGTCCGCTGGGTGGCGGCGTTCGACTTCCCGGACGCGGCGAGCGACCATGACCTGCTCGCGCTGTGCGACCCGGGCCGCTACGCCATCGACTCCGGCACACCGACGGCCATCGCCCCCCATGACCGAACGCCGACGCCGCGCGAGTTTCCCGTGCCCGACCTCGAACAGCACGTACACGAAGAGCAGGTGGCGCACAGCACCGCTCTGACCGCCGCGCTCGACGGCCGCCGCTACCTGACCGGCCCACTGGCCCGCTACGCGATCAACGGCCGGTGGCTCCACCCGGTGGCGGCCGAGGCAGCCCGGGAGGCCGGGCTGGGCGATCCCGTGGCCGGCGACGTCTGTGACAACCCCTTCCGAAGCATCGTCGTACGCGCCGTGGAGGTGGTGCAGGCCGTCGAGGAAGCCCTGAGGATCATCCAGGAGTATGAACAACCGCCGCGGCCGGCCCTCGACGTCCGCCCCCGGAAGGCAGTGGGCGCCGGAGCGACCGAGGCGCCCCGCGGACTGCTGTACCACCGCTACGCCCTCGCCGAGGACGGCACGCTCACCGCGGCCCGCATCATTCCGCCCACGGCCCAGAACCAGACGGCCATCGAGGCAGACATCCGCCGGGCCGTCCAGGCGTGCTTGGACCGGCTCGGACCCGCAGTCGACGACGAGGAACTCACCCGGCTGTGCGAGCGGGCCATCCGCAACCACGATCCCTGCATCTCCTGCGCCGCCCACTTCCTCGACCTGACCGTGGAACGCGCATGACCGGACGGGTCGTGGTGATCGGCGTGGGCAACCCCCTCCGCGGCGACGACGGGGCGGGTCCGGCGGTGGTGGAGGCCCTGCGCGGCCGTGTTCCCGACGACATCGTGCTGGCGGTCAGTGACGGCGAACCCGGGCGGATGCTCGAACTGTGGCGCGGCGCCGACACCGCGGTCGTGGTGGAAGCCCTTCGTCTGCATCCGGCCAGGCCGGGGGAACTGCACACCCTGACGGCCGCGGAGGCGGCCGGGCGCGCGAGTGGCACGGCAAGTACGCACGCCTTGGGGCTGGGGGAGTGTCTCGCCCTGGCGGAAGCCCTCGACCTGCTCCCGCCGAAGGTCGTCGTGCACGCCGTGGAGGTGGCCGACGTCGAACTCGGCACGGGGTTGAGCGACCCGGTGAGGTCGGCCCTCCCCGAATTGATCGAGCGCGTGGGTGCCTCCGTACGACGGGCCAGCGAAGGCAAGCACCAACGGCCGGCATCCGGCGGTGCACCCCTGCCGTGAGGATCCCTGCGTTGATCAGATGTCCGGGGCGACAGCCACGGCGTCGTCCGAAGGCGCGGGCAGGTGCTGTTCGGCCCAGATGGTCTTGCCGCGGCCGGTGTGGCGAGTGCCCCATCGGTCGGTGAGCTGGGCGACGAGCAGGAGTCCGCGGCCGCCCTCGTCGGTGGTCCGCGGGTGGCGCAGATGGGGGGCGGCGCTGCTGCCGTCGGTGACCTCGCAGATCAGTGTGCGGTCCCGGATGAGCCGTACCTGGATGGTGCCCGGGGCGTACCGGATGGCGTTGGTGACCAGCTCGCTGACTATCAGCTCCGTGGTGAACGCGAGCTCGGACAGCCCCCAGCTGGTGAGCTGACGGTCGGCCAGGGTGCGGGCGGTGGCAACGATCGCGGGGTCGCTGGGGAAGGTCCACGAGGCGACCTGGTCGTCCCGCAGGACGCAGGTCCGGGCGAGCAGGAGCACGACGTCCTCCGCGGCTCGGCCGGACAGCTGCGAGTAGATCACCGCGTCGCACGCCTCCCGCATACACGCATGCTGCTGGGCCAGGATGCGCCGCAGCCGTGCGACACCTGCGTCCTCGTCCGGCGACCGGCGCACGAGTCCTTCGGTGTAGAGGGCGATCAGAGTCCCCTCCGACAGGCCTGTCTCCCAGGTCTCGAAAGGCAGCCCGTCGCCGCCCAGCGGCGGTCCGGCGGGCGCGTCGGCCGACGCCACGTGCCCGTCGGGGTGGGCAAGGAGCGGGGCGGGATGCCCGGCTCGGGCCACGACGAGATGCCGGCTCACGGGGTCGTAGACCGCGTAGGCACAGGTGGCGGTGGTGGGCTGAACGTCCAGCGGGTCGTTGGCGGCGGCCAAACGGCCCTCCTCGGCGAGCCGGACCATCAGGTCGTCCAGGTGCGCCAGCACCTCGTCGGGGGACAGGTCCAGGGCGGCCAGGGTGTGAGTTGCGGCGCGCAGCCGGCCCATGGTCGCCACGGCACGCATGCCGTGCCCCGACACGTCCCCCACCACCAGTGCGATGCGTGCGCCGGACAGCGGGATGACGTCGTACCAGGGGACGTCGTACCACGGCCCTCCGGCGTGACCCGGCAGATAGCTGAAAGCCGCCTCGACGGCATTCTGGTCGGGCAGCCGGCCCGGCAGCAGACTGTTCTGCAAGACGAGGGCGGCAGTGTGCTCGCGTGTGTAGCGGCGGGCGTTGTCCAGGCCCAGGGCAGTGTGCGCGGCGAGTTCGGCGACGATGGTCAGGTCGTCCTCGTCGAAGGGCTCGGACGTCACGGAGCGGTAGAAGCTGGCGACCCCGAGCACCACGCCGCGGGCGACCAGCGGCACGACCATCATCGAGTGCACTTGCGCGGCGCGCATGCGGTCCGCCCGGAGCGGATCGTGCGCCAGCCATGTGTCGTCGTCCCTGACCTTCCGGATCAGGCGGGGCCGCATATCGGCCAGGCATTGGGTGAGCGGTGTCGGGAAGCCGTAGGAGGCCTTCTCGCCGGTGGCGTAAGCGGGCTGAAGGCCGGAGGCCTCGATCGCGCGGAATGCGGTGCGCCGGAACGTGACCTCGTAGGGCACCGGTCCGGGCTCGGGTGCCTCGCCCCGGTAGACGGAGTCGAGCACGTCCACGCTGACGGCGTCGGCCACGCGGCCCACCACGGTCTCGGCCAGCTCCTCCGCGGTACGGGCGAGGTCCAGGGTCGTGCCGATGCGCATGCTGGCGTCGTTGAGGAGTTCGAGCCGCGCTCGGTACCGGTAGCGTTCGGTGACGTCTATGGCCAGGCTCGCCACACCCATGGGTTCTCCGGCGCGATTGCTCAGCCGGAACGCCGACAGGGAGAACAGGTGTTCTCTGTGTGGATCGGCGGGCGGATACCCCGGCTGGACGAAGTCGATGACCGGCTCTCCCGTGCTCAGGACGTGCCGCAGCAAATGCTCGACGGTGTCGGTCACTACGGTGGGCGCGACCTCGCGTGCCGGTCTTCCGATGACGTCCTCGGCGCGTACGTCGCGCATTCCGGGCGAGGCGGTGTTGAACCGCACCAGACGCAGTTCGGTGTCGAGGACGTGCAGTCCGATCGGTGACTCGGTCACCAGTGCGTCCATCACCGCCCGGTCGAAGTCGCCGGGATCCGTACCGCGCGTGGCGGCGAGGAACACCGCCCAGGTCACCGGGCCCTCGGGCCCGATGTGCGGCGACATCCACCACTCGATGTCGACCGGCAGACCGGACTGGTCCCGCAGGCGCACCCGGCAGCCGCCGCTGACCGGCGGCGTCGGCGGAACGTCTCCCTCGCCGTCCTTGTCCGGCCGGACGAAGAGCGACGTCAGCGGTCGGCCCACCATCTCCTCGCGCCGGTGACCGAGCAACGTCTCGGCTTCCCCGGTCCACTCGGTGATCACCCCGTCGGCGTCCAGGAGGACCCTGGCCGGCGATGCGGCCGTTGCGTCACCGCCGGGCCTCTTGCCTGAAGTGGTCATGACAGCCCTCCCGTCGCCGGGGGTCCGCGGCGACGCCTGGGTAGGCACCGCCCCACCGGGACCACGCCGGGCCGGTGTCACTCCTTCAGGGTGGCAGGCGACCGGTCCGCTCGGCATCTCGAGTCCCCGTCATGCGCCCGGAGGCGCATCTCTCGCGGTTTGGCGAGGCCTCGCACAGCGTGGAGACGAAGGGCGACCGGTCGGGCGGCGTGAGGGCCGTGGGAGAGGTGGGACAGATGGACAACGATGCCACCGAGACGAGGGTCGTGGTCGGTGTCGACGGATCGGGGTCCTCGTACGCGGCCCTGCGCTGGGCCGTTCGCTACGCGGGGCTCGTGGGCGGCACCGTGCACGCGGTCTCCGTATGGGAGCTGCCGGGCCTGTACGGCTGGTCGGCACCCGCCGTCGACCTGGACGCGGACGTGGACGATGCCCGGCAGCGGATGCAACAAGAACTCAGCGAAGTGCTGGGCGCGGACGCGGCCGGGCAGGTCAAGAATCACCTGGTGCACGGCAACGCCGCCGACGTCCTGCTGCGGGCCGCGGAGGGAGCGGAGGTCCTGGTGGTGGGCAGCCGGGGGAGAGGCGGGTTCACCCGCGCCCTGCTCGGTTCCGTCAGCCAGCACGTGTCGCACCACGCCCCCTGCCCGGTCGTGATCGTGCGCGGCGAGACGTCGTGACCTCGGCCGGGGCGCGGGACGGCCCGGACCGGTCACTGGAAGACCGCATGGATCTCCTGCTCGGTGGCCTCGTGCGAGACGAGCAGGACTTCGTCCCCCGGCAGGAGTCGCTCATCGGGGCGCGGCACCGTGGGACGTCCCTCGCGGACGACGGTGGCGACCACGGTTCCGGCGGGCAGCGTGATCTCACCCAGCAGGCGCCCCGCGGCTCGGGAGTCCTCGGTGATCGCTGTCTCGATGACTTCGACGCCCGCCTTGCTCAGCCGCAGCAGTGCCACCGTGTCGGTGGCACCGGTGGCCTCCTCGACGAGTGAGATCAGCGGGGTGGCGGCGGGCACGGGTACGTCCACGCCCCACTGCGGGCCGAAGAGCCAGGCGTTCTCCGCATCGTTGACGCGCGCCGCCACTCGTCCCACACCGAACTGGCGCTTGGCGAGCAGGCTGATGACGAGGTTGTCCTCGTCCCGCCCGGTGGCGGCCACGACGAGGTCGCAGGTCAGCGCACCCGCATGCGCCAGGAGCGCGGGCTCGCAGGCGTCCCCGGCCACGAGGTTGACCGATGGCATGCCTGCCAGTTCCGCGAAGCGGCCCTCGTCGTGCTCGATGAGGGTGACGTCGTTGCGTGCGGCGGAGAGAACCTGGGCGAACTGGGTTCCGAGGCGGCCCGCGCCCGCGATCAGGACCTTCACGTTCCCAGCTCCTTGTCGAGGAAGCCGCGCAGACGGCTGAGCGCGGTCGCGGCGACGGCGAAGGTGACCAGGTCGCCGGGCTCGACGAGGACACCATGGGCGGGCAGCAGCGAGCGTCCGCCGCGGGTGATCTCCACGACGCGGATCTCCCCGTCGACGTCGAACTCGGTCGGCCGGCGTCCGGTGAGATAGGCCGGCAGCTGGGAGCGAACCAGAAGGGTCTCGCCGTTCCCGAAGGAGAGTTCCGGCGTGAGGTGCCGGTGCAGCAGCATCTGGTGAATACGGCCGACGGCCCAGCGGACGCTGGAGATTGTTGGGATGCCCAGGTCACGGTAGATGTCGGCGCGGCTCGGGTCGTGGACGCGGGCGAGGACGACCGGAACCCGGTACGTCTCCTTGGCGGTGCGGGCGCTGACGATGTTGCTGTTGTCTCCCGAGGTGACCGCGACGCACGCGTCCGCGTGGACGATTCCGGCCGCTTCCAGCACGGAGCGGCTGAAGCCGTTGCCCACGTGGAAGGTGCCGGGGAAGCTCGGTGGCAGCAGCCTGCCCGCCTTGGGCAGCCGGTCGACGACATGCACGTCATGGCCCTCGGTCACAAGCTGCGCTGCGAGGGTGGAACCGACCCGGCCGCAGCCCACGATGACCACTCTCATCGTGTCCCTCCCTTCGGGGACGTCCTTCGGTGCCGGAGCACCCACTTACGGGCTTCCTCGGCGGCCAGCAACAGTGCCCCGAGCCCGGCGAGAACCGCCCAGTCGGCGGGTGCCAGCGGCGCGGTATTGAAGATCGCCTGCAGCGGCGGCGCGTAACTGATGGCGGCCATCAGCGCGATACCCACGCAACCGGCGCCGATCAGCCAGGGGTTGGACAGCAGACCTGCCCGGAACACGCTCTGCCGGTCGGTGCGTACCGCGAGGGCGTTGAAGAACTGACTGACGACGATGCCGGCCTGGACCATGGTGATCGCTTCCCGGTAGACGGGATCGTCCCTGGTGAAGTCCGCGTACGGGATGCCGGAGGCGTGGATGTGCCAGAAGAACACGGCACACACGCCGAGGGCCTGGATACCGCCGAGGAAGAGGATCCGGCCCATGACGGCGGTCGAGAAGAGCCGTTCCCGGCGCGGTCGCGGCGGGCTGTCCATGACGTCGGCTTCCATCGGCTCGGCGCCCAGCGCGAGCGCGGGCAGTACATCGGAACCCAGGTCGATGGCGAGAATCTGCACGGCCGTGATCGGCACCAGCGGGAAGCCGGCGAAGGTCGCCGCCAGGATCGGCACCAGTTCGGCGATGTTGTGGCTGAACAGGTAGATCAGGAACTTGCGGATGTTGCGGTAGACGGAACGGCCCAGCCCCACCGCGGTGGTGATGGAGGCGAAGGAGTCGTCGAGCAGCACCATCACAGCCGCCTCACGGGCGACGTCCGTGCCCGAGGCGCCCATGGCGACGCCGATGTCCGCGTGTTTCAGGGCGGGCGCGTCGTTGGCGCCGTCCCCGGTGACGGCGACGACCTCACCGCGCCGCTGCAGCGCGGTGACCACGCGCATCTTGTGCTCGGGACTGACCCGGCACAGGAGCAGTTCGGTGGAGCCCGCCAGTAGCGCGTCCAGACCGCCGTCGTCCAGTGCGTCCACCTGCGCGCCCGTCACCACGGTCGGCGCCGGTCCCCGGACGATGCCGACGCGGCGGGCGACGGCCTCCGCGGTCAGAGGATGGTCGCCGGTGACCATGACGATGCGGATCCCGGCCCGTCGGCACGCGTCCACCGCGTCCCGCACCTCCGGGCGTGGCGGGTCGTACATTCCGGCGAGCCCCAGCAGGGTGAGCTCCGATTCGACGTCTCCGAGCGCGGGGCGAGGACTCGTCACCCTCCGCCGGGCGACCGCCAGCACGCGCAGGCCCTGCCCGGCCATGTCGTCCGCGGCCGCGACCACCTCGGCGCGGGCGGCTTCCGTGAGCGGCGTCCGTATGCCGTCCCGGTCGATGGCGTCGCAACGGGCGAGCAGTTCCAGGGGCGCGCCCTTGACACACGCGTCGTACCTGCCGCCCTCGTCGCGATGCACGGTGCTCATCAGCTTGCGGACGGAGTCGAAGGGATACTCAGCCACGCGCGGTGTCCGGGCCTCCTCCACCGCCGGATCCAGGCCTGCCTTCATGGCGGCCACCAGAAGTGCGCCCTCAGTGGTGTCGCCGAGCACCCGCCAGCCGTCATGTCCGGTGGGCGGCACCAGCCGGGCGTTGCTGCACAGAGCCGCCGTCCGCAGCAGCTCCCGCACGGACCGTGCCCCGGCGACCTCACCGACCGGCGCATACCCCACCCCCGCCACAGCGTGCGACACACCGTTCGCCCACACGCGTACGACGGTCATCTCGGCCTGCGTGAGGGTTCCCGTCTTGTCGGTGCACACCACGCTCGTCGAGCCGAGCGCCTCCACCGCCAGCAGCTGCTTGACCAGCGCGTGCCGACGGGCCATACGGCGCACACCGATCGCCAGCGACACCGAGAGCGTCGCCGGCAGACCCTCCGGAACGAGGGCGACCATGACCCCGAGCGAGAACACGAACGTGTCGACGAACGGCTGCCCGCTGGGCACCCGCACCGCGAACAGGGCGGCCCCGGTCGCCAGCGCGACGCCGGCCACGCGGCGGGCCATGGCCGCGACCTGGCGCTGCAGTGGGGTCTTCTGTCGCGGTGCCGCGGCGGTGAGGCGGAAGATCCTCCCGAACTCGGTGGCCGTCCCGGTGGCGGCCACGACCGCCTTGCCTGTGCCCGCGACCACGTCGGTACCCATGAACACGCAGTTGCGCGCCTCCAGCGGCGGCCCCACGGGCACCGGCCCGGCGACCCGTGCGACGGCATCGCTCTCGCCGGTCAGTGCCGCGTTGTTGACAGCGACGTCGTGCGCCTCGACCAGCCGGCAGTCGGCCGAAACCGCGTCTCCGGCCTCCAGAAGCACGACATCCCCGGGAACCAGATCCCGAGCGGGTCGTTCCCGTGGCTCCCCGTCCCGCAGCACCCGGCAGATGTGCGGCACCATCGCCTGCAACGACTCGGCCGTGCGCTCGGCGGAGTACTCCTGCGCGAAACCGATGCCCGCGTTCAGGAGAACCACGCCGAGGATGGCCAGGGCCAGCTGAAGCGTTGCCGGATCCCGGGGCCGCTCCAGTGCGTAGGCGAGGAAGGTGATCGCCGAGGAGACGAGCAGCACCACCGCGAAGAGGTCGGTGAACTGTGCGAGCAGTTGCCTCCACACATGCCGACGGCCCACGCCGGGCAGCTCGTTGGGGCCGTAGCGGGCCAGCCGCGCGGCGGCCTCGGCCGCCGTGAGCCCGCGCGGGGAACCGTCCAGAGCGGTGAAGACGTCCGAGACGGGCAGAGACGGGATGGACGGGATGGACGGGATGGACGGGATGGACGGGATGGACGGACCGGGGGCGCCGCCCCGGTCCCGGGATGGGCCGGCGGCCGAGGCCGGGGTGCCCGCGGGCGGGCCACCGGAGTGCAGCGCCGTCGTCCCGGGCACGCGACGCGGGATCGCTCCCCGCTCGGCCGGTTCAGGGCTCATGGCGGGCGCCCGCCGCCGAGGGCGGCCCCGGTGGCTCCTGGAGCACGCTCCAGGCGATCGGTCCGAGCAGGTCGGCCAGCCGCCGGAACACGTCCAGGAACAGGTCGTCGATCGTCAATACCCCCACCACCCTGCCGCCGTCGAGGACCGGCAGGCGGCGTACGCCGGTGCGGCGGAACATCCTGTAGGCCACCTGAAGGTCGTCGTCCGCGTCGACCGTGGCCACCTCGGCCGTCATCACCGCATCCACCGGCGCCTCCCGGCCCAGGCCACCACCCAGGCCGCGTACGGCGAGGTCGCGGTCGGTGATGATGCCGCGCAGCGTTCCGCCCTCGACGACGAGAACGGAGCCGACGGCGGACTCGGTCATCCGCCGGGTCACCTCAAGCAGGGAGACGTGAGGCGTGACGGACACCGCAGGGGCGGTCATGACCTCGGAGACCTTCATGCGTCCCTTCCCTCCAGGGCGTGCAGGCCTCGTCCTCACGTCGGCTTCGACGGAACGGCGATGACGGGGCAGCGGGCGTGGTGCAGCACTCCCTGGCTGACCGAGCCCAGCAGCATGCCGGTGAAGCCTCCGTGGCCGCGGGTCCCCACCACCAGGCCCAGCGCGTGGGCGGAGGCGTCGGTGAGCACCTGCACGGGATGCCCGACGACCAGTTCGTGGTGGAGGTTCACCTCCGGGTAGCGGGCGTGGCGGCCGGCCACGGTCTCGTGGAGCAGTCGGCGTGCTTCCTGCTGCGGGGCGTATTCGTCGAAGATCCTCAGGGGGCCCGCCCCCCAGACGTACAGGGCGCGCAGCTCGGCGCCACGCAGGGCCGCCTCCTCGAATGCCACGTCGACCGCGGCGGCCGAGTGTTCGCTGCCGTCGACGCCGACGACGTAGTACGCGGGCTGCTGGGTGATGTGCTCCGGCTCGGGTACGACGACCACGGGGCACTGCGCGTGGGCCATGACCGGCAGGGCGACCGAGGCGGAGCCGAACACTTCTTGGACCCGGCTCAGATGTCGCGAGCCCAGCACGACAGCCGTTGCGTCGCGGCTCTGCTCACACAGCGCGCGCACGGCGTCGCCCTCGGCGAGCACAGCGTTCACCTCGACCAGCGGGTGCCGCGCACTGACGAAGTCCACGGCTTCATCGAGCACCTGCCTTCCGGCCTTGTGCAGCGCCTCTTCCCATTCCTCCCAGGTCGGCATTTCGCGCAACCGATAGCCCCTGGTCGGCACGCCTCCGACGTGGAGCGGACGCAACGGCAGCCGACGGCGGGCGGCCTCGTCCGCCGCCCAGGCCAGCGCCATCTGTCGGCCGGGGTCGGGATCGACGCCCACCACGATAGGCCGGCGATCACCGGGCCGCGACATGGCGGCCTCCCGCCAGGGGCTCGTCGGGAGCCGGCGACGCGTGCGCGGACGTGCTTGCCGGGTGCGGCTCGGGCGTCAGATGCCTGATGTAGGCGTCGGGTCCTGGGAAGTACAGGGTCACCCGCCCGTCCTCGGCCCAGCGGACGTCGTACGGCGGGCTGCCGTCCGGATGGTGGAGCCCCACGATCTCGCCGTCCCGTGCGACGACCCCGGCCGTGGTGCCGCGCACGACGATCTCGTCGCCCACGCGGGCGCGCATCGAGGCGCCGGTCTCGGCTGCGGTCCTCGGCGCGGCCCGGTCGTTCCTTCTTTTCGGTGCGGGAGCGGACATATCGCTCGCCTCCTCCCTGCGGTGGCGCGAAGCAGTGCCGCTGATCTCATGCAAGACCTGGCGTGGTCAGGGTTTCCAGGGGCCATTGGTCCTCGTCTCGTCCCTGTCGGCCCATCATGGGGGGACTTCAGGGACCGTGCCATGGGCTGTTCGGACTTAGCGGTACGGGCCTGTACGTGCTGGACTGGAGGTGTTGGCAGGCTGGACAACCGCCGAGGAGGTACGGCGATGGCCACACTGGCACGCAGGCAGAAGTTCGCGTTCCCGGAGTTGCCGGACTGGTTCGAGAACCTTCCGGCCCGGTTCGCGATGCCCACGATGGGTGACCTGTACACGATTCGCATCGAGGACTTCATCGAGGACGACCGCTACGTGATGCGAGCGGAGCTTCCGGGCATGGCCCCCGGGGACCTCGACGTCTTCATCAGTGACGGCGTCCTGACCGTTCAGGCCGAACGCACCGAGAAGGAAGTCACGAAAACCCACAACGAGATCCGGTACGGCACGATGAGCCGCAGCGTGACGCTGCCGCCGGGCGCCGACGAGGACGACGTCAAGGCCGACTACACCGACGGCATGCTCACTGTCAGCGTCGGCCTGGGCGCCGAGAAGGCGGAGGCCAAGCACATCGAGATCCAGCAGGGCAACTGACGACAGTTGCCCGCAAGGTGGCGGGCTCGGGCAGGGGCCCGCCATCGTCCTGCGCTTCTCGCGCCGCTCTCACCGGGCCCCGTGGGAAGCGGCCCAGCGGCGTCGTACCGCTTCCTCGTGTTCGGTCTCCTCCAACGCCAGCTCCAGGGAGGCCAGTTCGCGCTGCAGCCGGGGGATCCAGTGCCGGCGCAGGGCGCGAACCCGCTGCCGGGTCCGTCCGGCTTCGGCGGCGAGCAACTCGGCGGCCGCCTGGTGAGCGGCGTACTCCGCGACGGCGCGGACCGCGGCACGGTAGGCCGTCTCGGCGTGCGCGAGCGCGGTGTTGGACGGTGTGGGCTCCGTCGGGGAGCGGACGGGCGCTGTCCAGGTCACGCCTGCGGGATGGGGTACGCCCATCAGCGCGGCCCACTCGACGCCGACGCGGGCCCGGTCCGCGGGCACCGCCTGGGCCAGCGCCTGTTCGCCACCGAGCAGCACCCCGCGCACCAGCCAGGCATCGGCGTCGGCCAGTTCGTCCCGCCATGCCGAGCCCGCGTCCTCGGCCGCCCGCCGTTGCGCGCGCTCCCGGTCCAGCAACAGCCGGAGTTTGCGTTCCAGCAGGTCGGCTCCGCGCAGCGCGGTGGTGAGGTTGCGCCGAAGCCGCAGCCGCCCGGCCCGTCCCGGTGGTACTCGACGCCCGTGCGTGCTCACGCCGGCTCCCTGTCCTGCGGCGGGGCGTGGGCGTCGAGCAGGTTGGCCGGGATCATGCCGAGCTGGCCGCGCGGCAGGGTGAGCAGCACTTCCCAGGCCCGGTCCAGGGACTGTTCCAACGACCGGTTCTCGTCCGTTCCCTGGGCGAGGAACCGGTTCCGGAAGGCGTCCTCCAGGTCGAGGTGGCGCAGGTCGGTCGGGCTGAGTGCCGACCGTCCGATCAGGTCGGCGAGTTCCCGCACCTGCCGGGACCGGGCCAGCGCGGCGATCAACTGTGCGGCGACGGCCGGATGGTCCGCGCGGGTACGGCCCGGTCCGGCTCCCTTGCGCATGAGGCGCGACAGCGAGGCCAGCGGGTCGACGGGCGGATATGTGCCGGCCGCGTGCACCTCGGCGGACAGCACGATCTGGCCCTCCGTGATGTACCCGGTGAGGTCCGGAACGGGGTGGGTGATGTCGCCCGCAGGCATGGTGAGCACCGGCAGCACGGTCACCGACCCCGGACGGCCCTTGATCTTCCCGCAGCGTTCGTAAAGGGACGCGAGGTCGCTGTAGAGGTAGCCCGGGTACGCCCGGCGGGCCGGGATCTCGCCCCGTGCGGCGGACACCTCGCGCAGCGCCTCGGCATAGGCCGTCATGTCCGTCATCACCACCAGGACGTGACGGCCCTCGGCGAACGCCAGGTGTTCGGCGACGGTCAGCGCGAGACGGGGGGTGAGCAACCGTTCGATCACCGGGTCGTCGGCCGTGTTGACGAGGAGGGCCAGTTCCCGTGCGGCGGAGCGGGCGGCCAGCCCGTCACGGACGAACGCCGCGTCGGCGTGCGTGAGTCCCATGCCGGCGAACACGACGGCGAACGCCTCGCCGCCGCACGTCGCCTGAGCCGCGATCTGCACCGCCAGCTCCAGATGCGGCAGCCCGGCCGCCGAGAACACCGGCAATTTCTGGCCCCGCACCAGCGTGGTGAGGACGTCCACGGCGCCGACGCCGGTCAGGACCGGCTCGTCCGGCGTTTCCCGCCGAGCCGGGTTGATCGGCGCGCCGCCCACCGCCGCGTACGACCCGCCCAGCACCGGCGGCCCGCCGTCTGCGGGTTCGCCCCGCCCGTTGCACACCCGCCCCAGCCATCCGTTGCCGACCGGGATCCGCAGCGGCGTACCCGAGAACGCGACGCGGGTGCCGGTCCGGTTCATGCCCGCCGTGTCCTCCAGGACCTGCACCACCGCAAGATCCCGGTCCACCTCCAGGACCAGCCCGTGCCGTCGTTCACCGGAGCCGAGGACGATCGTGGCGAACTCGTCCCAGCCGACGTCGCTCACGCCTTCGACGACCACGAGCGGGCCACGCAGTTCCCGTATGCCCGTGTACTCGACGTCGGCGAGGCCGCTCATGCCGCCTCCTTGAGCCGGGCCAGCACGGCGTCCCGGGCCGCCGCCACGGGAGCGGTCTCCCCTGGGCTTGCCTCTTCGCGCGCTCGGAGCAGCGGGGTGAAGTCGACCGCCTCGACGGCGTCCGCCTGGGCGCCGCTGTCCACCAGTTCCAGACAGCGGTCGATCACTGTCAGCACGGCCTCCACGAGGGCCGCGGTCTTCTCGGGGGCGCTGTAGGCATCGGCCGGGGACAGGGCGTTCTGCTGGATCAGGGCCTCGCGCAGCAACCGTCCCGCGAGCACGCTGACCCGCTCCCGGGACGGCAGGGCCGTGATACCGACCAGCTCGACGAGGTCGGCCAGCCTGTCTGCCTCGGCGAGCAGCAGTGCCACCCGTCTCCGCCGCCCGGCCCACTCGGGGTCACCGGCCCGGGCGTGCGCGGTGGCCAGCGCGGCGGCGTCCCGCGAAAAGGACTCCGCCCAGGAAACGGCCGGATAGTGCCGTGCGTAGGCGAGATCGCGGTCCAGGCTCCACAGGCACCGTACGAAGCGTTCGGTGTGCGCGGTCACCGGCTCCGTGCGGTCGCCGCCCGGCGGGGACACGGCGCCGATCACCGTGACGGAGCCGGTCGCGCCGCCGAGGGTGCGCACCGCGGCGGCCCGCTCGTAGAAGGCGGCCAGCTGCGAGGCGAGACCCGCCGGATAGCCCTCCTCGGCGGGGAGTTCACCCATGCGGGAGGCGAACTCGCGCAGCGCCTCGGCCCAGCGGGAGGTCGAGTCGGCGATCAATACGACGTCCAGGCCCATGTCGCGGAAGTACTCCGCGACCGTCGCCCCCGTGTGCACGCTCGCCTCGCGGGCCATCATCGGCATGTTGGAGGTGTTCGCGATCGTCACGGTCCGATCCGCCAGGCTCCCACCGGTACGCGGATCGGTCAGCTCGGTCAGCTCTTCGATGACGTCCGCCATCTCGTTGCCGCGCTCGCCGCAGCCGACGTAGACGATCACGTCGGCATCGCACCACTTGGCGATCTGCTGCAACAGCATGGTCTTGCCGGTGCCGAAACCGCCCGGCACCGCGACCGTGCTGCCGCGGGCCACCGGGAAGAGCAGATCGACGGCCCGCTGCCCGGTGTTCAGCGGGAGGTCCGCCGGCAACCGCTCCGCGACCGGCCGCGCCCTTCGCACCGGCCAGGACTGCGCCATCCGCACCTCGTGACCGTCCACCACGGCGAGCACGGCGTCCGCGGAGTGCTCGCCCGCCGCCGCGATCCGGGTCACCTCGCCCGATTGGCCCGGAGGCACCAGCAGCCGCAGCGGCACGCTCGCCCCGATCTCCCCGAGGACGTCCCCGGCGGTGACCCGCGCTCCGTCGGCCACGTGCGGTGCGAACGCCCAATTGCGCAGTTCCGGTGGTGCCGTCGGCTCGCTTGCCATGAGAAGGTCACCGGCACCGACCAGGGGGCGCAGGAGGCCGTCGTACACGCCGCCGAGCAGATCCGGGGCCAGGCGCACCGACAGCGGGTGGCCCTGGGGCTCCGCGGGATGCCCGGGGGCCAGTCCACCCGTGTACTCGTACGCCTGGACGGTGGCCGTCTCGCCGTGAATGGCGACCACCTCGCCCGGCAGCCGGGCGGCACCGAGCACGACCAGGTCGTGCATGGCGACCGAAGCGGGGCAGACGATCTCCACCAAGGGGCCGGCGACCCGGAGGATCCGCGGACGGGAGGTGTCGTTCCCCCGGAGCGGTGCCGGACCGGCGTGCGCGGCCCGCGAGCCTTCCCCCGGGCCGCTGGGCGGGGTCACGGCGGCCTCCACAGCAATTCGGCCTGCGCGCCCAGCCGTTCCAGGGCACGCTCGGCGAGAGCGTCCGCCGACAGATCGACCCGCCGGCCCACCACCTCGGCCGTCACTCCACCCCCTGCGGCAGCGGTGACCCGCGCCTGCGATCCGAGCAGCGCCCGCGCCGCAGCGGCGAGTCGAGCCCGCGGTACGGCACCCTCCGCCAGTGCTCCGCGCACGCCCTCGCGGATCGCGGCCCCGAGTTCGCCGTAGACCTCGGAACGAGCCGCGAGTTCCGTCGCCCAGGCGTCCTGCACCGCTCGCACACGTTCCCGGGCCGCTCCGGCGGCGCCGTCGGCCTCGCCCTGGTACTGGGCCCGCGCGAGCACCTCGTCAGCAGTGCTGTGTGCTGCGCGCAGGGTTTCCTCCGCGTCGGCCCGCGCTCGTTCCCGTACCGCGTCGGCCGAGGCCCGTGCCGCCCGCAGCAACTCGGTGCGCACAGGAGCCAGCGCGTCAACGGACGTGGTCATCGGGGCATCACCACGGTCAGCGGCCGTGAGGGGGCGGGCGCCATCGCCTCAGCCCCCAGCGCTTCGGCGGCCTCGGACGTGAGGATCACTAGGCCGACTGTGCCCGGGAGCGTCTGCCAGGTGCGGCGGACGGCGTCCGGATCCTCCGCGACCAGCACGTCCACTCCGGCCAGGGCCAGACCGCAGATGCTGGTGCGTGCGCCGATGGCGGCCACGGTGCCCATCGTCATGCCTTTCCGATCAGCAGGATCGCGACCACCAGTCCGTAGACGGCGATGCCCTCCGCAAGACCGACGATCACCATTGCCCGGCCGAAGATTTCCGGTCGCTCGCTCAGCGCGGCCAGAGCCGCCGCTCCTGTGTAGGCGACCGCGATCGCGGCCCCGATCGACGCCCCGGCCACCGCGACGGCCGCGGCGATCAGCGCCGTCCCGTTGACTGCGCCGGAGTCCGCGGCCTGGGCCGACGCCTGTGCAGGGTGCACGAGCGCGGTGGCCAGAACGACACCGGCGCTGCCCAACAGGGCGAGGTTCGTGACCAGCAGCCAGCGGAAGGCGTGTCCGGCCCGGCGCCGCCGCAGCAGCCCTACGACGCCGAATACCGCGGCCAGGACCGGCAGGACGATCAGCCAGGTGAGCATGGGATCACCTTCGTAGAACTGTCGGCAGGTTCCGCCGGGGGAACGTGCCATGGACGGAACGGGCGGCCCTCCGCCTCGAAGAGCCGGGAGAAGAGTTCGTAGAACTCCAGCCGCAGGGCCTGCACACCGGCCACCAGTGCCTCCAGACCGAACGAGAGGGCCGTGCCCGCGGCGAACAGCAGCGCCGCCCCCGCGATTCCGGCCGCACCGTGCCCGGCCAGGCTCGTGGTGCCGCGCCACACCAGGTCGGCGAGCGCGGCGTGCGTGAGGCCGAAGGCCGCGAGCCGGGCGAAGGACAGGGTGTTGGTGCCCGTACGCACGACAACGTCGAACAGCCGTACAACCGTTTCGGCGCATCCGGCGCCGCCGCCCGCTGTGGCCCGGAACAGCCCGAGGGCCACCAGTGCCAGCCCGATGACAGCGAGCGTGGCCCCGGTGACGGCTGCGACCGGCCGGTGCAGGAGCAGACCTGTCGCGGCCAGTGCCAGCCCCAGGTAGAACAGCAGGCCGGCGCAGCCGGACGTCGCGTACAACGCCGTGGCCCAGCCGCTCTCGCGCACGCGGTTGACCGCGCCGGCGGCATGCGCGACGGCAAGCAGTCCCGCGCCGAAGACCACGGCGGCTGCCAGCAAGCGGGCAGGACTGTCCAAGGGACTCAGCCACAGCACCGGCAGCAGCCCGGTCGGACCGAAGAACTCCCCGTAAGCGGTGCCTGCGAGCATGGCGGCGACTCCGGCACCCGCGAGGAACGGCCAAAGACGGCTGAACCGGGCGAGCCGACGGGGCCGCCCGAGGCGCAGCGCGAGCGCGCCGAACAGCAGCAGCGCTCCATGCCCCACGTCACCGAACATGATCCCGAACATCGCGAAATAGGCCAGGCCTGCCGGCCACGAGGGGTCGAGATCCGCGTAGGCCGGCGTCCCGTACGTCGTCACCAGCGGCGTGAACGACACGGGCCTGCCCGGTCGAAGCAGCGTCGGCGGATCGGTGCCGCGAGGGGACGGCAGCGGTACCAGTGCGCCGCCCGCGGCAGCCAGCCGGCCCGCCACCCGGGGCACCTGGCCGGCCGGGCACCATCCGGCCAGCGCGGCCACCTCCCCACGTCGTACCGCGCCTTCGGCGCGCTCCTCCAACTGGGCTTCGCCGGCCAGCAATTCGACGCTGCGCCGCGCTTCGAGGAGGTCGAGGTCGGGCATGTCGGCGGCCAGGACGGCCGAGACGGCCGAGACGGCTCCCTCGGGCCCGGTCGTCGTGGCACGCCCCCGCAGCCGCTGAAGCCGGGCCGCCGCCGCTCCCGGAGCCGCTTCCTCGGCGCGGTCCAGTTCGACGCATCCCGCCTCGGCGATCCGCACCAACGCGTCCCGCAGGGCCGCCTGCGGCACGATCACCGCCACACGGCGCATCCGGACCGGCGTCAGCGCGTCAGGCCAGGGCATCGAACACCTCCCCGGGCCGTCCGCCACGCGCCGCCGATTCCAGCGCCGCCCGCACCCGCCACGCGTCCACGGACAGCACCGCGACCGCGCCCACGACCACGCCCGGCCCGTGCCGGGCGTCGCGCAGCAGCACCGCGCCGTCGTTGTGCACTCTCCGCCACCAGCCTGCCTCGGCCCGCCACAGCCCGCCCGGCTCCGCCACGTCCGCCACGACCCAGCGGGTCGCCGCGGGGAGGCCCTCGCGGAACTCCTGGTAGGTGGCTGCGGACGGCGCCCGTGCCCCGAGCAGCCGCGCCGCGTCACGCCGCACGGTCGTCGACAGAGTGCGCCGGTGCACGAACAGTTCGCGGGCGATCAGCAGGGCGGCGCGCCCCTCGGCCCACGTGCGCGCCTGCGGTACGACGACGGCGGTGCGCCGAGCGGCGGCCATCCGCATTCCGGTGACCAGCGCCCAGGGCGTGTCGCCGCCCGGATCGCCCCACGGCGAGGTGGCGAGCGTGGCCCGCAGCTCCGCGGGTGTCCCGGCACGCTCCAGACTCCGCCAGGCCGTCTCGAGCGCCCCGAGCCGGTACGGCCCCGCAGTCTCCGTACGGCGACCGTCCTGGGCGAGCAGCCGGGAGGCCACGTTGGCGATCTCAAACCCCGCGGCGAGCGGAACGAGGAGGCGAGCACCGCCCCGGGGCAGCCAGCCGGCCAGTACTCGCAGATGCCACAGCAAGGTGGCGGTCACCGCCCGCTGGGCCTCGGGCAGACCGACCGCTGTCCGCACATACCTCGAATACGGTGTCGCCGCCAAGCACCGCAGGGCGTCGTCGAGCGTGGCACAGGCCGCGATCTCCCGTGCCCCGTCGGCGCCCGGGTACCGGTTGGCGAGGGCCTTGGCCCGCACCGCCCCGGCCACCCAGCCGGCGCTCATGACGCTTCGCCCGGCCCGACTGCCAGGCGCACTGCGTCGGCCACCGCACGCTCCACCAGATCCGGCATGCGCTCTCCGGCCCGCTCCCGGACCGCCGA
This sequence comes from Streptomyces sp. NPDC025638, assembly GCF_055558775.1. Taxonomy (NCBI): domain Bacteria; kingdom Bacillati; phylum Actinomycetota; class Actinomycetes; order Kitasatosporales; family Streptomycetaceae; genus Streptomyces; species Streptomyces sp. NPDC025638. The sequence goes on along the minus strand of NZ_JBVHLX010000009.1, from coordinate 29,556 downwards.
GGCGGCGGCGTCTCCGGCGGCGCGAAGGGCGTCTGCCTCCCGCCGAGCCTCCCGGAGGACGGGTTCCGCGGCTTGCCGGCGCAGCTCGGGGGCACGCTCACGGGCGGCCGCCACGAGGCGCTCCGCCTCCCGCGCGGCGTCGTGTCGGATGACATCGGCCGCCTCGTCCGCGGCGGCCCGGATGGCTGCCGCCTCCTGCTGTACGTCCGTCAGCTGTGCGAGGGCGGGTTCCAGTTCCGCCGTCCGCTCCGCCGTACGGTCGGCGGGCACGCCGGTGGCGGACGCTCCCGGCGTCCCCACCGGACGGAACCGTTCCAGGAAGTCCCGCAGGGTCATCGGCGGCCTCCTGCCGGTCGGCTGCTCTTTCAGTCTCACCGTTCCGCTCCCGCTCCGCACCGGATAGGACCGCCGCGATGCTCCACCAGGGCCGTTCGGCCCTTGGCGACGACGGCCAGAGCGGAAGACTGGGACGGTAGGCGACTCGACGGACTCCGGAGGCCACCGTGAACCACCACGAGAACTTCTCCGCGGGGACCGAGGCCCGGCAGGGCCTGCCCTCCCGACCCTGGAGCCCCCGCGAGCCGGATCGGCAGGACATACTGATCCGCTACCTGGGAGCCGTGGCCACGGCTGCGGCCGAACACGCACGCGCCGAAGAGCAGGCCCCGGCACGCGGCACTGCCCAGGCGGCGTCGGCGGCCGCCGCACCCGCGCAAGAACCCTCGCCACCCGAACCCCGCGTCCCCCTGGTGCGGGACCTGATGGACGTGCCCGCCGCCTCCCTGCGCGACGACCTGCCGTACCGGGACATCGCCCGCCTGCTGGCGCGCGAGCAGGTCGGCGCCCTCCCGGTCGTGGACGCCGAGGACCACGTCGTCGGTGTCGTCTCGGAGTCCGATCTGCTGGCGAAAGTGGCCTTCGAGGCTTCCGGCCACCGGCCCGGACGCGTCGGAAGGCTGCGTGAACGACGCATGCACAGCAAGGCTCGCGGTGAGACGGCCGCCGACCTGATGACAAGCCCCGCGATCACGGTGCTCCCGGGCGCGAGCGTCGCCGAGGCCGCCTGGCTGGCCGCACTGTCCCGGCTCAAGCGGCTACCCGTCACCGATGGCGCGGGCCGCCTGGTCGGGGTCGTGCGCCGCAACGCGCTGCTCCAAGCCCTCATCAGGGATGACGCAGCGATACAGGCGGAGGTCGAGGCCAGAATCGAGGCCTGTTGCGCGCCGGGAGACCGCGCCGCGCTGGAGGTGGCCGTGCATGACGGCATCGTGGAACTGACGGGACGGATGCCGTCGGCCACCACGGCTCGGCTGGTGGCGGAGGTGGAGAACATCGCCGACGTCGTGGAGGTGAAGAACCTACTCACCACCACCTGACCCCGGACATGCCGGAAGGCTCCGGCAGACCGGGACGGCGTCGCCGGCCGAGGCGCGTACGTCGAGCGCGGTGGCGTGCGGCCCAGGCCCACCGGCCCGCACCGTCTACCGGACATCGGCTCCCCGGGTGAGGTCGAACTCCACGTCCACCACTCCCTCGACCGCCCGCACGAGACGCGCGGCCACGGGGACCAGGGCGGTGTCGCGGACCGTGCCCGCCAGTGTGACGACTCCGTCGTCCACGTCCACCCGCAGGGCCGATGACGTCAGCGGGAAGAGGTGCGACACGATGTCACGCCGGATCTCCTCGGCGATGTCCTGGTCGTCGCGCAGGAAGACCTGGAGCAGGTCGACACGGCTGACCACACCCACCAGCAGACCGGATTCATCGACCACGGGCAGCCGCTTGACCTTCTCGCGGGCCATGATCCGCGCGGCCTCGGCCAAGGTGGCGCTCGCCCGGACGGTGATCGCGGGCGAGGACATGAGGTCGCCTGCGGTGAGCGCACCTGCCTTCGCCACGTCGGCGGGGCGGCGCAGCAGTGCGTAGCCCTCCTCGGGGCTGTCGCGGAGTTCCTCCGTGGGCAGCAGGTCGGCCTCGGACACCACGCCGACGACCCGTCCCTCGCCTTCGAGCACGGGCAGCGCGCTGACCCCCCAGTCCTGCATCATCTCCACGATCACCTTGAACGAGGCCGACCGGCCGACGGAGGCGACCGTTTGGGTCATGACATCGCTGACGATGCGCGGAGTGCCGAACATGCTGACCCCCTGGGGTTCTCGGCGGGCGGTCCTGCTGCTTTCAGCGTGTGCCGGTTCGGGAGGGGCGGCAAAAGGGGCCGCTCGCACCGGCGTCGAGGTGGAGGGCCAGCAGGGGGCAGGCCGCGGCGGCCCGGCGGGCGTGGCTGCGCAGGTCGTCGGGGACGGACCGGTCCTTGATGATGGGGTAGCCCCATTCGTCGAGATCGATCAGCTCGGGGAGCAGTTCGCCGCACATGCCCTGCCCGGTGCAGGCGATGCGGTCGACGCGCAGGGTCTTGGCCGGGGTCATCGCCAGGTCTCCGGAGCTATGGCGGGCGGTACGGGGATGAGGGGCGACCGGTGGCCGGCGGCGGGGCAGGTGCCATGGGTGAGGTGTCGGTCGACGTCGTCGGCGAAGGCGCGCAAGGCGGAGGCGGCGAGGCGGGCGGCGCCGTCGGGGTGGCGACAGGCGCCACGGTCCGGCAGCAGACCGGTCCTCCGGTACAGCCGGGACAGCAGGTCGGGGTCGGCCCGTCCGGCGGCCAGCGCCGCGAAGTCCTCGGCGACGGCGGGCAGACCTAGGCGGCAGGGGCCGCACTGGCGGGCACCGTGGGCGGCCAGGTAGGCGAGGATCCGAGCCGTCTCGGTCAGCCCGCAGGCCGAGTGGGGAAGGACGGCGAGCACGCCCGCCCCGGGTGCGGCGCCCAGCGGTGCCAGGTCGCGCCGGGTGAGGGGGGTGTGCGTGTGTTCCGCCGGGAGCCAGGTGCCGGCGAAGCCCCCGAGCAGGACCGCCCGCAGGGATTCCGTGGGACCGCCGGCGCGGTCAAGGATCGCGGCGAGGGGGGTGCCGAGCGCGACCTCCAGGACGCCCCCGTCGGCGACGGCACCGGAGACGGTGACGAGTGTGGTGCCTGGTTCGTCCGGGGTTCCCGCCTGCCGGAACCAGCCGGGGCCGTGGCGGGCTATGAGGGCGAGGTGGGCGAGGGTCTCGACGTTGTGGACGAGGGTGGGACGGCGGGCGACGCCGCGTTCGTGGGTGCGTGGCGGACTGCCCTGCGGGCGGGCAGGGCCCCCGTTGAGCCAGCGCACCAGCGAGGTCGACTCACTGGAGACGTAGGCGTGCGGAAGGCCGTGCACGTGAAGCTGCACCGGGTCGAGACGGGCGCGCCGTCGTTCGTCCAGGGCCGCGCTCAGCTGCCGGTACTGGGCGGTGCGGGTGCGCGGCAGGCAGACGTGAACGGTGTCGGCGCCGACCGCGATCGCGGCCAGGACGGCGCCGTCGAGGACGAGGTGGGGCCCGACGGCCAGCAGGAACTGGTCCTTGCGGCTGGCGGGTTCGCTCTCCATGGCATTGACGACGACCACCGTCCGGCCACCGCGTTCCGCCACGGCCCGCAGCTTGCGCGCGGTGGGGAACCCAGCGCCGCCGCGCCCGCTGAGCCCGGCCGCCTCGACGGCCTCCACCAGGGACATCGACGTACGGCTGCCGCGAGCCGTGGCGACGGGCGCCGGTCCGTGGCGTCGGAGGTGATCGGCGAGGGTGGCCGGCGCCCCGGTGGCGCACCAGCCTGACAGCAGCCGCGCTGCGGCGGGGTCGTCCGGCTGGGGCGCGCGGTGCTGGGGCGCGAGGTGGGCCGCGGCCGAGGAGTTCATTGTCCGCCTCCGAGCAGGATCGTTGCCGCGGCGGCACGCTGGGCCCAGCCCGGCTGCAGCGGCCCCGCAGCGAGGAACGCGGCCAGCACCACGGGTACGGCCGTCGCGGCCACAGCGGCCACCGAGCGCCCGATGACCCGCCCCGGACCGGCCTTCGCCAGTCGCCACCACACGGCTCCGACCACCGAGGTGAGGCAGGCGGCATAGAGCCACAGCTGGAGGGGGAGCCGGGTGTCGGTGCCGGTCCCGACGCTGTGGAAGAGGGCGAGCGGCCAGGCGGCGTAGGCCAGCCAGTGCACCGCCTTCCAGCGGCGCACCCCCAGCCGCAGCCGCAGCGCGCTGGTGACCAGCACCGCGACCAGCAGGTCGAGCGCAGCCGTGCCCAGCCCGAGCCACAGCGGCCGGTAGGACGCCCCGAACGGCACCACGGACACCGCCCAGCTCAGGTGCACGAACGGGTCGAGGACCGCGGTCGCCACGTGGACGGCGAGGAACACCAGGGTGAGCAGGGACAGGTTGCGGTGCAGCAGCCCGACCTCGAAGCGGCCGATTCGGCGGGGCGCGGTCCGTCCGCCGGAGGTGATGCCGAGCCCCACGGTGGCGGTGAGCAGGATCAGGGTGAGGGTGCCGCCTGCGCGGCTGGCGTACCACAGGGGGCTGCCGGTCAGGGCCAGTGTCGTCATCGCGTGCCCCCGGGAGCCGTGCCCAGGGAGCCCGCGGGGGCGGGAGCGTGGGAGTCGGGCGGCCAGCCGCCAAGGCGTACGACAGTGCCGTCGAGGCCGGTCAGCCGGGCAGGCAGGGCAGTGCCGCGTAGCCAGCCCAGGGCCCGGTCGCCGAGCACGATCGCCGCCGTGCTGACGGCATCGGCGTCCACGCAGGTCGCGGCCGCGACGGTGACCGTGCGCCACACGGGTACGGCGGGCTCTCCCGTGGCCGGGTCGACGATGTGGTGCAGGACCCGTCCGCCGCGCCGCCAGACGCGTACCCGGATGCCCGAGGTCGCCAGCGCCCCGCCGGTCACCGCCACGGCGGCACCGCCTTCCGGGGCGGGCCGGGCGTGGTCGTCGGCGAGGGCGATCCGCCAGCCGCCCTCGGGCCCCGGCCCGGCTGTCGCCAGGTCGCCGCCGAGGCTGACCAGGACCCCGCAGCCGGTCACTGCGGCGGCCTGCCGGGCGGCACGGTCGGCGGCCAGGGCCTTGGCGGTGGCGCCCAGGTCGAGACGGGTGCCCGGGGGCAGGCGCAGCCGACGGGTACGCGGGTCGAAGGCGATCCGCCGCCAGCCGGGCGCCGGTCGGGCCACGGGCACCGGGCGGGCGTCCTCCGGCGAGAGGGAGGCAAAGGTGCGGTCGTAGCCGAGCGCGATCACCGCGCTGCCCACGGTCGGGTCCACGGCGCCGTCGGTGAGACGGGCGGCACGCAGCGCGGCCTGCAGGACCTCGGCGAAGTATTCGCTGACCGTCGTCGGGACACCCGCGCTCACATTCACACGCGTGAGCTCGGAGTCGGGCCGGAAGCGGCTGCAGATGCGGTCGACGACGGCCAGCTCGGCGCGCAGCTCCGCTTCGGCGGCGGGCAGGGCGACCGAGTCGGTGACCAGCAGGGCGGCCGTTGTGCCGAGGGCCGGAAAGACGACCTGACAGGGCGCGGGGGCCGGGGTGTGCGTGGTCATGACGCCCCCGTCGTGGTCTGCGGTTGCTGCTGGGTCGCGGCGGGCGGCTGGGCCGGGGGCTGTGGAGCCGGCTGCGTAACCGGAGCCGCGCCCTCGTCGTCGTCATCCTCGTCGTTCTCGTGACCGCTCGGCTCCTCGCGCCCCTCGTCGTCCTTCCCCGCCGTGGCGGCAGTCGACGCCGCGGGGTTCTGCAGCGGTGCGTTCGCCGGCGCGGGGGCGGCCGAACCGCCCGGCAGCAGATGTGTGTAGAAGCCGCCCAGGGCCGCCGCGCCGGCCGCGGCCGTGACCGCGATCCACAGCGTGGTGCGGCGGCTGCGGCGCAGACCGCGGTCGCGCGCGTGCGAGGCGAAGGCGGGGGCGGGTGTCGGGGGGAAGTCGTCGGGCGAGGGTGCCATGGCAGCGCTCCTGGAGAATCGCGGCGGCCCGGATCGGCTGCGTGCACCTCCAGGCTGTGCTCACGACTCCCAGGAACTCGCTCACGTCTTCTTCAGAACCGGTAAAGATCTCGACGCCCCGCTCGGCTCCTGCGCACCCTCCGGCCACAGGGGCAGTTCCAGTACGACGGTCAGCCCGCCACCGGGTGTGTCCTCCAGCCGTGTCGTACCGCCGTTGACGGTGACCAGCCGGTGCACGATGGCCAGCCCCAGGCCCGTGCCACGGGCCTCGGGGTTGCCGAACCGGCGGAAGGCGACAACCTTCGCCTCGTCCGTCATCCCGGGACCGTCGTCCCGCACGATCACCCGGGCCGTGTCCCCCGTCCTGCGCCGGTCGACAATGATGCCGCCGCCCTCGGGCACGGCATCCACGGCGTTGGCGATCAGGTTGTCCAGGATCTGCTCCAGATGACCGGCGCCCAGTGCGGCGGTCGGTGCCGGCGCCTCGGAAACGGCGGTCAGCCGGACGCCTCGTTCCTCGGCGACGGGTGACCAGGCGGCCACCCGCTCGGCCACCACCTCGCCGACCCGCACCGCGGTCGGACGCGGCGTCGCCTGCTCGGCTCGCGCGACCGCCAGCAGCCCGTCGACCATCCGGGACAGCCGTGCGATCTCCTCCTGCGCGGCGGCCAGCTCCACAGCCGTGTCACCCTCGGCACCGGCGGCCAGCACATCGAGCCGCAGCCGCAGCGCGGCCAGCGGGGTGCGCAGCTGATGGGAAACATCCGCGATCACCGCCCGGTGGCCGTGCACCAGAGCCTCCGTGCGGGCCGCCATGGTGTTGAAGGTGGCAGCCAGCCGGCGCACCTCCGGCGGACCGGGCCCCACGTCGGCCCGCTCGTCGAGGACGCCCTCACCGAGTCTCCGGGCGCTGGCATCCAGCGTCGACAACGGACGGCTGACCCAACGGGCCAGGCGCACGGACAGCAGAGCGGACGCGGCCATCCCGGCGGCACCGATCACGGCGGACCAGCCCCAGATCGCCGCGATCCGGGCGTCCAGCGGGCCGGCGGAGCGGGCCAGAACGACCGCTCCGGCCGGCCTGTGCACCTCACCGGCCGGTTCCGCGGCCAGCAGCCGTCCCTCGTTCTCCGGCGGCTCCGGTTCATGCCCGGCCAGCACCTTCTCGACCAGCTCCTCCGCTTCCTCGCCCTGGGCCGCCCCGCAGGGCGTACTGGCCACCACGCGCCCGGCAGCGTCGTACACCGCGGCGCAGTCGCCCGCCCGGGCCGCGGCATCCAGCTCCTGACGCATGATGGTCGGCGGCTTGTTGTCGGAGAGGTGCTCCTCGGCCGCCGCGGCGATCACGCGCGTGGCCGCCCGCTGGCTGTCGCGGTAGGCGACGCGCTCACGCGCCGTCATCGACACCGCCAGCGGTACGACCGCCAGCACGAGCAGCACGGACGTCAGAACCAGCAGCGTCCAGGTGATCCGACGAGTCACGACAGCTCCCGCGACTCCTCGGCCGCCCCGAGCCGGAACCCCTGCCCGTAGACCGTCTCGATCAGCCCCGGCACGCCGAGCTTGCGGCGCAGCGCCGCCACATGCACGTCCAGCACCTTCGTCGGCCCGTACCAGTGGGCGTCCCACGCCCGCTCCAGGATCTGCTGCCGGGTCACCACCCGTCCCGGGTCCGCGGCCAGACACTCCAGAATGCTGAACTCCTTCGGCGTCAGCGCCACCACGCGTCCGCCGACCGAGACCTGCCGGGTGCGCAGGTCCAGCGCGAGCGGCCCGTGCCGCAGGGTCTCCGGCTCCGCCGGGCGCCGACGGCGCAGCACGGCCCGGATCCGCGCCAGCAGCTCGGCCAGCCCGAACGGCTTGACCAAGTAGTCGTCGGCGCCCTCGTCCAGGGCCACCACCCGATCCGCCTCCTCACCCCGCGCGGTCACCGCGATGATCGCGGCGTCCGACCGGGCCCGCAGACGCCGGCACACCTCGACGCCGTCGATGTCCGGCAGCCCCAGATCCAGCAGGACGACGTCGGGGGTGGGTGCCGACAGCGCTGCCCGCCCGGTCCGGACGCCCTCGGCTCCGTATCCGGCCTGCCGCAGACCGCGCACCAAGGACTCCGCGATGCCGCGGTCGTCCTCCACGACCAGCACCCGCGTCTCCTCGGCATCGCCCCTGGTCTGGGCGTTCATACGCGCCGCCCGCCTCTCGGTTGAGGGTGTCCACTGCGCCGACTCTCCCAGGCTGCGTCAGCGCCCCGCGCCGACGGTATGGGCCAACCGTCCCCCGTCGACGCGAACGGCACCGACGCCTCGTGGTCGGTATCGCCTCATCACCCCGCCGGTACGCGATGCCACGTGCGCCGAAAGGATGAGTTCCAGTGGTGGCTGATGGCGAAGGGCAGCGAGCCTGATTGATACCGGCGCGAGTGTCAGTACCGTCGCGCCGGAACGACGCCGCTCTCTCGGCTGCGTTGTCGGTCACTGCTTTTCGGAAACTCGGAGACGAACAGACTGTGAGTATCTCCAACGGATCTCAGGGCGCCGCCGCTGCAACAGCGGAGGAGGTGTACGAGAACGAATTGCCGCTACGGCGCAGCCAGCCGGGCAGCGTGGCCGTGAAGTGGTTGACCACCACGGACCACAAGACGATCGGAACGCTGTATCTGATCACGTCGTTCGCGTTCTTCTGCGTCGGCGGCGTCCTGGCGTTGTTCATGCGTGCCGAGCTGGCTCGTCCGGGCCTGCAGATCCTTTCGAACGAGCAGTTCAACCAGGCTTTCACGATGCACGGCCTGATCATGCTGCTGATGTTCGCGACGCCGCTGTTCGCCGGCTTCACGAACTGGATCATGCCGCTGCAGATCGGTGCACCCGACGTGGCGTTCCCGCGGCTGAACATGTTCGCCTACTGGATGTACCTCCTCGGGTCGCTCATCGCGGCCGCCAGCTTCCTCACCCCGCAGGGTGCCCCCGACTTCGGCTGGTTCATGTACGCACCCCTGTCGGACGCGATCCACTCGCCGGGCATCGGCGCCGACATGGGCATCATGGGACTGGCGTTCTCCGGCTTCGGCACCATCCTCGGCTCCGTCAACTTCATCACCACGATCATCTGCATGCGCGCCCCGGGTCTGACCATGTTCCGCATGCCGATCTTCTGCTGGAATGTGCTGCTGACGGCAGTGCTGGTCCTGCTGGTCTTCCCGGTCCTCGCGGCCGCTCTCTTCGCCCTCGAATGCGACCGGAAGTTCGGATCGCACATCTTCGACCCGGCCAACGGAGGCGCCCTGTTGTGGCAGCACCTCTTCTGGTTCTTCGGCCATCCAGAGGTGTACATCATCGCGCTGCCGTTCTTCGGCATCATTTCTGAGATCATCCCGGTCTTCTCCCGCAAGCCGATGTTCGGCTACATGGGCCTGATCGCCGCGACCATTGCCATCGCCGGTCTGTCCGCGACCGTGTGGGCCCACCACATGTACGTCACCGGCGGTGTGCTGCTCCCGTTCTTCTCCTTCATGACCTTCCTGATCGCGGTACCGACCGGTGTGAAGTTCTTCAACTGGATCGGCACGATGTGGAAGGGAAGCCTGTCCTTCGAAACGCCCATGCTCTGGACGACCGGCTTCCTGGTCACTTTCCTCTTCGGTGGGCTGACCGGTGTCATCCTGGCCTCACCGCCGATGGACTTCCACGTCTCGGACTCGTACTTCGTGGTGGCGCACTTCCACTACGTGATCTTCGGCACGGTGGTCTTCGCGATGTTCGCGGGATTCCACTTCTGGTGGCCGAAGTTCACCGGCAAGATGCTGGACGAGCGGCTCGGCAAGATGACCTTCTGGACGCTGTTCGTCGGCTTCCACGGCACCTTCCTGGTCCAGCACTGGCTGGGTGTCGAGGGCATGCCGCGCCGCTACGCCGACTACCTGGCGTCGGACGGGTTCACCGCCCTGAACACGATCTCGTCGATCAGCTCGTTCCTGCTCGGCCTGTCGCTCCTGCCGTTCTTCTACAACGTCTGGAAGACGTCCAAGTACGGCAAGCCGGTTGGCGTCGACGACCCCTGGGGCTACGGCCGTTCCCTCGAGTGGGCGACGTCCTGCCCGCCGCCGCGGCACAACTTCGTCACCATGCCGCGGATCCGCAGTGAATCCCCGGCGTTCGACCTGCACCACCCCAACATCGCGATGCAGGAGGCGGAGTGGTACAAGGGTCCCGGCGGGACCACAGAGGTGAGGGACCTGCCGTGAGCGCCGAGATGGCGGCGGACGACGATGCGGTCCAGGCCGGCATCGCGAGGGTGGAGGGTTACCTGCTGTGGCAGGGCGAGGTCGAGCGAGCCCGCACGGAAGCAGAATCCTTTGCTGATGAACTGGATTGGCTGACAACCGCGCAGAGGGAAGTCGTGGTCGACCTCTTCACCCGTCGCCAGCTCGACCTTTCCCGGGCAGCCATCACCCGCACGGCTCAACGCGCACTGCAGCTCCGCCAGGAGTACCAGCATCGCTATGACTGCCTCAGACGCCGGGGCTTCGCTACCGCCCTGGCCCTGCAAGCGGCCACTGTTTCCGTCGCTTCGCTGCTGCTGATGCGCTGAACCGGCTCACCGAAGCGGGGTCATGATGGGTCGGTCCGCGCGGTGCCCCGGAGCGGGGGAGGCACCGGCGGACCGTCAGCAGATCCTCTTCACGCAGACACCGCACGCCCCGGCGCCCGTGCACCCCGCAAGTGCCGCATCGGGCACGAGGCCCGGTTCATCGCAAGCCCGCAGTCCGCCCGGACCTGCCGCGCGGAGAATCCTGCCCCTGGCCGGACGCCGGTGCCAGTACCAGGCCATGTTGGAGGTGAGCCCGGTCAGCAGGATCCAGACGATGGCCACTGCCCACGCGCCCCGGGCAAAGGACAGTGCGGCGGCGGTCGCGGACAGTACGGAGACGACGGCGGCGTAGAACGCGAGACGGGGCATCTGGCGGCTCCTCTTCACGGGGCGGGTACGGGCACACCCACCGCTCACCCACCCGTGGCAGCGCGACCACGGCGGTACGGCGGAGGCCGGGAAACACGCAACTATCGCATCACGGTGCAGCCGCCGTCCGGCCCTGGCGTACAGGGCCGAACGGCCCCTGTACGCCCCGCCGTGCTTGGTGGTTGGCTGACTCAGCGGCCGGATGCGTCGGCCTCTGCGGCTCCTCGTTCCCCCGTCCGGGATGGAGACTGACCGACGCATTCGGTACGCACCACGGGCCGCTTCGGCGCCTCGCATGCGGGGGCGGCCGCACCCTCGCCCGCCTTTGCCGAACGTGCGGGTCCGCCGCACTGCGCGCGGTGCCGGCCCGCCCACCTGCTGCCCGACGGAACCGCGACGACCGTGGCCTCGACATCGCGGTCGGTTCAGCCCTTCTTCGCGGCGCGGCGGGCGAGGACGGCCGCCCGCCGTTCGTCGAACCGGGTGGCCTGGGCGTCCAACTCGGCCAGATGGACTCCGAGTTCCTCCTGTGCCTTGAGTCCGTCGGGGCCCAGGCCGCCGCGCTCCATCACCTTCAGGTGGCGCAGCACCGGCAGCAGTACGTCGTCGTGATGGACGCGGAGGTTGTAGACGCCGCCGAGCGCGATCTCGACCGCGGCGCGCTCGAAGCCGGGCATGCCGTGGCCGGGCATGTGGAAGCCGCACACCACCTCGTTGATCGCCTGCATGGCCTGGTCCGGGGCCAGTTCGAGGGCGGCGCCGAGCAGGTTGCGGTAGAAGACCATGTGCAGGTTCTCGTCGTTGGCGACCTGCGCCAGCATCCGGTCGCAGACCGGGTCGCCGGAGGACCGGCCGGTGTTGCGGTGGGAGATCCGGGTGGCCAGTTCCTGGAAGGCGACGTAGGCCACCGTGTGCAGCGGGGAGTGGCGGTTGTCGGAGACGAACCCGCCGCACATGTGGGTCATCCGCGCACGTTCCAGCGCCACCGGGTCCACCGCGCGCGAGGCGAGCAGATAGTCGCGCAGCACCATGGAGTGGCGGGCCTCCTCGGCCGTCCACCGGTGCACCCAGGTGCCCCACGCGCCGTCCCGGCCGAACAGGGTGGCGATCTCGTGGTGGTAGCTGGGCAGGTTGTCCTCCGTCAGCAGGTTGACACGAGCGACACCCGGCCCACCTCGGTCAGCGGCGACTGCTCCGGCGACCACGGCTGCCCGTCCAGTGGCCCGTCGAAGTCCCGGCCCCGGCTCCAGGGAACGTACTCATGCGGCATCCACTCCCGGAAGACCCGCAGATGGCGGTTGAGCTCCCGCTCGACCACCTCCTCCAGGTCCTTCAGCAGCTCGGCATCGGATCGCATCGGGCGGGTGGTGCGCACAGGGCTTCCAACTTTCGGTCACGTCGTCCAAACCTACGGTTCCGTAGGTGACGCCACCGTAGGTTCGCCCGCCCGGGCCACGCCTGGGGCCGAAAGGCCCTTTCCTGGGCCGTACCCCGCGACCGGGCCGAACCCCTTGTCGGTCCTGCTCGACGGGTGGGTGCCTGTCCCTGCCGCGTTGTACTGGGCGGATTCGGCGAGGTTTGACCCGCTCCGCTGGTGGCCACCCGCACCGGTGGATGAGGGACCGGGCCGGAGCCGACGTGCCCCCCCGGCATGCGGTGGGCCGCTTGATCGCTGACCATGGATCTGAGCCGGAACCCCCTGCTCAGGGTCATGCGCTCCCTGGGAGGACATCATGAGCGATGCTCTTGCCCGGCTCTGCGAGGCCGGGGTGTCGATCTGGCTGGACGATCTGAGCCGCCGACGACTGGTGGACGGCAGCCTCTCCCGGCTCGTGCGCGACCGGCATGTCGTCGGGGTGACGACCAACCCGACGATCTTCGCGCACGCCATCGAGGGCAGCGACTCCTACGACGACCAGATCACCGACCTCGCACTGCGCCGTGTCGGCATGGAGGAGGCGCTGCGGGCACTCACCACCTTCGACGTCCGCTGGGCGTGCGACGTGCTGCGGACCGTGCACGAGGCATCCGGTGGTGTGGACGGGCGGGTGTCGATCGAAGTGGACCCACGGCTGGCGCACGACACGGCGCGCACGGTCGCCGAAGCGCGGGCGCTGTGGTGGCTGGTGGACCGGCCGAACCTGTTCGTGAAGATCCCCGCCGCCCGGCAGGGCCTGAAAGCGATCAGCGCCTGCCTGGCCGAGGGCATCAGCATCAACGTCACCCTGCTGTTCTCACTCGACCGCTACGACCAGGTGGTGGAGGCGTTCCTGACCGGAATGGAGGGCGCCCGGGACGCCGGACGCGACCTGGCCGGCATCGCGTCCGTGGCCTCCTTCTTCGTCTCCCGGGTGGACACCGAGATCGACCACAGGCTGGACCAGGTGAGCGGTGAGAAGGCCGCCGCACTGCGCGGCCGGGCCGCGATCGCCAACGCCAGGATCGCCTACGAACACTACGAGCGGTTCTTCACCTCCGAGCGGTGGCTGCGACTGGAGGGGGCAGGTGCCCGGAGGCAGCGACTGCTGTGGGCGTCCACGAGCGTGAAGGACCCGACCTACGACGACACGCGGTACGTGACGGACCTGATCGCCCCGGACGTGGTCAACACCATGCCGGAGGCGACGCTGAACGCCGTCGCCGACCACGGCACCGTCCCGGCACGCAGCATCGGCGACACATACGGCGAGGCACACACCGTGCTCGACGAACTCGCCGGTGTCGGTGTCGACTACGCCGACGTCGTGCGGGTGCTGGAGGAAGAGGGCGTGGCGAAGTTCGACAAGAGCTGGGAAGAGCTGGCCGGGAAACTCACGGCCGCCCTGAACGAGCCGGTCAGCGAGCGCACGGAGAGGTAGGCAGGCGCGATGGCACAACCCACGTATCTCATCGTCGGGGCGAGCCTGGCCGGAGCCAAGGCCGCCGAGGCACTGCGCGCGGGCGGCTTCGACGGCCGGATCGTGCTCCTGGGAGAGGAACAGGAGGCGCCGTACGAGCGGCCGCCTCTGTCCAAGGGTTACCTGATGGGCAAGCAGGACCGCGAGACGATCTTCGTGCACCCATCGCAGTGGTACACCGACAACACGATCGACCTGCGGCTGGGCATCACGGCCACTGCCCTCGACCCCAGCGGCAAGACGGTCACCGTCTCCACCGGGGAGACGGTCGGCTACGACAAGCTGCTGCTGGCCACCGGCGCGAGCCCGCGCCGCCTTCAAGTCCCCGGCGCCGACCTGGACGGCGTGCTCTACCTGCGCAGCATGCAGGACAGCGAACGTATCAAGGACACCTTTCAGCACGCGTCCCGCATCGCGTTCGTGGGCGGGGGCTGGATCGGCCTGGAAGCGGCTGCCGCGGCCCGCGAGGCAGGCGTTGAGTCGACCGTCCTGGAAAGGGGTGAGCTGCCGCTGGGTCGGGTGCTGGGCCCGCAGATCGCGCAGGTCTTCGCCGACCTGCACCGAGAGCACGGTGTGGATGTGCGGGTGTCGGCACACGTCAGCGAGATTCTCGACGGAGGGGGCGGGAAGGCGGCCGGGGTGAGGCTTGCGGACGGCTCGGTCATCGAGGCCGACGCGGTGGTGGTCGGCATCGGGGCCGCCGCAAACACCGCCCTGGCCGCCGACGCCGGGCTCCAGGTGGACATCGGCATCGTCGTGGACGCAGCCCTGTGCACCTCCCAACCGGACATCTACGCGGCCGGCGACGTGGCCAGCGCGTTCCATCCACTGCTGGGCAAGCACATCCGCGTGGAGCACTGGGCCAATGCCCTCCACCAGCCCCAGGTGGCCGCACGCTCGATGCTGGGCGAGCACGCCTCCTACGACCGGGTGCCGTACTTCTTCACCGACCAGTACGACCTCGGCATGGAGTACGCGGGCCATGCCGAACCAGGCAGCTACGACGACGTGGTCATCCGCGGCGACCTGGAGAGCCGGGAGTTCATTGCCTTCTGGCTCGCCAACGGGCGTGTGCTGGCCGGGATGAACGTCAACATCTGGGATGTCAATGACGCCATCCAGCGCATCGTCCGGTCCGGCAGCACGGTCGAGCCCGCCGCGCTCGCCGACCCCGACGTGCCACTCGACCAGCTGATCCCCGCCTGAGGGGGCGGCAGGGGTCAGGTGCCCGGCCCGTGAAGAGAGATGGCCATGCGAACGAACATCATCCGGCACGAGAGCATGATGGTGAGCTATGACGTGGTCAATGGGTGGACCGTTGTCGAGGTCGACGGTGAGGTGGATGCCCACACCGCCCCCATGATCCGCGAAGCGGTGATCAAGCTTGTCGACGAGGGACACGGCCACTTCGTCCTGGACCTGGGCTTCGTCACCTTCATGGACTCGATGGGGCTGGGCGTGATCGTGGCGATCACGAAACGCATCCGTGAACACGAAGGCTCGCTGCGTATCGCGTCCCTCTCCGGCCGGATGCTGAGGATCTTCGACCTCAGCGGCATGCGCAAGAGCTACGAGATCTGCCCGTCATCGCAGGAGGCGACCCAGTCGGTTCCCTTGTCCGGCGGCCTCGCGCACTGGCCCCATCCCACCGAGGGGACCGACACACCGTAAGGACCCCATCCACCTTGGTTTCTACTAATTGGTTCGGTTAAATTGGGGCTGGGCCGAGCGGCACGGTGAGGACCGGCATCAGCCGGGCCGTCCACGCAGGGCGGGCGCCGCCGTGCCCGAGGCGGCCTGAGCCCCCGAGCCGGCGGATGACCCTGCCGACTGTCGGTCAGCCGGCGACTCTTCCGATGCGGACCCTCCACACCTCCGGCCCCTGCTCCAGGTACTCCCAGGTGAACTGGTCGGTGTGCTCGGCGGCGAGCTGGTAGTACAGCGGCTTCGGGTCGTGGTCGTTGACGAGGACGAAGTGCTCGCCGGCGGCGAGCGCGCCGTAGGTGGCGAAGATGAGTTCGTGCCTGCGCGCGGGGATCTCCTGGCGGACGTCCAGTTCGGTGCCGGCTGTGGTCATGGTCCTCTCCTTGCTTGATGAGGTGGGGGTGGAGGGGGTTTCGCCGGCCGGCAGGCGGGCGAGGTAGTGGAGCAGGCCGCTGATCCGGTCGGCGGCCCGTGGATGGTCGGCGTGCAGCACCGCCCGGGCTCGGCCGGCGATCCGGCCGGCCAGTTCGGTATGTCCGGTGCCGCCGAGAGCGCGCAGGGCGCGCACCAGCAGATCGACCACCGCCGCCATCTCCGTGTCCGTGCTCCTGCTCCCCCCTGGGCTTGCGGCGCCGCCGGTCACGGAGTTCGCGTCGCGCTGGACGGGGATGTCGGGTCCAGTCATCGTCGGCTCCTCCTGGGCTGACACAGCTCCAACTTGTTTTTACAATACCACTTGTTTAAAAATAGGGCGGCGGTGGTGCTGGCTGACCACCCGCGAAGGGAGACGTCGATGATTGGCGCAAGGCCCTCGGGGTGGTGGCGCTGCTGGCCGGACTGTGGGCGGGGCTGCTCGCGCCGACATGCGCTGTCGTACGACCAACGCTGCTTTGTGAACAACAGAGTTGGTGTCAATTGAAGTCGAGGCACGGCCGATCGCACCGGAGTGGGACGGCCCATGGACAGGAGAACTTGATGGGCGTCGAGACAGTGGCCGAGGCGCTGGAGCGTGAGCATCGCGAGATCGATGAGGGCATCGAGACCTTCGCCGCCACGCTCACCGGTGGCGAGCCCGACCCGCAGCCGCTCGCCCGCGCGGTGGCGGCCTTGCGCCGGCACATCTACCTGGAGGAGGAGTTCCTCTTCCCGCCATTGCGGGCGGCAGGTCTGGTCATGCCCGTGTTCGTGATGGTGCGTGAGCACGGGCAGATGTGGGAGATCCTGGACGCGCTCGACGGCGAACTACGCGACGGGGCCGTTCCGGCATCCGCCGCGGACCTTCTGCGCGACCTCCAGGAACAACTGGAGGCCCACAACATGAAAGAGGAGCAGATCCTCTACCCGCAGACCGAGCAGGCGCTGACCGTGGAGGCCAAGGCCGAACTGCGAGAGCTGCTCGAAGCGGGGCAGACCCCCGAGGGATGGGTGTGCGAGGCGCTCCGGTCGTGACACTGCCCATGCAGACCGGGCACGCCGTACCTGGGCAACCCGGCCCGGCCTCGCCTGTCGACACCATCGACCGCGGCGGCCAATCGCCTCTTGCGAGATCCGCGCCCCGTACAGTTCCGGTCCGTCGCCGCGGCGGGTGGCGGTGGGCTGGGAAGCCGGCCCGATGTCGTACAGGGTGGCGTACAGTGCGTCGCCGGACGGGGCGCCGGTGAAGATGCGCCCGGTGCTGTCCGATCGGCTCGTGCGGGGGGTCGCCGATAGACTGGTCACAGCAGACACACCCGTATGCAGCGCGAGCCGTCCACCGGTTCCGGGCCGGGGCGGCCGATCCGGTTCGGAGGGTGCCGTCATGGTCAAGCAGATCACCTACCGGCGAGTCTACGAAGAGAGCTCTCCTGCCGACGGCAAGCGTGTCCTGGTCGATCGACTCTGGCCGCGGGGTATGCGCAAGGAGAGAGCTCACCTGGACGAGTGGCTGCGCGAGGTGGCCCCGTCCAGCGATCTGCGCAAGTGGTACGGCCACGAGCCCAGCCGTTTCACCGAGTTCCGCCGCCGCTATCTGGCGGAGCTGCGCGATGCCGGACACCGGCAGGCCGCGGAGCATCTGCGGGACATCGCCGCGCACGACAGGCTCACGCTGCTGACCGCCACCCGGGACGTGGACCACAGCCAAGCCGCCGTCCTGGCCGAATGGCTGGCCAAGAAGCAGTGAGGCTGGGTCTCCCGGGTCCTGCCGATCCCGGGGCCCGCCGAGAACGGGATCGGGCTCATGACCGGCCTGGCTTGCACATCGCGGCTACCATCAGGCCGTCGGACACAGCCATGAGGAGCTCCCCCTCGTCGCCTCGGCGGCCACCAACCGCGCAACCTGAACCGCGCCATGATGCACCGTAAGTCGCCGGACACGGGCCCGGAGGCGTTGCTGACGTTCGGGCACGGCACCGCGGGACACGAACAACTGGCCACGCTGCTGCACGGCACCGCTGTGCAGGCCGTCGTCGATGTACGGACCGCGCCCGGCAGCCGCCACAACCCGGACGCGGGGCGTCTGCGGCGGTGGCTGCCGGGGGAGGGGATCGACTACCGGTGGGAACAGCGGCTGGGCGGCTTTCGGAAAGTGGCCCCAACTCCCCTGTCGTTTTCTGGGAGAACGCCTCCTTCCGGGGATATGCGGGCTACACCCGCCACCCGGAGTTCCTGGCGGCCATGGACGAGTTGCTGCGGCAGGCGGCCGACGTCCGTACCGCCGTGATGTGCGCCGAGACCGTGTGGTGGCGCTGCCACCGGCGCATCATCGCCGACTTCGCCGTCCTCGCGCGCCACACCCGTGTGTTGCACCTGGCCCACGACGGCCGGCTCACCGAGCACCGTCCAACGGCGGGTGCCCGGCTGCGTGACGAACGGGCTGCTCGTCTACGACCGCGTGTAAGCGGTCCTGACAGAAGTCGTTGACGGTGTGACTGCCGGCTCGGATGCTCGATGGACCGTTCGTGGGGAAGAGGAACGCTCGACCGTGGGTCGTTTCGGACGGACTCTGGCTGTTGGTTGAGCCGTTGCTGCCGGTCCCGGCACCGAAGCTGGTGGCGGGGCGACCGCGGGTTCCTGACCGGCAGGCCCTGTGCGGAATCCCCCACCGACCTGCACAAGAGACCGATGTCATGACCCGGTGTAGCGCCCCGGCCGGTGGTTGAGGGCGAGGACGATGTTGAGGACGATGGCGCCGGCGGCGGAGAGGAGGACCTTGAGGGGGGAGACGACCGCGAGGGACGCGGCCACGACGATGACGTCGAGGATCATCTGGACGTATCCGGCGCGCAGACCGAAGCGCTCCTGCATGATCAGGGCGAGGATGTTGAAGCCGCCGAGGCTGGACCGGTGCCGGAACAGGACGAGGAGGCCCACGCCGGCGAGCAGGTTGCCGACGAGCGCGGCATAGACCGGGTCGATGTCGATCTGGGTGATCTCGGCGGGGTGGAGAGAGGCCATCAGGGAGACGAGGCCGACCGACAGTGCGGTGCGGATCGTGAAATCCCACCCCTTCTTCCGGACAGCGAGTGCGAAGAAGGGCAGGTTGACCGCGAGGAAGATCGCCCCGAACGGAACATCGACCGCGTAGCTGAGCAGGAGTGCGAGGCCGGCGGTGCCGCCTGTGACGGTGCCGCTGGTCCGCAGGAGGAAGAGTCCGAGCGATGCGATGAAGGTTCCGGTGAAGATCCCCAGAACGTCCTCGAGCAGACCGTGCTTCGTCCGGCCGATGGCGGTAGTACTCATACCGGTCACTGCTCGTCTCCGGCGTGGGGCGGCAGCACGGACACGGCATCGCGGGGCATGGGCGGCGCCGTGGGCGTGGCTGGATCGGTCATGGCGACCATGCTCGAAGCGAACCGGATGGATTCACAAGCTCTGGGCTTTGGAGTGGGACGGATGCGTAATCAAATGATGAATTCAGGGCAGAATGACAAGCGTGACGACGATTGACCCGCTTGATGCCCGAATCCTGCTGGCCCTCGACGATCACCCGAGCGCGACGATCTTGCAGTTGGCGAAGGTTCTCGGGGTGTCCCGTAACACCGTGTACGCACGTCTTCAGCGGATGGAGCGCGCCGGCCTGCTCCTCGGCTTCAGCCAGCGCGTGTCACCGGCGTCCATGGGCTACACCCTTGTCGCGTTCGTGTCGCTCGCGATCAGCCAGAGCGAGGGGGCCAGCGCGACGAGCCTGCTCGAGAACATTCCGGAGGTGATCGAGGTCCACGCGACCACCGGCGAGGCCGATCTGCTCGCCAAGGTCGTCGCGCGGGACACGGCGGATCTGCACCGCATCAACCAGACCATCCTCCGCATCGACGGGGTGGTCCGCTCAAGCACCGCCGTATCACTCTGGCAGGCGATGCCCAACCGGACCCGCGCCTTGCTCGAGTCGGTCGCGCGCTCCGGCTCCTGACCTCCGGACGCCCTGAGGGGAGTCTCACGGCGGCGACATTAGTGCCGCCGCCGTGCAATCTCGACTGGCTGCATGGCTTTCGACGCCTACGCGTCCGATGGAAGGCCTTCATGGCCTTGGAATGTGCCGGTCCGTCAGGTTGTCGACCGGTGCATGCGAAGGAGCGAGAAAGCGCAATGACGTCACCCAGCTCATGCCCTTGATCGAGGCCGTCAGCTTCGCGCTACTGCTTCCTCCGGCAACCCGCGCTGACCCCCGACGCGACCCGGTGAGCCGACCGTGGCACAGCACCAGGGTCCCTCTCACGCCGGCGCGGTGCTGCCACCCGGAGGCCGGCGGAGCCGGTGCAGACAGATGACCGAGGCGACGACGGTCCGCCGTTCGGAGGCGTCCAGGCGAGGGTCCATTTCGACAACGTACTGCTGCAACCCGATCCACGAGTCGATGGTGCTCACCGTGACCCGGCCGAGAATCTCCGCCGCCGGGCGCCCTTCCGGATCGGTCTCCGTGAGATGCCATTCGGCGTAGAGGAGACCCGGCCGCGTGAGGAGGAGTTGGCGTCCCTGCTCCGTCTGGAGGCCCAGCTGCTGGGTCTTGATGAGTCCACGGGCACCGGCGGTGCCGACCTCCCGGTCAGCGGCGTCGGTGAAGCGGAACTCCACCGGCCCGAACTGCTCGATACGGACGATGAACTCGCCGGACGTCTCCGTGAGGACGGCGTACGTGTCGTCGGTGTACGTGACCCAGGCGAGCGGGGTCCCCTTCACTGTGGACACGGCCATGGCGGGGCCCAGGTATCTGCGCCACCGTGAACGCTTCGGCTGCCCCACCACGACGGCTTCCAGCTCGAACAGACCGGGTTCCGTCATCGGTCTTCCTTCCCCCGCCACGGCTTCCCCTCGACCGAGTACGTCCACTGTGACCGAGAACCTGCCCGATTCCCATCCCTCGGGCGGACATCCACGCCACGCGATGTCGCCCGGGACGATGCCATTCTGTTAGGAGTTCCAGGTCGGAAAGGCGCGCCATTAGGGTGACGCGGTCAGCGCAGTGCGTGCGGCAGTAAGGAAGGCGCTGTGCGCGGCTTGGGCGTCAGGGGCTGCGGAGCCGGCATCAAGGGCGCGATGCAAGGCTTCAGCGGCGACCGTCACCGCGTCGGGGCCTTCGAGGCGAACCACGTTGAGCGCTTCCAGGGTTGCTGCCATCGCTGTGTTGTATTCCCGCCGGCGGGGCGTTGCGTCCGCCGTGCCCAGCGCGCTCTGCCAGGCATTCCGCAGATGGCGTGCAGTGTCGGCGCGGCCCAGAAAGGTGACGTAGGCAGCGCGTCGGACTTCGCGTTGCGCGGCGAGTGCCTGCGCGTTCAGGGTCTGGCCGGCCACGCTGAGCTGGGCGTCGGCCTGGAGTCTGCCCGCCTCCCAGGCGGCAGCTGCCTGCTGTCGGCCTGCCTCCCATGCAGCGTCCGCCTGACGCTGCCCGGCCGCCCAGGCCGCATCCGCCTGGCGGGCCGCGGCGTCCAACGCCCCCCGAACCTGGTGTTTGGCCGCCAGGAAGGTGAACCACCCGGTCACCAAACCGCCGCCGACCGCTGCTCCCGCAGCGATCAGTGCCGTCGCGGTTTCGCTGTCCACGTTGCCCCCCGTCACCGGACCTTCTGTTGTCCCTGTGCAGCGTCCCCAGCATGGGCCACTATGGTCGTCATGGGGGAGCAATCGCCACACTCCGGTGCCGATGGCGGCGTACGACCGGGACGGCCCATCGGACAGTGGGATCCGCACGATCTGGAAGTGCATCCCGCGGGCGTTGCTACGGCAACCAGCGCTGACGGGGCACGCGTTGCGGTTCGTCGTGAGCTCCCCGGCTATGTGCCCCGCGAGCATGATCGTCTCCTGGCTGAAGCCGCGCACGACGCCGCCGAGGGACGCAGTCGGGCGGTGATCCTGGTCGGCGCGTCGTCGACCGGTAAGACGAGAGCTTGTTGGGAGGCTGTGCGACCCCTCGCCGATCACGGTTGGCAGCTGTGGCACCCCTTCGACCCCACGCGAGCCCAAGCCGCGCTTGAAGGTCTGCACCGCGTAGGTGCCAAGACCGTGGTGTGGTTGAACGAAGCCCAGCACTACCTGGGGGATCCCCGGACAGGGGAGCATGTCGCAGCTCAGCTCCACGACCTGCTCACTCGCCCGGAACGGGGACCGGTGCTGGTGCTGGGCACGCTGTGGCCCGAGTACGCCCACCAGTACTTCGAAGTGCCCAACCCCGGCGAACCCGACCCGCACAGCCGGACGAGAGAACTTCTCGCCGGCCGCACCATCACCGTGCCTGACACCTTCAGTACCCAGGCTCTTGAAGCCGCGGCCGCTCTGGCAGAAGGCGGCGACCAGCTCTTGGCCGACGCACTCACCCGCGCCCGCGATCACGGGCGCCTCGCCCAGGACCTGGCCGGCGCGCCTGAACTTCTGACCCGCTATCACACCGCAACCCCGCCCGCCCGGGGCATGCTCGAAGCGGCGATGGACGCTCGGCGCCTCGGTGTCGGACTTGCCCTGCCCCAGGCCTTCCTCACGGATGCCGCCACCGACTACCTGAGCGACCACGACTACGACCTGCTTGCCGAGGACTGGGCCGAGCAGGCCTACGCCGAGCTCGCCCGCCCTGTCCACGGCAAGCAAGCAGCTCTACGCCGCGCCAACCCCCGCCCTCCACGCCGACCGCCCGGCAGCTCCGCCCCCAGCCCGGAATCCTGGCCGGTCACAGGCACCCTGTACCGGCTGGCGGACTACCTCGAACAGCACGGACGCGAAACCCGGCGCCTACTGTGCCCCCCTGCTTCCTTCTGGCAGGCAGCTCATACTCACCTCGCCCGCTCCGACGACATGGCCAACCTGGCGGCCGCGGCTGACGCGCGCTACCGCATGCAATGGGCCCATCATCTGTGGCTCAAAGCCGCCAACACCGGTGACGCACGGGCCCTGCTCGCCCTGGCCAGGAGGCGAGATGCAGCCGGAGACACCGACGGCGCGGAAGCGGCATACCGGCAGGCAGCCGAGGCCGGCAGCTCACAGGCTCTTCTTCACCTGACCCTTCAGCGCGAGGAGACGGGAGAGCCGGGCGCTGCCGAAGCGTTCGCCCGGCAGGCTGCCGACGGCGGCGACACCCGTCCCCTGCTCCACCTGGCCAGGAAACGGTATGCCGCAGGGCACAGCGTCGCAGCCGATGCCGCCTATCGGCAGGCTGCCGAGTTCGGTGACACCCGGGCTCTTCGCGACCTTGCCCGCATACGGGAAGCGGCCGGCGACGGGGATGGCGCCGAATCACTCGCCCGGCAGGCTGCCGAGTTCGGTGACACCCGCTCTCTTCGTGACCTCGCCTGGATACGGGAAGCGGGCGGGGACCGGATGAAGGCAGAAGCACTCGCACAGCTGGCCCTGGACGCCTCCGACTGCCAGGTTCTGCTCTCCCTGGCGCGCAGACGAGAAGAATCCGGAGAACTCAACGGTGCCGAAGCGGCATACCGGCAGGCAGCCGCAGCCGGCGACACCGAGGCGTTGTGTGCCCTCACCCGGATACGCGAGAACGCCGGAGACCGGGGCGAGGCTGATCGGCTGGCCCGCCAGGCGGCCGACGCCGGCAATACTCGGGCGTTGGTCTACCTCACCCGGAAGCGATCGGAGGCCGGCGACGAAGACGGAGCTGAAGAGACCTGCCGCATCGCCGCTGCCGCGGGCGACAGCCACGCTCTGGCCTACCTGGCCCAGGTACGAGCGAAGAAGGGACGCCTGGCGGACGCCGAATTCCTTGCCGAACAGGCGGCAGATCTCGGCGACACCCAGGCGCTGCTCGATCTGGCGCGGCTGCGTGATGCCGCAGGGGATCTCGACGGTGCCGAGACCGCCTATCGGCGGGCCTTTGAGGCAGGAGAGTCTGATGCCTTGGTCTTCCTCGCCCAGATGTGGGGGAAAGCCCGCCGATGGCCTGACGCCGAGGTCGTGGCCCGGCAGGCCGCAGAGAGGGGTGACAACCGCGCGTTCGTCTCAGTCATCCAACTGCGTATGGAGGCTGGAGAAGACCAGGGCGCCGAACTCCTCGCCCAGCAGATCGGCGAGCCCTTCGCGCTACTCAACTTGGCGTGGATGCGGCAGGACGTCGGCGACATGGAAGGCGCTGAAAGGCTGGCCCGGTGCGCGGCGGACACGGGCCATGCGGAGGCGCTGGCAACTCTGGCGTACATCCGGGAACGGCGAGGCGACAGGGAAGGGGCCGAGGCCTTCGCCGTACGCGCGGCCGAGGCCGGAGATCTCCGAGGCCTGCTGGATGTGACCCGGATGCGCGAGGCAGCCGGCGACAAGGAAGGCGCAGAACGCTTTGCTCGGCTGGCCGCTGACGCTGGTGACCCCCGGGCTCTCTTCGCCCTGGCCACTTCACGGATGCAGAGCAGACCCTACGACGACTTTGACATCGCGTACCACAGAGTGCTCGACGAGGCAGGCCGCGAGCCCATCGTCCGACCCGGAGGGAAAGCGTTCATGGGCAAGGGGCCCTGGTGGTACGGACTTGAACCCGACGGGACGCTGTCGCCACCGTGGTGAGCCACGCCTACTGGTCGTCGCATCGCATACACGGCAGCATCGCGGCGGTCACCTACGTCATCGTCCGGTATCCGGACCGGGCGTCCGCACGTGATCAGGTCCAGACCGTGGAAATCCACTTCAGGGGCGCGCAGTCGGTGTGAGTCGTGGTTCCCTTGCAGACGGTCACGTACACGTTGGTTGTCCAACTCCAGCCGTAGCTCGGGAAGCTGTAGTGCACCGGCACCGACCCCGCACCGCACCGAGTGCCGGCCTTCGTGTAGACCGGCGGGCTCATGTCGTACACCACCGCGAACCAGGTGGAGTAGCACTCGCTGTCGGTGTTGGTCAGTTGACCGTCGAAGACTACGTCCCACCTGTCCGGCGACGATCCGTCCACGTATTGGTACCACCACGTGCCCGCCGTGGAGGCTGGGCCGTACGACGCCGACCACGGTTCGGCCGTGGCCGACGCGGTGGCCGTGCCCTGCGCGAGGAAGAGTGCCAGGCAGGCGAGGAGCCCCGCGATGACCGCGCCGTGGGGTGTACGTAAGCGTCGAGGGCGTCGGAAACGCAGCATGGTGATGTCTCCTCCCGGATGCGGCCTCGGCGTACGAAGCCCGATTGCCGTGCCGTGCCGAGGCACAGCAACTCTAGAAGTGCCTTCGCCCGTTTGCACGTTGAGCAGTTGGACGGGTGCGGCGTGTCCACCGCCGCCTTGTCGCGGTTGATGGTCCGGTCCCGGATCCGGCAGCGTCTGGGAGAACGTCAGGGCAGGGTCAGGATGCGGGGGCCCTGGTCGGTGATGGCGACGGTGTGCTCGATGTGGGCGGCCCTGCTGCCGTCGGTCGTGCGCAGGGTCCAGCCGTCGATATCGGTGCGGTAGGTGTTCTGCCCGCCTGCCATGAGCATGGGTTCGATGGCGAGGACCAGGCCGTGGCGGAGGGGGAAGCCACGGCCGGGGCGGCCGCGGTTGGGGACATGGGGGTCTTCGTGCATGCGGCGGCCGATGCCGTGGCCGCCGAAGTCGGCGGGCATGCCGCAGCCCGCCTTGCGGGCGACGGTGTCGATGGCGTGGGAGATGTCACCGAGGCGACTTCCCACCTGGGCGGCGGCAATGCCGGCGTCGAGGGCTTGCCGGGTGGCGTCGATCAGATCGAGGTCGCCGGGACGCGGTGTTCCGACGGTGAAGGTGATGGCCGCGTCGCCGGTCCAGCCGTCGAGCTGGGCGCCGCAGTCGATGCTCACCAGGTCGCCGTCGCGCAGCCGGTAGCCGGTGGGGATGCCGTGCGACACGGCGTCGTTGACGGACGTGCAGATCACGGCCGGGAAGGGGACCGGGGCGAAGGACGGCCGGTATCCGAGGAATGGGGAGCCGGCTCCGGCCTCGTCCAGAACCGAGCGGGCCGCTTCGTCCAGTTCCTGCAGGGACACCCCCACGCCGGCTGCTTCTCGGACTGCGGCCAGGGCGCGGGCCACCACACGTCCGGCTTCCCGCATCGCGTCCAATGCGGCATCGGTCTTGATCTCCACCATGTGTCTGACTCCTGGCAACACGTCGACCCAATACTTATACCGGTATTAGTATCACGGTCGTGGTGAGGATCCCTCCGACGCCATGGGAACGGGAGCGGGAACGTGGCGGCCGCGTGCGGAGGCAGTCGGCGGATGAGGTGGAGGGTGACCTGAGTCTCGGTGGAGCTCGTGTTCACGGCCTGGACGTAGCCCCGTGCGGTGCGGTAGTCACCAGTGCCTCCCGTGATGGCCAGGGTGATGTCGCCGGGGCCGGTACTGGTGATGGGGATGACTCCCTGCGCGGTGAGCTTCCCCTTGGGAAGCGTGAGGGTGGCCACGCACTGCACCGTGCTCAAATCGTTGGTGCCGGTACGGGTCGTCGTGCAGGTCTCGTCGTACGTGCCCACCGTGGTGCTGTTTTGCAGGACGTTTCCCGCGACGATGAGTTCGTCTCCCTGGCTGGGTCCGGGAGGGGGAAATCGAGGGAGGTGGTCTGCGTCGCCACCGCCGTCAGGGGGGCGCAGTAGAGGGGGTGGCCAGGCCGGTGGCCGCGCTCAGGCCCAGACGGTTGATGTGGCGCATGGTGCGCTGGAGCCTGGTCTCCGTGGTGCCGGTGATTGCCACCGCGCAGCGGGTCGCCGTGGACGCCCTGGACGACAAGCGGTTCCACCTTCGCGTCGGCATCGGGACCCACGGGCTTGCCAGGGACGAGATCCGCGCCAACGCCAACGCCAACGCCATCGGCCAGTACTACGGCCCCCTCGAGGAGTTGCGCGCCATTCTGGCTCCGCTGCTCGCGATCGGCACGGCCGAGGAGCGCGCCCGCAACAGCGCGTCCGTCCGCGAGGTCACTCCCGGTCAGGCGAGCGTGCTGCTGAGCGCGACCACGCCGGTGGATCAGTTCGCCACCAAGTCGGCGGTTCTCACTTCCCGGACGCTTCTGACCGACAAGCAGGTCGGTGCCGCCGCCGAGCAACTGCTGGACCAGGTGCCGCCGGACGCGACCGCGTTCGTGCACCGAAACGCCGTGTTCATCTTCGCTGCCGAGACCTCCTGGGCGGACTACGATCCGCCCCACGTCGAGACCGCTGATCTGCGCTGGCTCCGTGAGTTCTACGAGGACATTTTCGGTAACACGCCTCCTGCGCAGGCGTATCAGAATTTCCCGGATCCGACGCTGAAGGACTGGCGGCGGGCTTACTACGGTGCGAACCACGATCGGCTGGTCAGGGTGAAGCGGCAGTACGATCCGAGCGACTTCTTCAGCTATCCACAGGGGATCGGTACCTGACGCTCTCAAACCGACCCCGCATTCCCCACCGGCAGGGGAAACGATCTAGGGCCTGTTCCGGAAGTGCTGGTCAGGCTCACTGGCGAGGTCAAAAAACGGAGATGAGTGCGGGGGTTGGCTGTTGCTAGTCTCTTCGTGACCTTCCTTGAGGAATGGGACAGCTATGGATCGGATCCTGCCTGGCCGCGTCGTTCTGTTCGGCGCCGAATTTGCACATGTGTTCGTCAATGGTCAGCGATTGGACACGCTCCTTGCTACCCGCCTCCACGAGCCGGACCTCGACGGTCTGGTTCCGGCGTGGCTGCACTGGTGGGGTGCCGATGTTGAGAGCCAGGCAGGGTTCGAGTACGTGCGGAGTCGTACCATGCTTCAGAAGCCGGCATGTGAACTGCCACTCCTGCTATGTCCCGATGACTACGACTTCGCATGCACGTGCGTCATCGTTGAGGTCATTGCAGATAATGACGTTGTCCGATGGCGGCGGTTTGGCTTGAACAACACCGAATTCCCGCCGCAGCGGCCCCTTCCCCGGCACATCGGTGAGCCGGTCGACTGGTTCTCGGAACCTCTCAGCTTTGTATTCGATCGCGAAGAGTACATAGCCTGCGTCCGGGCAGTCTCAGGGGGCCGACTGCTGTGACTCTCTGAGCAGGAGGTGTATCGAACATGCTGGTCACAGCCACTCGTTGATGGCGGCAACGAGGACCGTTGCTTCGTAGCGGACGGCGAGTTTCTCGTAGCGGGTGGCCGCCGAGCGGTGCCTCTTGAGGCGGTTGATCCCGCATTCGACGGCGTGCCGCTCGCGGTAGTCGGTCTTGTCGAACTTCGGTGGGCGACCGCCGCGGGAGCCGAGCTTCTTGCGGTTGCGGACCTGGTCGGTCTTCTCTGGAATCGTGCAGCGGATCCCGCGTCTGCGCACGTAGGCGCGGTTCTTGCGGGAGGCGTATGCCTTGTCAGCCCGGACCAGGTCAGGTCGGGTGCGCGGTCTGCCCGGCCCGGTGCGGGGCACGCGGATCTTCTCCAGGACGGACTCGAAGTGTGGGGAGTCTCCGCGCTGTCCGGCCGTGATCACGATCGACATCGGCTTCTGGCCCTGCTCGACGGCCAGGTGCAGCTTGGTGGACAGGCCTCCGCGCGAGCGTCCGAGCCCGTGATCGTCCGGCTCGGTGTCGACTCCGCCGGGCGGCTCGACCTGCAGATCCCCCTTTTCCGTGCCCCGGCCGCGTGCTGGTGCGCCCGGCACACCGTGGAGTCCACGCTGACGTCCCAGGTGATCAGGTGGTTGACATCTGCCCGGGCCTGCAGCGCGGTGAAGATCCGCTTCCAAGTGCCGTCGCGCTGCCAGCGGCGGAACAAGTCGTACACCCGACCCCACGGTCCGTACCGCTCTGGGACGTCCCGCTATGGCGTCCCCGTTCGGGTCCGCCAGCGTATGCCGTCGATCAGCTGCCGCTTGGCCCAAACCGGTGGCCGCCCCTGCTTCTTGCCCTTCGGCAGCAACGGCTTCAGGCGGGCCCACTGTGCATCCGTCAGGTCTCCACGCGCCACGGACCGTGATCATTTCATGCCAAGATCGACTTTCGAAACAGGCCCTAGTCTTCTGAGTCAGGAATTCTGTTCAGATTGCTGGCGAGGCGTTCGAGGATCTCGTCTGCGGTCTTCGTCCAGACGTAGGGCTTGGGGTCGGTGTTCCATGCGGCGATCCAGGTGCGGATGTCTTTCTCCAGGGCTTGCACGGATCGGTGGACGCCTCGTCGTATCTGCTTGTTGGTCAGCTCGGCGAACCAGCGTTCCACCAGGTTCAGCCATGACGATCCGGTGGGTGTGAAGTGCAGGTGAAAGCGGGGGTGGGCCAGCAGCCAGGTCTTGACGGCCGGTGTTTTGTGGGTGGCGTAGTTGTCGAGCACCAGGTGGACGTCCAGTCCCTGCGGGACCTCCTGGTCGAGCTTGATGAGGAACTTCTTGAACTCCTCGGCCCGGTGCAGGCGGTGCAGAGAGCCGATCACCTTGCCGGTGGCCACCTCCAGTGCGGCGAACAGTGTGGTGGTGCCCGCCCGCACGTAGTCGTGGGTGACCCGCTGCGGGACACCCGGCATCATCGGCAGCACTGGCTGGGAGCGGTCCAGTGCCTGGATCTGCGACTTCTCGTCGACGCAGAACACCAAAGCCCGCTCGGGCGGGTCCAGATACAGGCCGACGACGTCGTGGACCTTGTCGACGAAGTACGGGTCCGTCGACAGCTTGAAGGTCTCCGAGCGGTGCGGCTGCAGGCCGAACGCCCGCCAGATCCGCGACACGCTCGACTGCGACAGGCCCATCTCCTTGGCCATCGCCCTCGTCGACCAGTGCGTGGCGTTCTTGGGCCTGCTCTCCAGCGTCCGCTTCACCACCGCGGCGACCTGCTCGT
>NZ_JBVHLX010000008.1:152640-414046 GCF_055558775.1 Streptomyces sp. NPDC025638 | reverse complement strand
AGCGTGAGGGAAACGCCCGGTTACATTCCGAACCCGGAAGCTAAGCCTCACAGCGCCGATGGTACTGCAGGGGGGACCCTGTGGGAGAGTAGGACGCCGCCGAACAATCTTTGGAGGACCCCTGGTCCCAGCGTTCAGCTGGGACCAGGGGTCCTTTTGTTTTTAGAATGGCTTGCGGTACCGAAGACAGGAGTCACCATGTCCACCAACTCTCCCGACGACCGACCGGAGCGCGACCAGCGGCGACGGGACAGTGGTGACCGCGGTGACCGCGGCGGGTACCGAGGCGACCGCGGTGACCGCGGTGGCTACCGCCGGGACAACGACCGTGGTGGCTACGGCCGTCGCGACGACCGGCGTGGTGACGACCGCCGGGATGACCGCCGTGGTGACGACCGCGGTGACCGTGGTGGCTTCCGTCGCGACGACAGCCGTGGTGACGACCGTGGCGACCGTGGTGGCTTCCGTCGCGACGACAGCCGTGGTGGCTACGGCCGTCGCGACGACCGTCGTGACGACCGGCGTGATGGCGACCGTGGACCTCGTCCCGCGTACCGCCGTGACGACCGTTCCGGTGGGCCGCGCCGTGACGACCGTGACCGTGGCTTCCGTCGTGACGACCGCGGTGACCGCGGCGATCGTCCCTCCTACCGTCGCGATGACCGTCGCGATGACCGCCGTGATGACCGTGGCGAGCGCCGGGACGACGACCGCGGCGGCTACCGCCGTGACGACCATCGCGGTGACTATGGTCGTCGTGACGACCGCCGGGATGACCGCAGGGACGATCGCCGGGATGACCGCCGTGACGGTGACCGGGGCGGATACCGCCGTGACGACCGTGGCGAGCGTCGGGACGGCGACCGTGGACCTCGTCCCGCGTACCGCCGTGACGACCGTTCCGGTGGGCCGCGCCGTGACGACCGTGGCGACCGTGGTGGCTACGGCCGTCGCGACGACCGCAGGGACGACCGTCGCAGTGAGGACCGCGGCGAGCGCGGCGGTTTCCGGCGTGACGACAGCCGTGCCGGATACGGTCGCCGCGACGACCGTGGTGACCGTGCCGAGCGCACCGATCGCGGTGAGCGCGGCGGCTTCCGCCGTGACGACCGCGGCGGCGACCGCGGTGACCGCGGTGGATACGGCGGTGGCCGTCGTGACGACCGCGGTGGATACGGCGGTGGCCGTCGTGACGACCGCGGCGGTGACCGCGGTGGATACGGCGGTGGCCGTCGCGACGACCGCGGCGGTGACCGCGGCGGGCGCCCCGGTGGCTTCCGTGGCCGGCCCGGTGACGACCGGCGCGGTGGTGGCGGCCGCTTCCGTGAGGAGCGCGAGCGGGACCGCGACCGTGAGCCGATCAAGCGGCTGCCGATCCACGAGGACGTCACGGGCGACGAGATCGACAAGGACGTACGGCAGGAGTTGCTGAGCCTCCCGAAGACGCTCGCGGAGGACGTCGCCAAGAACCTGGTGATGGTCGCGCGGCTCATCGACGAGGACCCCGAGCGCGCGTATGCGTACTCCAAGGTGGCCCTGCGCCTGGCGTCGCGCGTCGCCGCCGTCCGCGAGGCGGCCGGGTTCGCCGCGTACGCGAACCAGAAGTACAGCGAGGCGCTCGCCGAGTTCCGGGCCGCGCGGCGTATGACCGGCAACATGGACCTGTGGCCGGTCATGGCCGACTGCGAGCGCGGGCTCGGGCGGCCGGAGAAGGCGCTGGACATGGCGGGTGCCGCCGAGGTGCACAAGCTGGACAAGGCCGGTCAGGTCGAGATGCGGCTCGTCGCCGCCGGCGCCCGGCGTGACATGGGGCAGCTGGACGCGGCGATCGTGACGCTGCAGAGCCCCGAGCTGGCCTCGAACTCCGTGCAGCCCTGGACCGCCCGCCTGCGCTACGCCTACGCCGACGCGCTGCTGGCCGCCGGGCGGGAGAGCGAGGCCCGTGAGTGGTTCGCGAAGGCTGTCGAGGCCGACCGTGACGGCAGCACGGACGCCTCCGACCGGCTGGCCGAGATGGACGGTGTGGAGTTCGTCGACGCCCTGGACGAGGGCGAGAACGACGGCGAGCACGACAGCGACGGCGACGGCGGCAACGACGGCGACAGTGACGACGAGTCCCGGGACGCCTCCGAGGAGGACGGCGACAAGGACTGACGTCCGTCAGTGAGAGAGGCGGGATCCCGGGCAACCGGGATCCCGCCGTCGTCGTATCAGAGGTCCAGCGCGCGCAGCACAAGCCCCGACGCCGGCTTCGGGCCGAACGACGTCGACTTGCGGGGCATCGTCACGCCCTCGCGGGCCAGGTCGAGTACGACCTCCTCGCGGACCGGGTGCAGCAGGACCGCCGTGCCGCCGTTGCGCTCCGCCTTCTCGACCGTGGCGGCCGCGTCGTGGATGTAGGCGATGTGCGCGGAGGAGTCCTCGGGGATGTGCCAGACGTGTTCGAGGAGCGCCGCGTGCAGGACCGTGGCGTCCAGGGTGCGCCACGCGACGGGACGGTCGGCGGGGACCGTGCGGGTCAGGAGGTCCGGGTCCGGGCGGTCGATCAGGTGGAAGGCGCCGTCGCCGGCCAGCAGGAAGGCGTTGCCGACGCAGGCCGCGTCCGCCAGGACCTCCAGGGCCTCGGGCAACGGCACGGCGAAGTGCCGTACCCGGAACAGGCCGTCCAGGGACGCGAGCGCGTCCGCGACCGGCAGGGCGTGCAGCAGACGGTGGATGGCCCGGACGCGGAGCGGATAGCGGACGGTGTCCACCAGGAGGACCAGGCCGTAGTCCCAGGGGCTGGGGGAGGAATGCTCCGCGTGTAGACGCAGATAGGTGGCCCAGCGGTGGTGTCCGTCGGCGATCAGGGCCTGACGCTGGGACAGGTCCGACTGGACCAGGGCCACTTCGGCGGGGTCGGTGACCGACCACAGACGGTGGTGGAAACCGTCCTCGGTGGTCGTCGAGAGCAGCGGGGGCCGTTCGGCGGTGCGTTCGACGACGTCGGACGCGGAGCCGTTGCCGCGGTAGGTCAGGAGCAGGGGCTCCAGGTTCGCCGAGGTGGCGCGCATCAGGGCGGCGCGGTCGGCGACGATGGGCGGCATGACGTCCTCGTGCGGCAGGACCACGCCCTCCGAGGGCTCCGAGACGCGCAGGGCACCGATGATGCCGCGTTGCAGCATGCCGTCGCCGTCGCTCTGCTCGTAGATGTACAGGCCCGGCTCGGGATCGGTGGTCAGGACGCCCTCGTCCAGCCAGCGGCGCAGGGTGTCGGCCGCCTGCTCGTTGCCTGCGCTGGGGGTGCCCGCCTGCGGAAGGATCAGCCGGACGATGTTGTACGGATCGGCCGATTGGAGGTGGTGCAGGCCGTCGGGGCGGACGACGACGTCGTAGGGCGGGGATGTCACGGCGGCCAGGCTGCCGACCCGGTCGGGGTCGTAGCGAAGGCCTCGGAACGGGGTCAGTTCCAGGCCTCGGCGCGCCGTTGCTTCCGAGTGACCTGCAGTGTTCATCCCGGCATCGTACGTGTGTCGGTGGCATGCGGGATGATCGGTGGGTGAGCGAGCGAACGAGGAGCGATGTGGAATGAGCCAGGGCGTCAGGACGAGGCCCGAGGGCAGTGGCCGGCCCCTGAGCGAGGTGTACGACACGGCGCTGCTCGATCTCGACGGGGTGGTGTACGCGGGCGGGAACGCGATCGTGCACGCGGTCGAGTCGCTGGCCGTGGCGCGTGCGGGAGGTATGCATCTGGCGTACGTCACCAACAACGCGCTGCGGACTCCCGACGCGGTGGCCGAGCACCTGAGCGAGCTGGGGATACCGACGGGCGCCGGTGATGTCATCACCTCCGCGCAGGCGGTGGCGCGGCTGATCAGCGAGCAGGTGCCGGCGGGGGCGCGGGTGCTGGTGATCGGCGGTGAGGGTCTGCGGGTGGCGCTGCGCGAGCGCGGTCTCGATCCGGTGGAGTCGGCGGACGACGACCCGGCGGCGGTGGTGCAGGGCTACGGCGGGCCCGACCTGACCTGGGGACGGTTCGCCGAGGCGTCGTATGCGGTCGCGCGCGGGGTGCCGTGGTTCGTCTCCAACACCGACCTGACGATCCCGAGCGGGCGCGGGATCGCGCCGGGCAACGGCGCGGCGGTGGAGGTCGTACGGATCACCACGGGGGCCGAGCCGCAGGTGGCGGGCAAGCCGTTGCCGCCCATGCACCGGGAGACGATCCTGCGGACGGGTGCGAAGCGGCCGCTGGTGGTCGGGGACCGGCTGGACACGGACATCGAGGGCGCGTTCAACGGCGAGGTCGACTCGCTGCTCGTGCTGACCGGCGTCACCGACGGCGCCCAACTGCTCGCCGCGCCGCCGCGGCACCGGCCGACGTACGTCGATGCCGATCTGCGGGGGCTGCTCACCGGTCAGCCGGAGATCACCCGGGAGGGTGAAGGCTTCCGGTGCGGCGGCTGGACGGCCACCGCGGGGAGCGTGGGGAGGCTGGAACTGGAGGGCGACGGCGAGGCCCTCGACGGTCTGCGGGCCCTGTGCGCGGCGGCCTGGACGGCGGCCGGGGAGGGCTCGTGCGAGCTGGACGGAGGGAAGGCGCTGGCGCGGCTCGGGCTCTGAGTGCCGTGGGGCGGTGAGCCCGCGGGGCGCGTGAACCTGTGCGCCCCGCCTCGGCATCGAGATCGTATGCGAGGGTAGGCTAACCTAACCTCGTGTTGGTCGACAGTCCTCCCGAACAGCGCGCGGAGACCGCCCCCGCGCGCCCAACCCGCCGGGCGATACGGGCCGTTGGGCTCGTCGCCGCCGTGGCGATCCTGGTGCTCGTCGCCCTGGCGAGCATCGCGATCGGCGCGAAGGCGCTCCCGCTGGACCAGGTCTGGCACGGCCTGTTCCACGACTCGGGGACGTACGGCGACGTAGTCGTCGACGAGCGGCTGTCGCGCACTGTCCTCGGTCTGCTCGCCGGCGCCGCGCTCGGCCTGTCGGGCGCGGTGCTGCAGGCGCTCACACGCAATCCGCTGGCCGACCCAGGGCTGCTCGGCATCAACGCGGGCGCCTCCGCCGCCGTCGTCACCGCCATCACCTACTTCGGCGTCACGAGCCTGAGCGGGTACGTGTGGTTCGCGTTCGCCGGCGCGGCGGCGGTCGGCGCGCTGGTCTGGTTCCTCGGCGGCAGCCGGGGCGCCACACCGGTGCGCCTCGCGCTCGCCGGTACGGCCGTCAGCGCCGCGCTGTACGGCTATCTCCAGGCCGTGATGATCACGGACGACGCGGCGCTGGGCAAGATGCGCTTCTGGACGGTCGGTTCACTGGCCTCGGCGACCGGTTCGACCATCCTGCAGGTGCTGCCGTTCCTCGCGGTCGGCACCCTCCTCGCGCTCGGGCTCGCCCGGCCGCTGAACGCCGTGGCGATGGGCGACGACACCGCCCGCGCCCTCGGCGCCGACCTCAACCGCACCCGGGCCCTGGCGATGCTCGCCGCCACCGTGCTGTGCGGCGCCGCGACCGCGGCCTGCGGGCCCATCGTGTTCGTCGGCCTGATGGTCCCGCACGTCGTGCGCTCCTTCACCGGCCCCGACCTGCGCTGGATCCTGCCCTACGCGACCGTCCTGTCGCCGGCGCTGCTGCTCGGTGCCGACGTCATCGGCCGGATCGTCGCCCGGCCCTCCGAACTCCAGGTCGGCATCGTCACCGCGATCCTGGGCGGTCCGGTCTTCATCTTTCTCGTACGACGGCGGAGGACGGCGCAGCTGTGAAGACCCCCCAGACGAGCCGCGCGGGCCGCGCCCTGCGCACGCCCGGCGGGCTCTCCGTCCGGCTGGACGTCCGCACGCTGATCGTCGTCGTCCTGCTGCTGGTGGCCGCGCTCACCGCGAGCGTGCTGCTGATCGGCACCGGCGACGCCGAGATCCCGGCCGCCGACGTCCTCAGGACGCTGGCCGGGAACGGCACGGCGTTCCAGGACTTCATCGTCAACGAGCTGCGGCTGCCGCGTGTCCTGGTCGGCCTCCTCGTCGGTGCCTCGCTGGGCCTCGGCGGCGCCCTGTTCCAGTCCGTCTCGCGCAATCCGCTGGGCAGCCCCGACGTGCTCGGTCTCTCCCAGGGCTCGACGGCCGGCGCCCTCGTCGTGATCGTGCTGACGTCCGGCTCCGCCGACGAGGTCACCATCGGCGCCCTCATCGGCGGCCTGGTCACCGGGCTCGCCATCTATCTGCTCGCCTGGAAGCAGGGCGTGCACGGATACCGGCTGGTCCTGGTCGGCATCGGCGTCTCCGCCGTCGTCACCGCCGTCAACGGCTATCTGCTCACCAAGGCCGACCTCGTCGACGCGGCCCGCGCGGTCGTGTGGATGACGGGGTCCCTCAACGGCCGCGACTGGAGCCAGGTCCGGCCGCTGCTCGCGCTGTGCGCCGTCCTCGTACCGCTCGTCCTCGCGAACGCGCGCGGCCTCAGGATGCTGGAGATGGGCGACGACGTCGCGTACGCCCTCGGGGTGCGCGTGGAGCGCGTACGGCTGCTGATGCTGGTCTCGGCCGTCCTGCTCACCGCGGCCGCCACCGCCGCCGCGGGCCCCGTCGGCTTCGTGGCGCTCACCGCGCCGCAGCTCGCCCGGCGCCTGACCCGCTCGCCGGGCCCGAACCTGGTGCCCTCCCTGTGCATGGGCGCCGCCCTGCTGGTCACCGCCGACTGGGCCGCGCAGCGCGTCTTCGGCGCCGACCAACTGCCCGTGGGCGTGGTCACCGGTGTCCTGGGCGGTGTCTATCTGCTCTGGCTCCTTGTCACCGAGCGCAAGGCAGGCCGGATATGACCGCGACCGGCGCGTCGAACAACCGAAGGAGCACCGTGAACCGCCTGTCCGCCGAGGACGTCACCCTCGCCTACGACCAGCGCGTCATCGCCGAGCGGTTGTCGGTGGAGATCCCCGACAACTCCTTCACGGTGATCGTCGGCCCGAACGCGTGCGGCAAGTCGACGCTTCTGCGGGCGCTGTCCCGGATGCTGAAGCCCAGCCGGGGCCAGGTGCTGCTCGACGGGCAGGTCATCCACTCGATGCCCGCGAAGAAGGTCGCGCGGACGCTCGGTCTGCTGCCGCAGTCGTCCATCGCGCCCGACGGGATCACCGTCGGCGATCTGGTGGGCCGCGGCCGCTATCCGCACCAGGGCCTCCTGCGCCAGTGGTCCGCCGAGGACGAGCGGGTCGTCCAGGAGGCGATGGCCCGGACGGGCGTCGCCGAACTCGCCGACCGGTACGTCGACGAGCTGTCCGGCGGTCAGCGCCAGCGCGTGTGGATCGCCATGGCGCTCGCCCAGCAGACCCCGCTGCTGCTCCTCGACGAGCCGACGACGTATCTGGACATCCAGCACCAGATCGACGTCCTCGACCTGTGCGCGGAACTGCACGAGGAGCAGGGGCGGACGCTGGTCGCCGTGCTGCACGACCTCAACCACGCCGCCCGTTACGCCACGCATCTGATCGCGCTCAGGAGCGGCCGGGTCATCGCCGAGGGCGCCCCGAACGACATCGTCACCGCGGAGCTGGTCGAGGAGGTCTTCGGACTGCGCTGCCAGGTCATCGACGACCCGGAGACGGGCACGCCCCTGGTGGTGCCCGCGGCGCGCGGGGCCCGCGCGGGAGCGAAGGTTGCCGCTACAGAAGCTTCCTGAGGCGGAACAGGTCGAGCAGGTTGGCCTCCAGCCTCACCCGGCCCGAGCCCCAGGCCTTGGCGAAGTTCAGTTCGCCGTCGACCAGGGCCACCATGTCGTCGCCGGCCATGGTGAGCCGGATCTGGGCCTTCCTGGGCGGCGGTCCCGGAAGGGTCTCGTCGACCACGATCCGGCCGTCGGTCATCCGGCCGAGGAAGGTGACGTCCAGGTCGGTGACGTAGCAGCTCACCGAGCGGTCCAGGGCGGCCGCCTCGCGGACGCCGCCCTCGGCGTCCTGCATGTTGTCCGAAAGCTTTTCGAGTGCGTCGCGGCA
The DNA here is from genome assembly GCF_055558775.1 of Streptomyces sp. NPDC025638. Taxonomy (NCBI): domain Bacteria; kingdom Bacillati; phylum Actinomycetota; class Actinomycetes; order Kitasatosporales; family Streptomycetaceae; genus Streptomyces; species Streptomyces sp. NPDC025638. Next base: position 406,089 of record NZ_JBVHLX010000008.1, on the reverse strand, counting down.
CTCCTCGATCGTGGCCATCGTGATCGACGTTACCTCAGTGGTTCGAGGTAGCGTCTGGGCATGAACGACGCAGCGCCGGAGACCGAGGGCCCGCAGGAAGCGGTGGTCGAACCCGAGTACGACGCCGAGTGCGACCCCGCCGCGCCCGCCCCGCTGGAGGTCCCGCGCACCCCCACCGGCAACGCCGAGGTCGACGACCGGCTCGAGCGGCTGGCCGACGCGGACCACCTCGCCACCGACGGTCACATCGAGGTGTACGAGGATGTACATCGGGGGCTGCGCGACGCGCTCACCGCGCTCGACGCCCGCCCGGGACCTCCGGCGCCCCCGTCGGCATTCCAGAGCAGGAGCTGAACCGAACGTGGCAGGAGTCGCACGCCGTCGTCTGGACGCGGAGCTGGTCCGCCGGAAGCTCGCGCGCTCGCGCGAGCACGCCAGCCAGCTGATCGCCGCCGGACGGGTCACCGTCGGCAAGACCGTCGCGACGAAGCCGGCCACACAGGTGGAGACCGCCGCCGCGATCCTGGTCCGGGACGACGACAGCGACCCGGATTATGTGTCCCGGGGAGGCCACAAGCTGGCCGGCGCGCTCGCGGCCTTCATGCCCCAGGGGCTCGTCGTCCAGGGGCGGCGGGCGCTGGACGCCGGCGCGTCCACCGGCGGCTTCACCGACGTCCTGCTGCGGGCGGGCGCCGCGCATGTCGTCGCCGTCGACGTCGGTTACGGCCAACTCGCCTGGTCTCTCCGGAACGATGAACGCGTCACCGTCAAGGACCGTACGAACGTACGCGAGTTGACGCTTGAAGCGATCGATGGGGAACCTGTGGATCTTGTCGTGGGTGATCTGTCCTTCATCCCGCTCGGCCTGGTGCTGCCCGCCCTGAAGCGGTGCGTGCAGCCGGACGCCGACCTGGTGATGATGGTCAAGCCGCAGTTCGAGGTGGGGAAGGAAAGGCTGGGGAGCGGGGGAGTCGTACGGAGTCCGCAGCTGCGGGCGGAGGCCGTACGGGGCGTGGCCGAGAAGGCATGGGAACTGGGGCTCGGTGTGCGGGGGGTCACCGCCAGCCCACTGCCCGGACCGTCCGGCAATGTCGAATACTTTCTGTGGCTGCGGGCCGGAGCACCGGAACTGGACCCGGCCGATGTTGACCGTGCAGTGGCGGAGGGGCCGCGTTGACACAGAACCGAGCTCGTACTGTTTTCCTGCTCGCCCACACCGGGCGGCCCGCGGCGATCCGCAGCGCCGAGCTCGTGGTCAAGGGGCTGCTGCGGTCCGGCGTCGGCGTACGGGTCCTGGAGTACGAGGCGCGCGATCTGCCGCTGCCCGAGGAGGTGGAGCTCGTCGAGGAGGCGACTCCGCAGAGCCTCGACGGCTGCGAGCTGCTGATCGTGCTCGGCGGTGACGGCACGCTGCTGCGCGGCGCCGAGTTCGCCCGCGCGTCCGGGGTGCCGATGCTCGGCGTCAACCTCGGCAGCGTCGGGTTCCTCGCGGAGGCCGAGCGCGACGACCTCGACAAGGTCGTCGACCGGGTGGTGAGCAAGGCCTACGAGGTCGAGGAGCGGATGACCGTCGATGTGGTCGTGCACCGCAACGGCGACATCGTGCACACCGACTGGGCGCTGAACGAGGCGGCCGTGCAGAAGGCGGGCGCCGAGAAGCTCCTCGAAGTCGTGCTGGAGATCGACGGACGGCCGGTGACGGGCTTCGGGTGCGACGGGATCGTGCTGTCGACGCCGACCGGGTCGACGGCCTACGCGTTCTCCGCGGGCGGGCCCGTGGTGTGGCCCGAGGTCGAGGCGCTGCTGATGGTGCCGATCTCGGCCCACGCGCTGTTCGCGAAGCCGCTCGTCACCTCGCCGGAGTCGGTGCTCGCCGTGGAGGTGCTGCCGCACATTCCGCCGGGCGTGCTGTGGTGCGACGGCCGGCGCACCGTCGAGCTGCCGCCGGGAGCGCGGGTCGAGGTGCGGCGGGGAGCGGTGCCGGTGCGACTGGCCCGGCTGCACCACGCCTCGTTCACGGACCGGCTGGTGGCGAAGTTCGCGCTGCCGGTCTCCGGGTGGCGGGGCGCGCCTCACTAGCTCGCGCGGGTGACATCGGGTGCTCGATGCGCAATCGTCACCTGCACCTTCACACGATGGGGGCGGGGGCCGTCGCACTTCCCCGCCCCGACCTCGTATGGTCTTGTGCGTGCTGGAAGAGATGCGGATACGGTCGCTCGGAGTCATCGACGATGCCGTCGTCGAGCTGTCGCCCGGGTTCACCGCCGTCACCGGTGAGACGGGTGCGGGCAAGACCATGGTGGTCACCAGCCTGGGGCTGTTGCTGGGCGGGCGCGCGGACCCGGCGCTCGTACGGATCGGCGCCGGCAAGGCGGTCGTCGAGGGGCGGATCACCGTGCCCTCGGGTGCCGCCGTCGTCGTACGGGCGGAGGAGGCCGGTGCCGAGCTGGACGACGGGGCGCTGCTGATCAGCCGTACCGTTTCCGCCGAGGGACGGTCACGGGCCCATCTGGGCGGGCGCAACGTGCCCGTGGGGGTGCTCGCCGAACTCGCCGACGAACTGGTCGCCGTGCACGGGCAGACCGACCAGCAGGGTCTGCTCAAACTGTCCCGGCAGCGGCAGGCCCTCGACCGGTACGCGGGCGAGACGGTCGCCGGGCCGCTGGCCAAGTACACGGAGGCCTACCGGCGGCTGCGTGCCGTCTCCGCCGAGCTGGAGGAGATCGTCACGCGCGCGCGTGAGCGGGCGCAGGAAGCCGACATCCTGCGGTACGGGCTCGACGAGGTCGCGGGCGTCGAGCCGCGGGCCGGCGAGGACGTGGAGCTGGCCGAGGAGGCCGAGCGGCTCGGCCACGCGGAGGCGCTGTCGTCCGCCGCGACCGCCGCGCACGCCGCTCTCGCCGGCAACCCCGAGGATCCCGAGGGCATCGATGCTTCGACGCTCGTGGCGGGCGCGCACCGGGCCCTGGAGGCCGTGCGCTCCCACGACCCGGCGCTGGCCTCGCTCGCCGACCGCATCGGCGAGATCGGGATCCTGCTCGGCGACGTGGCGGGCGAGCTCGCCGGGTACGCCGACGACCTGGACGCCGATCCGCTGCGGCTGGCGGCCGTGGAGGAGCGGCGGGCCGCGCTCACCGCGCTCACCCGCAAGTACGGCGAGGACATCAACGCCGTACTGGCCTGGGCCGAGCAGGGCGCCGCGCGGCTGACCGAACTCGACGGCGACGACGGGCGGATCGGCGAGCTGACCGCCGAACGGGACGCGCTCCGTGCCGAGCTGAGCGGGCTCGCCCAGGCGCTGACGGACGCGCGCACGGAGGCCGCCGAGCGGTTCGCCGCCGCCGTGACCGCCGAACTGGCCTCCCTCGCGATGCCGCACGCGCGCGTGTCCTTCGACATCCGGCAGACCGAGGACCCCGAGGGCGTCGAGGTCGGCGGGCGCACGGTCGCCTACGGCCCGTCGGGCGCCGACGAGGTCGAGCTGCTGCTCGCGCCGCATCCGGGCGCGCCGCCGCGGCCCATCGCCAAGGGCGCGTCCGGCGGTGAGCTCTCGCGCGTGATGCTCGCCGTGGAGGTCGTGTTCGCGGGGACCGACCCGGTGCCGACGTATCTCTTCGACGAGGTCGACGCCGGTGTCGGCGGCAAGGCAGCCGTCGAGATCGGTCGGCGGCTGGCACGGCTGGCCAAGACCGCGCAGGTCGTCGTGGTCACCCACCTGCCCCAGGTCGCCGCGTTCGCGGACCGGCAACTGCTCGTGGAGAAGACCAACGACGGGTCGGTCACCCGCTCCGGCGTGAAGGTCCTCGAGGGCGAGGAGCGGGTCCGTGAACTGTCCCGGATGCTCGCGGGTCAGGAGGACTCGCAGACGGCCCGGGCGCACGCCGAGGAATTGCTGGCCGCGGCCCGCGCGGATGGCTAGCAGGACCGCCTTCCAGGGTGGCCGGATGATCACCCGTACTCGAAGGACCGGCTCGTTCGTACTCGCCGCTGCGCTCACCGGTGCCGCTGCCGCCGCTCTGCGCGCCAAGGCGCCGGGCGGACGGGAGCGTTGGGAGCGGAAGAACCACGCGGGGCGGACCGTCGGGCTGTACGCGGGCGCCGCGTCCGCCGGGGCCACCGCGGTGGCGGCCTGGCGCACGCACCCCGCCGCCGGGTTCGCGGTGCTGGCCGCCGGGGCGTGCGGGGCCTACGACGACATGGCCGGGGCCGGTGACCCTCGGCGCGGCTTCCGGGCGCATCTGGCCGCGCTGCGCGAGGGCGAAGTCACCAGCGGCGCGGTCAAGTTGGCCGGTGTCTCGGCCGCCGGGCTGGTCGCGGGGGCGGTGTTGAAGGAGCGGTTCCTCGACCAGGTGCTCGCGGGGGTGGTGATCGCCGGGGCCGCGCACTTCGTCAACCTCGTGGACGTACGGCCCGGTCGGGCCGCCGGCGCGGTGCTCGCCTTCGGGGCGCCGGGCCTGCTGCGGAAGGGGCCGGGGGCCGAGCTGGCCGCGGTCGCGATGGGGGCCGCGGCGGCCGTGCTGCCCGAGGACCTCGGTGAGCGCGTGATGATCGGTGACACGGGGGCGCACGCCCTGGGCGCGACTCTCGGCACTGCTGTCGTCGCGGGCAACGGGCGCGCCGGACTGCTCGCGCACGCCGTCGCGGTGGTGGCCGCGGCCGTGTGCGGCGACCGGGTGAGCGAGTTGGCCCGTTCGCTGTGACGGGTCACGGGGTCTGACCTTCGTACAGACGCTCCGGGGTGTTCGGCCGGTCCGCGATTTTCGACACTCGTGTGGGTGACGCGATCCCCGTGCGGCGAGGCGGGGCCGAGCACCGTGCGCCTCCTCCCGGTTCCCGGAACACCCCTCGGTCCTGGCATCCTTGGCAGGGAACGCGGTACGCGTGGGAGGCGCGCGCGGGGTCATCCCCTCGCCCGATACCTTCTGTACGTTTCTTCGTGACCGCCCGACGCCGAACCAGGAGCCCCGGCCACGTGAGCCACGTGAGCAGCAACTCGCCGCACGGTCAGTCGCCGCTGCGCACCGTGCAGGTGCTGGGCGGAGGCAACGCCGGCAGCAGCGCGCACGTGCGCTCCCTGGCCGCCGGGCTCGTCGCCCGGGGCGTGCGCGTCACGGTGTGCGCCCCCGCCGAGGCCGACCGCGCCTATGACTTCACCGGTGTCGGCGCCGAGCACGTCCACATCCCGCGCAGCAGCGACCCGGGTTCCGTGGCCGCGCTGCGAGCGGTCTGCGCGGACGCCGACCTGGTGCATGCGCACGGGCTGCACGCCTCCTTCCGTACCGTGCTCGCGCTCAGTGGCCGGGACACCCCGCTGGTCGTCACCTGGCACAACCGGGCGCACGCCGAGGGGGCCCGCGGGCATCTGCTGCGGCTGCTGGAGCGGCGGGTCGTGCGGACGGCGGCCGTGGTGCTCGGCACCACCTCGGACCTGGTGGACCGGGCACGCCGCACCGGCGCCCGGGACGCCCGGCTCGCCGCCGTCACGCTGCCCGGCTCGCGCCCGCCCGCCGAGGTGGACGACCCCGACCGGCAACCCCCCAAGGTGCGGGCCGAACTCGGCGCCACCGGACGCCCGTTGCTCATCGCCGTCGGCTCCCTCGACCGGCACCGCGGCTATGACGTCCTGCTGGACGCGGCCCGCGCCTGGCGCCGCCTCGATCCTCCGCCGCTGCTCGTGATCGCGGGGGAGGGACCGCTGCGCCCGGAGCTGCAGCGGCGGATCGAGGACGAGGAACTTCCGGTCCGGCTCATCGGGCAGCGGGAAGACGCGCGCGAGCTGCTCGACGCCGCCGATCTCGCGCTGCTGACCAGCAGGTGGGAGCCCCGCTCCGTCCTCGCCCAGGAAGCCCTGCACGCGCGCGTGCCGCTGGTCGCGACCGCCGTCGGCGGCATCCCGGACCTCGTCGGCGACGCGGCCGAACTCGTCCCGTACGGCGACCCGGCGGCGCTCGCCGGAGCCGTCGTACGACTGCTCGGCGACCCCGCGCGCTGCGAATTGCTCAGGGACAGAGGCGTACGGCAGGCGGCCGGCTGGCCGACCGATGACGAGACCGTGGCCCAAGTCCTCAGCGTGTACGACGAGTTGACCCGGCCACGCACCTTCTCCTAGGGCACGTGCCGACGGGCGCGCAAGGCCAGGCTCAACGCCAGTACCGTCTGCGGGTCGTCGAGGTCCGTGCCCAGCAACTCCCCGATGCGGGCGAGCCGGTTGTAGAGCGTCTGCCGGTTGAGGTGCAGCTCGCGGGCCGTCTCGGCCTTGCGGCCCGCGTGGGCCAGATAGGTCTCCAGCGTGGGCAGCAGCGGCGGCTTGGAGCGGTTGTCGTGGTCCCGCAGCGGGCCGATGGCGCGGTCCACGAAGGCCGCCAGGTCCGGGTGGTCGCGCAGCCGCCACAGCAGGAGGTCGATGTCGAGGCGGCGGGCGTCGTACCAGGGGCGGTCCGACAGGCCCTGCGCCGCCGTCGCGGTCTCCGCCGCGTGCCGCAGCCCGGCCGACGCCGCAGCCCAGCCGCCGGCCACCCCGACGACCACGACGGGCTGCTGCGCTCCCGGCCGCTGCATCCCGGCCCGCTCCACCCCCGCCCGCAGCGCCGCCGCGACCCGGTCGGCCACGGCCGACCGCTCCGACTCCGACCGCAGTCCGAGCAGCAGCGGCACCCGCCCCTCCACGGGCCGCACGCCCAGCAGGACCGGCACCCCCACCGAGGCCAGTTCCTCCGCGACCGCGCGCGCCAGGACGGCCCAGCCTCCCGCACTCTCGAATCCGCTAGAGCGGGCGGTACCCCCTCCGGGGGAGAGGGTGTCGCCCAGCCGCATCACCACCGGCAGCAGCGGGCTGTTGCCCGGCTTGAAGCCCAGCACCCGGGCCTGCGCGGGCGCGTCCGCGGCCGCGATGCGCCCCTCGGCGAGGTCGGTCAGGAAGTCGCCGCGCCCGCGTGCCGCGAGCTCCTCCTCCTGGCGGGCCTGCATCAGCACGACGGCCAGGATGCCGGCGGCCCGCTCGGCGGCGATCCGGTGCACGGGAGCCAGTGGATTCCGCACCGGCAGCAGGACCAGCCGGGCGCGCACCGAACCCGTGCCCGGCCCGCCGCCCGGCACGTCCACCAGCACCGAACCGGCCGACGGCGGCGCGTCCTTGTGCTGGCCGCGCAGCCCCTCCCACACCTGCAGCGGATCCGCACCCTCGGGCCCGGCCCCGGCGGCGTACAGGAGCTGGCCGTCGGTCGTCTCCAAGAACACCGGGTTGCCGCTGAAGTCCGCCAGGATGCTCAGCACCTGCGGCACCCCGCCGCCGCCCAGCAGGGCCTCGGTGCAGCGGCGGTGCACCTCCTCGGCCCGCTGGAGCAGCGCGTAGTGGCCGTTGACGATCTCGGTGTGGATCTCCTCGGTGACCGTCACGAACGGCACCTCGCGGTGCAGCTGGACGAGCGGCAGACCGGCCGCCCTCGCGGTGTCGACGAGGGCGGCGGGCAGCCGGGTGAAGCGCGGGCCGAGCTCCACGACCAGGGCCGCGATACCGCGCTCCGCGAGGGTGCGCACGAACGCCCGCTGATCGGCCGGGCGGGTGCCCAGGCCGTAGCCGGTGGTGAGCAGCAGCTCGCCGCCCTTCAGCAGCGAGGCGATGTTCGGCACCTCGCCCGCGTGCACCCAGCGCACGGTGCGCCCCAGCCGGTCGGCGCCCGCGATGATCTCCGGGAGCCCACTGCGCAGCCCGGGCAGCTCCAGTGCCCGCTGAACGGTGATCCCCGCGCCCTGCGTGTCGAATCCGCCGCCGGCCCTGCCGTCCGTACCGCTGCCCGCTCTGCTGTCCGTACCGCTGTCCATGCAGCGGACGCTACCTGCGAGAACGCCATGGCGTCAGCTCCGGCGGCAGGCTAGAGCCTGTCGCGAAAGTCCCGCCTGCCCGTCGACGCCCGGCACGCTCCCCCAAGCTCTTCGAGCAGGGGGGACCCCCATGACGCCGCAAGGCCCGCCCTTCGGGCGGACGACGGGACTTTCGCGACAGGCCCTAGACGGGCCGGATGTTGTGGTTGCAGCGGAAGACGTTGTCGGGGTCGTACGTCCGCTTCACCTTCTCCAGCCGCAGCAGGTTCCCGGCGCCCAGCCCCGCGCCGACCCGCTCGGGGCCCTCGTCCCCGACGAGGCCGAGGCAGACGGCACCTGTGGTCCAGGGACGGACGTCGGCGCGGGCGTCCCGGACCCAGGCCAGGGCCCGCTCGTCATCGGCCGGGTCGGCCCAGCGGGCGAAGGGGTGCGCCGTCCAGGACGCGTCCCGGTACGGAACCGGGTACCGGGCAGGTCCGGTGGCGGCGGCGCCACCACCTGGGAAGAGCGTGTACCGGGACCCGCTGGGCACGGGCACCGGAACGGCCTCCGCGCGGGCGCAGAAGGCGTCCACCAGTTCATCGGGCAGATCGGTCAGGCACTCCGCGGACCAGTGGGCGCGCAGTCCGGGGAAACAGTCCAGCAGGCGCAGCGCCTCGGCGCCCGGCAGCATCGCCTCGTACGGCAGGGCCAGCAGGGGCTCGGCGACCTTGCGCAGGTCCGCCTCGCCGCCCGCGTACGTCAGCAGCGCGCCGTACACCGGCCTGCCCGAGGCCGGACACGTCACGGCTCCGCTCACCTGGTCGGGTCCCGTTCGGATGATCTCGCGGAAGGTACGGACCACCTCGCGGCCGAACTCGGGGCGGTACAGCAGCAGCGCGACGGAGAACTCCGGCAGCTCGTGCAGCTCCAGGGTGAGCGCGGTGGCGATGCCGAAGTTGCCACCGCCGCCGTGCAGCGCCCAGAACAGCTCCGGGTTCTCGTCGGGGCTGGCATGGATGCGTTCGGCGTCGGCGGTGACCAGTTCGACGGCGATCAGGCTGTCCACCGCGAGGCCGAAGGCCCGGTCCAGCAGTCCGGTGCCACCGCCCAGGACGAACCCGGCGACGCTGACGGCCGCGGCCGCGGTGCCGTTGGCGGCCAGGCCGTAGGGCCGTGTGGCCCGGTGCAGCCGGCCCATCGTGGCGCCGCCCTCGACCCGTGCGGCCTCCCCGGCCGGATCGACGGTCACCTCGTGCATACGGCGCAGATCCACCAGGAGCGCGCCCTCGGTCGGGGCCGTGCCAACCAGGCCGTGGCCGCCGCCGCGTACGGCGATGCGCAGGTCGAGGTCCCGCGCGAAGCGCACGGCCCGGACGACGTCGCCCTCGTCCGCGCACCGCGCGATCACGGCCGGGCGCAGGTCGATCACCCCGCTGAACACGGTCCGGGCCTCGTCGTAGCCCGGATTCCCGGGGGCGAACACCTCGCCGACCAGATCCTCGCGCAGCGCGACGAGGGCCGCGCGCGCCTTGGAGAGGGAAGCCATGCCGCCCCCTTCCGAAGAGGGCCGGTCCGTCCCTTCCAGCCTAGGCGGGCAGGCCCAGCGGGTCGCGCCCGCCGACCACGCTCACCCGCGCACGCGCGGCCAACCCCGCTCGCTCCGCCGAACCCCCGGAGGGCTCAGCCGCCGTATGCGCCGGAGGCCGTCAGGCGGAGTGCCGTGTCGATCAGGGGGACGTGGCTGAAGGCCTGGGGGAAGTTGCCGACCTGGCGTTGGCGGCCCGGGTCCCATTCCTCCGCGAGCAGGCCCAGGTCGTTGCGCAGTGACAGCAGCTTCTCGAACAGCTTGCGGGCCTCGTCCACGCGGCCGATCATCGCGAGGTCGTCCGCCATCCAGAACGAGCACGCGAGGAAGGCGCCCTCGTCGCCGGGAAGACCATCGACTCCCTCGTGCTCGCCCTCCGTCGGGTAGCGCAGGATGAAGCCGTCCGGCGTGGACAGCTCGCGCTGGATCGCCTCGATGGTGCCGATCACGCGCTTGTCGTCCGGCGGCAGGAAGCCCATCTGCGGGATCAGCAGGAGCGAGGCGTCCAGCTCCTTGGAGCCGTACGACTGCGTGAAGGTGTTGCGCTCCTTGTCGTAGCCCTTCTCGCACACGTCCCGGTGGATGTCGTCGCGCAGCTCGCGCCACCGCTCCAGCGGGCCGTCCGCGTCACCGGACTCGATCAGCTTGATGGTGCGGTCCACCGCGACCCAGGCCATGACCTTGGAGTGCACGAAGTGCCGGCGCGGACCGCGCACCTCCCAGATGCCCTCGTCCGGCTCGTCCCAGTGGTCCTCCAGGTAGCGGATCAGCTTCAGCTGGAGGAGGGAGGCGTAGTCGTTGCGGGCGAGCCCGGTCATGTGGGCCAGGTGCAGGGCCTCGGTGACCTCGCCGTACACATCCAGCTGGAGCTGGTGCGCGGCGCCGTTGCCGACCCGGACCGGGGCCGAGTTCTCGTAGCCGGGCAGCCAGTCCAGCTCGGCCTCGCCCAGCTCGCGCTCGCCCGCGATGCCGTACATGATCTGCAGGTTCTCCGGGTCGCCGGCCACCGCCCGCAGCAGCCACTCACGCCAGGCGCGGGCCTCCTCCCGATAGCCGGTGCGCAGCAGTGAGGACAGGGTGATCGCCGCGTCGCGCAGCCAGGTGTAGCGGTAGTCCCAGTTGCGGACGCCGCCGATGTCCTCGGGCAGGGAGGTGGTGGGCGCGGCGACGATGCCGCCGGTCGGGGCGTACGTCAGCGCCTTGAGGGTGATCAGGGAGCGGATCACCGCCTCGCGGTACGGACCGTGGTACGTACAGTGCTCGACCCACTCGCGCCAGAACTCCTCGGTCGCCTCCAGCGAGGTCTCCGGCTCCGGCAGCGGCGGCGGCTCCTTGTGCGAGGGCTGCCAGGAGATCGTGAACGCGATCCGGTCACCCGGGGCCACCGTGAAGTCGGCGTAGGTGGTCAGCGACTTGCCGTAGGTCTCGGCCTCGGTGTCGAACCACACCGAGTCGGGACCGGCGACCGCCACCGTCCGGCCCTCGTGCTTGTGCACCCACGGCACGACCCGCCCGTACGAGAACCGCATCCGCAGCGCCGAGCGCATCGGCACCCGTCCGGTGACGCCCTCGACGATCCGGATCAGCTGCGGGGCACCGTCACGCGGCGGCATGAAGTCGGTCACGCGCACCGTGCCGCGCGGGGTGTCCCACTCCGACTCCAGGATCAGCGAGTCGCCCCGGTAGGTACGCCGCGCCGCCGTGGGCGGCTCCGAGTCGGCCGCGTGGGCGGGTCCGAGCCGCCAGAATCCGTGCTCCTCGGTGCCCAGCAGACCGGCGAAGATGGCGTGCGAGTCGAAGCGGGGCAGGCACAGCCAGTCGACTGTGCCGTCCCGGCAGACCAGCGCCGCGGTCTGCATGTCTCCGATGAGTGCGTAGTCTTCGATGCGCCCGGCCACGTGCAACTCCAGTCGAACGGCCACGTCGCCCCCGGGGAAAAGGGGGCTTTCGCTAGTGCGGTCAAGGGGTCGTTGTTGTGCGTCGTTGAGCGGTGAAGCAAAGCAGCCGCCCCGCCCTGAGGCAAAACGACAGTCATAGCTCAACGAACTGCCGAGCTCTCGTTGTTCCGGTTGGTACGAGCGGGGGTGTGCCGTCTTCTTCCGGCCGGGCTCGGCAGCGAGTGTCCGAGCAGGATACGACGCACGTAGATGATCTGCGTGCCGCTCCCGGCAACCCGTGTGGGCCGAACGAGTGAGCACCGGGTGAGAACACCGTAAGGTGCGCGCGCCCGTGTCGGCCCGTGCGCGGAGCGTGGCCGGAAGCCATCGCCTCGCGGCGCTGATACCCTGGTAGCCCGTGGACCGGTGGGCAAGAAACCCCCGAACCGCAGCGACGGCGCCCCCGGAAACCTCCGGGCGGGGAGTCGTACCGCACCAAAGATCGCGACCACGGGAGCCCCCTCTTGGCCATGCCGCCCACGGCTTTTCGACACGTCACAGCCACGACGACCAAGCACATCTTCGTCACCGGGGGTGTCGCCTCCTCTCTCGGCAAGGGCCTCACGGCCTCCAGCCTCGGCATGCTGCTCAAGGCTCGGGGACTGCGCGTCGTGATGCAGAAGCTCGACCCGTACCTGAACGTCGACCCGGGCACGATGAACCCGTTCCAGCACGGTGAGGTGTTCGTCACCAACGACGGCGCCGAGACCGACCTGGACATCGGACACTACGAGCGCTTCCTCGACCGCGACTTGGACGGCTCCGCCAACGTCACTACAGGCCAGGTGTACTCGACCGTCATCGCCAAGGAGCGGCGCGGTGAGTACCTGGGCGACACGGTGCAGGTCATCCCGCACATCACCAACGAGATCAAGCACCGCATCCGCCGCATGGCCACCGACGAGGTGGACGTCGTGATCACCGAGGTCGGCGGCACGGTCGGCGACATCGAGTCGCTGCCGTTCCTGGAGACGGTCCGCCAGGTCCGGCACGAGGTCGGCCGTGACAACGTCTTCGTCGTCCATATCTCGCTCCTGCCGTACATCGGCCCTTCGGGAGAGCTGAAGACGAAGCCGACCCAGCACTCGGTTGCGGCCCTGCGGAACATCGGTATCCAGCCGGACGCGATCGTGCTGCGCTGCGACCGCGAGGTGCCCACCGCGATCAAGCGCAAGATCTCGCTGATGTGCGACGTCGACGAGGCCGCCGTGGTCGCCTGCCCCGACGCACGCTCGATCTACGACATCCCGAAGACGGTGCACGGCGAGGGCCTGGACGCCTATGTCGTCCGCAAGCTCGACCTGCCCTTCCGTGACGTGGACTGGACGACCTGGGACGACCTGCTCGACCGCGTCCACAACCCCGACCACGAGATCACCCTCGCGCTGGTCGGCAAGTACATCGACCTGCCCGACGCCTATCTCTCGGTCACCGAGGCGCTGCGCGCGGGCGGCTTCGCCAACAAGGCCCGCGTCAAGATCAAGTGGGTCACCTCGGACGACTGCAAGACCCCGGCGGGCGCCAAGGCGCAGCTGGGCGACGTGGACGGCATCTGCATCCCGGGCGGCTTCGGCGACCGCGGTGTGCTCGGCAAGGTCGGCGCCATCCGCTACGCCCGCGAGAACAGGATCCCGCTGCTCGGTCTCTGTCTGGGCCTGCAGTGCATCGTGATCGAGGCCGCGCGCAACCTGGCCGACATCCCGGACGCCAACTCCACCGAGTTCGACGCCGCCACCGGCCACCCGGTCATCTCGACCATGGCCGAGCAGCTGGACATCGTCGCCGGTGAGGGCGACATGGGCGGAACGATGCGGCTGGGCATGTACCCGGCCAAGCTGGCCGAGGGCTCCATCGTGCGCGAGGTGTACGACGGCAAGGAGTACGTCGAGGAGCGGCACCGGCACCGCTACGAGGTGAACAACGCCTACCGCGCGGAGCTGGAGAAGAAGGCCGGCATCCTCTTCTCGGGCACCTCCCCGGACGGCAAGCTCGTCGAGTACGTCGAGTACCCGCGCGATGTCCACCCCTACCTGGTCGCCACGCAGGCGCACCCGGAGCTGCGCTCGCGTCCGACCCGTCCGCACCCGCTGTTCGCCGGGCTCGTGAAGGCGGCTGTCGAGCGTCAGCAGGCAGCGGGCGCGCAGGAGAACTCGAAGTAACACACCAGTTGTACGGTTGCCGGGGTGCATACCTTCAAAAGGTGAGCACCCCGGTTTCAGCCGACCGGTCTTTTGTGAAGCGTGTGGAGGACAGGGCATGACGATCAAGGACACCCCCGAGGAGTGGGAGATCCGGGCCACGGAGACCCCCTTCGTGGGGAACAAGACCTCCGTCCGCACGGACGAGGTGGTCATGCCCGACGGCTCGGTGGTCCGCCGCGACTACCAGGTCCACCCCGGCTCGGTGGCGGTCGTCGCCCTCGACGAAGAGGACCGCGTTCATCTCATCCGCCAGTACCGTCACCCGGTCCGGCACAAGCTGTGGGAGATCCCGGCCGGTCTGCTCGACGTGCCCGGCGAGAACCCGCTGCACGCCGCCCAGCGCGAGCTGTACGAGGAGGCGCACGTCAAGGCCGAGGACTGGCGGGTCCTGACCGACGTGTACACCACCCCCGGCGGCTGCGACGAGTCCGTACGGATCTTCCTCGCCCGTGATCTGTCCGAGGCCGACGGGCAGCGCTTCGAGGTCGAGGACGAGGAGGCCGACATGGAGCACGCGCGCGTGCCCGTGGCGGAGCTCGTCCGGGGCGTGCTCGCCGGCGAGCTGCACAACAACTGCCTCGTCGTGGGGGTCCTTTCCCTGGTCGCCGCCCGCAACGGCGAAGGCCTCGACGCCCTGCGCCCGGCCGAGGCACCGTGGCCCGCGCGTCCCTTCGAGTCCTGAACCCGGTCACCTCGACTCCTGACACCGGCCACCTCCGGTCCTGAAGTCGGCCGCTCCGCCACCGGTGTGACGATCGCCTGATCCGATCGAGGGACCTGCCCGCCGTGCTCCGCACGGATCGTCGCAGAGCGTGAACTAGGCTCGACTCACGCCCGAACCGGAGTCCCGGCGGGCTTGCGCGTTCGGTGGGACGGGAGTGTGGCCCGTGACGGATCAGGCGGTGGACACGGACGGCGCGGGGCCGTCGGGCGACGCGTCGGCGGAGAGCCATTTCCTGGGCCGTACAAGGGAGTTGAAGGAACTCCGGGCCGACATCGAGCGAGCGGGCCTGGACACCCTCTCCGGCCGCAAGGCCCCACGCGCGCGCGTGCTCCTCATCGCGGGCCGGCCCGGCTCCGGCCGTACGGCGCTCGCCGAGGAGCTCGTACGGCAGGTCGCCGACCGCTATGCCGACGGAGTGCTGCGGGTCCGGCTCGGCGAACCCGACGGCACCCCGGTGCCGGTCGAGCGCGCCGCCCGCGAACTGCTCACCGCCCTGGACCTGCCCACCCCGCCCGGAGCCGGCGAGGACGAGCTCAGCGAGGCGCTGCGCGCGGCCCTGGCCGAGCGGCGGGTGCTGCTCCTGCTGGACGACGCGGCGGGCGCCGAGCAGGTCGACGCGCTGCTGCCGGACTCCCCGGACTGCCTGGCCGTCGCCGTGTCCCAGGGCCCGCTCACCGGGATCACGGACGTCCGGCCCTGCACCCTGGGCGGTCTCGACACCAAGTCGGCCCTGGAACTGCTGACCCGGTACACCGGCTCGGTCCGCATCACCGTGGACCCGCGCGCCGCCGAGAGCCTCGTCGAGGTGTGCCAGGCCCAGCCCGCCGCGCTGGCCCTGGCCGGTGGCTGGCTCGCCGCGCGCCCCCAGGCGGGCGTCTCCGACCTGGCCAAACGCCTGCACGCCGAGGTCGACGAGGGAACGCCGCTCAGCCGGGCCTTCCGGCTCGTCCACGAGCAGCTGCCGGCCCCGGCCGCCCGGATGCTGCGACTGCTCTCCCTGGCCCCCGCCGGACTGGTCGACCCGCACACCGCCTCCGCGCTGGCCGGCTGCTCGGTGAGCACCGCCCGCACCACCCTGGACGACTTCGTCGCCCTCAACCTGCTGCGGGCCGTGGACTCCCCGCTGCCGCAGTACGAGGTCCCCGGCTGCCTCCACCCCCTGCTGCACGCCCTCGCCGAGAGCCATGACCGCCCCGGCGAGCTCCAGCTGGCCCGCGCCCGCATGCTGGAGCGCACCGTACGGCTGCTGCAGTCCTGCCGGGCGATCACCGAGACGGACAACCCCGAGGCGCGTGAGAAGCTCCAGGGCCTGCCCCGCTCCCTGCGCTTCCCCAGCCCCAGGGCGGCCGCCGACTGGCTCGACATCCGCCGTCCCGCCCTGCTGGCCGCCGCCCGCCTCGCGGTCGCCGACGGGGAGCTGGACACGCTGGCCCGCCGGCTGATGTCCCAGCTGGTCAGGGCGATGGTGGCGCATGTCGGAACCCAGGCGGCCGCGCCCGACCTGTACGGCATCCACCGCCTCGTCCTCGACGTGGCCGAGCGCCGCGGACTGCCCCGCGAGAAGGCCGCCGCGCTGCTGAACCTGGGCGACCTGGACGCCCGGACGGGCCGGACGAGCGAGGCGCTGGTCCGCTACCGGGCCGCGCTGGACGCCGGACGCGCGGCGAACGACCCGTACGCCACCGGTCGCGCGATGGAATCCGTAGGCGGCACGCATCAGGAGCTGGGGGACTACGACAGGGCCGCGGACTGGTTCGGCCGGGCCCTCGCCCAGCGCCTGGCCCGCGACGAGCGCGCGGACGCCGCCCGGCTGTACGGCCGTATCGGCACCGCCCACACCTATGCGGGCCGCTACGGCGAGGCGCTGCGGAACTGGCGCGCGGCCGTTGCCGGGCACCGCAAGAGCGGTGATGTCGCCGCTCAGGCACGGGCGTTGAGCGAACTGGCCCGGGTTCAGGAGTACGCCGGGCGGCCCGAGGAGTCGCTGCACACCTGCCAGGAGGCGGTGGAGTGGGCGCGCCGTGCCGACGACATCCGGCTGCAGGCCGCGCTGCAGCTGCGGCTCGCGGACACCCTGGAG
Organism: Streptomyces sp. NPDC025638; assembly: GCF_055558775.1. Classification (NCBI taxonomy): domain Bacteria; kingdom Bacillati; phylum Actinomycetota; class Actinomycetes; order Kitasatosporales; family Streptomycetaceae; genus Streptomyces; species Streptomyces sp. NPDC025638. Next base: position 389,759 of record NZ_JBVHLX010000008.1, on the reverse strand, counting down.
CGGCTGGGCGACTCCGCCGCCGCTCGACTGCACCGTGGGGCCGCCGAGCGCATGCTGGGAGAGGAAGTCCAGGAGAGCCACGAGAGCGACGTCGAGGCAGACCACGGCTCCGATGCCTGCGAAATCCGCAGCACATCCATCGAAGATTGATGCAATGAAAGGCTAGACAGCCGGAACGCCTTCATTAAACTGGCTCTGCCGCACGTTCTCCTGCGGTGCATCCTGGTGTGCCCCCGCATGCCGGGTATGTCTTGCAATGCCCCCACACCCTCTGAGCCAAGGACCGTGATCGACGTGAAGGTCGGCATCCCCCGCGAGGTCAAGAACAACGAGTTCCGGGTGGCCATCACCCCCGCCGGCGTGCACGAGCTGGTGCGCAACGGTCACCAGGTCGTCGTCGAGCGGAATGCCGGCGTCGGCTCCTCGATCCCGGACGAGGAGTACGTGGCGGCCGGCGCCGAGATCCTGGAGACCGCGGACGAGGTCTGGGCCACCGCCGACCTGCTGCTGAAGGTCAAGGAGCCCATCGCGGAGGAGTACCACCGCCTCCGCAAGGACCAGATCCTCTTCACCTACCTGCACCTGGCCGCCTCCAAGGAGTGCACGGACGCCCTCCTGGAGTCCGGCACCACGGCGATCGCCTACGAGACGGTCGAGCTGCCCAACCGCGCGCTCCCGCTGCTCGCCCCGATGTCCGAGGTCGCGGGCCGGCTCGCCCCGCAGGTCGGCGCCTACCACCTGATGGCCGCGGCCGGTGGCCGTGGTGTGCTGCCCGGCGGTGTCCCGGGCGTGCCGGCCGGCAAGGCCGTCATCATCGGCGGCGGCGTCTCCGGCTGGAACGCCGCGCAGATCGCCATCGGCCTGGGCTTCCACGTGACCCTGCTCGACAGGGACATCAACAAGCTCAAGGAAGCCGACAAGATCTTCGGCACGAAGATCCAGACCGTCGTCTCCAACGCCTTCGAGCTGGAGAAGGCCTGCCTCGACGCCGACCTCGTCGTCGGTGCGGTCCTGATCCCGGGCGCCAAGGCCCCGAAGCTGGTCACCAACGAGCTGGTGTCCCGGATGAAGGCCGGAAGTGTCCTTGTCGACATCGCGATCGACCAGGGCGGCTGCTTCGAGGACTCCCACGCGACCACGCACGCCGAGCCGACCTTCCGGGTCCACAACTCGGTCTTCTACTGCGTGGCCAACATGCCCGGCGCGGTGCCCAACACCTCCACCTACGCGCTGACCAACGCCACGCTGCCGTACATCGTCTCGCTCGCCAACAACGGCTGGGTCGAGGCGCTGCGCCGCGACGCCGCGCTGGCCAAGGGTCTCAACACCCATGACGGCAAGGTCGTTTACAAGGAGGTCGCCGAGGCCCACGGCCTGGAGCACCTGGACCTGGAGACCCTGCTCGGCTGAGCCGGCCGCCGAGCCGCTCCGCTAAGTCACCATACGGTAAAGGCGATACGTCAACACTGGTCGTCAACCGCGCGTACCCGGCCGGACCTTGCCCGACAAGGTCCGGCCGGATGTGTGTATGGTCACTTTGCGACGCTCGGTCAACTCGCCTCGAACGTAACCCTTCGACCGATTCGCACACCGGTGAAACCTGCCGTGCGACGGCCGTACGCCCTTGACAGAGGGATGTTTCATTGCCGACACATCCTGCCGGGTCCGGCGGATTGTGTTGCTGCGGACCGCCGACACGCCATAGAGTCGCCAACCGTCGGCATGGTGCCACGCTGACCTGTCTAGAAGTTTCCTGGTCACCAAGGAGGTAAGACGACTTGTGAATGAGTCGACATTTTCTCCCGGGGGTGGTCAACCAGGAATGCCGGTACGGGCCCAGGGCCCCGCGGGGTTCGAGGCTGTCGGCTCTGTCGCGGTGCGTACCTTCGCCCAACAGAGTCACCGGTCTGCAGGGGTGACTCACTCAGCACACCAGAGCATGGATGGCCATCACGTGAACGCCATGGCCGGCGACGGAAGTGGCGCGCCCCACAACCAACTCGCCGACTACGACGAACTGCCCGAGGGGCACTTCTACGACCCCGACGCCGAATACGAGCCGGACCCGGAGTACGCGGCCACGCTCGCGCCCGACGCTGCCCGCCAGCGCCGTGAGCGCATCGGCCCGACCGGGCGCCCGCTGCCGTACTTCCCGATCCCGGGCCCGCTGACCGACCACGGCCCCGCGAAGATCATCGCGATGTGCAACCAGAAGGGCGGCGTCGGCAAGACGACGTCGACCATCAACCTGGGTGCCGCGCTCGCGGAGTACGGCCGGCGTGTACTGCTCGTGGACTTCGACCCGCAGGGCGCGCTGTCGGTGGGTCTCGGCGTCAACCCGATGGAGCTCGACCTCACCGTCTACAACCTGCTCATGGAGCGGGGCATGTCCGCGGACGAGGTCCTCCTGAAGACGGCGGTCCCCAACATGGACCTGCTGCCCAGCAACATCGACCTGTCGGCCGCCGAGGTGCAGCTGGTCTCCGAGGTCGCGCGCGAGTCCACGCTCCAGCGTGCGCTCAAGCCGCTGATGGACGACTACGACTACATCGTGATCGACTGCCAGCCCTCGCTCGGTCTGCTGACCGTCAACGCGCTGACGGCCGCGCACAAGGTGATCGTGCCGCTGGAGTGCGAGTTCTTCGCCCTGCGTGGTGTCGCGCTGCTCACCGAGACCATCGAGAAGGTCCAGGAGCGGCTCAACCCGGAGCTGGAGCTCGACGGGATCCTCGCGACGATGTACGACTCGCGCACGGTCCACAGCCGTGAGGTGCTGGCCCGTGTGGTCGAGGCGTTCGACGATCACGTCTACCACACGGTCATCGGCCGCACGGTCCGCTTCCCGGAGACCACGGTCGCCGGTGAGCCGATCACCACGTACGCCTCCAACTCCGTCGGTGCCGCCGCCTATCGCCAGCTCGCCAGGGAGGTGCTCGCCCGGTGTCACGCCGAGTGAGTCTGCCGGGGGCCGACGAACTGTTCCGTACGACAGGGGGAATGGCGCTCCAGCCGTCCACTCCCCGGCGCCCGGCCAACGGCGAGGCCCGGGTGCCGGCTCCCGCGGGGGAGAGTGACGCCGCGGCCGCCGCGGCGGAGGATGTGCCGCCGTCGGTGCCCGTGCAGGGCGGTGACGGCGACGGCGCGGAGCATGTGGCCGCGGAGGCGGAGCCGACCGACGCGGGCGAGTCCCGCAGCCGGTCCGCCTCGGCGGAGCGGTCGGAGCGGCGGCAGGCGGCGCAGGAAGGTTCTGCCGCCTCCTCCGCCGGCGCGCAGCCCCGCAAGCGCGGGAGCCGTGCGGCGGCGCGGCGCCCCAGCGGGCGGGAGCGGCACGACGAGAAGATCACGGTGTATGTGTCGGCCGAGGAACTGATGGACCTGGAACACGCCCGGCTGGTGCTCCGTGGCGAGCACGGGCTGGCCGTCGACCGCGGACGCATCGTCCGCGAGGCGGTCGCGGTGGTGCTGGCCGACCTGGAGTCCCGGGGAGAAGCGAGCATCCTGGTACGGCGGCTGCGCGGCCGGTAGTCGGCTCGGTGGGCGGTAAGCGATAGCCTGCGACGGCCATGACCTCGAACGACGTTCCCGCCCCCGGCCCCTCGGCCGGCCGCAGACGTGCCCTGGGGCGGGGACCGGGCGCCGCGCAGGCAGCTCAGCCAGGGGCTCCCACGCACCCCTCGAAGCCAAACCCCGAGCCACCCACCCCGGCCACGGAATCCGAAGCAGCCACGCCGCCCCGAAGCCCGTCTCCCGCCCCCGAGGCCACCTTCCCTGAGCCCGAGCCGGAGGGTTCGCGGTCTGGGTCCGTTGTGTCGGAGGCGGGGCACGCCTGGCCCGAGGCGGTCCTTCCTCAGCCCGAGTCGGAGGGCTCGGCGACAGAGCCGGGGATCTCCGTGACCGGGACTGTCCCCCCGGGCTCCGAACGTGCGGGCCTTCTTTCCGAGCCCGAGCCCGGACCGGATGGCTGGCGGTCTGGTTCCGTGGTGTCAGAGCGGGGGATCTCCGAGTCAGAGACCGTGGTCCTGGACCGCGAGCAGGGGACGCCCGAGCCTGCGGCTGCGCTTCCGCCCCGCGAGCCGGGGCTCGCCCGGCCCGAGGCCGTCCTCCCTGGGGCCGGGGCGGAGGGTTCGTCGGTGGGGCCGGGGATCTCCGTGACCGGGACTGTCCCCCTGGGCTCCGAACGTGCGGGCCTTCTTGCCGAGGCTGGCTCCGTGGTGCCGGGACGTGAGCCGGGGCTCTCCCGGACCGGGGTGGTCCTCCCCGGGGCCGGGCCGGGTCTTGTACCGGTCGGGGTGGAGTCTGCGCAGGTGCGGTCGGCAGGTGTCTCCTCCGGGGAGGATGCCGCGGTCGTCGACGGTGTGTTCAAGGTGCGGCTTGCCAACTTCGAGGGGCCCTTTGATCTGCTTCTCCAGTTGATCTCGAAGCACAAGCTGGACGTCACCGAGGTCGCCCTCTCCAAGGTGACCGACGAGTTCATGGCGCACATCCGGGCGATGGGGCCGGACTGGGACCTGGATCAGACGACCGAGTTTCTCGTCGTCGCCGCCACGCTGCTCGACCTCAAGGCCGCCCGGCTGCTGCCCGCCGCCGAGGTCGAGGACGAGGCCGACCTGGCCCTGCTGGAGGCCCGGGACCTGCTGTTCGCGCGGCTGCTGCAGTACCGGGCGTACAAACAGATCGCGGACATCTTCAATTACCGCCTCGATCAGGAGGCCCGCCGCTACCCCCGTACCGTCGGCCTCGAACCGCAGCACGCCGAGCTGCTGCCCGAGGTCGTCATCAGCATCGGACCCGAGGGGTTCGCCAAGCTCGCCGTCAAGGCGATGCAGCCCAAGGCCAAGCCCCAGGTGTACGTCGACCACATCCACGCCCCGCTGGTCAGCGTGCAGGAGCAGGCCGGGATCGTCGTCGCACGGCTCAGGGAGATGGGAGAGGCCAGCTTCCGGGTCCTCGTCGAGGACACCGACGACACCCTGACCGTCGTGGCCCGTTTCCTGGCCCTGCTGGAGCTGTACCGCGAGAAGGCCGTCGCGCTGGATCAGGAGACCGCCCTCGGGGACCTGATCGTGCGGTGGACCGGTGGGGACAGCGACGAGACACCGCGGGTGACCGACGAGTTCGATCGGCCGCCCGAGGAGCCCAAGGAGGAGAAGAAGGCGTGAGCGAGGAGATCACCGACGTCCCGGCGGGTCTGCGCACCGTCGCCGACCTCGACCTCAAGCCCGCACTGGAGGCGGTCCTCATGGTCGTGGACGAACCCGCGACCGAGGAGCACCTCTCGAAGATCCTCCAGCGGCCGAGGCGGCAGATCGCGGACGCGCTGCGCGAGCTGGCCGACGAGTACACGGTCCAGGGGCGGGGATTCGAGCTGCGGCTCATCGCCGGCGGCTGGCGTTTCTACACCCGCCCCGAGTACGCCGCTGCCGTCGAGGGCTTCGTCCTGGACGGCCAGCAGGCCCGCCTCACCCAGGCCGCGCTGGAGACCCTGGCCGTCGTCGCCTACCGCCAGCCGGTGAGCCGCAGCCGCGTCTCGGCCGTACGCGGAGTGAACTGCGACGGTGTGATGCGCACCCTCTTGCAGCGCGGTCTGGTCGAGGAGGCGGGCACGGAACCTGAAACAGGTGCGATCCTGTACAGGACGACGAACTACTTCCTGGAGCGGATGGGCCTGCGCGGTCTGGACGAACTCCCGGAGCTCGCGCCCTTCCTCCCGGAGGCGGAGGCGATCGAGGCCGAGACCCAGGAGGGCGTACCGTCGTTCGACCCGGACGCGCCCGACGCGCCCGGCGGTCAGGACGCAGACGACTAAGACGGAAACTTGATGCGAAGCAGCGGCAGCGGCAAGAGCGGCGGGCGCGGGAACTACCGCGGTGCCGGCAACAACAGGGACGAGCGGCAGGGGCAGGGCCGTCCCCGCAAGCCCCGTCCCGAGGAGCGCCGCTACGACGTGGGCCCCGGCGCCACGAAGGACGGCCCCAAGGCGGGGCGCGGCGGCGCCGCCCGCGGCGGTGCCAAGGGCGGGCCCAAGCAGTCCCAGCAGGGCGGCGGCGGGCGTACGGCTCCGGGGCGCTCCCGCGAGTACGAGGCGCGGGCCGAGGAGCGCAACCGCGAGCGGTACGCGGGCAAGAAGGACGTCAAGCTGCCCAAGACCTTCCCGGGCGCCGAGCAGGAGGGCGAGCGGCTGCAGAAGGTCCTCGCGCGCGCGGGCTACGGCTCCCGGCGTGCCTGCGAGGAGCTCATCGAGCAGGCGCGCGTCGAGATCAACGGCGAGATCGTCCTGGAGCAGGGCCGCCGTGTCGACCCGGAGAAGGACGAGGTCAAGGTCGACGGCCTGACGGTGGCGACCCAGTCGTACCAGTTCTTCTCGCTGAACAAGCCCGCCGGTGTCGTGTCGACGATGGAGGACCCCGAGGGGCGCCAGTGCCTCGGCGACTACGTCACCAACCGTGAGACGCGGCTCTTCCACGTCGGCCGGCTCGACACCGAGACCGAGGGCGTCATCCTGCTCACCAACCACGGCGAGCTGGCCCACCGTCTGACCCACCCCAAGTACGGCGTGAAGAAGACCTATCTCGCGGCCATCGTGGGCCCGATCCCGCGCGATCTCGGCAAGCGCCTGAAGGACGGCATCCAGCTGGAGGACGGCTACGCGCGCGCGGACCACTTCCGGGTCGTCGAGCAGACCGGCAAGAACTACCTCGTCGAGGTGACCCTCCACGAGGGCCGCAAGCACATCGTGCGCCGGATGCTCGCCGAGGCCGGCTTCCCGGTCGAGAAGCTGGTGCGGACCTCCTTCGGCCCGATCACCCTGGGCGACCAGAAGTCGGGCTGGCTGCGGCGGCTGTCGAACACCGAGGTCGGCATGCTGATGAAGGAGGTCGACCTCTAGGAGGGCTCTCAGCGGCTCTGGGGCGGCCGGTACCGGGTTTCCCGGTGCCGGCCGCTTCCGTGTGCGTGCAAGGCGCTCAGGGGGCAGCTGAGGGCTTGCGGTGGTGGGGCTGGGTTATTTATAGTCGTAGTGACTATTAGTCGCTCCGACCATGAAGCCCTGACCATGAAGGAGGCGAGACCGTGGAGGGCTACGACAAGTACGCCCACGAACCCTTCGCCGTCACCGTCGACCTCGCCGTCCTCACCCTGCGCGCGAACGCGTTGCACGTGCTGCTCGTCGAGCGGGGCCAGGAACCCTTCGCCGGCCACTGGGCGCTGCCCGGCGGCTTCGTGCTGCCGGACGAGTCCGCCGAGACGGCTGCCCGGCGTGAACTCGCCGAGGAGACCGGCCTGTCGGACGTCTCCGGACTGCATCTGGAACAGCTGCGCACCTACAGCGAGCCCGGCCGCGACCCCCGGATGCGGGTCGTGTCGGTCGCGTTCGCCGCGCTGCTGCCCGACGCGCCCGAGCCGCACGGCGGCGGCGACGCGGCCCAGGCCCGCTGGCTGCCGTACGACGCCGCCCGGCCGCTCGCCTTCGACCACGACCGGATCCTCGCCGACGCCCGCGAACGCGTCGGCGCCAAGCTCGAGTACACCTGCCTCGCCACCGCCTTCTGCCCGCCCGAGTTCACCCTCGGCGAGCTGCAGCGGGTCTACGAGACGGTGTGGGGTACGGCGCTCGACCGTCCCAACTTCCGCCGCAAGGTGCTGGCCACACCGGGGTTCGTCGAGCCCGTGCCCGGGGCCGCGCGGCTGACCGGCGGCCGCGGCAAACCGGCCGCCGTGTACCGCGCGGGCACCGCCACCGCCCTGCACCCACCCCTGCTCCGACCGTCCCGGGAAGGACGCCCAGCATGACCACCACCGTGAACAAGCGTGCCGCCACCGGATCCCTGCTGGGCCTCGCCCTCGGGGACGCGCTCGGCTTCCCCACCGAGTTCAACGACGTCCCGTCGATCCTCGCCAAGTGCGGACCCTGGCGGGAGATGGAGCTGCCGAAGCGCGCCTTCGTCTCCGACGACACCCAGATGACGCTGGCGCTGGGCCGCGGGCTGCGCACGGCCATGGACCGCGGGGTGCTCGCGCCCAAGCGGCTGGAGCGGCCGCTGCGCGAGGAGTTCGTGGACTGGTACCAGTCGCCGGAGAACAACCGGGCTCCCGGGCGCACCTGCCTGACCGCGTGCAGCCTCCTCAAGGAGGAGGGGCGGGCCTGGCAGGACGCCAGCCAGATCGGCTCCAAGGGCTGCGGCGCCAACATGCGCGTCGCGCCGATCGGACTCGTCCCCGGCCTCAGCGACGAACAGCGCGCCGGCGCCGCCCAGTTGCAGTCCGCGCTGACCCACGGGCATCCGACGGCACTGGCCGCCTCCGACCTCACCGCCCGCGCCGTACGGCTGCTCGCCCACGGCACCGAGCCCACCGGCCTGGTCGGACTGCTGCGCTCGTACGCCCTCGACAACCGCACCCGCTACCACCACACCTGGCTCGGCGACCTGTGGACCCGCTCGCAGGACCCCTCGCCCGAGCACTTCATCGCGCGCGGCTGGGACGAGTGCCTGGAGATCCTGGGCCGTCTCCAGGAGGCCGTGCGCACCGCCTCGCCCGAGGCCGACCCGTGCCTGGCCACGGGCGCGGGCTGGATCGCCGAAGAGGCCCTGGCGACCGGCCTGCTGTGCTTCCTGCTCTTCGTCGACGAACCGGTCACCGCCCTGCGCCGGGCCGCGTGCAGCTCCGGCGACTCGGACTCCATCGCCTGCCTGACCGGCGCCTTCGCGGGCGCCCACCTGGGCGCGGACGCCTGGCCGACCGCGTGGGCGGACCGGATCGAATACGGGGGAGACCTGCTCACCCTGGGGGCGCTCTGGGACGCTTAGCCCATGATCGACGATCTCGACCTGGACCTGACGCCCGTCATCGCCGAACAGCCGGACCCCCTGCTGTTCGCGACCGTCTCCGGCGCGCATCTGTACGGCTTCCCCTCGCAGGACTCCGACCTGGACCTGCGGGGCGTCCATCTGCTGCCCTCCGCCGACCTGGTGGGGCTGCGGGAGCCGGACGAGACGCGGTCACGGACCTGGGTCCGCCATGGCGTCGAGTTGGACCTCGTCACTCACGATCTGCGCAAGTTCGTACGACTGATGCTGCGCCGCAACGGCTACGTGCTGGAGCAGCTGCTCTCACCCCTGGTCGTGCACACCACCGACGCGCACAGCGAGCTGGCCGAGCTCGCGGCCGGCGTCCTCACCCGTCATCACGCCCACCACTACCGGGGGTTCGCGGTGACGCAGTGGCGGCTGTTCGAGAAGACCGGTGAACTCAAGCCGCTGCTCTACACGTTCCGGGCGCTGCTCACCGGCATCCATCTGATGCGCAGCGGGCAGGTGCAGGCCCATCTGCCCACGCTCGCCGCGGGACCGGACGCGCCCGCGTGTCTGCCGGAGCTGATAGCGGCGAAGGCGGAGCGGGAGCACGGGGCCGCCGAGGTCGATCACGCGCGCGTGGAGGCCGACGTGGAACGCCTGCACTCCGTGCTCGACGAGGCCCAGAGCGCCTCGGAGCTGCCCGACGTGCCCAGCGCCCATGACGCCCTGCACGACTTCGTGGTGCGCGTCCGGCTCGGGGTCACGCCAGGTGGATCGTCTCCCCGTTGACCTTGATGTTCTCCGGCGGCAGCGGCTCGGTCGCCGGGCCGTGGGCCACCGCGCCGTCGCTGATGTCGAACTTGCTGCCGTGACAGGGGCAGTCGATCGTGCGGTCCGCGACCCGGGCCACGGTGCAGCCCCGATGGGTGCAGACGGCCGAGAAGGCCTTGAACTCGTTCTGGCTCGGCTGGGTGACCACGACCTTCTGTTCCTTGAAGATCGTGCCGCCGCCGACCGGGATCTCGCTGGTCTTCGCCAGCGCCTGCCCGGCGGTGGCGCCCGCGGACGGTCCGGACTCCTTCGTCCCGGACTCCTTCTTCTCGCCGGAGCTCGTGCTCTCGCCGTATTTGCTGCACCCCACGCAACCCGCCGCGAGCGCCGCCGCGCCGGTCGCGAGAGCCGTGCGCCGCGTCGAGTCGTGCGTCATGTCGTCACTCCGAACGTGCGGAAGAACCAGAAGGCCGAGGTCAGCCAGATGACCGTGAGAACGGCGAACACCAGTCCGCCGACGACCGGCAGCAGCCAGCCGGGAAGTCGCTCCGAGCGGAGCAGCAGCATCTTGGCACTGAAAGCACCGAAGAAGAAGCAACCCAGGAAGGAGTGCCACAAAACGCGCGGTTCATACGTCTGATAGCCCAATGCGTACAGACAGTGCACCGCCACCGGGACCGCCACCAGGAACGCCACCCGGCCCGACCAGCGGTGCAGCACCGGCGTCCAGCCCGGCCCGGGCAGCTTCCCGTACATCATCAGCGCCGAGACCAGCTGGATCACCGCGAAGAAGACCGCAGTGGTCGCCAGCCACGACTTCACGGCGCCCGTGCTGGTGAACCCGGCGAGATTGAAGGCGGTCCCCGCCGGATGGTGGACCTTTCCGTACACACCGAGGGCGACCGCGACGGCGGCGGCCACCAGCGCCGGGACGAGATAGCGGGCCGGGTGCGGGCGCGCCTCGGGCGAGGGGAAGCCCTGGGTGGCGGCGTTCGGGTCGACGGTCATGGTCGGCTCCCTCCGGTCACGGGGTCACGGGACGTGCCGTCAGCCGCTCGCCGTCGACCGTTACCGCGCCGGTCGCCGGGTCGATGCGGGGCGCGGCGCCTGCCTTGCCGTCGCGGCTGAGGATGCCGACCTGGCGGCCGTCGGACAGCACGATCCAGCCGCCGTCGATCTTCGCGCCGCGCACGGTGGCCGTCGCACGGTAGAGCCCGGACGGCTTGACCGCCTTGTCGGCGGTGAAGGCGTAGTGGCCGCCGGCGAGGTCCACCGTGCCGCGGAGCTGCCGGCCCTCCTGGAGCCGGCCGTTCAGCTCGGCGCCGTGCCGTCCGGTCAGCCGCATGCTGCCGTCGTCCGCAACGTCGCCCTTCAGCCACGCCTCCTTGCGGCGGCCGTCGCAGAAGTACGCGATCGCCTTGCCGCCGCGGATCGACACGGCCACCGAGGAGGAGTCGTCGTCGGTGCGGCCCGCGTAGGAGGCGTCGGCGATCCGGGTGCGGGACGGGGTGGGAGTGGCTGACGCGACGGATCCGGCCGGCGTCGGGACGGGCGACCGCTCCTTGTACGTGGGCACCGTGTGCCTCGTCCCCGTCGTCGCGTCGAGCGTCAGCAGGAACAGGCCGAGCAGCAGACCCGCGAGCAGGGTCAGCAAAGGTCCGGGACGTTTCATGACGGGCCTCCCCCGAGGCGTGCTTCCTGACATCAGAGCGGACCGGCGGCCCCGGCGTAAAGAGGCGCACGGGGGTGTTCTCACATCAAGTAGCGGGATACGGCGATATGGATGAGATTGGGACGGTTCACCGCTCGGGGTGACCGTCTCAGCGGGCGGGCGCCGCCCACCGCACCGGCCCGCCCTGACTACGCTGGACGGACCAAGAGCCGATACGCATCTCAGCAAGGAGCAGCACCGTGGCGGTACGAGCGGTCCGGGGGGCCGTCCAGCTGGAACGGGACGAGGCCGGCCACATGGACGAGCAGGTCGGAGCCCTGCTCACCGCCGTCCTGGAGCGGAACGGGCTGAGCGTGGACGACCTGATCAGCATCTGGTTCACGGCCACTCCCGATCTGCACAGCGACTTCCCGGCGGCCGCCGCCCGCAAGCTCGGCATCGTCGACGTGCCGCTGATCTGCGCCCAGGAGCTGGACATCGAGGGCGCCATGCCCCGGGTGGTCCGCGTCCTCGCCCACATCGAGTCGGAGCGGCCCCGCGCCGACATCGCGCATGTCTACCTCGGCGCCGCGGCCGCCCTGCGCAAGGACATCGCCCAGTGAGGACCGCTCTCGTCATCGGCACCGGCCTCATCGGCACGTCCGCCGCGCTCGCCCTGACCCAGCGGGGCGTGACCGTCCACCTCGCCGACTACAACCCCGAGCAGGCCCGTACGGCGGCCGCGCTGGGCGCCGGCACGGACGAGGCCCCGGAGGGTCCCGTCGACCTCGCCGTCGTGGCCGCCCCGCCCGCACATGTGTCCGCGGTCCTCGCCGACGCCATGCGCCGCAACGTGGCCCGCGGCTATCTCGACGTGGCCAGCGTCAAGGGCGGTCCGCGCCGCGAGCTGGAGTCGCTGGGCCTCGACCTGTCGTCGTACATCGGCACGCACCCCATGTCGGGCCGGGAGAAGTCCGGCCCGCTGGCCGCGAGCGGCGACCTCTTCGAGGGCCGCCCCTGGGTGCTGACGCCCACCCGTGACACCGACACCGAGGTGCTGAACCTCGCCCTGGAGCTCGTCTCGCACTGCCGGGCGGTGCCGGTGGTCATGGACGCCGACGCCCACGACCGTGCCGTCGCCCTGGTCTCCCACATGCCCCACCTGGTCTCCAGCATGGTCGCCGCGCGCCTGGAGCACGCCGAGGAGACGGCCGTACGGCTGTGCGGCCAGGGCATTCGGGACGTGACCCGGATCGCCGCGTCCGACCCCCGGATGTGGATCGACATCCTGTCCGCGAACCCCGGTCCGGTCGCCGATCTGCTCGCCGACGTCTCCGCCGACCTCGACGAGACCGTCCGTGCCCTGCGCGCCCTGCAGTCGACCGACGACGCCAAGCGGCAGGAGGGCAGCTCCGGGATCGAGGACGTGCTGCGGCGGGGGAACGCGGGGCAGGTCCGGGTGCCCGGCAAGCACGGGTCCGCTCCGCGGATCTACGAGACGGTCGCCGTGCTCATCGACGACCAGCCCGGCCAGCTGGCCCGTATCTTCGCCGACGCGGGGCGGGCCGGCGTCAACATCGAGGACGTGCGCATCGAGCACGCGACCGGGCAGCAGGCCGGTCTGGTGCAGCTGATGGTGGAGCCGAAGGCGGCCGTGGCGCTGGCCGCCGCGCTGCGGGAGCGGGGCTGGGCGATCCGGCAGTAGGGCGCCCGGCGCCGCCGGTGCGGCCGTGGTGTGCGCCACGGTGCTGCGAGGTCCCGCACCTCTCGCGTCCGGACGAGTGACGCGCACCCAGTAACCTTGTGCGGGGCGCCCTCGCGTCCCGCACACCCGCCACACCGCACCAGGAAGGTGTCCCCCCGTGGAAAACGGCGCCGCCCGGACCGCCCTGCCCGTGATCGTCGCGATCGACGGCCCCTCCGGCACGGGCAAGTCGAGCACGTCGAAGGCCGTGGCCTCGAAGCTCGGCCTGAGCTACCTGGACACCGGGGCCCAGTACCGGGCGATCACCTGGTGGATGGTGAACAACGGCATCGACCTGGAAGACCCCACCGCGATCGCCGCCGTGGCGGGCAAGCCGGAGATCGTCTCGGGCACCGACCCGGCCAACCCCACGATCACGGTCGACGGCGTCGACGTGGCCGGCCCGATCCGCACCCAGGACGTCACCTCCAAGGTCAGCGCGGTCAGCGCGGTGCCCGAGGTGCGCGCCCGGATCACCGAGCTGCAGCGCACGCTGGCCGCCACCGCCGAGGTCGGCATAGTGGTCGAGGGCCGTGACATCGGCACCACGGTGCTGCCGGACGCCGACCTGAAGATCTTCCTGACCGCCTCCCCGGAGGCCCGCGCCGCCCGCCGCAGCGGTGAGCTCAAGGGCGTGGACGTCCACGCCACCCGCGAGGCGCTGATCAAGCGTGACGCGGCCGACTCCAGCCGTAAGACCTCGCCGCTCGCCAAGGCGGGCGACGCGGTCGAGGTGGACACCACCGACCTCACGCTGCCGCAGGTCATCGAGTGCGTTGTCACCCTCGTCGAGGAGAAGCGGGCCGGAAAGTGACCGAAGCTGCTTCGGCGAGAGGCGCCGAGGTCGGGCGGCGCATCGGCGTCGGCCTGATGTACGGGCTGTGGAAGCCCCGTGTGCTGGGCGCGTGGAAGGTGCCCGCGACCGGCCCGGTGATCTTTGCCGTCAACCACTCCCACAACATCGACGGCCCGATGGTCATGGGCGTGGCGCCCCGGCCGACGCACTTCCTGATCAAGAAGGAGGCGTTCGTCGGTCCGCTCGGCCGGTTCCTGACCGGCATCGGCCAGGTGAAGGTGGACCGCGAGGGCACCGACCGCACGGCGATCGCGCGGGCGCTGGGCGTGCTGGAGGCCGGGGAAGTGCTCGGCATCTTCCCGGAGGGCACCCGGGGCGACGGCGACTTCGCCTCGCTGCGTGCGGGCCTCGCCTACTTCGCGGTCCGCAGCGGCGCCCTGATCGTGCCCGTGGCCGTGCTGGGAAGTTCCGAGCGGCAGGGACGGTTGATGAAGGGACTGCCCCCGCTGCGCTCCCGCGTCGACGTCGTCTTCGGCGACCCCTTCGAGGCGGGCGACGGCAGCGGACGACGCACGCGCAGGGCGCTGGACGAGGCGACCGAGCGCATCCAGAAGCAGCTCACCGAGCACCTGGAAAACGCCAGGCGCCTGACCGGGCGCCAGGCGACACTGAGTAGTGAACGCTAGGCGACACTGAGTAGTGGATCAGCCCTTACGGGGTGCTCCACCGATCACCACGATGAACGAGGTACGGACTTCATGAACGACGACATCCATTCCGAGGGTTCGCTCGAAGAGCATGACCACGGAGCGCTTGGCGACGCCGAGTACGCGGAGTTCATGGAGCTCGCCGCGGAAGAGGGCTTCGACATCGCGGACGTCGAGGGCGCCATCGAGGCGGCGGGCCACGGCCCGCTGCCCGTGCTCGCCGTCGTCGGCCGGCCCAATGTCGGCAAGTCGACCCTGGTGAACCGGATCATCGGCCGCCGCGAGGCGGTCGTCGAGGACAAGCCGGGCGTCACCCGCGACCGTGTGACCTACGAGGCCGAGTGGGCGGGCCGCCGCTTCAAGGTCGTCGACACCGGCGGCTGGGAGCAGGACGTCCTCGGCATCGACGCCTCCGTGGCCGCCCAGGCCGAGTACGCGATCGAGGCGGCCGACGCGGTCGTCTTCGTCGTCGACGCCAAGGTCGGCGCGACCGACACCGACGAGGCCGTCGTACGTCTGCTGCGCAAGGCCGGCAAGCCCGTGGTGCTGGCCGCCAACAAGGTCGACGGACCGAGCGGCGAAGCGGACGCCGCGTACCTGTGGTCCCTCGGGCTCGGTGAGCCGCACCCGGTCTCCGCGCTGCACGGCCGCGGCACCGGCGACATGCTGGACGCCGTCCTGGAGGTGCTGCCGGACGCGCCCGAGCAGACCTTCGGCACCGCCGTCGGCGGCCCGCGCCGCATCGCGCTGATCGGCCGCCCGAACGTGGGCAAGTCCTCGCTGCTGAACAAGGTCGCGGGCGAGGAGCGCGTCGTCGTCAACGAACTCGCGGGCACCACCCGTGACCCGGTCGACGAGCTGATCGAACTGGGCGGCGTGACCTGGAAGTTCGTCGACACCGCCGGCATCCGCAAGCGGGTCCACCTCCAGCAGGGCGCCGACTACTACGCCTCGTTGCGCACCGCGGCGGCGGTGGAGAAGGCCGAGGTGGCCGTCGTCCTGATCGACGCCTCCGAGAACATCTCCGTGCAGGACCAGCGGATCATCACCATGGCCGTCGAGGCGGGCCGCGCGATGGTCATCGCCTACAACAAGTGGGACAACCTCGACGAGGAGCGCCGCTACTACCTGGAGCGCGAGATCGAGACCGAGCTCGGCCAGGTCGCCTGGGCGCCGCGGGTCAATGTCTCCGCGCGCACCGGCCGCCACATGGAGAAGCTGGTCCCGGCGATCGAGACCGCGCTCGCGGGCTGGGAGACGCGCGTGCCGACCGGCCGCCTCAACGCCTTCCTCGGCGAACTGGTCTCGGCCCACCCGCACCCGGTCCGGGGCGGCAAGCAGCCGCGCATCCTGTTCGGCACCCAGGCCGGCACCAAGCCCCCGCGGTTCGTGCTGTTCGCCTCCGGCTTCATCGAGGCGGGCTACCGCCGCTTCATCGAGCGCCGACTGCGCGAGGAGTTCGGCTTCGAGGGGACGCCGATCCATATCTCGGTGCGGGTGCGCGAGAAGCGCGGTACGAAGAAGAGGTGACGGCAGGCGAAAGGGCGGCCCTTGGCGAAGGGCCGCCCTTTCGCATGTCACACACCCCGGCTCACATACCCCGGCGTGGTCCCGGTGGCAGCGCCGCAGGAACATGGTGCATCCCGCTGTCGTGCCGCCCGATCGTCCCGACCCGCTGCCACTGCGCCTGCTGCTGCCCGGTGCCGTGGCGGGCGCTGTACGCACCCGCGCTGTACGCGCTGTACGAGTTCGAGCCGTGCGACCCCGTGCCGTACGTTCCCGTGCCATAGGCGCCGGCGTTGTGCGGGGCGATTCCGAAGGCGACGAACCCCAGTTCCTCCTCGCCGCTGCGGTCGCCCGGCAGTGCCCGGAGCATCTTGACCCACTCCGCGTAGAGCATGTCGTAGATGGGGGTCGGCGATGACACGGCCGCGCTCTCCTGCGCCGCCCGTGCGGACGGGATCGAGGAGAAGGACGGACGGCGGGGAGGAACGTCGTATGCGTGCACGTATGTCCAAACGACCGTGTGCGGGAAGAGATGCGGTCGTGGGGTGCCCCTTCGAGGGTGCGGGGCCGCTTCGCCGTCAGGTACCGGCGAGCGGCAGCGCCGCCGCGACGAGCTTCCCGTTGGCCGCCGCCTTGTCGAGCGCGTCCCGCAGCAGGTCCTCGCGGGGCTGACGCCCGATGGAGCCGACCGGAGCCGCGAACAGCAGCACCTGCTGGTGCTTGTTCGCCGCTGCCCGCCAGCCGTCCGTGACCTGCAGCGGCTGGTGCGCCTGCCACCAGGCGACCGGCTGACCGCCGTGGGTTCCGGGCTGGAGCACCGCGTGCAGCTGGCCCACCGCCAGCAGCACCGACCACCCGTGCAGCACCGGGGGCACCGCGCTGATCTGGGTCACCGGCATGTAGCCCTGCTCGATGAGCAGCGGCAGGAAGTCGTCGCCCACGCCCGTGGTGCCGGGCCGCACGATCGGCGTGGTCGGCTCCACGACGAGCGCCGGGTGCAACTCCCCGGCGATCAGCACCAGTCCGCTGGTGACGCCGAGCACGGCCTGCTCGGGCACGGCCCGGTGCGCGTCTCCGCCGGGGGCGCTGTCCCCGTTGATGGAGCGGACCGCGCCCTGCAACTGCTCCTCGGTGACCTGGACGACCTGCGAGGGCAGGCAGGTGGCGTGGGCGAAGGCGAGGACGGCGGTCTCGTCCCCGATGAACAGGACGGTGCTGGTGCGCTCCTGCTCGGAGTCGCCCGGGGTGCGGCAGGACGTGCAGTCGTAACTGCCCGGGGCGTTCTCTCCGGCGAGCAGCCGGTCGGCTTCTTCGTCGCCGATCTCGGCGCGTACGGCGTCGCTGACGTCGAGCATGCGCGGCACGGTGGCTCCCTCGGGATGCGTGCGTGAAGGGCCGGGTGGCTCCCGGTCCATGAGCCCCGGGGGGATCCGGGCTCATGAAGGAGACAACGGGCGATCTGTGGCGGGGGTCACGCCCGGAGGGGAACGGAATCGAACCATCCACCGCACAGGGTCACATGCGGTACGGAATCGCCCACTCAAAGTCAACTCTTCGAATGGCAAAGGACTTTGGATCGGTGAAGTGGGTCACAGATCACCCGAGGAGCTGGTCGACAAATCAGGAAATCAGCGAATGAAGTGGGTGGCCGAAAATCGCCGATACCTGAGGTAACGGTGAACTGGCCTGGAATGACAAGGACTTGGTTGATAGCGGGTGGCCACGCTCCGTACATTCCTCCGCCGTGTGCAACGAGCACCGCTCGGGTACGTCCGCCGGCCGCGCACCAGGCAAGCAAGATCGCAGCACCGGCTCAGGCGGACGGGGCGAGCGCGAGCGACCGCGTCCATGCGCGGCGGCCGCGCCCCGCCTGTGGGGGACCCCGGGTCCGTGGAGAGGGAATTACATGTCCGAATGTGCCGATACCACTCGCAACAACGTCCGTGACGACAGCACCCGCGGCGAGACCGCCCGCAGGGCGCGTACGACGGCGGTCCTCGCCGGGGCGGCACTGCTCGCTCCGCTCGGGCTGCTGGCCGCCACCGGCAACGCCGCGGCGGCGGACGGCGGAGTGTGGGACCGCATCGCCCAGTGCGAGAGCGGCGGCAACTGGCACATCAACACCGGCAACGGCTACTACGGCGGACTCCAGTTCTCCGCCGGCACCTGGCGTGCCTACGGGGGCACGGCCTACGCGCCGACCGCCGACCGGGCCAGCAGGACCCAGCAGATCGCCGTGGCCACCAAGGTCCAGCACGCCCAGGGCTGGGGTGCCTGGCCGACCTGTTCGGCCCGGGCCGGAGCGTACGGCGCCGCACCCGCGGCGGGCTCCTCCGGTACGGCGGGCACCAAGAGCACGAACACCAGGAGCACCAACACCACGAAGGCCGCCCCGGCCAAGCCGTCGAAGGCGCCGAAGCGTTCGACCGGCCACACCAACCGCGGCTCGTCGCGCGACTCGTCCGGCGGCAACTACACCGTTCGCAAGGGCGACACGCTCAGCGGCATCGCCGCCCGGCACGGGACCACCTGGCAGCGGCTCTACGCCGCCAACAAGTCCGTCATCGGCGGTGATCCCGACATGATCGTGCCCGGGCAGCGCCTCTCGCTCTGAGCCGCTCCCCCTGTCCCGGGCACGACGCCCCACCCGGTCCACCGACCGGGTGGGGCGCTGTCCTTCGGCGACGGCGGCCTCAGGGGCGGACGGCTCCCTCGCCCGCCTCGCCGCCGAACACGACAGCCCCGCGGCGCAGTTCGTACACGAACGCGGGCCGCCCGCGCAGCACCGGCGGCAGCCGCTGCTCGGCGACCACGACACACGCGTCGAGCGCGCTCAGCAGCTCGTACGTGCGCGCCGCCACCGCAGGGGACATGCCCTGCGCGGGCTCGTCGACGAGCAGCACACGCGCCCGTGCCAGCAGGGCACGGGACAGCGCGAGCATCCGCTGCTCACCGCCGGACAGGGTGCCCGCGCGGCGGTGGAGCAGAGGGCGCAGCCGCGGATAGGCGTCGAGCGCGCAGTCGTACGCGGGCGCCATGAGTTCCAGGTTCTCCCGTACGGTCAGCGACCCGAACACGGCCTGCCGCTCGGGAACCAGGAACAGCCCGCACCGGGCCCGTTCGTACGCGGGCACACGGGTCACGTCGACGCCGTCCCACACCACCGCCCCGCCGGACAGCGGCACGGTTCCGGCGAGCGCGCGCAGCACGGTGCTGCGACCGGAACCGTTGCGGCCCAGCAGTACGGTCAGCCCCGGGCCCGGCGCGGCGAGGCTGACACCGTGCAGGGCCTCCAGGGGGCCGTAGCGCACGCGCGCGTGGCGCAGTGAGACGGTCATGGCCCGGCCGCCGCTTCGAGGGAGTCCAGCACCTGGCGGGGCGGGCCGGACGCGACGATGCGGCCCGCCGTCATGACATGCACGACGTCGGCGATACCGGCGACCAGGTCGAGGTCGTGCTCGACGACCAGCAGGGCGGTGCCGTCGGCGGCCAGCGCGTCCAGCACCCGGGCCAGCGCGGCCACTTCGACGGTGTCGAGCCCCGCGGCGGGCTCGTCGAGCAGCAGCACGCAGGGGCCGCCGGCCAGCGCCCGGGCCAGCTCGACCCGGCGCAGCGTGCCGGTGGGCAGCCCCGCGGCGGGCAGCGTCCGCACCGGCCCGTCGAGCCCGGCCAGCCGCAGCGCCCGCTCCACCGCGCCGGGGTCGGCGAGCCGGCCCTGCTCGGCACCCACCCGGACGTTCTCGGCCACGGTCAACGACGGGAACACGGCCAGCTGCTGGAAGGTCCGCGCGATCCCGAGCCGGGTGCGGGCGTGGGCCGGCAGCCGGGTGATGTCCCGGCCACCGAACACGACCTGTCCGCGCGCGGGCCGCAGCGTCCCGGCCAGACAGTGGAACAGTGTGCTCTTTCCCGCCCCGTTGGGCCCGACGACGGCGGTGACCCGTCCGGGCCGGACCTCCAGATCGACACCGTCGAGGGCGGTGAAGCCGTCGTAGCGGGCGTGCAGGCGACGGGCGGCGAGCAGCGGGACCGCGGGGGGCGGGAGCGCGGCCGCCTCGGCCGTCGGGCGCGGCACGGCGGTGGCGCGGGACGGCCGCGGGCCGATGTGCGCGATGTGCGGCGCCGCCCGCGCGGCCGGCGGCCGCAGTCTCGCGCGCGCCCTCGTCCCCACCGCCGTGAGCTGGGCCCCGCGCCGCGGGCGCAGCCGCTGCCCGGCCGCACGCAACGCCTCGTACGGCCCGCCGGGGAACCGTCCGACCAGCACCGCCAGCACCCCGATCAGCGCCGCCGCCACCCCGCCCCGGGCCCCCGCGTCGAGCCCCACCAGAAGGGCCGCGGCGGCCAGGGCGCCCAGGGTGCTGTCCGCGCCCAGGACCACGACCGCGGCGAACCAGAGGAGTCCGCGCACGGGGTCGTACGCGCCGGGGTCGAACGCGCGCTGCCCCATGCCGAGCATGCCGCCACCGAGAGCGGCCAGGGCGGCGCCCGAGACGAAGGCGAGGAGCTTCAGGGACGGGACCCGGACGCCCGCCGCCGACGCGCCCGCCTCGTGGTCCCGCATGGCGGCGAGGGCGCGTCCGGTGCGGCCCCGGCGCAGAACGTGGGTCGCCAGCAGCGCGGCGGCCAGCAGAGCCAGTTCCAGGACGTAGTACGCGCGATCCCCGTCGAGGCCGGCCGGGCGGTCCAGCGACAGCCCGGAGGTGGCGTACGGCTGCGCGAAGACGAAGCGGCTCACCCCGACGCCCACCGCGAACGTGGCCAGCGCCAGGGCCAGGCCGTGGCGGCCGATGGCGGGCCAGCCGGTCAGCAGGCCGAGCGGTGCGACCAGGGCCACCGCCACGGCCAGCGCCGCCAGTTCGGGCAGCCGTGGCAGGCCCGGGAAGCGGCCCGCCGCGAGCAGCGCCGTGAACAGGGCGCCCAGCCCCGCGTACGCCGCCTGCCCGAGGGAGATCTGTCCACCGCGGCCGGTGACGACCACCAGGGACAGCAGGATCACGCCGAGCGCCGGTACCTGGACCGAGGTGTGCAGGTCCGAGCCCGCGAAGCCGAGCGGCAGCAGGAACAGCGCCACGGCCACGATCCAGGCGCCGGGCGGGGTCGGCACGCGCGCGGTGGCCGAGCGCGGCAGGGCGTCGCGCGTGCCGATGCCCGGCAGGACCAGGGCCGCGACCAGGAGCGCCACGACGAAGAGATTCGCCCCGACCGCCTGGAGCAGCTGCCCGCCCCAGCCCGCCGGGTGCAGCCGCGTCAACTGGCTCTGCCCGACCCCGATGCCGAGCGCCACCAGCACCGCAAGGGACAGGCTGCGCATCCGCGCGGCCACCGCGACCGCGACCACCTCCATGACGAGCAGCGGCAGACCGTACGGGTCGAGACGCACGTACGGCGCGAGCAGCGCGCCCGTCAGGCCCGCGGTGAACGAACCGAACGCCCAGCCCGCCGCGGCCACCCGGTCCGCGTCGATGCCGCCCAGCACCGCCAGCTGACGGTCGTCCACCACCCCCCGCAGCTCCCGCCCGAACCGGGTCCACCGGACGACCACGCCGACGCCCACCGCGAGCAGCAGCGCCACCGCCAACTGCCCCCACGGGTCCGCCGACACCAGCTCCGGCGCGTCGTCCCGTGCCCCCTGCCCCCACACCAGCGCCGCCCCGCCCACCAGCAGCACGAACACCCCGATGGACGCCACCAGGGTCTGCGCCGGATCGCCGCCCAGCACCGACAGCGGCCGGAAGACGAGACGTTCCAGCACCACACCGATCCCCGGCGCCAGCACGAGCAGCGTCGCCACCGCCCCGAGCCACAGCGGCCACCCCCACTCCACCACCGACTCCCGCAGCACGTACGCGCACACCATCGCGATCGCCCCGTGCGCGAAGTTGAGCACGCCGGTCGCGCGGTACGTCACGACCAGACCGATCCCGGTGAGCGCGGCGGCGCTGCCCACGGAGAGACCGGCGAGTGTGAGGTCGTACGTCAGCGAGGACACGGGTCCGCCGCGGAATCCGGCTCGCAGATCGGGCACGGGCCGAGCGCACCGCTCGCCAGCAGCTTGCCGTCCACCGGGACCGCCCCCGGCTTCCCCGCCACCAACGGGCAGTCCGCGCGGTGGTACAGCGTGCCGCCCGGCACCATCAGCGTCTCCCCGCCGACCGCCACGCGCGCGGCCACCGACGGCTCCGCCTCCTCGGCGGCGACGGGTTCGGCGGCCACCAGCAGCCCGTACAACTCGTCCACGCGCGCCGCGGCGAGCGCGCTCCTGCCCTGTGTGAGCAGCACCGATCCGGCGATGATCAGAGCCGCGCCGGGTATCGTGCACGAGGCGAGATAGGGCAGTTGGCGCTCCGCGTACCGCTCGCCCGAGATGCCGTACCAGCCGATGACGCACAGCACGGCGCCCGCGGCCAGCGCGGCCCATCCGGCCCAGAGGACGGGGTGCACGGTCCGAGGTCGCGTTGTCCGCATCGCCGGCTCCCCCACGTCATGTATCTGTCCATGTCGGCCAATGGCTTGCACTATGCCCTCTGGAAGCTGACCCTGAAAGCTCCGGGCGCACATGGCCCGGACGGACACCCGGTGGTGAGCCAGATGGTTCTCGGGAGCGACGTCAGGCGGGGACACACGACGACAGGGCGCGGCCCACGGGCGGCGGGACGGGTCACGGCACTGGCGGCCGTCCTGGTCCTCGTCCTCGCCCCGGCCCTGGCGGCATGCAGCGACGAGAGCGGCGGCAGCCAGAGCGCGCCCCCGACGCCCTCCGTGGAGAGGACGACCAGCGCCCCGGCGACCGCGCCCGCCGATCCGGCGGCCGCCGAGAAGGAGATCAGGCAGAACTGGAAGAAGTTCTTCGACCCGGCCACCGCCACGAAGGACAAGCAGGCCGTCCTGGAGAACGGCGAGCGGATGTCCGCCGTGCTGAAGAGCTTCAACGGCGACAAGCGCGGCGGACAGGTCGCGGCCGAGGTGACCAAGGTCGAGTTCACCGGGCCGGCCGAGGCGACCGTGACGTACAGCCTGACCCTGAACGGTGCCACCGCCCTGCCCGACGCCTCCGGGACGGCCGTCCTCGAGCACGGCACCTGGAAGGTGTCCGACAACACGCTGTGCGCGCTGGTGCAGTTGAGCGGCGATGCCTCGCAGTCGGCGCACCCGGGCTGCTGAGACCGCTGTCGCGGTGCTGCTGCTCCTCGTGGGCACGGCCTGCGGCAGCCGGCTGCCCGAGAGCGACTTCGAGCACGACTCGCGGGCGCCCGCGCCCGGCGGCGGAGCGCCCCTGCGCGTCGGCATCATCACCAGCGCCACCAGCCCCGTCGGCGGCAACGCGTTCACCGGTCCGCGCGACGGCGCCAAGGCGTACTTCGACCGACTCAACGCGCGCGGGGGCATCGACGGCCGCCGGGTCGAGGTGCGGCTGTGCGACGACGGCGGCAGCGGGGTCGGCAACAACACGTGCGTGCACCGGCTGATCGACGAGGACAGGGTGGTCGCCCTGGTCGCCACCGCGTCCCTGGACTACGCGGGCGCCTCCCGCGTCTCCCACGCGCGCGTGCCCGACATCGGCGGCCAGCCGATCGGCGCCGCCTACGACACCTGGCCGCACCTGTACGGCATCTACGGCAGCCTGGCGCCCCGCGGCGGCACACCGGGCTGGGGCGGGCAGCTGTACGGCGGCACGGAGGTGTACCGCTACTTCAAGCGGGAGAAGGGCGCCCGCACGGCCGCGGTCGTCTCCTACAACCAGGCCGCGTCCGCCGCCTACGCCCGGCTCGTCGAGCGGGGACTGAAGGCCGAGGGCTACAAGGTGGTCCCCGAACAGGTCGACTTCGCGCTGCCCAACTTCCGTGCCGTCGCCGCCGATCTGAAGGAGCAGGGCGCCGACCTGGTCTTCGACGCCATCGACACGCACGGCAACGCCCAGCTGTGCAAGGCGATGGACGACGTCGGCGCCCGGGTCGTGGCCAAGGTGACCAACGTCCAGAACTGGACGTCCGACGTCCCCGAGGACTACAGGGACTCCCCGCGCTGCCGCAACGCCCTGTGGGTGACCGGGGCCAGCCGCAACTACGAGGACACCGGCGACGCGGCCGTACGGGAGTTCCGGGACGCGACCAAGGGGCTGAGCACGCACTCCCAGTGGCAGCTGGAGGGCTGGGCGGCCGCGAGGTGGTTCACCGACGCGGCCAGGGCCTGTGGGACGAAGGGCATCACGCGCGCGTGCGTGGACGACTTCGTCAGCCGCGGGCGCGACTACACCGCGGACGGCCTGCTGATCCCGGTGTCGTTCGAGCGGCTTCCCGAGCCGCCGAGGACACGCAGGGCATGCCTGTCGGTGGCCCGCTGGAAGGACGGCAGGGGCTGGGTGTCGCAGGGGGACATGAACAGCACCTGCTTCGACGTGCCGCAACTGCCCTACACGCCCTGATCGCGGACAGTGGTTGTCCGCGACGGCTGGCAGACTCGGCGCCATGTTGGAGACCTCGGCACGACTGCTGCGCCTGCTCTCGCTCCTCCAGGCCCACCGCGAATGGTCCGGCTCCGAGCTGGCCGAACGGCTGGGGGTCACCCCTCGCACGGTGCGCCGCGACGTGGACCGGCTGCGCGAGCTCGGCTACCCGGTCAACGCCAGCCCCGGCACCGGCGGCGGCTACCAGCTCGGCGCGGGGGCCGAACTGCCGCCGCTGCTCCTGGACGACGACGAGGCGGTCGCCGTCGCCGTGGGCCTGCGCACCGCCGCCGGGCAGGGCATCGAGGGCATCGGCGAGAGCTCCGTACGGGCCCTGGCGAAGCTGGAGCAGGTGCTGCCCGGCCGGCTGCGCCGCCGCGTGGGCGCCCTCAACGCCTTCACCGTGCCGATGCTGCGCGGACCGCAGCCCTCCACCGTCGACCCGGCCGTGCTCACGGAACTGGCCCACCTCTGCCGGGACGCGGAACGTCTGCGCTTCGAGTACCGGGACCACGACGGTGCCTCGACTCGCCGTACGGTCGAACCGCACCGCCTGGTGTGCACCGAGCACCGCTGGTACCTGGTCGCCTGGGACCTCGACCGCGAGGACTGGCGCACGTTCCGCGCCGACCGCATCACGCCGAAGCCGCCGCACGGCCCGCGCTTCACTCCGCGCGAGCCCCCTGCCGAGGACCTCGCCGCCTATGTCTCCCGGGGCGTCTCCACGCGCGCGTACGCCGCCCACGCCGCCGTCCGCCTGCTGGTGCCCCTGGAGGTCGCCGCCCAGCGGATCTCGCCCTCGGCGGGGATGCTGGAGGCCGACGGCGCCGAGGCCTGCGTCCTGCGCGCCGGCGCCCCGAATCTCGACGTGATGGTCATTCACGTGATGATGACGGGCTTCGACTTCGAGGTGCTGGAGCCGGCCGAGCTCACCGAGTCGATCGGGACGATACGGGACCGGCTGTCGCGCGCTCTGGAGCGGTCCGTGTGAGGGGCGCGTGGCCGTGAGCCGAGGCTCGGGCGGTACGGGGGATCTGTGCCGAAGCGGTGAAATTCTTATGCGGTGTCAGCTCCCGCGCGCGTCGTGGATTCGGAATGGAATCGGGTCCGACAACCGTCCGTGACCCGCGCTTCGGTCCCTTTCCGTCCGGCTTTTCGAAGGGCCGTCCCGACACGCGGGGAATTTCGCTCGAATGCGCCGGGAAGGCGCACGCAACCGCTCGGACGTGTGACGCCGTCGAACCAAAACGCGTGTCGTGATCCTGTGACAGAAGTGTGACCGGAGGGGGACGGTCGCCTTCTCCGGCTCGTGACTTCCGTGGCCGCCGCACCTGGCCTAGCGTGGCCGCATGGCACCGATTCCCACTCCGTCAGCGGAGCCCCAGGACAGTCCGGAAGGGTACGTCGGCCTCGACGCGGCGAGCGCCGAGCGGCTCGCGCGCGAGCGGGGGTGGTCGACGGTGCGGTCGCTGCCGCCGGGCGCGATCATCACCATGGAGTACCGGGTGGGACGGCTGAACTTCGAGGTGCGGGACGGCCGGGTGGCGCGGGCCTGGAAGGGCTGAACCGACCACGGCGAAGGCCCCTGCTCCTGGATCGAGGAGCAGGGGCCTTCGCTCTGGCGGGGGTTGGGTGTGCGTACCGGACCCCGCTGCCGGTTGCGGTCAGCCGCCCGTCACCGGGCGGGCCGCCGGGGCGGTGCCGCGCGGCACGCGGTCCGAGTGCGGCGGGCGGCGGCTGCCCACCGGGGTGACGGGAGTGCGCTCGGAGCGGGCCGTGTGCGGGCCCGGCGCCAGATGGATCGGCGCCCGGGGCGAGCGGACCGAGGCGGCCGGTTCGCGCTCCGGGGCCGGCTCCTCGGCGGGCACGGTCCGCGGCTTGAGCACCACGACCGGAAGGGCGGGTACGGGCACCGTACGGCCGCGGCGGGCGCGCCAACGGTCGCGCTGGTCGAAGATCGCGATCTCGGCCTTGGCGATCAGCGGCTCGCACCACGGCAGGGCGAGCAGGATCAACAGGCCCGCGGCCCAGCCCAGCAGCACGTCGCTCAGCCAGTGCGTACCGAGGTAGACGGTGGTGAGGCCGACGCCGAGCGAGGTGACCGCCGACAGCGCGGACAGCCAGCGGCGCGCTCTCGGAGTGGAGGCCAGATAGGCCAGGATTCCCCAGGTCACCACCGCGTTGGCGGTGTGGCCGCTGGGGAATATATCGCCGCCCAGACCCATTTCGCTCGAACCGATCGTGGTGGCGTAGTGCGGGCCGAGACGGCCCATGCCGAGCTTGGCGGCGCCCACCGTGATGTTGAGCAGCAGCAGGGACGCACCGAGGGTGAGCATCGGGCGGAGCGTGTGCTGCCGCCAGGAGCGCCAGCCGAGCCACGCGGCGACCATCACGGCGGTGGGGCCGCGCTGGCCGAGCACCACGTAGTAGTCGAGGAAGGCGTGGATCTCCGGCCACTGCTGGTACGGCCGGAAGAACATGACCTGCCAGTCGAGCCGGACCAGCCAGGACGTGATCACGATGGCCCACACGATCGCCAGATAGAAGGCGAGGGTCGCGGTGAACAGCACGACCCGGTGCCGGCTCATCCTCGGCACATCGATGTGGGCCGGTCGTTCCGGCTCACGGTCCAGCCTGGCGAACACCCGGTCCAGACGGGTGAGGTTTCGTTCGGTACGCACCCAAAGGACGTTACAGCGAGTGAGCTCTGACCCCGGTCGAATCACCGGCTTTGTGATGACGATGTGATGTGGGAAACCTCTCAGCAGCCGCCATATTCCAGAGGAATCCGCAATCTCCGTCGGTCGTTCCCTTCAATTCCTTTGATCATGCCGGGGGTTGGTTTTATGGCGCTTTTGAATTCGTTCACCGAAGCATGGGGTGGATTTCTCCGTCCGCTCATCGGCCGTTCCGAGATGATCATGGCGGGCCGGATCCATTGAGCCAGAACGCGCCGTAGACGGCCGACGCCATCGCCACACCGGCCGTGACCAGCACCGCTCTTGACGTGCGCAGCCGGGCCAGGGCCAGGGCGAGCGGCAGGAGCAGGGGGAAGGCGGGCAGCAGGAGGCGTGGCTTGGAGCCGAAGTAACTCGACGCACACAGCGCGAGCGCGGTGACGACACCCGTGTACACCAGCAGTGGAAGCGGCTGGCGCTGCCGTACGCCGATCACGTACAGCCAGATCACCAGGCCCACTCCGACGATCAGTCCCAGCCCGGCGAGGGCGGACGGAAATGACGTGAACTTGTCGGCGACAAAGCGGGCGAAGGCATATCCGCCGTCGAAGCCGTTGCGCCAGCCCGCCTGGACGTCCAGATAGCCGAGCGGGCCCTTGCCGGTGTGATGGCCGACCCACAGGACATAGGCGGCGGCGCCAAGGGGAGCGAGGA
Organism: Streptomyces sp. NPDC025638; assembly: GCF_055558775.1. Classification (NCBI taxonomy): domain Bacteria; kingdom Bacillati; phylum Actinomycetota; class Actinomycetes; order Kitasatosporales; family Streptomycetaceae; genus Streptomyces; species Streptomyces sp. NPDC025638. Next base: position 361,957 of record NZ_JBVHLX010000008.1, on the reverse strand, counting down.
GCATGCCGAGGGCGCGGCGCGCGACGGGCGCGCCGGAAGGGATGGATGGGGCGCGTGTTGCGTCCGGTGCGCCGTCGGTTGTCACGATGCGCGGGGCGCGGACGGCGCTGGCGGCACCGGGGGCGTGCTCCTCGCCTCGTGCGCCGTCTGCCACGGCCGCGCGCCGATCTCGCACGAACGAGGCAATGCCCGCCGTCCACACCGCGGCCACCACGGCGAGCCCCACCGGACGGGTCAGCCCGGCGAACGCGGCCAGCAGACCGGCACCCACCCAGCGGCCGGTCAGCACGGCGTACAGCGACCAGGCGGCGAGGGCGGTGAACAACGACTCGCTGTACGCCATCGACTGCACGATCCCGACCGGCAGCACCGCCCACAGCAGTACGGCGCACACCCCGGCCCGCCGCCCGTACACATGGTCCGCGACCGCGAAGATCCCCCAGGCCGCGGCGAGCGAGGCGACCACGCTCACGACGAGGCCCGCGTCCGCGTACGACAGCGGCGTGAGCGCGTGCACCAGCCGCTCCAGCCAGGGCAGCAGCGGGAAGAAGGCGAGGTTGGAGTGGACGTCGCCGTTCGGCAGCCGCACCTCGTAGCCATAGCCCAGCTCCGCGACCCGCGTGTACCAGAGGGCGTCCCAGCGCGCGGTCAGCAGCGTGTGCGCGCTCTTGCCGCGTGCCGCGCTCCACACCGCCAGCACGACCAGGCCCAGGACACGCACGGCCGCGTACCCGAGCAGGGCCGGGGCCGCCCGGCGCAGGAGCGCGGACCGGGGTGCCACGCGCGTTTCAAGATCGGTCACGGGCTCGATTATCGACCGGCGGCGGAACCGGACAGCTCACCGGGGCGTGGTCAAGGGAGGCGGGTAGTGGCGTACGCCACAAGGGTTCCGCGTGGAGTGTGAGAGGTCCGCCACGCTCAGCCGGAACGAACTCGCGTACGCTGACGTGTCACTCGCGTTGATATGCGCGGGCCGGAGACTCCGCTCCTCTCCGGCCGTACGACGGGTAGTCCCCACCCGCCCGTCCGCCGCACGCGAGGGGTTCATCTGGGAGGTACGTGCATGTCCGGGACGACCACGGCTGCCGTTCGGCTGCGCCGTCGGACGGCCGGGCTGGGCGCCAACCGCTGGGTCGTCCTCGTCGTCCTCTGCGTCAGCCTGCTCCTGGTCGCCCTCGACGCGACCGTGCTGCACGTGGCCGTGCCCGCGGTCACCGAGGACCTCAGGCCCGGCGCCATAGAACTGCTCTGGATCGTCGACGCCTATCCGCTGGTCTGCGCGTCGCTGCTGATCCTCTTCGGCACACTCGGCGACCGGGTGGGCCGCAGACGGATTCTCCTTCTCGGGTACGCCCTGTTCGGCGTCGCATCCGCCGTGGCGGCCGTCGCGCCGAGCGCCCATGTACTGATTCTGGCCCGCGCGCTGCTCGGCGTCGGCGGCGCGATGATCATGCCCGCCACGCTGTCGATCCTGCGCCAGGTCTTTCCCGACCGGCGGGAGCGGGCGCTGGCGATCGGCATCTGGAGCGCGGTCGCGGCGGTCGGCGCGGCGGTCGGTCCGCTGCTCGGCGGCTTCCTGCTCGAACACTTCTGGTGGGGTTCGGTGTTCCTGGTGAACATCCCCCTGATGCTGGTCAGCCTGCCGGTGGGCCGGCTGTTGCTGCCCGAGTCGACGGGCGAGCGCAACGGGCCCTGGGACGTGGTCGGCGCGCTGATGGCGGCGGCCGGGCTGTTCGGTCTGGTACTGGGCGTGAAGCGGCTCGGCGGCGGGGAGCCGGTGGCGAGCGTGTTCACGCTGGTGCCGCTGGTTCTCGGCGCGCTGCTGATGACGCTGTTCGTCCGCCGCCAGCGACGGCGCGCGCATCCACTGGTTGATCTGCGGATGTTCGCGCGGCCGGCGTTCAGCACGTCGGTGGGGTGCATCGTGCTGGCGATGCTCGCGCTGGTGGGCCTGGAACTGATCGCGGCGCAGTATCTGCAGTTGGTGCTCGGACTGTCGCCGCTGGAGACGGGACTGCGGCTGCTGCCGCTGACGATCGCGGCGATGGCGGCGGGGCTCGCGGGCGCGCGCATGCTGCGCCGGTTCGGGCCGCGGCGGATGGTGTGCTTCGGGTTCCTCCTCACCGCCGCGGGGGTGCTGACGCTGACGGCGATGGGCGGCGAGGACAACACGGGGCTGCTGCTGGCCGGTTTCGTCGTGCTCGGCTTCGGTCTGGAGACGACGCTCTTCGGGGCGTACGAGTCGATGTTGAGCGAGGCGCCCGCGGAGCAGGCCGGTGGGGCGGCGGCGATCGGCGAGACCTCGTACCAGCTGGGGGCGGGGATCGGGATCGCGCTTCTCGGGAGCGTGATGAACGCGGCGTACGCGCCCGGGCTCGCGTCGGTGCCGGGTGTGCCGGCGTCGGCGTCCGCGGCGGCGGGGCATTCGCTGGGGGAGGCGTACGGCGTCGCCGCGCGGCTCGGAGGGGCGGCCGGGGTGGCTCTTCGCCGGGCGGCGCGGGACTCCTTTGTGCATGGTCTGCATGTCACGTTGCTGGTGAGCGCGGGGTTGTTGCTGCTCGGGGCGGTGATGGCGGTGCGGTTGCCGCGGGTCATGCAGTGCGAGGAGGAGGCTGCGGCCGACGCCGAGACGGAGGCGGCGGTGGAGGTGCCGGCGCCCAGGGAGCCGGCGAGGACGCGCGTCTCGGCGTAGCGCTGGGGGTTGTTCGCCGTTTGCGGCTGTCCGTGCGTGGGTTGTGTTCTCCCACCCGCGCATCGCCCGTGACAGTCGGCTGAGAGGCTGGCCTTTCCCGTGGGGGGTCCTCGCCGTTGGCGGCCGTCCGTGGCTGGAGTCATGCCCACGTCGCGCGAGGGTGGGAGAGTGTGGACTGGACGTTCGGTTGGTTGCGTCGTAACGTCTGGGATGAGTCGTAACTAGCGGTGCTAGTTTTCATCTCGTGCCGGAGGGTGTTCCATGTCCGCGTCCTCGAAGTTGCCCCCGTTCGACCCCGCCGACCCCCTCGGGATCGACGACCTGCTGGACCCGGAGGACCTCGCCATCCGGGACACCGTGCGGAGCTGGGCCGCGGACCGCGTCCTGCCGTACATCGCCGACTGGTACGAGAAGGGCGAGCTGCCCGGCATCAGGGAGCTGGCCCGGGAGCTCGGTGGGATCGGGGCGCTCGGGATGTCCCTCGACGGATACGGCTGCGCGGGTGCCTCCGCCGTGCAGTACGGACTCGCCTGTCTGGAGCTGGAGGCCGCCGACTCGGGCATCCGGTCCCTCGTCTCCGTACAGGGATCCCTCGCCATGTACGCCATTCACCGGTTCGGGAGCGAAGAGCAGAAGCAGCAGTGGCTGCCCCGCATGGCCGCCGGCGAGGTCATCGGCTGCTTCGGGCTCACCGAGCCCGACCACGGCTCCGACCCCGCCTCGATGCGCACCCACGCCAAGCGCGACGGCGGCGACTGGGTGCTCAACGGGCGGAAGATGTGGATCACCAACGGGTCGGTGGCGGGAGTCGCCGTCGTCTGGGCGCAGACCGACGACGGCATCCGCGGTTTCGTCGTGCCCACCGACGCCCCCGGATTCTCCGCGCCCGAGATCAAGCACAAGTGGTCCTTGCGCGCCAGCGTCACCAGCGAACTCGTCCTCGACGACGTACGGCTGCCCGCCGACGCCGTGCTCCCGGAGGTCGTAGGGCTGCGCGGTCCGCTCAGCTGTCTCTCGCACGCCCGGTACGGCATCGTCTGGGGAGCCATGGGCGCGGCCCGCAGCTCTTTCGAGGCGGCTGTCGAATACGCGAAGACGCGGGAGCAGTTCGGGCGGCCCATCGGGGGCTTCCAGCTCACCCAGGCCAAACTCGCCGACATGGTGGTCGAACTGCACAAGGGGATCCTGCTCGCCCATCATCTGGGGCGGCGCATGGACGCCGGCCGCCTGCGTCCCGAGCAGGTCAGCTTCGGCAAGCTCAACAACGTACGGGAGGCGATCGAGATCTGCCGTACGGCGCGGACGATCCTCGGTGCCAACGGGATCTCGCTCGAATACCCCGTCATGCGGCACGCGACCAACCTCGAATCGGTGCTCACCTATGAGGGCACCGTCGAGATGCACCAGCTCGTGCTGGGCAAGGCGCTCACCGGACTCGACGCCTTCCGCTGACCCGACCCCCTCGGCCGAGGCAGGGCCGGCGAGCGGCCCTGCCTCAGCTCTGGTTGAAGAAGCCGTCCGAGCGGTGGGCCGACGCCTCGCCGCTGACGATCTCCGTGTTCGCCGGCGTCAGCAGGAAGACACGGGTGGCGACCCGCTCGATCGTGCCGCGCAGGCCGAAGGTCAGTCCGGCCGCGAAGTCGACCACGCGCTTGGCGTCGGCCGGCTCCATCGCCGTGAGGTTCATGATGACCGGGACCCCCTCCCGGAACAGTTCGCCGATGGCACGCGCGTCCCGGAAGCTGTCCGGGGTGACCGTGCCGATGCGGCGGCCCCTCTCCTCGGCGACGTCCGAGGCCACCTTGACCCGCGGGTCGGTGACCCAGGCATCCCCGGGCTGCTCGGTCCCTTCGGAGTAGTCGTCGTCGTAGTAACGCTCGTCGTCGTTGTCGTCGACGAGGCCAAGCCAGGCACTCGCTTTGCGTACCGATCCCATGGACGCCTCCTCTCACAGCGGTCCTTCTTGCTTTTCGCATCCCTATGGTCGTCCATGATGCGGATGACGCGCCAAGTGGATAGACGCCGCGCGGGGGGTTTGTGACGGTACTGGTGCACAGCCCATCCGTCGAGAGCCCAAGTGCCCCAAGGGTCGTTCTTTATACGGCTGCTGACTGAGAGTGAAATATTATTGTCGGTGGCGTCCGGGTGAGGAATGGCGCGTCTGGGTGAGTCGCGGGGCTGCTGCGAGATGACAGTCGGTCGATACGATGCCGCAGCTCAACGTCGTACAGCCCACGGGGGATCGTTGTGTTCGGAATCGTCAGGCCCTGCAGCCACCGGCTCGGGGAGAGCCTCAAGACCCAGTGGATGGCGCACTTGTGCGGGCTGTGCCTCGCGCTGCGTGGTGACCACGGACAGTTCGCACGCGTCGTGACGAATTATGACGGGCTTCTCATATCGGTTTTGACGGAGGCTCAGGCCGTGAACGCCAGGAAGGCGGGCACGGCCGGGGCGGCGGGGACGGCCGGAGGGTGGCGGCGTACGGCCGGACCCTGCCCGTTGCGCGGTATGCGGACCGCCTCCGTCGCACAGGGCGAGGGCGCGCGGCTCGCGGCGGCCGTCTCGCTGGTGCTCGCCTCGGCCAAGGTGCGCGATCATGTCGCCGACCGGGACGGACTGCTGGCCCGCAAGCCGGTGGCGCTCGCCGCGCGCCGGGTGGCCGACAGCTGGGGGCGGGCCGGCGCGCGCGGCGGGTCCGCCGTCGGCTTCGACACGGCCCTGCTCGTCGATGCCGTCGACCGGCAGGTCGGCATCGAGGCCCTCGCGGGACCGGGAACGCCGGTCCTGACGGTGACCGAGCCGACCGAGACCGCGACCGCCGCCGCCTTCGCCCACACCGCGGTGCTGGCCGGGCGGCCGGGCAACGCCGCGCCGCTCGCCGAGGCCGGGCGCCTCTTCGGGCGGCTGGCGCACCTCCTGGATGCCGTGGAGGACCGGGAGGCCGACGCCGCGTCCGGCGCCTGGAACCCGCTCACCGTGACCGGTACCTCCCTCACCGAGGCCCGCAGGCTTGCCGACGACGCGCTGCACGGCATCCGGCTCGCCCTGCGCGAGGTGGAGTTCGTCGACGGCAAGCTGGCGCATCTGCTGCTCGTGCACGAGCTCGGGCGCTCGGTGGACCGGGCGTTCGGGACCACGTCGTGCGGGCACGCGCCCGAGGCCTCCTTCGGGCCGCCGCAGGGCCCCTACGCGCCCCAGGCGCCGGGCAACCCCTACGGCAACCCCTTCGGCGGTGAGCCGCCGAGCCCGGACAAGCGGGGCTTCTGGGCCGGGTGCGCGGCGGCCCTCGGGCTGTGCTGCACCTGCAAGGTGTGCTGCGCCGACGAGTACGAGGGTGCCTGGTCGCGCAGGAAGCGCGAGGGCTGGTGCGGCAATTGCGACTGCGACTGCTCATGCTGCGAGGCATGCGAGTGCTGTGAATGCTGCGAGTGCTGCTCGTGCTGCGACTGCGGGCTGTGACGGGAGAGCGCGCCGCCGTCGCCGGGTGCGGCCCCAACTCGTGATGGCCGGTGCCGGACCGCGAGGGACGCCGTGACTGGGGGAGTGTCAGGACCGTATGTCCATCTGGATGGTTGACTTCCGGACATCCCCCGGCCGCTGGTCGCTCGACGGAGACACGGCCGTGCGCCGGTATGGTGACGGTCGGTCATCTCCCCCAGACCACCCCGGGATCACACAAAGTTCGCACAGATCGCACACGGTCGCACGGCCGAAAGGAGCCCTTGCGCCGACCGGTCGTTCGACCGAATACTCCCCTTCAGCGCTTGTCAGGGCACTGTGTGTTCGAAACCCGGGCGCTCTCCCTGGCTGCGCCTCACGGGCCCCGACCCCACGCGGGCCCCCGACTTCCCCTGGGAGGGAACGAAAAGTGAGGATCAAGCGCACCACTCCCCACAGCGGTATCGCGAGACGGACCCGGCTCATCGCACTGGTCTCCGGATTCGTGGCCGCGGCCGCGTTCGCCGCCCCCACGGCAAGCGCGAGCGACGCCCACACGTTCAGCGCCACCCAGCTCACCAAGGCGAGCGACTCCGTCCTGAAGGCCGACGTGGCCGGCACGGCCTGGGCGGTGGACAGCAAGACCAACCGGGTCGTCGTCACCGTCGACAGCACCGTCTCCAAGGCCGAGATCGCCAAGATCAAGCGGCAGGCCGGGGCCGACTCCGGGGCTCTCACCATCAAGCACACCTCCGGCAAGTTCAACAAGCTCATCACCGGCGGCGACGCCATCTACGGCGGTTCCTACCGCTGCTCGCTCGGCTTCAACGTGCACCGAGGCAGCACCTACTACTTCCTGACCGCCGGTCACTGCGGTGAGGTCGCCTCCACCTGGTACAGCAACTCGTCCCACACCACGGTGCTGGGCACGAACAGCGGTTACAGCTTCCCGGGCAACGACTTCGCGCTGGTGCGCTACACCAACTCCTCGATCGCGCACCCGAGCGCGGTCGGCAGCCAGACCATCAGCAGCGCGGCCACCCCGTCCGTGGGCACGACCGTCTACCGGCGCGGCTCCACCACCGGCACTCACAGCGGCCGGGTCACCGCGCTGAACGCCACGGTCAACTACGGCAGCGGTGACATCGTCTACGGTCTGATCCAGACCACGGTGTGCGCCGAGGGCGGCGACAGCGGCGGTCCGCTCTACGCGGGCAGCGTGGCCTACGGTCTGACCTCCGGCGGCAGCGGCAACTGCACCTCCGGCGGCACGACCTTCTTCCAGCCGGTCACCGAGGCGCTGAGCTACTACGGCGTGACCCTTCCCTGACGGGTCGGTTCCGTTGGCCCCCGCACGCAACCGGCGTGCGGGGGCTCCCTCTTGTCCGGGTCGCGGAGTTACCTTCGAAGGACAGGAAGTGCTCTCCTGAACACTCCCACTTCGGACCCCTGGGGGCCGGCATGGTCGAGGAGCTGGTGGCGGCGGGAGCGACCCTTGTGGCCGCCGGAGCGGTGTATGTGATGGCCGCGGCCCGGGTCGTCAAACAGTACGAGCGGGGTGTGGTGTTCCGGCTCGGCAGGCTCCGCCCGGAGGTCCGTGGGCCGGGGTTCACCCTCATCGTCCCCGTCGTGGACCGGCTCCAGAAGGTCAACATGCAGGTCGTGACGATGCCGGTGCCCGCGCAGGAGGGCATCACCCGGGACAATGTGACGGTGCGGGTGGACGCGGTGGTCTACTTCAAGGTGACCGGGCCGGCCGAGGCGGTCGTCCGGGTCGAGGACTACCGGTTCGCGGTCTCGCAGATGGCGCAGACCTCCCTGCGCTCGATCATCGGCAAGAGCGAGCTGGACGATCTGCTGTCCAACCGGGAAAAGCTCAACCAGGGGCTTGAGTTGATGATCGACAGCCCTGCCGTGGAGTGGGGTGTCACCATCGACCGCGTCGAGATCAAGGACGTGTCGCTGCCCGAGAGCATGAAGCGGTCCATGGCCCGGCAGGCCGAGGCCGACCGTGAGCGGCGGGCGCGGGTCATCAATGCCGACGCCGAGTTGCAGGCGTCGAAGAAGCTGGCGGAGGCGGCCCAGCAGATGCAGGACACGCCCGCCGCGCTGCAACTGCGGCTGCTGCAGACGGTGGTGGCGGTGGCGGCCGAGAAGAACTCCACCCTGGTGCTGCCGTTCCCGGTGGAGCTGCTGCGGTTCCTGGAGAAGGCGCAGCAGCTGCCTCCGACATCCTGAGGATCGAATTCCAGCCAGGGCTGATGTCACTGACTGCTCATCAGTTACTCGCACGTAGTATTTGCAGTGCGAATATTCCCGTGGTGGCCATGGGTGGTCGAAGGCGGAGGGGCGCGAGGCACCCGTCTACGCGCGTCCTGAACTCGACCTTGTGCGCTCCCTGTGGGGTTCGGAAGAGTAGGCGCCCGTCAACCAGCCTTCCGGCCCGCAAGGTCCCCACAACCGACCGGGCCGTCCCCCCACAGGAGGACATGAGTTGAAGCACCGACGCATACCCAGGCGCCGGATCGCCATGGCGGGTGCGGGAGTCACCGCACTGGTCGCCGCGGGCGTCACCTTCCAGAGTGCGAACGCCAGTGAGCCGGCCAAGGCCGCCGCGCCGGAAACCCTGTCGGCCCCGGCGGCCGGAAAGCTCGCCTCCACACTCGTCGACGACCTCGGTTCGGACGCGGCGGGCACGTACTACGACACGAAGACGAAGAACCTGGTCGTCAACGTGCTCGACGAGGCCGCCGCGAAGACCGTCGAGGAGGCCGGGGCCAAGGCCAGAGTCGTCGCCAACTCCCTCGCCGAACTCGACGGCGCCCGTACGACGCTGAAGCAGGACGCGACCATCCCCGGCACCTCGTGGGCGACCGACCCGGTCACCAACAAGGTCGTCGTCAGGGCGGACAGGACCGTCTCGAAGACCGAGTGGACCAAGCTCGCCAAGGTGGTCGACGGGCTCGGCGGCATGGCCGAACTCCAGCGGTCGAAGGGGGAGTTCAAGCCCTTCATCGCGGGTGGTGACGCGATCACCGGCTCGGGCGGGCGCTGCTCGCTCGGCTTCAACGTGGTCAAGGACGGGCAGCCGTACTTCCTGACCGCCGGGCACTGCACCGCGTCCATCTCCACCTGGTCGGACTCGTCCGGCAAGGAGATCGGGAAGAACGAGAAGTCCAGCTTCCCGGGCGATGACTTCGGGCTGGTCAAGTACACCTCGAACACCGAACACCCGAGCGAGGTCGACCTCTACAACGGCTCCACCCAGAAGATCACGGGCGCGGCCGAGGCCACGGTCGGCATGCAGGTCACGCGCAGCGGCTCGACGACCCAGGTGCACGAGGGCAAGGTCACCGGTCTGAACGCCACCGTGAACTACTCGGAGGGCACGGTCAGCGGTCTCATCCAGACCGACGTCTGCGCCGAGCCCGGCGACAGCGGCGGCTCGCTCTTCTCGGGCAGCAACGCGATCGGCCTGACCTCCGGCGGCAGCGGCGACTGCACCTCCGGCGGGGAGACCTTCTTCCAGCCGGTCACGGAGGCACTGTCCGCGACGGGCGCCCAGATCGGCTGACCCACACCGCGAACTCCCACGAGGTCCCGCCCCATACAGGAGGGGCGGGGCTTTCGTGTGCGGTTCCCTGGGGGCCTGGGGGCCTGGGGACCTGGGGGGCGGTTGGGCAGCGCCCGCCGTGCTGCCGTATCCGTACGGGGCGGCGCCGAGGGTCGGCCCGAAGAGGCACAGGCGGCCGGCACCGGCCCACGGCCGGGGTAAAGACCGACGGTCCGCCGAAGCCCTGGGGGAGGCAGCGGGGCGCACAAGGGGCGAACCGACCGTGCGGCGCGCCCGAGGTACAGGTCGGTGGGCCCACGGGATCGCGGCCCAGTGGGCGTCACGGGTGATCCACCCGCCACTGATGTCCCGGCCCGGGATCCGCCCCCGGCCGTCGCCTCGGCAGCCGCCGTGCGTGGGGCGAGCCGCGAACCGCGAGGCGGGCAGCTGTGGCGGCCAGGTGTAGAGGCGGACCGGGCGCGGCGATGGCGATGGCCGATGAGGCGGGCCTTGGCTGAGTCGCACAGGGCGCGGGCGTGACTGTGGCGTCGCCGACCGTGGCACCGCCGGGCGATGCGGCCATGGGCCGGTCCGCGGGGAGTTCCGCGACGATCTTGGGGGCCGCACGGGTCACCCCGGCCCGTGCGTCGCGCAGCGCCCTCGCCGACGGGACGGCGATCGCGGCTGGGTCCGACCTCTGCCGTACGTCATCGCGGCTGGGTCGACCTCCGCCGTCCGGTCACCCACGCCCCGCCGCCATCGAACGCACCCCGCCCGACCCCGTCCCCGACATCGGCCGTACGGCGCCCTGACCGCGCCGCGCCCAGCTCACCGGCCCCCCGTCCCTGTCGTCCCCGCGCCCTTGGTCGGTCGGCGTTTGCGCAGGTGGGACGCGCTGGAGTGGATGTCGCACAGGTGTTCGGAATTAGGGGTATGGTGGGTGAGGGATTAGGGAACTGATGTTCGAGAGTCGGTAGGGACTCACGAGTGCGGGAGGTGCGTGTGCCGGGCTTCACGCATCTGCACACCGTCTCCGGGTTCTCCCTGAGATACGGAGCCTCACACCCGGAGCGTCTCGCCGAGCGCGCCTCCGAGCGGGGCATGGACGCCCTCGCCCTCACCGACCGCGACACCCTCTCCGGCACGGTCCGCTTCGCCAAGGCCTGTGCGAAGGTCGGCGTCCGCCCGTTGTTCGGGGTGGAGCTGGCCGTGGAGGCGCCCGCGCGGGTGCGCGACGAGGACGCGTCCGTACGACGGGAAAGGCGCCGTACTCCCGTGCGCGGCGGTGCCTTCGTCGACGAGTCGACCCCCCGCGCGACCTTCCTCGCCCGGGACGGCGCCCGCGGCTGGGCCGACCTGTGCCGCCTGGTCACCGCCGCCCACGCCGCCGACGCCGAGGGCACCCCCCTCCTGCCCTGGTCCGCCAACCACGCCGACGGCCTGACCGTCCTGCTCGGCCCCGCCTCCGACGTCGGCCGTGCCCTCGCCGCCGGGCGCCCGGACCGCGCGGCCCGGCTGCTCGCCCCCTGGCGCGAGATCTACGGCGACGCCCTGCGTCTGGAGACCGTCTGGCACGGCCGCCAGGGCACCGGCCCCGGCTCCCTGCGCCTGGCCGCCCGTACCGTCGGCTTCGCCGTCGAACAGCGGATCCGGCCGGTGCTCAGCAACGCCGTCCGGTACGCCGACCCCGGCCAGGGCCCGGTCGCCGACGTCCTGGACGCCGCCCGCCGGCTCGTCCCGATCGACCCGGCCAAGGAACTGGACTCCGGCGAGGCCTGGCTCAAGGACGCGGGCGCCATGCTCGGGGCGGCCGAACGGATCGTGGAGGCCGCGGGCTACCGGCGCGACACCGCCCACCGCCTGCTGGAGCAGACGCGGGCGACGGCCGCCGAGTGCCTGGTCGACCCCGAGGACGACCTCGGCATCGGCACCGTCCACTTCCCCGAGCCGCACCTCGTCGGCGCCGGCCGCCGCACCGCCCAGCGGGCGCTGGCCTCACGGGCGGCGGCGGGGATGGTGCTGCGCGGCCATGCCGGAGACCGTGCCTACTGGGAGCGGATGCACCGGGAGCTGGACATCATCGCCCACCACGGCTTCGCCTCCTACTTCCTCACCGTCGCCCAGGTGGTGGACGACGTACGGGAGATGGGCATCCGGGTCGCCGCGCGCGGCTCCGGCGCGGGCTCCCTCGTCAACCACCTCCTCGGCATCGCACACGCCGATCCGGTCGAGCACGGGCTGCTGATGGAGCGCTTCCTGTCGAAGGAGCGGGTCGTGCTGCCCGACATCGACATCGACGTGGAGTCGGCGCGCCGGCTGGAGGTCTACCGGGCGATCATCCACCGCTTCGGCACCGAGCGGGTCGCGACCGTCTCCATGCCGGAGACCTACCGGGTCCGCCATGCGATCCGTGACGTGGGCGCGGCCCTGTCCATGGACCCGGCCGAGATCGACCGCATCGCCAAGTCCTTCCCGCACATCCGCGCCCGCGACGCCCGCGCGGCGCTGGAGGAGCTGCCCGAACTCAGGCAGCTGGCGGGGGAGGGGGAGCGGTACGGGCGGCTCTGGGAACTGGTCGAGTCCCTCGACGCCCTCCCGCGCGGCATCGCCATGCACCCGTGCGGGGTGCTGCTCTCCGACGCCTCCCTCCTCTCCCGTACGCCGGTCGTGCCGACCAGCGGCGAGGGGTTCCCCATGTCGCAGTTCGACAAGGAGGACGTGGAGGACCTCGGACTGCTCAAGCTCGATGTGCTCGGGGTGCGGATGCAGTCGGCGATGGCGCACGCGGTCGCCGAGGTGGAGCGGGCGACCGGGGAGCGGATCGACCTGGACGCGGTGGCGCCGGGCGACCCGGCGACGTACGCGCTCATCCGGTCCACCGAGACGCTGGGCTGCTTCCAGATCGAGTCGCCCGGCCAGCGGGACCTGGTGGGACGTCTGCAGCCGGCCACCTTCCACGACCTGGTCGTCGACATCTCCCTCTTCCGGCCCGGTCCGGTCGCCGCCGACATGGTGCGGCCGTTCATCGAGGCGCGGCACGGGCGGGCGCCGGTCCGCTTCCCGCACCCGGACCTGGCGGAGCCGCTGCGGGACACCTACGGGGTCGTGGTCTTCCACGAGCAGATCATCGACATCGTCGACATCATGACCGGCTGCGGTCGCGGCGAGGCGGACCGGGTGCGGCGCGGGCTGTCCGACCCGGAGTCGCAGGGGCGGATCCGGTTCTGGTTCGCCCAGCACGCGGCGGCGCACGGATACAGCGCGGAAACGATTCAGCGGACCTGGGAGATCATCGAGGCCTTCGGCTCGTACGGCTTCTGCAAGGCGCACGCGGTCGCCTTCGCCGTACCGACGTACCAGTCGGCCTGGCTGAAGGCGCATCACCCGGCCGCCTTCTACGCGGGGCTGCTCACGCACGACCCCGGGATGTACCCGAAGCGGCTGCTGCTGGCGGACGCGCGCCGGCGCGGGGTGCCGATCCTGCCGTTGGACGTGAACCGGTCCGCGGTCGCCCACCGTATCGAACTGGTGTCTGAATCAGCTGAATCGCCTGCCGTGTGGGGCCTCCGGCTCGCCCTCTCCGATGTGTACGGCATCAGTGAGGCCGAGGCGGCGCGGATCGCGGACGGACAGCCGTACGCCTCCCTGCTGGACTTCTGGGAGCGGGCACGACCGAGCAGGCCACTGGCCGGGCGGCTCGCCCAGGTCGGCGCGCTGGACGCCTTCGGTGCCAACCGCCGCGATCTGCAACTGCACCTGACCGAGCTGCACCGCGGCGCCCGGGGCGCCGGCGGCGGCCAGCTCCCGCTGGCGGGCGGGCGTAAGACGGCCCCGGCCGGACTGCCCGACCTCACCTCGGCGGAGAAGCTCAGCGCCGAACTCGGCGTGCTGTCCATGGACGCCTCGCGCAATCTGATGGACGACCACCGGGAGTTCCTGAAGGAGCTGGGCGTGGTGTCGGCACGCCGGCTGCGCGAGGCCGGACACGGCGCGACGGTGCTGGTCGCGGGCGCCAAGGCGGCCACCCAGACCCCGCCGATCCGGTCCGGCAAGCGGGTCATCTTCACCACGCTGGACGACGGCACCGGACTGGTCGACCTCGCCTTCTTCGACGACTCCCACGACGCCTGCGCGCACACCGTCTTCCACTCCTGGCTGCTGCTGGTGCGCGGGGTGGTGCAGCGGCGCGGCCCGCGCAGCGTCAGCGTGGTGGGCGCCGCCGCCTGGAACCTCGCCGAACTCGTCGAACTGCGCGCCGAGGGCGGGCTCGACGAGGTGGCGGCCCGCCTCGCGGAGCCGGTGCCGGACGCGGCGGGCGGCGATCCGACGCACGGCCGCCGCATCCAGCTGCCCACCGGATACGAGCTGCACCCATGGGCCGATCTCCGCCCCGCGGGTCAAGAGCCTTCACAGATACGGAAGTTGTGGCACCAGAGTCCGGGGAGTGCGGGATGACCATCCTCTGCGTACGTTTCCAGCTGCCTCCGATGTACGAGGCGGCCCTGCCGGGGCTGCTCGGGTTGCTGGAGGAGTTCACCCCGGTCGTGGAGGCGCTGCCACCGGACGGGGCACTGGCCGATCTGCGCGGCGCCGAGCGCTACTTCGGCCGCAGCGCCGTCGAGCTGGCGGCGGTGATCCGCGTCCGTGCGCTCGCGCTGTACGGCGTCGACTGCACGATCGGCGCCGGGCCGGGCCCGATGACGGCCCGCATGGCGCTGCGTGACGCGCGGCCCGGGGTGACCTGCGCGGTCCCCGAGGGCCCCGACGCCGTAGCGGAGTTCCTCGCGGACCGCCCGGTGGCCGCGCTGCCCGGCGTCGGCACGGCCACCGCCCGCACCCTGTGCGAGTACGGCCTCGACACCCTGGGCCGGGTTGCCGCCGCGCCGCTGTCCACGCTCCAGCGCCTGGTCGGCGCGAAGGCGGGCCGCGAGCTGCACGAGAAGGCGAACGGCATCGACCGCGGCCGGGTCGTGCCGAACGCCGTCTCCCGCTCCCTTGCCGCCGAACGCCCCTTCCCCCTCGACGAGCTGGACCCCGACCGGCACCGCCGTGCCCTGCTCTCGGCCGCCGAGGAACTGGGCGCCAGGCTGCGCGCCCTGGAGAAGGTCTGCCGCACCCTGACCCTCACCGTGCGTTATGCCGACCGGTCCTCGACGACCCGCAGCCGGACTCTCGGGGAGCCGACCGCACACTCCGCCGCGCTGACGAAAACCGCGTACGGCATGTACGAGGCGCTCGGCCTCCAGCGCGCCCGGGTCCGTGCGCTCGTCCTGCGCGCGGAGGGCCTCGCCCCCGCCGCACAGGCCTCCCACCAGCTCACCTTCGATCCCGTGGACGAGAGGGTCCGCCGTATCGAGGAGGTCGCGGACCGCGCGCGAGCGAAGTTCGGACCACGGGCGGTGATGCCGGGGACGCTGGCGGCGTGACCCCTTCGGCCGGGCGTCAGTTGGCCCACGGCGGCGTGATGCGGGTGCCGTCGGCCAGCTCCGCCTCCAGGCCGATGGAGGTGGTGACCCAGGAGATCGCGGTGTGATCGGTCGGGTTCTCGACGGCGAGGGTCGCGCCCGGGTTGATGATCACCGTGTCGCCGGCGCCGATCCGCTCGCTGTGGCCGTCGAGGGTGATCAGAAGGTCGCCGACCAGCAGATGGAATATCTCCTCACGGGTGACGGTGTGGGCGGGGGCCTTGGTCCCCGCCGGGATCTCGCCCCGCCAGGCGCACAGCTCCTTGCTGCCGGTGAGGGGGGTGGCGTACGAGACGAAGCGGGCGCCGTGGATCTCGTGGGTCACGGCTTCGGACGAGCGGACGACGGGCAAGACGACCTCCGTTATTTGGTCAAGCTGCTTGACTACATGGTCAAGCAGCTTGACCAATCCGTCAAGGGTGTTTCAATGCCTCCGTGCAGAACTCCGAAGCCATAGGCCTGTCCGCCGCCCTGCTCGCCGTCGCCGGTGAGCTCACGCAACGCATTCACGACGGGGTCGTCGCCCGTGGCTTCGAGGGGCTGCGGCCCGCCCATGGCTTCGCCTTCGCGCGACTCGCCCCGGACGGGGCCACGGTGACCGACCTCGCCGCGCATCTCGGGGTGACCAAGCAGGCGGCCAGTCAGCTCGTCGACGAGATCGTGCGCAAGGGGTACGCCGAGCGGCGCCCGCATCCCGCGGACGCGCGGGCCCGGCTGATCGTGCTCACCGAGCGTGGCTGGGCCTGCACCCGGGCGGCGGAGGAGGCGGCCGCCGAGGCCGTGGGGGCGTGGGTCGAACTCCTGGGCGAAGGCGAAGTGCGCGTGTTGCGGGACCGGTTGGTGCGTATCGCGCCCTACGGTCCTGTCAGGCCTGCTTGGTGACGGTCCACCGGCGATCCGGTGCGTCGCTGGTTATCACTGGAAGTTTTTACTGACGCGTAACTTCACACTTGCGCTACTCGCCCGTAACTTGACGAGTGAACAGCATCCTTCGTGATCCGGATCACAGGGCGTCATGCCGTCGCAACTCCCTTGAGCCGCAAGGAGATCACCCGATGCTGCCCTGGAAGAGAGTCGCCAGACCCCTCGTCGCACTGCTCCTGGCCGCCACCGTCGCCGCCGTCCCCGCCGCCACCGCCCACGCCTCCACCGCCCCGACCAGCGGTTGGAACGACTACTCCTGCAAGCCGTCCGCGAGCCACCCCCGCCCTGTCGTGCTGGTCCACGGCACCCTGGGCAACTCCATCGACAACTGGCTGTCCCTCGCACCGTACCTGAAGGACCGCGGGTACTGCGTCTTCTCCCTCGACTACGGACAACTGTCCGGTGTCCCGCTCTTCCACGGCCTCGGCCCCATCGACAAGTCGGCACAGCAACTGTCCGACTACGTCGACAAGGTGCTCTCCGCCACCGGCGCCGCCAAGGCCGACCTCGTCGGCCACTCGCAGGGCGGCATGATGCCCCGCTACTACCTGAAGTTCTTCGGCGGAGCCGCCAAGGTGAACGCCCTGGTCGGCCTCGCCCCCGACAACCACGGGACGAACCTGAACGGCCTGACCAACCTGCTGCCGTACTTCCCGGGCGCCGAAGACCTGATCAAGGCCACCACCCCTGGCCTCGCCGACCAGATCGCCGGCTCCGACTTCCTCACCACGCTCAACGCGGGCGGCGACACCGTCCCCGGAGTGCACTACACGGTCATCGCCACCAAGTACGACGAGGTGGCCACGCCCTGGCGCAGCCAGTACCTGAGCGGCTCGGACGTCAACAACGTCCTGCTCCAGGACCTGTGCCCGCTCGACCTCTCCGAACACGTGGCGATCGGGCTCTTCGACCGCATCGCCTTCCACGAAGTGGCCAACGCGCTCGACCCGGCGCACGCCACCGCCACCACCTGCGCGTCGGTGTTCAGCTGACGTTCGCCGGGGCCTGTCCGGCCTGAGCCGCCGGTCAGGCCCCGGAGCCTTGTTCAGCGGCCGCCACGGCCACCGCTGATCGCACGCCGCCGGACCGAGGCGAACGCGGCGGCGGACCCGATCGCCAGGGCGGCCGCGCCCCCGATCGCCAGGTACGGCGTGCTGCCGTCGGCGCCGGTCTCGGCGAGTTCCTTGGAAGTGCCGGCCGCCTCGGGTGCGTTGGCCGGGCCGGCCTCGGCGCGTGCCGTGGGTTCCGCCGACGTACCGGCGTCGTCGTCCCCGTGACCGTGGTGCTCGATCGTCGACTTGTCGGCACCGGTCTCGATCTGCTCGTCCGAGGGCGCGGAGGCGGTCGGCGCCGGGGTGGTGCCGCCGGCCGTACCGCCACCGTTGCTCCCACCGCCCTTCCCGCCGTCCGTTCCGCCGCCGAAGGCCACGTCCGAGCAGGAGTAGAACGCCTCCGGGCTGTCCGACCGCTGCCAGACCGCATAGAGGAGCTGCCGGCCGGAGCGCTCGGGGAGGGTGCCCGAGAACGTGTAGAAGCCGCCCGAGGCGACCGGGTTCGTCGCCGTCGCCACTGGGTGCGCCAGATCCAGGTCGCCCCAGCCGAGCGGCTTCGACGGGTCGTAACCGGGCTTGGTGACATAGACCTTGAAGGTGCCCCTGTGCGGGGCGGTCACGCGGTACTTGAAGGTGTACGGACCACTGCGCACGCTCGTCGCCGGCCAGTCGGCGCGGGCCAGGTCGAGCCCCTTGAACTCGTCGTTGTCGGCGCTGCACAGCTTGCCGTCCGGGATCAGCTGCTGGTGACGCCCGTTCGCGTCACCGATCCGGATGCCGTTCCAGTCGTAGAGCGCCTGGGTGCCGCCGGCCGCGACCGCCGCTTTGCAGGCCGCCGACTTCGGGCTCTCCGGACCCTCCGCGTAGCACTGCGACACCCGGCTGACCGGGTCGCCCATCGAACCGTGCGCCGAGGCGGGCGCGGCGGCGAGGGCGGTCAGCGCGAGCGGGGCCAGACCGAGGGCGGCGACAGCGGCGGCCGTGCGGCGTGCGGGCATGGGGAACTCCTCGGACGGTCCTCGGTGCGGGGCGGATCCAGGGTGGGGGATCCCGTGGGGGGTGATCCGAAACTAGCCGCAAGGAACCGCGAAATCGCCTGCTGAAAGCGGGTGATGGAGATCCTTATGGTGCCGTTAAGGGAGTGCTCAGGCTGCGCTGAGGTAGGTAGCGTGCGCGGCATGGAGAACGACGAGATCCGGCCGGCCACGGCCGCCGATGTGGCCGCCGTGAAGTCCGTGACCGACGCGGCGTACCACCACTACATCGAGCGCATCGGGGTGGTTCCCGGGCCCATGCGGGCGGACCACGTGGCGGACGTCGCCGCGGGGCGGGTGTTCGTGACGGGCGAGCCCGTGATCGGCCTCGTCGTGGTAGAGGCGCACGAGGACCATCTGTTCCTCGACAGCATCGCCGTCCACCCCGATGCGCACGGCAGGGGAGTGGGACGGCGGCTGCTGGAGTTCGTGGACGCACGCGCGCGTGCGCTCGGCCTGCCCGAGGTCAGGCTCTATACGAACGCGATGATGTGGGAGAACCAGAAGATCTATCCGAGGTTCGGATACGAGGTGGTGGAGCGTCGCGTGGACGGTCCGTACGACCGCTTCCACTACCGCAAGCGACTGGAGTGACGCGCCTTCGGCGTCAGCCGTCGGGCCACCAGGTGCGTGCGATGTCCTTCCGCACCTCGGGGCGTCCCGCGGGGCGCTCGTCGACCTCGTCGCGGTGCCGGCGGCTGTTGTCGGTCCTCTTCAGGGGCTTCTGCACGGTGGTGCGGCGCATGGCTGCCTCCTTCAGTGCCTACCGAGGCCCGCGGTCTCACGGAGGTAGACGCTTTCGGCGAGAGTTCCTCATCGGTCCCGGTCTGTCAGTGGCCGCTGTCACGATTCGACTGTCAGTGGCGGGTGTCACTCTGGGGCCATGACGAACGAGAGTGACCGAACGGCTGCGGTGGGTGCGGACGCGATCGACTGGGACGCCGAGGCGGCCACCTTCGACGACGAGCCGGACCACGGCCTGCGCGACCCCGAGGTGCGCGCGGCCTGGGCGGAAAGGCTCACCGCCTGGCTCCCCGGCCGCCCCGCCGACGTCCTGGACCTCGGCTGCGGCACGGGCAGCCTGTCGCTCCTCGCCGCCGAGCGGGGACACCGCGTGACCGGCGTCGACCTGTCCGCGCCCATGGTGGAGCAGGCCCGCGCCAAGCTCGCCGGGCGTGACGCGGTGTTCCTGGTCGGCGACGCGGCGGCACCCCCGGTGGGGGAGCAGCGCTACGACGTCGTGCTGGTACGGCATGTGCTGTGGACGCTGCCCGACCCCGCCCGCGTACTGCGCCACTGGCGGGGGCTGCTGCGGCCTGGGGGTACCTCCCACGCTTTCGGCAGTGGGGGAGGGCGGCTCGTGCTGGTCGAGGGCGTGTGGGGGACGGTCACCCCGGTCGGCATACCCGCCGACCGGCTCGTCGGCCTCCTGGAACCGCTCGCCGGGCACGTGCGCGTGGAGCGGCTGTCGGAGGACGCACGGCTGTGGGGGAGGCGGGTGGACGACGAGCGGTACGCCGTGGTGGCGACGATATGAGCCGCCGCCGCGCCGATGGGGGTCAGTAGCGCCGCGTCAAGTCGTCAGGGCCTCGAAGTCACCCTCACGGGCCAGTGACTCCAGCTCGTCGAAGGCGGCCAGGGCGGCAGCGGCGGCCCGCGGGTCCGTCTGTGCCAGACCGCTCTCGGCGAACTCGTCCTCGTCCAGGCGTCGTACGTCCGTGCCGTCGGCCGAGCGCCACAGGTCCAGGTCGAGGTCCTCGACGACCAGGTCCGTGCCGGAGAGCGTCGCGGGCCGGGTGATGTCGCAGTACCAGCCCTTGAGCGTGCCGTCACCGGCGCGGACCTCCTTCACGGAGTACCAGCGGTCGCGCCAGTAGTACTCGGTGAACACATCACCCGGCTCGAAGCGCACAAAGCCGAAGTCGCGCACACGCTCGCCCGCCCAGGGGGCCCGCACGGACACGCGCACGCCGTCGTCGCGGAGCAGCTCCGCCGGGTAACGGATCTTCGTACGGCCGCCCTTGACGAGCACGACCTCCACGACGGTGGCCCGGTCAGCCGAGTTCGCGGACATGGTGCACCTCCGTCGCACAGACCTCGTACCCGAACCACTTGTTGATCGCGAGCATCGGACCGTTGCCGGTGTCGTTGCCCGTGAACGCCTCCGTGTATCCGGCGGCGCGGGCGCGCTGCAGGGAGTCGTTCTTGGCGAGCTTGGCCAGGCCCCGGCCGCGGAAGGCGCGGGCCGTGCCCGTCATGACGGTCCCGTACCGGGTGCCGCCGTCCGTGCGGGCCGCGCTGAACGCGACGGGTCGGCCGTCGGCGACGGCGACCGACGTCAGCTCGGGGCTGAACAGCGGGTGGTGCCAGGTCTCCTGGAGCCAGGCCTCGTAGTCCGTGAACTCGTGATCGATGTCGCTCGGTTCGTCGGCCAGTGTCTCCGCGTCCAGGGCGAACAGCGGGCGCGGGTCGTCCGCGAAGTCGGCGCCCGTACGCAGCTCGACGCCCGGCGGGAGGTCCTGGCGCGGCGGCAGGGTGCCGTGTGCCAGGTCGAGGCGCAGGAAGTGCGCGGAACGGCTCGCGCGATAGCCGCGCCGCTCGGCGAAGGAGCGGTTGCCGGGCTCGTCCAGGACCCAGGCGAAGAGCTTCGTCGCTCCGTGCGCGGCCAGGTGCTCCTCGGCCGCCCGCACCAGGAGCGCCCCGGCGCCGCGGCGCGTCCGCTCCGGGTTCGTGTACACGTTCAGATAGCCCTGGCCGGGCTGGGGGCTGTCGTAGGCGATCCCGACCTGGGCCGTGCCGATGATCTCGCCGTCCTCCTCCGCGACCAGGGGGCGGAAGTGGGCCTCGGGGTGGGCGTGGGTGATGTCGTAGGCGATGGAGCCGGGAGTGACGAGGAAGAAGGGGAGGGCGAGGTGCCGGACGTGGGCGAAGCCCTCTGCATCGGCTCGGACTTCGGGACGCAGGTCCCGCACGATCACTGTCATGGGGCCGCACGGTATGCGGGAGCCGTGTCGGGATGCCTCTCATTTTCCGGTGGGTGCGGGACAATCGGCCCCGTGACCTTGAAGATCCACATCGACGACAGCGCGCCGCCGTACGAGCAGGTGCGGGCGCGGATTTCCGAGCAGGCGCGGTCGGGTGCGCTGCCGGTGGGATATCGGCTGCCGACCGTACGGGGGCTGGCCGAGTCGCTGGGGCTCGCGGTGAACACGGTGGCCAAGGCGTACCGGGCGCTGGAGTCGGACGGGGTGATCGAGACCCGGGGACGCAACGGCACGTTCGTGGCTGCCGCCGGCTCGGCCGCGGTCCGTGAGGCGGCGTCGGCTGCTCAGGCTTACGTCGAGCGTGTTCGGCGGCTCGGGTTGGACGAGGAGGCGGCTCTGGCCGCCGTGCGGGATGCCCTGCGGGCGGCTTACGGGGAGGGGTGAGGCGAGTTCGGCACCGCCGGGATGCGTCCTTGTGGCTGAGCGCCGTTGCGGCGGAGACGAATATCAGCTGTGTGCGCCGAGTTAGATCGACTGCCGGCGGTGTGCGCCGAGTTCCGGTGTGCGGGTTGCCGTCAGGTCTGCCCCTGTCGCCAGTCTGCCGAAGGTCCGCGCGTCCTCCACCGCCGCGCCGCCGGGGTCGTTGTTGAAGTACGTGTAGACGTCGTGGTCGTCGGACCAGGTCGTCGCGATGCGGTCGACCCAGGTCTCCAGGGAGCGGCGGCCGTAGCGCGGCCACGGCCGGGCGCGGCCCTCGTGGAAGCGGACGTAGCCCCAGTCCGTGGTCCGCCACAGCGGGGTCACCGGGTGGGCCTGCACATCGGCCCAGCACAGCGCGGCGCCCCGGGACTCCAGGACCTCGCGGACGTCGGCCGTCCACCATGAATCGTGGCGGGGCTCGACCGCGACCCGTGTGCCGGACGGGAAGCAGGCGAGGCAGGCGTCCAGCAGAGCGGGGTCGACGCGCAGGGTCGGCGGCAGCTGGAGGAGGACCGGGCCGAGGCGGGCACCCAGGCCGGCCGCATGCGACATCAGACGGTCCACCGGTTCCGCCGGCTCCTTCAGCCGCTTGATGTGCGTGAGGTACCGGCTCGCCTTCACCGCCACCACGAAGTCGTCCGGCAGCCGGTCCCGCCAGGCCTCGAAGTTCTCCCGCGTCGGCAGCCGGTAGAACGCGTTGTTGATCTCCACCGTGGCGAAACGGCGCGCGTACTCCTCCAGCCACAGCCGCACCGGCACATCGGCGGGATACAGGACGCCCCGCCAGTCCTTGTACTGCCACCCGGACGTGCCGACGTACAGGGTCATACATCCATCAAAGCACCGGCCGGCAGCGGGGGCCTCCTACAGATACAGCCCCGCGTCCGCCCCGTCCCGAGCCCCCGGCACCGACGTCGGCGACGTGCCCCTGCGCAGCGCGTACAGCTCCGCGAGCGTCGCGCCCTCCCGGCCCACGCCGTCCTCCCGGCCCAGCCAGGCCACCGACTCCCGGCGGGTCAGCGGGCCCACCTCGATCCGGGCCAGGCAGCGGCCGGGACGGACCACGGCCGGGTGGAGGCGCTCCAGGTCCTCGTTGGTGGTGACCCCGACCAGCACATTGCGGCCCTGGCCCAGCAGGCCGTCGGTCAGGTTCAGCAGCCGCGACAGCGCCTGTCCCGCCGTGTGCTTGGCCTCGCCGCGGATCAGTTCGTCGCAGTCCTCCAGCAGAAGCAGCCGCCAGCGCCCCTTGCCCGCCGTGTCCTCCTCGCCGATCGCGATGTCCATCAGATAGCCGACGTCGGAGAACAGCCGCTCGGGGTCCAGCACACAGTCCACCTGGCACCAGTCCCGCCAGGAGCGGGCCAGTGTGCGCAGGGCCGAGGTCTTGCCCGTGCCCGGCGGACCGTGCAGCAGCAGAAGGCGGCCCGCGATGTCCTCCGGGGTCGTCTTCATCAGGCGGTCCATGGCCTCCGCCACCGGCGTGGTGTAGTTGGGCCGGACCTCGTCCCAGGTGCCCGCGGAGATCTGGCGGGTCGTGCGGTGGGGGCCGCGCCTCGGTGACACGTACCAAAAGCCCATGGTCACGTTCTCCGGCTGCGGCTCGGGCTCGTCCGCCGCGCCGTCCGTGGCCTGGTCGACGACCTTCTTCGCCAGCTCGGCGCTGGTCGCGGTCACCGTGACGTCCGCGCCCCGGTTCCACCGGGAGACGAGGAGCGTCCAGCCGTCCCCCTCGGCCAGCGTCGCGCTGCGGTCGTCGTCGCGGGCCACACGCAGCACCCGGGCGTCCTGCGGCAGCAGGCTCGCGCCGGAGCGCACCCGGTCGATGTTGACCGCGTGCGAGTAGGGTTGCTCGCCCGTCGCGAAGCGGCCGAGGAACAGCGCGTCGACGACGTCGGACGGCGAGTCGGAGTCGTCGACGTTGAGCCGGATCGGCAGAGCGTCGTGTGGGTTCGCAGACATGCCGCCATGATCCGGCACCGACGCGCTCCGTGCACTGCATTTCCGCCGCTTGTTCCGGTGTTCCCAACACCTCTCCCGTACACGAAATTCGCCATTACTGTTGTCCTTGATGGGACGTCATGGGTGGAATTCGGGGAATCGGCGGTGGCGGCTCACCGCCCTGCTCGGCGTGGGAATGGCCGCGCTGGCCCTCGTGGTGACCCTGATCAACACGCTCCCCGGCAAAGGCGCGAGCACCGCGGGCACCACCCGCGACGGCGACAAGGTGCACGGCACACCGGCCACCCCGCCCCACGCGACCGACCCCTATGTCGGCTGGGGCTTCACCCACACCCAGTACAGCGCCGACGAGGGCAGCGACTCCGTCACCCGGCGCGTCGAGGAACTGCTGGCCAAGAACGGCGGGCTGCCGCAGAACCAGCACATCATGGGCTGGGGCGCGGACAACCCCGAGCCGGTGAAGGGGCGATACGACTTCGGTGCGATGGACCGCCGTATCGACTTCATGCGCAAGTCCGGCGCCACCCCGGTCGTCACGCTGTGCTGCTCCCCGGACTGGATGAAGGGCGGCAAGGCGGGTGTCGGCAACACCGACTGGAGCCAGGCCGCCCTGGAGACGGCGCCGACCCCCGACCACTACCAGGACTTCGCCGACCTCGCCGCGACCGTCGCCAGGCGCTATCCGGACGTACGCCACTTCATCGTCTGGAACGAGTTCAAGGGCTTCTGGAACAACGGCAAGGGGCGCTGGGACTACGAGGGCTACACCACGATGTACAACCTTGTGTACAAGGCCCTGAAGAAGGTGAACAAGGGCATCATGGTCGGCGGGCCGTACCTGGTCATGGACAGCGTCGACCCACGTCAGACCCAGGACGCCTCCACGACGTTCCGGGGTGCCTGGGGAGCCATGGACCAGCGGGTCCTGGACGCCTTCGACTACTGGAACACGCACAAGTCCGGCGCCGACTTCGTGGTCGTCGACGGCTCCAGCTACACCAACGACGACGACATGCTGCCCGACGAGTTCGCCGCCACCGACAAGCTCACGGCGGTGAGCGAGTGGGTGCGTTGGCAAACCCACGACCTGCCCCTGTGGTGGGCCGAGTACTACGTCGAGCCCGCCGACGGCAACGACGACCGCAAGGGCTGGTCCGAGACCCATCGCGTCGCCGTCCAGGCCACCGGAATGATCGCCATGGTCAAGGGCGGCGCCGAATCCGGCTTCTACTGGAACCCGGAGGAGAAGAAGGGCACCGACTGCGCCGGCTGCCTGTGGACGCCGACCGACGGCGCGGACGGGGGCAAGCAGCTGCCCATGTACGACCTGGTGTCGAGGTTCGGCAAGGCGTTCGGGCCCGGCACCCGGTACGAGACCGTGTCCGTCGCCAAGAACGACGTGCCCAATGTCCGTGTGCTGGCCAGTGACAAGACCGTCCTCGTGGTCAACACACTCGACCGGACCATCAGCGCCCAGGTCGACGGGAAGCGGTTCGACATGCATGCGTACGAGGTGAAGTGGCTCGCCCGCTAGCCCGGCGAGCCACTTCTGGCCTCACTTCATGGTCAGGAACCGCTGCACCAGCGAGGCCAGCAGGACCGCCAGCAGGGGCAGCGAGAACCAGAAACTGCTCTGCAGCCAGCGCAGTTGACGCACCCCGGGCCGCACCGCGACCCGGACCACCTCGCGCGCGGTGAGCAGCAGGATCAGTGCGACCGCCGCGAGCCCGCCGACCACCGACCACGGCGTCCAGGTCACCTGCGGCCCGATCGGACCGGGATCCGGCCGCGGCACCTTGCCCGCGGGCTGCTTGCGCATCGCGTACATCGTGACGTCGTCGTTGACCAGGACCTTCGTCAGCTCCTGCCGGTTGTCCAGGTTCTGGATCAGCCGGGACTCCCAGGTCGCCGAGTAGCCCACGTCCATCTGGAGGTAGGTGATCTGGCTCCTGTTGAGCATCAGATACGAGTTCGGGCCCGCGTCCTTGAGCGCCTTGACCAGGCCCGACACCAGGACCGGGTCGGTCGGGGCCAGGGTCGGCACATAGTTGACCCGCTCCATGTCCCGCGCGCCCCACGGCATCGCCGGTGTCACGTTGTTGACCGTGTCGTTGCTCAGCCACAGCAGCCGTACGGTCGGCTTGTCATGGGCGTACACATAGTCCATGGCCGCGACCTCGCCCGGCCGGATCCGCTCGAACGGCTCGTTGCCCCAGCGGGCCACCAGGAAGCCGCCCATGAGCAGCAGGCCCGCCATGAGCGCGGCCAGCGGAGCCAGACTGATCCGGTCCTTGTCGCGCTCCTTCGCGGTGACCCCGGTGCGCGGGAACAGGGCCAGCGCACCGAGCAGGGCCGCCCCTGGCAGCGCGAACATGAAGACGCGCAGCGCCATCTCGCCGCCGTACGACTGCATGCCGAAGCCCAGGAACGGGACGAAGGTGAGCACCAGCAGCGACCGCTCGCGGTACTTGTGGTCGCGCCGTCGCCACCAGCCCCAGCAGGCGAACACCATCACCCCGCCGGCCAGCAGCACCCGGGTGTACAGAACCAGCTTGTGTGTCGAACTGCCGCCCTGGATACGGCCGGAGACGGAGGTCGACACATTGCTGCCGACCCCGCCGACCCCGCCGAACAGGTCGTTGAAGTGACCGGACCAGTACGGCTCCGCCATGAACCCGAGCCACACCGCGGCCAGCACCCCGAACAGGATCGGCAGACCGCGCAGCTCCGATCGGCCGATCAGGACCAGCACCGCCAGTACGCCCAGCATCACGAACGGGGTGAGCTGGTGCGCCGGGACGCTCGCCGCGTACAGACCGATGAGCACCATGAGCAGCACGGCCCGCTGACGCCGGTCCGCCGGCTCGACCTCGGCCTCACCGGGGCGGAACTTCGTCCAGATCACGCGCGGGGCGCGGAACCAGACGAGGAGGACCGCCACGAAGACGAGGTAGAGCAGATAGGTGAAGCCCTGCGGGGAGAAGTAGTCCTGGCCGACCCAGCCGCTGAGCACGAAGATCCAGATGCCGGTCCACTTGGCCCGCCAGCTCGCCCGCATATGGCGCACGAGCAGGAACATCGGGGCCAGATAGGCGAGCTGGATGCCCGTCGGCCACCAGCGGATGATCTCCGTGAAGTCCGTGATCCCGCACGCCTTGGCGACGAACGCGGCCACCGCGAAGAAGCCCGGCCAGCTCCAGCGCGCGTCCAGGTCCGGCACCGCGGACCCGGTGCGGTCGATGTAGTCGATGAACCCGAGGTGCTGCCAGGCCGTCGCGAACCGCGGTTCCGTCTCGATCACGGCCGGCAGGGCGTGCAGCGACACCACCGTCGCAAGGAGGGTGACCAGCAGCAGCGCCCGGTGCTCGCGGCGCAGCCAGAGCAGCGAGGCGAACACCGCGATCAGCAGCACGGCCCCGACCAGTGTGGGCAGCGGCAGTACGGAGATCAGGCCGAGCCCGCCCATGTCGTCCAGGTCGGACTCGCCGAGCCGTAGCGCCGGCACCCAGTAGAGCAGGAGCGCGGCGATCAGCAGACAGCCGAGGACGACTCCGGAGCGGGTGGGCGTCAGCCGGTCGCGCAGCGACGCGGCCGCTGTCCCGGGCGGGCCCTCGTCCGGTGGTGTCGTGGTTTCCTCCGGCGCGTCGGGAGCCTCCGCTACGACATCCTCCTCGAACGGCGCGTCGACCTCGGCCTCCTTCAGCAGCGAGGCCTCGGCCGGACCCAGCGAGGCCTCCGAGCCCGGCTCGCTCCCCCACTCTCGGATTCGCTCGAGCGGGGGGACCCCCATTTCGACGGGCAGTCCCACGGCCTCGGCCGGCCGAGGCCGCAGTGCCCACGTCGGCCGGTCCTCGGGGTGCGGCACGGGCGTGCCCGTGGGCGGGGTGCCCGGACCGGGGCGCACGTCGGGGCGGCGCTCCAGATGGTCGAAGTCGACGTGGATGCCCAGCGCGAGGGTGTCGGAGTCCAGTGCCCAGGCCGGACCCCGCCTGCGCGGCTGGGTGGTGGCCGGGACCTCGGGCGCGCCCAGGTCGGCGAGGTCGCCGTCCGGTGCCGCGTCCTCGGGGATCTCGTCCGGTGCCGCCCGGAGCGTCTTCCACAGCCGGGGCGCGGCGATCGTCACGATCACCGCAAGGCTGGAGATCTCGGCCACGCCCGCGCCGGTCAGCCCCATACGGGGGAGCAGCAGCAGCGTCAGACCGAGGACCAGGACGCACAGCAGCCCCTGCAGCCAGGCGAGTCCGGCGGTGCGGCTCTGGGCGCGCAGCACGGCGAAGTACGTCTCCATCACGACCCGCAGCAGCGCGCCGACCGCGAACCAGCGCAGCAGCGGGGTCGCCGCGTCCGCGTAGCCCGTGCCGAACACGCCGAGGATCCACGGCGCCCCGACGAACAGCAGCCCGCAGATCGGCAGCATGATCCGGGCCATCCGCCGCAGCGCCGCCCGGGTGTTGGCGGCCAGCCGGGCGGGCTCGTGCGAGCCCTCGACGGTCAGGGACGCGCCCATGTTGATGGCGAGCAGATTGACCGTGCCGCCGATCGTGGTGGTGATGTAGAAGTACGCGTTGTCCTCGGAGCTGACCTGCGAGGCGATGATCACCGGGACGAGGTAGACCACGGCGAGCGAGAACAGCGAGCCGGTGTAGTCCCCGGCGAGGAATCTGCCGACCTCCCTCAGCGTGGGCGGACGCGTGTGCTCCGCGGTCGCCTTGACGTGCCGGGGCACCAGACGCCTGAACACCAGCCAGCCGAGCGGCACCACCGAGGTGGCGATCGCGGCGACCCAGGAGACGAAGACACCGGTCGTCGGGATCGCCACCGCGAACGCGACCAGCAGACCCAGTTTGACGGCCGAGAACACGGTGTTGCCGACCGGCACCCAGGGCGCGCTGCGCAGTCCGGTCAGCACACCGTCCTGGAGGGTGAGCACGTTCCAGGCGACGACGGCCACGACGAAGCCGAGCCCGTTGAGCGGCCCGTGCAGAAAGCGGTACGACGGCCCCCACACGCCCAGCGTCATCAGGAAGACGCCCGCGCCCAGCGCCACGATCAGCGAACTGCCCGCGTACGTACGGAAGATCAGCCGTCCGGTGCCGCGCCCGGCGACAGGGATGAAGCGGGCCAGGGCGCCGGTCAGGGTCACCGCGGTCAGGCCCGCGAGCAGCTTCATCGCGGCGATCGCGGCGGAGCCCTGGCCGACCGCCGACTCGGTGTAGTAGCGGGCCGCGGCCAGCCAGAAGCCGAGCCCGAGGACGGCGGAGATGCCGGTGTTGAGCATCAGGGCATAGGCGTTCCGGAACAGTGGGCTGCCACCGGGCGACAGGCCCCTGACGGGCAGCCGGAGACGGCGCCCCGGCTGCTCGGGCGCCTGTGTCCCGGGCGATGCGGCCTCGGTCGTGGTCGTCGTGTCAGACACGGGAACGGATGGCCTTCCGGCGGACCTGACGTGCTCTGCGGAGGACGGCGTACCCCTTGGTGAGGGCACGGTCCCTGGCGAAGTTGCGGCCGATCGAACGGCCTTCGACCAGCCGCTCGAACTCCTCGGCGCCGGTGCCGCGGCGCACGGTGACCCGCTGCAGGGCGTACGGCCCCTGGTCGCGGCGGGCCAGCCCGTTGCCGACGGCGAGCGCCTGGGCGAACCCGGCCTCCCGCACGGCCCGGCGCACCCGGCGGCTGGAGTAGCCGTAGGGGTAGGCGAACGAGGCCGGCACGGTGCCCAGTTCGTCGGCGACGATCTCCTTGCAGCGGGTCAGCTCCGAGCGCAGCGTGTCGTCGTCGAGCTGGTCGAGCTGCGGGTGCGTATGGCTGTGCCCGCCGATCTCGACCCCGGAGCCCGCGAGTTCGCACACCTGGTGCCAGTCGAGCATGGTGTCCAGGCCGCCCCCGGTGTCGTAGGCGCCCCGGATCCAGCCGGTCGAGACGAACAGTGTCGCCGCGAAGCCGTGCTTGGCGAGGACGGGCAGGGCGTGCCGGTGCACGCCCTCGTAGCCGTCGTCGAAGGTGATCAGCACCGGGCGCTCGGGCAGCGGGCCGCCCGAGCGCCAGCTCGCCGCCAGCTCGGCCGTGCCGATGGGGGTGAGGCCCAGGTCGCCGATCAGAGCCATCTGCTCCGCGAACGCCTCCGGGGCGACCGACAGGTCCCAAGTGGCGTCGTTCGGCGCGGTCGCGACCGAGTGGTACATGAGAATCGGCACGCGGGTGTCGCTCATCCGGTCCCCCCTTCGATCTCCACGACGGAGAACGTGGTGTCACCTGTGCGCGCCCGTGCGCTCCCCACCACGTACCCGCCCGCCGCGGTGAGCACGCCGGCCACGATCGCCCCGGCCCGGCCGGCGCCGCCCGGCCGGGCCAGCAGTGCGTCCCGCAGGCCACGAGCGACCCCGGCGGGCAGCACACGCGTGGTGTACCGGCGTTCCGATTCGAGTCCCTTGTCCGCGCCCACGCTCCGGGCCACCAGGGCCTTCGACAGTCCCTCGGCGTAGGCGCGGGTGCGGAAGTACCGGAAGTGCTCGCGTGCTTCGGGAACCCGGTGGTGGATCACCGCCCGGTCGTCGATCAGCAGGATCGCGTCCGGCCGGGCGCGGGTGAGGCGGATGCACAGCTCCGTCTCCTCGCAGCCCAGCGGCCGTTTGTCGCCGTCGCGGCCGATGCCGGTGGCGAAGCCGCCCGCCGCGTCGAACGCCGTGCGACGGAAAGAAGCGTTTCCGCCCAGGACGTTGCGGACCCGGACCCGGCCCGCCGGCAGCCCCTTGTAGGTGCAGCCCACCACCCAGTCGAACTCCTCCGGGAACCAGGCGGGGCGGCGGCCCGACGCCCAGACCGGCATCGTGCGGCCGCCGACCGCCATCACCCGCGGGTCGGCGTACCCCTCGGCGAAGCGGCGCAGCCAGTCCCGCTCGGCCACGGCGTCGTCGTCGAGAAAAGCGATCACCTCGCCGTACGAGGCGGCGATGCCGGTGTTGCGGCCCGCGGACAGGCCACGGGGACCCGCGTTGGCGAGCACCCGTACCTCGCCGGCCTCCTTGTACTCCTTGGTGAGCCGCTCCAGGAGCGCCCGGTTGTGGTCGACGACCAGCAGCGTCTCCCGGGCGGGCCGGGACTGCGCGCGCACCGAGGAGACCGCCGCGAGGATGTCCTCCCAGCGGTCCTCGGTGTACACGCAGATCACGACGGAGATGTCGGGATCGCTCAAGACAGCTCTCCCCGGCCCGTGTTCAGCATCGGCGAGTGGTGCTCACGGCGCCGCAGCGCACGCCGGTTGGAGCGCTCCCTCAGGATGACCTTGAGCACCCGGAACCCGTCCCGCACGGCCCGCAGATTGCTCGTGCCGTGGATGCGGAGATACTCGTGGCTGGGAATCTCCTGCACCTTCAGCCCGGCCTTGACCACCCGGATGTTCATCAGGGTCTCCACCTCGAAGCCGGTGCAGTCGAGGTCGATCTTGTCGAGGCAGTGCCGCCAGAACGCGTTGTATCCGTAGCAGAGATCGGTGTAGCGGGCGCCGAACTTGCGGTTGACGATGGTGCACAGCGCCCAGTTGCCCAGCTTGCGGATGAAGGTCATGTCATCCGTGCCGCCGCCGTTGGCGAACCGCGAGCCCTTGGCGAAGTCGGCGCCCGAGACCAGGGCGGAGACATACGAGACGATCTCGTTGCCGTCGGCCGAGCCGTCCGCGTCGACCATCACGATGATGTCGCCGGTGCAGGCCTCGAACCCGGTGATCAGGGCATCCCCCTTGCCCTTGCCCCGCTGTTCGACGACCTTGACCTTCGGCCACAGTTCACGGGCCACTTCGACGGTGTCGTCGGTGGAATTGCCGTCCACAAGAACGACTTCGTGGATCCAGTCCGGAAGCGTCTTGAAGACGTAGGGCAGATTCTCCGCCTCATTCATGGCGGGGATCACCACGCTCACCGGCGGCGCAATGGCCAGGTGAGAGGAGATCGGCCGGTAGGTGCCCGTCATTAACGGACCTTGGCCCGAAGTGGGCGGGCGCACAACAGAACTCATGAGTCTTGTCCCTCTCGTCCGGTGGACCGCCCGCCCCTGGGCGGCCCGGCTCTGTATCCGGTTCGAAAGGGGGGTTCTCACATACGGCACGGCGAACGGATCTCCGTGCACGCGGGTGAGCTGGCAAAAGCTGGCCGGGCTGCCGGGAAAAACGGCAGCCGGTCGCGCGGCACGACTCGGTCACAAGTGCGGTCACCGAGCACGGCACCCCCCTACCGCGCCCCGCGCCGGAACGTCGCGGTCCTTGAGCCCTCCCCTGGAGCCGCGTAGTGACGGACCGATGCGGGTGAGATGTACGACGGTATTGACGATTCAACCTGTATGGCAAGACCTGGAACGAGGTCTCACGTTTTTGTTGGTTTGGCCGTTGCACAACCTTGGTGGTCGTGGTTCAACGCCTCGAACGGACCTTTCTGATCCGCTGGAGAATTCGATCCGCCGGCCGCAGCAGAACCCCCAGCAGCAGAAGAACGCTGAGCGCGGTCACGACGACGACACCCCCGCGGACCGACCATCGGTGCACGGCCAGCATTCCCTGTGCCACCAGCATGTTCACGACCACGGCACCGGCCAACGACGCGAGCGTCCGGCCGAATGGATCCAGCCCGCGCAGTGCCGCCGCGATGGCGGCTGCCGGCGCCGCGAGCAGGAAGAACAGCGTGAACGGCCCGCGCAGCGGTGAACCCTCGTCGGTGAGCGCGAGCAGTGCGCCGGTTGCCCCGACGGCTGTCGCGGCACCGGCGAGCAGCGGTGACAGGTCCCTCCCCGGTCCTGTCCGCGCCCGCTCGGCAGCGTCCGTTGAAGATGTCTTGATACGGATGGTCTGCATTGGCGACTTTGCCCCCCGACGCGCCGGATGCCGGACTTCAATGTCGCGCAGCCCAACGGCGGCCGTCAAGGGCGTTGCCCTTCAGGGCGGCCGGGCGATCTTGCGGAACCCATGAACAGTCGTGACCGATCAAGTTGAGGCCTCAAAAGTTTTGGCATGGACACTTCCCGTCAACACGCGTAGTTGCTACGACAGTTGTGGCAGAGATCCTGCTAAAGGGAGGTTCCATGAGACGTTTCCGACTTACGGCATACGTGACCTCACTCCTCCTCGCCGCCGGCTTCGCCCTCACCGGGGCAGCGACGGCGCAGGCGTCCCCCCAACTCGCCGCGGCCGGGGGCTATGTGGCGCTCGGTGACTCCTACTCCTCCGGAGTCGGAGCGGGCAGCTACATCAGTTCGAGTGGGAGCTGCGACCGCAGCACCAAGGCGTATCCGTACCTGTGGAACGCAGCCCACGCCCCGTCGTCGTTCGCCTTCGACGCCTGCTCGGGCGCCCGGACGGACGACGTGCTCGCCAATCAGCTCGGCTCGCTCAACTCCTCGACCGCCCTCGTCTCCCTCACCATCGGCGGCAACGACGCAGGCTTCGCCGATGTCATGACGACCTGTGTGCTCAACTCCGACAGCACCTGCCTGTCCCGGATCAACACCGCGAAGGCCTACGTCGACTCGACGCTGCCCGGCAAGCTCGACAACGTCTACAACGCGATCAGTGCCAGAGCCCCGTCCGCCCGCGTGGTCGTGCTCGGCTACCCCCGCTTCTACAAGCTGGGCACGTCGTGCATCGGCCTCTCCGAGACCAAGCGCAGCGCCATCAACAACGCGGCCGACTATCTGAACGCCGCGATCGCCAAGCGCGCCGCCGACCACGGCTTCGCGTTCGCCGACGTCCGCACCACCTTCAGCGGCCATGAGATCTGCTCCGGCAGCTCCTGGCTGCACAGCCTCGAATGGTTCGACATCGGCGTGTCGTACCACCCGACCGCCGCCGGCCAGTCGGGCGGCTATCTGCCCGTGCTGACCAGCGCGGCCTGACCCGTCAGGGCGAGGCCGAAGGCGAGGAGGCCCCGTCCGTCGGGGTCTCCGTCGTCGCGCAGGTCACCGAGAACGGCACCGAGTTCGACGTCGTCCGCACCGGCGCACGCACCTCGACACTGATCGCGTTCCGGATCGTCCCGCTCTCGGAGTACGTCGTCACGATCACCTTGTCCTGCTGGGACTTCCCGCCGCCCGAGGGGAACGACAGCGTCTTCCACCTCGGGTCGGAGACCGATCCGTCCTTCAGCACCCACCGGTACTCCACCTGGGCCGGCAACCGACCCACCGTGAACGTCGCCGTGAAGGCGGGCGCCTGCTCGCTCGGTGGCGGACAGGCCCCGGAGTAGTCCGTGTTCGCGCCGCTCACCGTGACGTGCACGGACTGGGCCGACTGGGTGCTGGGCGGGGTGCTGCTCGGGGTGGGCGGCGGGGCACCCGTCTCCGAGTCGGTGGTGCTGCTCGGGGCGGGGGAGCTGAGATTGCTGCCCGACTGGCTGCTGCTCCCTCCGGTGTTCCCCTTGTCACCGCCGTTGTCGCGGTTGAGCAGCGCGTACGTCAGCCCCGCCAGCGCCAGCACGACGGCGACCAGCCCCGCGACCAGGACGACCCCGGCCCGCCGGTTGCGGTCGGGCCGCGTGGCCGTGGCCGTGGTCGTCCCGCTCGGCACGGGCCGGGTCGGCACCGGAACCGGCATCGGCGGTGTGGGGAACGGCTGTTGCGGCTGGGCCGCGACGGTCTGCGGGTACGACGATGCGGACACCGTGTCGGCGCGCAGGGTGCCGCCCGCCGCGATCAGCCGCAGATCCCGCTCGGCGACGTCGGCCGGCAACCGGTCCGCCGGATCCTTGCGCAGCAGGCCCTCGATGACCGGGGCGAGCGGCCCCGCTCTCCGGGCCGGCGGCAGCTCCTCGTCGACGACGGCCCGCAGCGTGCTGAGCGGGGTGTCCTGGCGGAACGGCGAGCTGCCCTCGACGGCCGCGTACAGCAGCACGCCGAGCGACCACAGATCGGACTCGGGGCCGGGCGTACGGCCCAACGCCCGCTCCGGAGCCAGGAACTCGGGCGAGCCGATCACCTCGCCGGTCATGGTCAGTGCGGAGCTGCCTTCCACCGTGGCGATGCCGAAGTCGGTGAGCACCACACGGCCGTCGTTCGCCATCAGCACATTGCCCGGCTTCACGTCCCGGTGCAGCACCCCGGCGTCGTGCGCGGCGCGCAGCGCGGCCAGCACCTCCGCGCCGATGTGCGCGGCACTCTGCGGGGACAGCGGGCCCTCAGCCTCCAACTGGTCGGCGAGCGACACACCGCGGATCAGCTCCATGACGATCCAGGGCCGGCCGCCCTCCATCGCCACGTCGTACACCGTCACCACGTTGCGGTTCGCGACCCTGGCCGCCGCCCATGCCTCACGCTCCAGGCGGGCGTACATCCGCTCGACGTCCGGGCCCGGCAGCCCGGCCGGGGCCCGCACCTCCTTGACGGCGACCTCGCGGTACAACACCTCGTCGCGGGCCCGCCACACCGTTCCCATGCCGCCCTCGCCGAGCGGGGACAGGAGCCGGTAGCGGCCCGCGATGACACGTTCACTGCCCGGTTCTTCGGACACCGGCGCCCCCCACGGCATCTCGCGTGATATCTCCACAAAAGTAGCTCAGCCGAGTGCGGATGCCGCCCCCTTGAGCACCAATCCGACTCCGAGAGCCAGAACGACGAACGCCGACGCCAAGGGCATGGTCCGGCGCACCAGGGCGGTTACCGGGTGGGCGGTCCAGCGGGGGCGCCCGTCCATCACCCGGTTGATTCCCGTACCCAGCTTGACGACCGCGAACCCGGCCGCGGTGAGGGTCAGGGCGAGCCCGACCCCGTAGGCGACGACGAGCAGCAGACCGAACCAGGCCTGGCCGAGGGCCGCCGCGCCGACGAGGACCACCACGGCGGACGGACTGGGCACGAGCCCGCCCGCGAAGCCGAGGAGGATCGTGCCGCGCAGGGTGGGGGCGGTGGGGTGCGTGTGGGTGAAGCCGCCGTGGGTGTGACGTAGGTGTGTGTGACCGGTGTTCGGTCGTGGGTGGCTGTCGTCGTGAGGGTGCGGGTGGTGGTGCGCAAGACCGTGTACGGCGTTGCCGTGCCCGTCGGTTTCGGAAGTGCCTTGGCTGTGTGCGGCAACCAGGGTCAGGGAGCGTTCCTCCTTCTGCTCGGTCTCGTGCGTGTGGGTGTGGCCGCCGGGGCCGTGCGGGTGGGGGTGGTCGTGCGTGTGGCCATGCTCGTGGTCATGGGTGTGGCCGTGCCCATGGCCACGGGCGCGCCAGGCGCGTCGCAGGAGGTTCGCGCCCGCCAGGGTCACCAGGACGCCGCTGGCGATGCCCAGCCAGGCGATCACCGAGGGGGTGGCGGCCGAACCGGCGGTGACGAGCAGGCCCAGGGCGACGACGCCGAGGGTGTGGGTCACCGTGACCGAGGCGGCAAGCGGCAGCACGTCCTTCAGCCGGGCCCGCCCGCCGCGGGCCGCGGCCGTCGCGGCCATCAGGGTCTTGCCGTGGCCCGGGGCCAGGGCGTGCATCGCGCCGAGGCCGATCGCGATGAGCAGGGCGAGGGCGGCGAAGCCGGCGGTGAGGTCGTGCCGGGCGACCAGGTTGTCCAGGGCCCGGGTCCAGCGGTCGGCGCCGCGGGGCAGTACGGAGGCGGCCGGCGCGTCCTGCCGCTCCTCGGTGAGGGCGGGCCCGCCGGGGCGCACCCGCAGCGAGGCGGTGGCGGTGTCGGCGGGAGAGGAGAGCAACTCTTTGGGATAGCTGGTGAGTTCGTGCGAGACGGACTTCTCCGGGACGTCCGACGCGGCGAGGGTCATCCGGTCGCCGCGCGCGGTGATCTCCCGCCAGCCGGGCCCGGTGGACACCCCCGCGCTGTGGAAGCCGAGGGTGACCGTGCCGCCCTTGGGGAGCCGGGCGGTGAACCGGCACTCCACGCGGAGGGTGTCGAGTCCGGCCTGCCCGGGCCGCGGCCGGGCGCGGCTGCTGTCGGCGGACAGTGCGGTGGTACGGCCGTCGACGGTGACCTTGCTGCCTTCGGCGGCCTTCGCGCACCGCTGCCGGGCCCACTCGGTCATGCCGAGCCGTTTGATGTCGGGCTTGGCCTGGGTGGCCGGGATCTCGGCGAGGTCCTCGATGTGGTCGACGCGCAGCTGCCCGGGGGCGGCGACCAGACCGTCGTAGCGGTTGACGGTGAAGTTGCCGAGGGGGTGCGCGCTCGCGCTCGTGGAAGGGGCGAGCGCGAGCGCGCAGGCGGCCGTGAGCACGGCCGCGGTGGAGGCGAACAGTCTGCGACGGGGCTTCACTTGGCCGCCTCCAGGGTCTTCAGCGCCGTACGGGTCTTGGCCGCGCCCAGGGGAGAGAAGCCGGGGTTCAGCTTCAGGGCCGCCCGAAGAGAGGCGCGGGCCTCCTTCTTGTGGCCGGTGGCGAGTTCGATCATGCCGCGGTGGTAGCGGAAGGAGGCGTTGCGGTAGCCGGTGGCGGTGGCCCGACGGGCGTAGGGGAGGGCCTCCTGGTCGTGGCCGTTGACGTGCAGGGCCCAGGCGAGGGCGTCCGCGGTGTGCACGGTGTGGCGGCGGGCCCATTCGGCGCGTGCGGCGCGCAGGGCCTCGGTCTTGTCGCCGTGGTCGGCGGCGGCCAGGGCGGTGTCGAGGTCGGCGTTGACGCCGTTGGCACGGGCGAGGGTGATCCAGGCGTCGACCAGGGCGTACTGGTCGCCGGCCTTGGCCTTGTCCCCTTCGGCGCCGCGGGCGTCGTACAGCTCGCCGAGCTCGACGAGGGGGCCGGGCAGCGGATAGCGGGAGACGACGAGCTCCATGCCCTTGACGGCGTCGGCCCGGTCGCCGCTCGCGGCCTGCGCGCGGGCGCGGCCCTCCAGGGCGGGCAGGTAGTTCTCGTCGGCGGCCAGGGCCCGCGCGTAGTAGGTGAGGGCCGTCTTGTAGTCGCCCTGGTTCCAGGCGAGCTGGCCGAGCTGGGCGGCGACGTAGGCGATGTCGCCCTTCGAGGTGGCGCCGGCCAGGGCCTGCTCCAGGACCTGCCGTGCCGCGCCGACCTCGCCGCGCAGTTCGCGCACATAGGCGTAGCGCGTGAAGACGGGCACTCCCGGGCGGCGCTCGTCGGCGGTGTCGGCGGCCTTCGACGCCTCGTCGTACCGGCCGAGTTCGACCAGGGCGTCGATACGGGAGGACAGGGCACGTTCGCTGTAGGGGTTCTCCTTCAGGACCTTGTCCGCGTAGGTCAGGGCGCCCTTGAAGTCGTGCCGCGCGGCGGCGAGGGCGGCGCGGCCGCACAGGGCCTGTTCGTTGTCCGGGGACAGTGTCAGTGAGCGTTGCAGCGCCTTGTCCGCCTGCGGATAGCGGGACGGGTCGCCCTTGGTCCGCGCCTGTTCCACGTAGGCGAGACCGAGGGTGGCCCAGCTGCCGTAGTCCTTGGGCTGCGACCGGAGATGGCTCTGCAGGGCGGCAATGCTCGCGTCGAGGCTCCCGCTGGTCAGCAACGCGGGATCCACGGCACTGGAGGCGGCCGCCACGGCTGCCGGCGCCCCGTCCCGCGCTGCCCCGAGGGCGATCGCCCCGCCGGTCATCGCCACGGCCAACAGTGCGGCACAGGTGGCGAGTCGGGCGGCCCGCCAACGACGCCCGGCGGCGCCGACCCGCCGCACGGCCTCGACCCGCTCGTCGGTCCGTGCCTCGGTGGCTGCCTCGCCTTCGCCAGCCCCCGCCGCTCCGGCGCCCGGCGCCTCGTCCCCGTCCGTGGTCCGTGATGCCGCTTCGGCGTCCCCCGTGTCGTCGTCTGCGTCCACCGGCCGCGCGGCGGGCTCGTTGTCGTTCGTACGCGGGGACATGCCCTCTCCTAGGTCGCCTGGTCACTGCTGGTGGAGGTCGTGGGGTGGCGCGGCCCGCGCCGTGGGGGATGTGGTGCGCGGGCCGCGCCAGTCGGTGGGGTGCGGATCGATCAGTACGGACGCTGCATACGACGGCGCCACCACGCGAGGGCGGTGCCGATCAGCAGGATCCCGGCCGCGCCCGAGGCCGCCGAGGCGGCGATCAGCATCGTGTTGTCGGAACCGCCGGACGCCGAACCCGCCGGCTGCAGCGCGTCGCCGAGCTGGCTCTTCACATCCGTGCCGCTGGTCGTGCCCTTGGCGAGCGCACCGCGCGAACCGGAGGTCGGCTGAGCCACGTACGGGAAGTACTTCTCGAACTTCTTGTCGTTCTTGTCGACCGCGTCACCCAGGTCGTTCTTGGAGCCGACCAGTTCACCCTCGACCACCTGGAGGGAGGCGTCGATCACGTCGTCCGTCAGCCGGCGGCCGTTGGGGAAGCCCGCGTTGTCGCCGTCGAGGACACCCAGGCGCTTGGGGTGCATGCTCGGTGTGATGGAGGTGTTCAGGCGCAGTTCCTCCGAGGGCTTCACATACGGGGGCTGGTTGAGGCCCTTGACGCCCTTGAGGAACACATCGACCAGGTCGTTGCGCGGCTCGGCCGGCGCCTTGATCTTGTAGATCGCCTCGATGAGCTTCGGCAGCTCGGGGTTGGTCACGTTCTTCAGGAACTGCGCGTCGTCCCAGGGCGCGGACGCGTTGAACTTGTCCTTGTCCTTCTGCGGGTTGACGACCTCGTTGACCAGCGGGTTGCCGAGGCGCGAGACCTGCGAGTAGTAGCCCTGCGCGTTCCTGCGCTGGGTCGTCGACCAGATGCCGACGATCGGCTGCTTCGACGACTCGCGGATCAGGTCGTTGGGGACCTGGAGGGCGATCGTGTTGACGTTGTAGCCCTTGAGCGTGTCCCGGCCGACCTCGGTGAGGTTGCCGCCGTAGAGCAGGTCGAAGACCCGCAGGTCCGCGAAGAAGGGGTCGTCGGCCTGGCCGGCGAAGGTCGCGGCACCGCCCGCAGTCTTGTAGACGGCCTGCGAGCGCAGCTTGCCGTAGTCCGGCATCGACGCCTTGCCGACGTTCGACGGCGCCACCGGCACGTTGTCCGCGAGCCTGGTCTTCGACACCACGCGCTGGTTCTTCAGCTTGACCAGGTCGATGTCGTACGTCTGCGTGATGTTGAGGTCCGGGTCGTCGAGGCTGGTGACCGGGCCCGTGTTGTAGAGGAAGGTGTTCTTGTTCTTGGTGTGGGTCTTGAAGGTGTAGCGGAAGAGCAACTCGCCCTGCGCGTCACCGTTGTTGTCGATGTGGATGTCGTACTGGGCGTCGTCCGCGAACGTGTAGAAGTTCGGACCGCCGGCCGGCTCCTCGAACGGGATCCAGTTCGCCACGATCGTCGTCGTGTCCGGCTTGTCCGGGCTGACGAACGCATACAGGTCCGTGTTGTCGTACTGCGGGGTGCCCGAGATGAGCGGGGCCTCCCTGTGGGAGGAGGCGGAGGCCGCCCCCGGTTCCAGCGTGGCCACGCCGGCGGCTGCGAGCCCCCCGGCGGCCAGCGCACCACATATGAGCGTGACAAGGCTCTTGCGTCCCGTGCCGCTCCTGGAGAATAGAGGTGTCATGCCGTCCGTCCTCAGTCCAACTTGCTTGACGGACGGGTATACGGAGCGGGCAGCCGGATCGGATTGGTCCGACGCAAAAAATCTTTTCTTGTCGTCCGACCCGCGTTTTCGGCACTCTGATCCGTACCCCATCCGGAGGTGCGTTCGTTGCGAATCCCTGGTGTGAAAGGACGATCCGGGTGCGGCGGGGGAGAGGGGGCCCGAGTGGAGGCTGACGAGCTGCTGGTGCTCGTGGCAGGCGGCGACCAGAAGGCATTCGAGGACCTGTACGGACTGGTGTCCGGGCCGGTGTTCGGGCTCGTACGGCGTGTGGTGCGCGACCCCGCCCAGTCGGAGGAGGTGGCGCAGGAGGTGCTGCTCGAACTCTGGCGCTCCGCCGCCCGGTTCGACCCCGGCCGGGGCAGCGCCCTGTCCTGGGTCCTCACCCTCGCCCACCGCCGCGCGGTCGACCGGGTGCGCAGCGCCCGTGCCGCGGGCGAGCGGGAGCAGCGCGAGGCGATGCGCGCGGGGTTCCCCGCCTTCGACCAGGTGACCGAGGAGGTCGAGGCCGGACTGGAGCGCGAGTGGGTGCGCCGCTGCCTGGACCGGCTCACCGCACTCCAGCGTCAGTCCGTCACCCTCGCCTATTACGACGGCTATACGTACCGTGAGGTGGCCGAGCGGCTCTCGCTGCCGCTGGGCACGGTCAAGACCCGTATGCGCGACGGACTCACCCAGCTGCGCAAGTGCCTGGGAGGTGTCGCATGAGTGTCCTCGGCAAGCTCTTCCACCGCGAGGATCTGCACTCGCTCGCCGCCCCCTATGCGCTGGACGCGCTCGAACCTGGTGAGCGGCGCCGCTTCGAGAAACACCTCGCGGACTGCGGCCGCTGTGCCGCCGAGGTGCGGGCGCTGTCCGAGGACGCCGTGCGCCTCGCCTGGTCCACCGCCGCCCCGCCGCCGGCCGCGATGCGCGACCGGGTCCTGGCCGCCGTACGCACGACCCGGCAGGAGCCCGGCCCCGCGCGCGAGCGCACCCCCCAACTGCCGCCGCACGTCTGGGGCACGCAGCCCCCGCCGGCACGCACCCGTACGCCCCGGGCGCGCCCCCTCTTCGTTCCGTTCGCCACGGCGACGGCCGCGGCTGCCCTCGTCGTCGCCGGGCTGTTCGCGGTCCAGGCCGACCGGACCCAGGGCAGGCTCGACGCCGAGCGGGCGCAGGCGCGTGAGATCGCCCACGTTCTGGCGGCCTCCGACGCCCGCGCGACCAGCAGCAAGGACGCGCAGGGCCGAAGTATCGGAGTGATCGCCTCCGCATCCGAGGGGCGGGCTGTCGTCACGCTCAGCGGATACGGAGAACTGCCCGGCGGACGCGTGCATCAGCTCTGGCTCATGCGCCCCCATGCGCAACCGCGCTCCCTCGGGCTCTTCGAGGGTGACACGCCCTTGGTGGCGGCCGGCCTGGGCAAGTCCTCGACGTCACTCGCAGTGACCGTCGAACCCGACGGAGGGTCAGCTCGGCCCACAACTCAGCCAGTTGTCCAACTCGCCCTGAAATCAGTTGGATTCGGAGAGTAATCGTCAACCCCTTTACGGGGAAGGTGAATCCTGTGACCGCGATACACGCGTGCCCGGTTGGGGCGATAGGGTTACCCTGCCCGGGCCGGGTGGACTCGTACGGGTGGGGAGTGACATGGAGCAGATAACAGTGCGCAGCAGGGCGAGGGTCCCTGCGATCACCTGCGGGAGCAGCGCGACCAGTTCGCGCCTCGACCGCCATCTGTCGGTGCTGGCGGGTCCCGCCATACCGCAGCAGAAGACGGCCGAGGCGACCTCGCTGATGCGTGAGCTGACCGCGCGTGAGCCCGCCAAGCGCAGTGACCGGGGCACGCGGATGCGCCACGTCTCCCTGTTCGCGCCGCTGCGTCGGCTGCGTCGCTCGCTGTTCGGCGGCAACAGGCACTGAGGGCCCGCGCTCAGGCCGCCACACCGTCCCGGCGCAGGGCTGCGATCTGGTCGTCCGTCATCCCCACGGCACGCAGCAGCGCCTCGGTGTGCTGACCGAGCGCGGGCACGTCCCCCATCCGTGCGTCGTCCCCGCCCGGCATGGTGATGGGGGGCAGCAGCGCACGCAGCGGCCCCACCGGCGATCCCACCTGCCGCCACCGCTCCCGGGCCGCCAGCTGCGGATGCTCCGCCAACTCGTGCACATCCCTCAGGCGCGCGCACGCGATGCCCGCGCCCTCCAGCCTGGCCAGCGCCTCGTCGGCCTCCAGCGCGCCCAGCGCCTTGCCGACCAGCTCATCGGTGCGCCGTCGGTTCTCGACCCGCGCCGCGTTCGTCGCGAACGCCGGGTCCGTCCCCAGCTCGGGCCGTCCCATGACCTGCTCGGCCAGCCGCCGCCATTCCCGGTCGTTCTGCACCGACAGCAGCACCCGCCCTCCGTCCCCCGTCTCATAGGCGTCGTACGGCGCGATGACGGCGTGCGCGAGGCCGGTGCGCGCCGGGGGAGTTCCCCCGTGCATCGCATGGTGCAGGGGGTGGCCCATCCATTCGGCGAGGGACTCCAGCATCGACACCTCGACCGGGCCGCCCCGCCCGGTCGTCCCGCGCCGCACCAGCGCGGCCAGCACACCGGAGAAGGCGTACATGGCCGCCGCGATGTCCGCCGCCGGGATCCCCGCCTTGACCGGTTGCTCCGGCGTCCCGGTCACCGACACCAGCCCCGCCTCGCACTGCACGAGCATGTCGTAGGCCCGCTTGTCCGCGTACGGCCCGGACGCCCCGTACCCCGAGATGTCCACGGCGACCAGCCGCGGGTGCGCGGCGCACAGCGTGGCCGCGTCGAGCCCGAGCCGGGCGGCGGCCCCCTGGGCGAGGTTCTGCACGAACACGTCCGCGTCCGCGACCAGCCGCCGCACGGCGTCCAGGCCGCGCGGGTCCTTGAGGTCGAGGGCGATGGACTCCTTGCCCCGGTTGCACCACACGAAGTGCGAGGCGAGACCGCCGGCGGCGGTGTCGTAGCCGCGCGCGAAGTCGCCGCCGTCGATCCGCTCGACCTTGATGACGCGGGCGCCCAGGTCGGCGAGCTGCCGGGTCGCGAAAGGCGCGGCCACGGCCTGCTCGACGGCGACGACGGTGATGCCCTCCAGGGGCAGGGGGAGTCGGTCCATGGGGTGGATCATGACTCGGGCGCGCTGTCTTTGTCAGTAGCCGTCCACCACATGTGACCTGGTGCTCAGTGTCCGCCGTGCGTGTAGCGGCGGACCGCGAGCGGCAGGAAGACCGCGGTCAGCACGTCGCACCGGGCGAGCGACCCGGCGACCGGGTGGGCCACTGGCCAGGCGGCGCCGTCCGGGACGGGCGCGTTGCCGAAGAGGTCCCGCAGGGCCGTGGTGACCGCGCTGATCGGGTTCCACTCGGCGAGCGTGCGCAGCCGGCCCGGCAGATTGCCGGTGGGGATGTAGGCGTTGGACAGCAGTGGCAGCACGAAGGACGAGGCGCCGAGCCGGCCTGCGGCGTCCTCGCTGCGGGTGAGCAGTCCGAGGAAGATCCCGATGCTCGTGCAGGCGAACCGGAAGAACAGCAGCAGGCCCACCGCGCCCACCGCCCCGGCCGCGGGCCCCTCGACCCGCCGGCCCACCGCGAGCCCCACCAGCAGCGGCACGGTCCCCACCGCCGTCACGACCAGGTCCGCCACCGCCTGCCCGAGCGGCACGGCCGCCCGGCTCACCGGCATCGTGCGGAAGCGGCTGTTGCGCCCTGCCCGGACAATCCGGGCAGGGCCGTGCCGGGGACGGCCGGGTCGTGGTCGCGGGTGTCCCTCGGCCGGTAGGCCATGGCCGACCGGCATGCTCGATGCCGCGCCCGGCCGCACAGGGGGTCCGGACGTGCCGATCGTCGCCCCTCGGGGCCAGACCGAGAGCAAGCGCATCAGGCCCGCCCGGGACTCCACCCGGCCCCGCCGCACGAAGGACGCCGAGGACATCGCGCCGCTGCAGGCGGCTCTCCGCGAGCGCTAGAGCAGCGTGAACTGGCCCTCCGGGCCCTCCTCGTGGTGGTCCAGGACCGAGGCGGGTCTGCGGGAGGGCTCCGGGGGCGGGAGTATGCCGGCCTTGTGCAACGACGTGGCTGTGAGCGGGGCCGTGATGCGCAACTGCTCGGCCTGTGGGGAGTGGTGTTCCGCCAGTAGTGCCAGGACCGTGATGAGCTCCAGCAGTTCCGACGTCCACGGCTGCGGCCAGGTCGTCGGGCGGATCGCGGTCAGGGTGCCCGGCTCGGGAGGCGTGGTG
Source organism: Streptomyces sp. NPDC025638 (assembly GCF_055558775.1). Lineage (NCBI taxonomy): Bacteria > Bacillati > Actinomycetota > Actinomycetes > Kitasatosporales > Streptomycetaceae > Streptomyces > Streptomyces sp. NPDC025638. The sequence continues at coordinate 317,706 of NZ_JBVHLX010000008.1, read as the reverse complement.
CGGGTCGTGAACCACTGCTCCAGGACCCGGACCCCGGCCACCTCGAAGTCCCAGGCCTCGGGCGGCACGGGGGAGATACGGCCCTCGTCGAGGTGGAGGGTCTCCTCGTCGCGGTCGTAGTGCAGGGTGAGGGGGAGGGAGGGGAGCGGTGCGCGGACGTACGGGCGGCGGCCGCCGGGGAGTTTGGGGCGCTCGCCGTCCCGCCGCATCAGCCAGAGCAGCCGGCGGCCCGACTCCACGCCCCGCGACCAGAGTTCGGCGTCCTCGGTGAGGGGCACCGTGAGGTCCGGGCGTACCGTCGCCATGACCCACGCGAGGACGTCCAGTGGAGTGGGGGACAGGTCCAGCCGGGAATTCAGGTGCTCCAGCAGGCCCGGCGCCAGATTGGGTTCCGTGCCGCCGGGGCGGCGGTACAGCGGGCGGATGCGGCCGGGGCGCAGGACGGGCAGCAGCGACGTCGCCAGCAGCGGCGGGCCCGGGGTGTCGGCGGGCGACTCCACGGCGAACACCTGGTGCTCGTCCGCCACCCGCCACAGCTCCGGGCGGGCCGTGTCCAGCAGTCGGTGGTCCGGGATCAGCCACTGCTCGTCGAAGGGGGCCGCCAGGACACGCACCGGCTCCGGGCACGGCCCGGACGCGCGCACCAGCTTCTCCGTGCCGCTGGACTGTCCCGGCAGCTGACTCACCGCCGAGTGCAGCGTGCGCGAGCGCGTGGGCTCGAACAGGGCCTCCCGGTCGGGGCCGTCGGCCTTGAGCAGGGCGTCCCAGCGGGCCTTCAGACAGGCCGCGTCGGGCGCCGTCGGCCAGGCGCGGCCCGGCCGCAGGGGTGCGACGGACCACGGCATGAGGTCCGCGAGCAGCGGAGCGTCGTCGCGCGTCACGCTGGGCATCGTACGACCTGCCGGTCCGGGGCGGGTCAGGTGGCGTCCAAGGTCACCGTGAAGGAGAAGCGGTCCCCCCGGTAGTGGATCACCGCCACGTCGAGGACACGGCCGTCGGCGTCGTACGTCACACCCGTGTAGTGCAGGATCGGGCTGAGCAGCGGGACTTGGAGCAGCCGCGCGGTGTCCGGGTCGGCCAGGCGGGCCTCGACCGTGTCCGTGATGCGGCTGATGTCCGCCCCGACGACATCCCGCAGCACCTTGGTCATCGGCCAGCGGACCAGGTCGTCCAGGTCGATGCGCGCGGCCAGTTCGGGACGGATGTGGTTGCGCGCGTGGTTGGTCGGCTCGCCGGTCTTCTCGTCGCTGCGCAGCCGGTGGTACGACGCCACCTCGGCCAGATCCGGGAAGTACTCGGCGAGTTCGGTCGGCACGGGCCCCGTTCCGTGGTCCAGCAGCTCGGTCGTCATACCGGACTGCTGGGCGACGATCGCGTCCACCGAGCCCAGCAGACGCACGGGTGCGCCCCGCTGGACACCGGGCTCGATGAACGTGCCGCGCCGCCGGTGCCGGCTGATCAGCCCCTCGTCCTCCAGCTCCTTCAGCGCCTGCCGCATGGTCAGCACACTGACGCCGTAGTGCTCCGCCAGCTGCTCCTCCGTGGGCAGGCGCAGCGGGTCCCGGGGCGAGCGGCCGAGTATCGAGGCGCGCAGCGACTGCGACACCTGATACCAGAGCGGTAGCTTGCGGTTCAGGACGATCGAGTCCGGAGCGAAGGAGGTCACGGGGTCATCCGTACCTGGAGTGAATCTTCAGTGCAAGGGGCGGAAGTGCCGCTCAAGGCCCTGCCACACGTCGTCGTACCGCTGCTGGAGGTGGTCCGCCCGGGTCGCGTGGGGCGTGAGCGTCACCGGCCAGCGCGTCTCGAACATGAACGCGAGCCCGTCGTCGACCTTCTGCGGCCGCAGCTCGGCCGCGCTCGCCCGGTCGAAGGTCTCCCGGTCCGGTCCGTGCGCCGACATCATGTTGTGCAGCGAACCCCCGCCCGGTACGAAGCCCTCCGCCTTCGCGTCGTACGCGCCCTCGATGAGCCCCATGTACTCGCTCATCACGTTCCGGTGGAAGTACGGCGGCCGGAACGTGTCCTCGCCCACCAGCCAGCGCGGCGCGAAGACCACGAAGTCGACGCCGGCCAGGCCCGGGGTGTCGGACGGGGAGGTGAGGACCGTGAAGATGGACGGGTCGGGGTGGTCGTACGAGATCGTGCCGATCACATTGAAACGGCGCAGGTCATACACGTACGGGACATAGTTCCCGTGCCAGGCGACCACGTCGAGCGGCGAGTGGTCGTACGTGGCCGTCCAGAGGTTGCCGCAGAACTTGTTCACCACCTCCACCGGGCCCTCGACGTCCTCGTAGGCGGCCACCGGCGCCCTGAAGTCCCGGGCGTTGGCGAGCCCGTTGGCGCCGATCGGGCCGAGGTCGGGCAGCCGGAAGGCCGCGCCGTAGTTCTCGCACACATAGCCCCGGGCGGAGGCGTCAAGCAGCTCCACCCGGAAGCGCACCCCGCGCGGGATCAGTGCCACATGGCCCGGCTCCGCATGCAGCAGCCCGAACTCCGTGTGCAGCAGCAGCCCGCCGCGCTCCGGGACGATCAGCAACTCCCCGTCGGCGTTGCTGAAGACGCGCTCCATCGAGGCGTTGGCGTGGAACAGGTGCACGGCCATGCCGGCGCGCTGGGTCGCGTCGCCGTTGCCGCCCAGGGTCCACAAGCCCGCGAGGAAGTCCGTCCCGGCCGGCGGCTCGGGCAGCGGGTTCCAGCGCAGGCGGTTCGGGTCCGGCTCGGTCTCGGCGAAGGGGCCCGTGCGGAGCGCGCCGTTGTCGGTGCGGGTGAACGCGGGGTGCGCGGCCGAGGGGTGGATGCGGTACAGCCAGGAGCGGCGGTTGTACGCCCTGGGCTCGGTGAAGGCCGTACCGCTGAGCTGTTCCGCGTACAGCCCGAGCGGTGCCCGCTGGGGCGAGTTGCGGCCCTCCGGCAGGGCGCCCGGCACCGCCTCCGAGGCGTGCTCGTTGCCGAATCCGGAGAGATAAACCAGTCCTTCGGCGGTCTTCCGTGCGTCCCCGCTCATGATCGCTCCCTTGCGAACCCGATTCCTATGTAACACCGTAGGATTGCGGTTTCGTCGGCGCAAGAGGGTCTTGGTCCTCCACCCCGGGACCGACCGGAACCAGACCTCAGGGGGATCCGGTGGCCCGAACGGTGTTCTAGTCTCCCCGCCATGTCATGGACGCGTGGATTTCGGGCCGCCCTCGCGGTCTGCGTCCTGCTGCTGGTCGCAACGGCGGGTTGCGGAACGGGCGAGGCGCACGAAGGCAAGGACGGGGGGTCGCCCTCGCCGGTGGGCCGAGTCCTCGACGCGACGGACGGCCAAGGGCGGCACTATCGCGAGGTCGACAAGAAAGGGGCGCCCGACGTCGACGTCGAGGTGGCCCCCGACGCCGCCGGCAACTGGGACGTCCGGCTGACCGTCCGCAACTTCCGCTTCTCACCGGCCGGCGCGCAGGCCGAGCCGACGGCCGGACGCGGCCTCGCGTACCTCTTCGTGGACGGCGGCCTGGTCACCCGGCTGCGCGCTCCCGAGTACCGCCTCGCCCCCCGTCTCGTCCCGCACGGCACCCATCACGTCACGGCCCGCCTGTACGCGGACGACGGCACGGTGTGGGCCGTGCGCGGAAAGCCGGTGGAGAGCACGGCCGACATCACGGCGTCGGGGGCGGAGGCGGGGACAGCGAAGGCGAAGGAGACGGAAGCGACGCCGACCGCGAGCGGTGCGACGGGCACGCCGGCGCGATGAGTGCAACGGCCACCTTCCTCCGTACTCAGGGGCGAGGTTCACCGGACCCCGGCGGAAAGGCATCATGAAGCCCGTGCCCCATGCGACATCGCTTCGCCGAGCGCCCGTCCAGCGGCGCAGTGCCGAACGGCTGACCAGGATCCTCGACGCCTGCGCCGACCTCCTCGACGAGGTCGGCTACGACGCCCTGAGCACCCGGGCCGTGGCGCTGCGCGCCGGTGTGCCCATCGGCTCGGTCTACCGCTTCTTCGGCAACAAACGGCAGATGGTCGACGCGCTCGCCCAGCGCAACCTGGAGCGGTACACCGAGCGCGTCACCGAGCGGCTCGGGGACGGGGGGAGCGGTGACTGGCGGGCGGCCATGGACGCCGTGCTCGACGAGTACCTGGCCATGAAGCGCACCGCACCCGGCTTCTCCCTCGTCGACTTCGGCAACCAGATCCCGGTCGGGGCCCGGCACGCCGAGCCCAACCACCGTGTCGCCGACCGCCTCACCGAGTTGCTCTCCGGCTACCTCGGCCGCACCCCCGACGACGATCTGCGCCGCACTTTCCTGATCGCCGTGGAGACCGCCGACACGCTGGTCCACCTCGCCTTCCGGGTGGATCCGCAGGGCGACGAGGCGATCATCGCGGAGACCCGGGAGCTGCTGCGGGCCTACCTGGCGCGCATGCTGGACTGAACCGTCCCTTTCCGGACCCATTCCCGAGAGGCCTCCCCATTGGGCATACCGGTCGGTATGCTCGGCCTGTCCGTGCGCCACCGCAGCCGCGCCGCCGCCACCCGGGAGGACCCGTGTCCCGCACCGCCCTGCGAATCTGCCCCCTGTGCGAGGCCACCTGCGGGCTGACCCTCACCATCGAGGGCACCCGAGTCACCGGCGCCCGCGGCGACCGCGACGACGTCTTCAGCAAGGGGTTCATCTGCCCCAAGGGCGCCTCCTTCGGTGCCGTCGACGGCGACCCGGACCGGCTGCGCGCACCCCTCGTCCGCAAGGACGGCGAACTGCGCGAGGCCACCTGGGAGGAGGCCTTCGACGCGGTGGCCGCGGGCCTGCGGCCGGTCGTCGAGCGGTACGGGCCCGACGCGGTCGGCATCGTCCTGGGCAACCCCAATGTGCACACCATGGCCGGCGCCCTCTACCCGACGGTCCTGCTCGGCGCCCTGCGCACCCGCAGCCTGTTCACCGCCTCCACGGTCGACCAGATGCCCAAGCACGTCTCCAGCGGGCTCCTGTACGGCGACGCCAACGCCATCCCCGTGCCCGACCTGGACCACACCGACCATCTGCTCCTCATCGGCGCCAACCCCCTGGAGTCCAACGGGAGTCTGTGCACCGCCCCCGACTTCCCCGGCAAGCTCAAGGCGCTCAGGGCCCGCGGCGGCACCCTCACCGTCATCGACCCGCGCCGCACCCGCACCGCCAAACTCGCCGACCGGCACCTCGCGATCCGCCCCGGCACCGACGCGCTGCTGCTCGCGGCGATGGCGCACGTGCTCTTCGAGGAAGGACTCGTCGAGCTCGGCGAGCTCGCCCCGCATGTGCAAGGGCTGGACGAACTCCGGGACGTGATGCGGGACTTCACCCCGCAGGCCGCGGCGGAGGCCTGTGGCGTCGACGCGGACACGATCCGCGCCCTCGCCCGTGAACTCGCCGCCGCCCCCACCGCCGCCGTGTACGCCCGTATAGGCAGCTGCACGGTCCCGCACGGCACCCTCGCCAGCTGGCTCGTCGACGTCCTCAACATCCTCACCGGCAACCTCGACCGGCCCGGCGGCGCCCTCTTCCCGCAGGCCGCCACCGACAAGACCCCCCGGCCCGCCGGACCCGGCCACGGCTTCGCCCTCGGCCGCTGGCACTCCCGGGTGCGCCGGCACCCCGAGGCGAAGGGCGAACTGCCGCTCTCCGCGCTCGCCGAGGAGATCGACACCGCCACCGAGGAGGGCGAGCCGGTCCGCGCCCTCATCTCCATCGCCGCCAACCCCGTGCTCTCCGCCCCGGACGGCAACCGGCTCGACAAGGCCCTGGACTCCCTCGACTTCATGGTCAGCGTCGACCCGTATCTGAACGAGACCTCGCGCCACGCCCACGTCGTGCTGCCCCCGCCGCCGCCCTCGCAGAGCCCGCACCACGACTTCGCCTTCAACACCCTCGCCGTGCGCAACCAGGTCCGCTACACCCGCCCCGCCGTCCCGCTGGAGCCCGGCCGGATGGCCGAGTCCGAGATCCTGGCCCGGCTGATCCTGGCGGCAAGTGGCATGCACGGTGCCGACCCGTCCGCCGTCGACACGATGGTGATCGACCAGACCCTCGGCAAGGCGGTGCGCGAGGAGCACTCTCCCGTGCACGGCCGGGACCCGAAGGAGCTGGCCGCGCAGCTCACCGGCGAGACCGGTCCCGAGCGCCGGCTCGACATGATGCTGCGCCTCGGCCCCTACGGCGACGGCTTCGGCGTACGGCCCGACGGGCTGACCCTGCAACAGCTGCTGGACCACCCGCACGGCATCGACCTCGGCCCGCTGGGCCCGCGGCTGCCGCAGCCGCTGAAGACCAGGAGCGGCAAGGTGGAGCTGCTTCCGCAGCCGATCGCGGACGACCTTCCCCGGCTGCGGGAGGCGCTGGCCCAGCGCCCCGACGGGCTCGTCCTCGTCGGCCGCCGCCATCTGCGCTCCAACAACAGCTGGATGCACAACGTGCCCGCCCTCACCGGCGGCACCAACCGCTGCACCCTGCACATCCACCCCGAGGACGCGGACCGCCTGGGAGTGCGCGACGGGGCGGACGTACGGGTGAAGGGGGCCGGGGGAGAAGTGGTGGCCCCCGCCGAGGTCACCGACGGCGTCCGGCCCGGCGTGGTGAGCCTGCCGCACGGCTGGGGCCACGACCGCCCCGGCACCCGGATGAACCACGCGGTCCTGGCACCCGGAGTCAACGTCAACCAGCTTCTCGACGGCAGCCTGCTGGATCCGCTGTCGGGCAACGCGGTCCTCAACGGAGTGCCGGTCGAACTCACCGCGACGTCGTGACCCGACGTCTTTGAGCCGGCGGGGTGATGTCCGAGGGGGCGCGCGGCGCCGTTCCCGTGTGGCGCGGGGCGGATGTGAAAGTGAGTCAGATGATGAGAGGCGTATGAAAAGCATCTGACGGAGGGCCGGCCATGTCGACTTCGTCCCTGCCCAGCAGAGCGGCCGCATGGACGGCGCTCACCGTCGCGGGAACCGTCCTCCTCGGCGCGCCGGCCGACGCCGCTCCCGGTGACGACGGGGACGTCGAGATCCATGTGCTGGGCACGGCCGTCGCCACGTACCTCGACGGCCCGAAGGCCTGCAGCCTCTACCTCGACGCGGTCGACTTCGACGAGGCCGAGGGGATCGACTGGACGATCGAGCCGCAGCCCGCGAGGCGGGGGGCCGTCACCCTCTCCAGTTCCCTGGCGCTCGTCGACGGTGCCGGAACCTCCGACAATCTGCTGCTGCCCGCCGCGCAGTACAAGCTGACCTGGACCGTCGCCCAGGGCAAGGGTGCGGGCGGGCGCAAGGTCTTCAAGGCCGACTGCCCGAACGCGCCCGGCGGCGCTCCCAGCAGCAGCCCGAGCGGCACACCGGGTGATGGCAGCGGCGGGCCGGGCGGCGGGCCGGGGGGCGGTAACGGCGGTCCGAAGGGCGGCTCGCCCGCCGACGGCTCCGGACCGGCCCGCGACAACCCCTTCAGCCCGGTCGCGGGTTCCGCCGCCGTGGGGCTGGCCGCGGTCGGCGGGGCGGCCTGGTTCAGGCTCCGGCGCCGCACCCGCGAGCCGCACACGACGCCCGGCACCCGCTGAATCACGCCGTCCGTTTCCCTCCCCACCTGGCGTAATCCGGGTATTCGGGCGCGTGTCTTCCCCCGGCCGCACACATTCCGTTAACTTCCGTGACTCACAGGCCCCGTTCGACCCGCGCGAGGCCTTCCACCACGGAGCACCGGCACCAGCGCTCTGGACAGCCCCCGGGGGCAGCAGCCATGACACGCGCCATCTCCCTGCACGACGTGAGCAAGTCCTACACGCGAGGCGTCCGCGTCGTGGACCGGCTGTCGCTGGACATCGCGCCGGGGGAGTTCCTCGTCCTGCTCGGACCCTCCGGCTGCGGCAAGTCCACCGTCCTGCGCATGATCGCCGGACTGGAGGAGATGGACGAGGGCGAACTGCTGCTGGACGGCGAGTACGCCAACGATCTGCAGCCGTCCGCCCGGGACATCGCGATGGTCTTCCAGAACTTCGCCCTCTACCCCAGCATGACCGGCCGGGACAACATCGGCTTCCCGCTGCGCATCGAGGCCCCCGGCGCGGACCCGCGCCCCCGGGTGGACGCCACCGCCCGGCTGCTCGGCATCGAGGACCTCCTCGACCGCTATCCCAGCCAGCTTTCCGGCGGCGAACGCCAGCGGGTCGCCATGGGCCGGGCCATCGCCCGCCATCCCTCCGCCTTCCTGATGGACGAGCCGCTGTCCAACATCGACGCCAAGCTCCGCAACCATCTGAGGGCCGAAATCTCCCAGCTCACCCGCGAGTTGGGGGTCACCACGGTGTACGTCACCCATGACCAGGCCGAGGCCATGTCGCTCGGCGACCGGGTCGCCGTACTGCGCGGCGGAGTGCTTCAGCAGGTCGGCGAACCCCGCACGGTGTACGCGCTCCCGCGCAATGTCTTCGTCGCCGCCTTCATCGGCATCCCGCGCATCAATCTGCTGCGGGGACTCGTCCGTGCGCCGCTGGACGGGGCGATGACGATCAGCCTCGGTAAGCAGGCCCTGCGGCTGCCCGAACCGCTCAGCACGGACCACCGGTTGCTGCGGGTGCAGCAGGGCCGCGAGGTGATCGTGGGTCTGCGTTCGGAGGCCGTCCGCATCGCCAAGCCCGCCTCCGCCCGGCCCGGCGAGGTGCCCATCAGCGGGCTGGTGGAGCACGTGGAGTTCCAGGGGCACGAGGTCCTCGTCCACTTCAACACCGGTTCCCGCCCGGCCGTCGTACCGGAGTTGGAGGCCCCGCGCCCGGCCGTCCGCCCCTCGCGGCGCCGCCGTCGTGAGGGTCCGACGGTTCTGGAGCGGCTCAGGGAGCGGGCCGGCGCGCTGCGCGCCGGGCCGGTGGTGGTCCTGGAGGACCCGGCGGACGCCGAGCCCGGACCGGTGCCTGCGGAGGGCCGGCAGCCCGGCGACCTGGTCGTGCGCACCACCCCCGACATCCGGCTCCGCCACGGCATGCAGGTCCCGCTCCTCGTCGACATCGCCCATCTCTTCGTCTTCGACCAGCACGGCGAACGCATCTGCCCGTCCCCGGCGCGGCTGCCCGACCTGGAGGAGTGGGCCCACTAGGGATGGGGCATGCGCAAGCGACTCACCCCCACCCGGGCCGCCCTCACCACGGCCGGTCTCCTGCTGGCCGCCGCCCCGACCGCCCACGCCACCCTCGCCGGCGCCGATGCCCACGCTCCGGCGCGCGGAAAGCCGTACATCGAGACCCGGCTCCTGTTCGGCACCGCGCGCCCGGACGGCGGCCCGGCCGTCACCGACCGGCAGTTCATGGCCTTCGTGGACAAGGAGGTCACCCCGGACTTCCCGGACGGGCTCACCGTGCGGGACGTGCGCGGGCAGTGGCGGGACGCGCACGGCACGATCGAGCGCGAGCGGTCGTACGAACTGGTCCTGCTGTATCCGGTGGGGCGGGCCGACGCGAACGACCGGAGCATCGAGGAGATCCGGCGGGCCTACGAGAAGGCTTTCGGTCAGGAGTCGGTGGGCCGGGTGGACGAAGGGGCTCGGGTCGACTTCTGATATCCCGGAGCGTCCGGTCACGTCTGGCGCTGGAAAACTAACATCGCTAGTTTGTGGGTCGGACGACGCAGCCCCGCCGGGAGGAAGCAGCATGAAGTCACACGACGGCCTGTACATCGACGGCGCCTGGCGCCCCGCCGCCGGCCGGGACGTGATCGAGGTCGTGAACCCGGTCGACGAGCAGGTCATCGGCCGGGTCCCGGCCGGTACCGCCGAGGACGTCGACACCGCCGTACGGGCCGCCCGCGCCGCCCTCCCGGCCTGGGCCGCGACCCCGCCGGCCGAGCGGGCCGCACGGCTGACCGCCCTGCGGGACCTGCTCGTGGCCCGCAAGGACGAGATCGCCGAGACGGTCACCGCGGAGCTGGGCGCACCGCTCCCGTTCTCGCAGACGGTCCACGCGGGCGTGCCGATCGCGGTCGCGGGCTCCTACGCCGAACTCGCCGCGACGCACGCCTTCGAGGAGAGGGTCGGCAACTCGACCGTCCACCACGAACCCGTGGGCGTGGTCGGCGCGATCACCCCCTGGAACTACCCCCTCCACCAGATCGTCGCCAAGGTCGCCCCGGCTCTCGCCGCGGGCTGCACCATCGTGCTGAAGCCGGCCGAGGACACCCCGCTCACCGCCCAGCTCTTCGCGGAGGCGGTTCATGAAGCGGGCGTACCCGCGGGCGTGTTCAACCTGGTCACCGGCCTCGGTCCGGTCGCCGGACAGGCCCTCGCCGAGCACCCGGACGTCGACCTGGTCTCCTTCACCGGCTCCACGGCGGTCGGCCGGAAGATCGGCGCGGTGGCGGGCGCCGCCGTCAAGAAGGTCGCCCTCGAACTCGGCGGCAAGTCCGCCAACGTCATCCTGCCCAGCGCCGACCTCGCCAAGGCGGTGAACGTCGGCGTCGCCAACGTCATGTCCAACTCCGGCCAGACGTGCAGCGCCTGGACCCGCATGCTGGTGCACACCGACCGGTACGAGGAGGCGGTGGAGCTTGCCGCGGCGGCCGCCGCCAAGTACGGCGACCGCATCGGCCCGGTCGTCAGCGCCAAGCAGCGGACCCGGGTGCGCGGTTACATCGAGCAGGGCCTCGCCGAGGGCGCGCGTCTGGTGGCGGGCGGCGCCGAATCCCCGCGCGGGACCGGTTACTTCGTCAGCCCCACCGTGTTCGCGGACGTCACCCCCGAGATGACGATCGCGCAGGAGGAGATCTTCGGCCCGGTCCTCACGATCCTCCGCTACGCGGACGAGGAGGACGCCCTGCGCATCGCCAACGGCACGGTCTACGGCCTCGCGGGCGCCGTCTGGGCCGGCGACGAGGCGGAGGCGGTGGCCTTCGCCCTCCGCATGGACACCGGCCAGGTCGACATCAACGGCGGCCGCTTCAACCCCTCCGCCCCCTTCGGCGGTTACAAGCGGTCCGGCGTGGGCCGGGAACTCGGCGCGCATGGACTCGCCGAGTACCTCCAGACCAAGTCCCTCCAGTTCTAAGGGAGTTCCGAGTCATGGCCGTACGTGCCGCCGTCCTGCCCGCCATCGGCGCCCCGCTGGAGATCACCGAGGTCGAACTGCCCGACCCGGGCCCCGGACAGGTCCGGGTCCGCCTCGCCGCCGCCGGTGTCTGCCACTCCGACCTGTCCCTGTCCGACGGCACCATGCGGGTGCCGGTCCCGGCCGTGCTCGGGCACGAGGGCGCGGGCACCGTCGTCGCCGTGGGCGAAGGGGTCGCTCACGTATCCCCAGGCTCCCAGGTCGTCCTGAACTGGGCTCCCTCGTGCGGCAGTTGCCACGCCTGCTCGCTCGGCGAGGTCTGGCTGTGCGGCAACGCGCTCAACGGCGCCGCCGACGTCTACGCCCGCACCGTCGACGGCACCGACCTCCATCCCGGCCTCAACGTCGCCGCGTTCGCCGAGGAGACGGTGGTCGCCGCCTCCTGCGTGCTGCCCCTGCCGGAGGGCGTGCCGCTCGCGGACGCCGCCCTCCTCGGCTGCGCCGTCCTCACCGGCTACGGCGCCGTCCACCACTCGGCGCGGGTTCGGCCGGGTGAGACGGTCGCGGTGTTCGGCGTGGGCGGAGTCGGCCTCGCCACCCTCCAGGCGGCCCGGATCGCGGGCGCCGCGCGGATCGTCGCGGTCGACGTCTCTCCGGCCAAGGAGGAACTGGCCCGCGCGGCCGGCGCCACCGACTTCGTCGTCGCCTCCGAGAACACGCCCAGGGAGATCCGCGCCCTCACCGGCAAGCAGGGCGTCGACGTCGCCGTGGAGTGCGTGGGCCGCGCGGTCAGCATCCGGGCCGCCTGGGATGCCACCCGCCGCGGCGGCCGGACGACCGTGGTCGGCATCGGCGGCAAGGACCAGCAGGTCACCTTCAACGCCCTGGAGATCTTCCACTGGGGCCGGACCCTGTCCGGCTGTGTGTACGGCAACTCCGACCCGGCCCGGGACCTCCCCGTGCTCGCCGAGCACGTACGGGCGGGCCGACTGGACCTGGGCACGCTGGTGACGGAACGGATCGGACTCGACGGAATCCCGGCCGCGTTCGAGAACATGCTGGCCGGAAAGGGCGGACGGGCGCTGATCGTGTTCTGACGCGGCGGTCGGCTGTTCGTGCTCCGACGAGGCGGTCGGCCGTTCGTGTTCCGACGAGGCGCTCAGGAGACGCTCTCGGGCCGCGGCTCCGCTGCCGCGGTCCGGGACGTCCGGGCGCGCGGCCTGGACCGCGACACCGCCACACCCGCCAGACACAGCACACCGCCCGCCAGGGTGAGCAGCCCCGGCACCTCGCCGAGCGCCAGCCAGGACATCGGCACGACCAGCGCGGGAACGGCGTACGTGGTCGCGCCCATCCGGCTCGCGGTCGTCCGGGCGAGGGCGTAGGCCCAGGTCGTGAAGGCCAGCGCGGTCGGAAAGACGCCCAGATACATCATGTTGAGCGTCGCGGAGAGCGGTGCGTGGGCGGCCTCGTGCACCAACTGCCCTGCGAACGGCAGACACACCACGGCTCCGACCAGACACCCGAAGGCCGTCACCTGGAGCGCGCTCGCGCGGGCGAGGGCGGGCTTCTGGGCGACCACACCGGCGGCGTACGCCACCGCCGCGAGCAGGCACAGCACCACGCCCAGCAGCGAGGAACCGTCCCCGCCCGACATCGACAGCCCCACCGTCACCGCGCCGCCGAACGACACGGCCATCCCCGCCAGCAGCCGCGGCGGCATCGGATCGCCGAGCAGCCGGGCGCCGAGCAGGGCGATGAGCAGCGGGCCGACGTTCACCACCAGGGCCGCGGTGCCGGCGTCTACCTGCTGCTCGCCCCAGTTCAGGACGACCATGTAGAAGCCGAACCACAGCAGCCCGGATATCGCGATCCCACGCCACGCCGATCTCGGCGGCCACCCTTCCCGCCGTACGACACAGAACACCCCGAGCGCCAGCGCCCCGGCCAGCAGCCGTCCGAGCGCCAGTGCGCCCGGCGAGTACGCGTCCCCCGCACTGCGGATCGACACGAAGGCGGAGGCCCACAGCACGACGCTGACGGTGGCCGCACCGGCGGCGAGCAACTGGGGGCGGGGTGCGGAGGCGTTCATCATGCTCCAGAGGCTAGGAGGGGGGAGGGACGGGGGCTCGCGAATTTCGGACGGGCAATCGAGCGCGGAGTCATGTCGGCCGACCCCCGTAGCCGGACTCAGCACAAAGCCCCCCGCTCGATCCCGAGCAACTCGGACAGCGCCCGCTCCCCCGACGGAGTCACCTTCACCGCGCGCTCGGAGCCGATCCGTACGCACCACCCCGTGTCCAGGGCATGGCGGCACAGCGCCGCGCCCGCGACCCCCGCGAGGTGGGGCCGGCGTTCGGTCCAGTCGAGGCAGGCCCGGGCCAGGGGGCGGCGCCCGCCGCGGTCGAGGGTGATGCCGGCCGAACCGAACCAGTCGAGGCCCGCCTGAGTGAGCGCGAACCCGGTGTCCTGGCTGAGCAGCCCGCGCCCGGTCAGCGCGTCCGTGAGCGCGATGCCGAGCCGCCCGGCGAGGTGGTCGTAGCAGGTGCGGCCGCGCGCCATGGCGGAGCCCGCGGTGGACTCCCGCAGGGTGCGCGGGCGCCGGGCCACGGGCGCAACATGCGTGGCCAGGTCCTCGATCAGCTGTGCCGCCCGGGCGTCGGCCAGCCGTACGTACCGGTGCCGCCCCTGCCGCTCCTCGGTGAGCAGTCCGCCCGCGACCAGCCTGCCCAGGTGCTCGCTCAGCGTGGACGCGGTGACGCCCGCGTGCCGGGCCAGCTCACCGGCCGTCCAGGCCCGCCCGTCCAGCAGCGCCAGCAGACACGCGGCCCGCGTCTCGTCCGCGATCAGCGCGGCCAGCGCCGCGAGTCCGCGGGCCTGCGGATCCTTGGTGGTCATGCACCCCAGGATGCGGCACCGACACTTCGGTGGCTGCCGAAGTGTCGTTACGCGGTCGGCCCGACCTGCGCGTACTGCTGGGCCAGCCCGTCCAGCAGCGCCGTCAGACCCGTCTCGAAGGCGCGCTCGTCGATCTTCTCCTGCTGCTCGGCGAGGAGGTGGGCCTGCCCGAGGTGCGGGTAGTCGGCGGGGTCGTACGCGCTCTCGTCGTCCACGAAGCCCCCGGCGAACGAGCCGAGCGCGGAGCCCATGATGAAGTACCGCATCAGCGCGCCGATGGACGTGGCCTGCGCGGGCGGCCAGCCGGCGCCGACCATCCCGCCGTAGACGGCGTCGGCGAGCCGCAGCCCGGCGGGGCGGCGGCCGGGCCCGGTGGCCAGGACCGGGACGATGTGCGGGTGGTCGCGCAGGGCGGACCGGTAGGAGACGGCCCAGTCGTGCAGCGCGGTCCGCCAGTCCCGGCCGTCCTCGAACATCGACAGATCGACCTGGGCGCTGACCGAGTCCGCGACCGCCTCCAGGATCTCGTCCTTGGTGCGGAAGTGGTTGTAGAGCGAGGGCCCGCTCACCCCCAGCTCGGCGGCGAGCCGGCGCGTGGAGACGGCCGCCAGGCCCTCCGCGTCCACGAGCTCGCGTGCCGTCTCGATGATCCGGTCGGTGCTGAGGAGGGGCTTGCGCGGTCGGGCCATGGCGCACATAGTAGGGCTGCACCTTGAAACTAGCAGTGCTAATTTAAATGTACGGCTTTCAAGGTCCGTCGTGCCTTCCGTCAACCGTGGGGTGATCTCGTCGTGAACCTGGAGCTCAGCGAGGAGCAGACCGCAGTCCGGCAGCTCGCCCGGGACTTCGTCGAGCGGGAGATCGTCCCCAATGTGGTGGCCTGGGACCGGGCCGAGGAGGTCGACCGGGGCATCGTGAAGAAGCTCGGCGAGGTCGGCTTCCTCGGGCTGACCGTCGACGAGGAGTACGGCGGCTCGGGCGGCGACCACCTCGCGTACTGCCTGGTCACGGAGGAGCTGGGGCGGGGCGACTCCTCGGCCCGGGGGATCGTTTCCGTCTCCCTCGGCCTTGTCGCGAAGTCCGTCGCGGCCTGGGGGAGCGAGGAGCAGAAGCGCCGCTGGCTGCCCGGCCTCACGTCCGGCGAGTACGTCGGCTGCTTCGGGCTGACCGAGCCGGGCACCGGATCCGACGCGGGCAACCTGTCCACCCGGGCCGTGCGCGACGGCGAGGACTATGTCATCAACGGCACCAAGATGTTCATCACGAACGGCACCTGGGCCGATGTCGTGCTCCTCTTCGCCCGCTCCACGGACGCCCCCGGCCACAAGGGCGTCTCGGCCTTCCTCGTGCCCACCGACACCCCGGGCCTGACCCGGCACACCATCCACGGCAAGCTCGGCCTGCGCGGCCAGACCACCGCCGAACTGGTCCTTGAGGACGTACGGGTCCCGGCCTCGGCGATGCTGGGCGAGGAGGGCAAGGGCTTCACGGTCGCCATGTCCGCGCTCGCCAAGGGCCGCATGTCGGTCGCCGCGGGCAGCGTCGGCATAGCGCAGGCCGCCCTGGACGCGGCCGTGCGGTACGCCGGTGAGCGCGAGCAGTTCGGCAAGCCCATCGCCCGTCACCAGCTGGTGCAGGAGCTGATCAGCGACATCGCGGTCGACGTGGACGCGGCCCGGCTGCTGACCTGGCGGGTCGCCGATCTGATCGACCGTGGCCTGCCCTTCGCCGTCGAGTCCTCCAAGGCCAAGCTCTTCGCCTCCGAGGCGGCCGTCCGCGCCGCGAACAACGCCTTGCAGGTCTTCGGCGGCTACGGCTACATCGACGAGTACCCGGCGGGCAAACTGCTGCGCGACGCCCGGGTGATGACCCTCTACGAGGGCACCAGCCAGATCCAGAAGCTGCTCATCGGGCGGGCGCTGACGGGAGTTTCGGCGTTCTAGTTCTGAGTACCGCTCTGAGTACGTCGGCGGATGTGCCGGGGGCCGCGCCCGAAGAGGCTGTCCCCATGAGTGACACACCGGTCAAGCAGCAGAGTACGGCCGCGTTCTACGGGCAGGCCGTCGCCTCCTTCGCCATCGCCATGGCGGCCACGTCCATCGGCATCTACCGGCTGGACACCGACGCCTGGGTCCGGGCCTTCCTGGCCATCGCGGTCCTGTACCTGGTGACCTGCCTTCACCCTGGCCAAGGTGATCAGGGACCGTCAGGAGGCCGGCCAGATCGTGAGCCGGGTCGACCAGGCACGGCTGGAGAAGCTCCTCGCCGACCACGATCCCTTCGAGAAGATCTGAGCAGGCACTCTAAGCGACCGCTCACCTTCGGCGGTATGGTGTAGCTCCTGTCACCGAGAGGGGCGAACGAGCGATGAGTACGGCCGAGGAGACGACCGGCGGCGAGGTCGAGCCGTGGGAAGAGGTCACCCCTGAGGCGGCCCGGCGCCTGCTCGTCGCGGCCGTGGAGGCCTTCGCCGAGCGGGGCTACCACGCGACGACGACCCGCGACATCGCGGGCCGCGCGGGCATGAGCCCGGCCGCGCTCTACATCCACTACAAGACCAAGGAGGAGCTGCTCCACCGGATCAGCCGGATCGGCCATGACAGGGCCCTGGACATCCTCCGTACGGCGGCCCGGCGCGAGGGCAGCGCGACGGAGCGGCTCGCCGACGCCGTGAGCTCCTTCGTCCGCTGGCACGCCGGGCGGCGCACCACCGCCCGTGTGGTGCAGTACGAGCTGGAGGCGCTCGGGCCGGACGCCCGTGCCGAGATCCTCGCGCTGCGCCGCCAGGTCGACGCCGAGGTGCGCGGCATCATCGAGGAGGGTGTCGAGGCCGGCGAGTTCGATGTGCTGGACCTCCACGGCACCACCCTCGCGGTGCTGTCGCTGTGCATCGACGTGGCCCGCTGGTTCAACGTGGAGGGTCCCCGGACACCCGAGGAGGTCGGCGCGCTCTACGCCGACCTCGTCCTGCGGATGGTCGGGGCGAAGTAGGCCCCGGCCCGTCGGGCGCCGAGGGCCGGATGCCGAGCGTCAGACGTAGTAGCGGGAGACCGACTCCGCGACGCAGACCGGCTTGTCCCCGCCCTCGCGTTCCACGCTGAAGGCGACGGTCACCTGGACGCCGCCGGTGACGTCCTCGACGCCGGTGATCTTCGCGGTGGCGCGCAGCCGGGAGCCGACCGGGACGGGCGAGGGGAAGCGGACCTTGTTCGTCCCGTAGTTGACGCCCATCTTCACGCCCTCGACCGAGATCAGCTGCGGTCCGAACAGCGGCAGCAGCGACAGGGTCAGATAGCCGTGCGCGATGGTCGTCCCGAACGGTCCCGCGGCCGCCTTCTCCGGGTCGACGTGGATCCACTGGTGGTCGCCGGTGGCCTCCGCGAAGAGGTCGATCCGCTTCTGGTCGACCTCCAGCCAGTCGGTGTATCCCAGCTGCTCGCCCACGGCCGCCTTCAGCTCGTCGGGGGAGGTGAAGATCCTCGGTTCTGCCATGTTCCCGGCCTCTCGCGTCGCGGAATCACAATCCCTAAGCAACTGCTTAGCATGGTCGGCGGCGGAACCGATGTCAACGGACGGCGCGGATGATCGGTGGGTAGGCTCTGAGAGGTGCCCCAGATTCCCGAGAAGATCCACGAGCTGACCGTCGGCCAGCTGTCCGCGCGCAGCGGCGCCGCCGTCTCCGCCCTGCATTTCTACGAGTCCAAGGGCCTGATCAGCAGCCGGCGCACCACCGGCAACCAGCGCCGCTACACCCGTGACACCCTGCGCCGCGTCGCCTTCGTGCGGGCCGCACAGCGGGTCGGCATCCCCCTCGCCACGATCCGCGAGGCCCTCGCCGAGCTCCCCGAGGAACGCACGCCCACCCGTGAGGACTGGGCGCGCCTCTCGGAGGCGTGGCGCTCCGAGCTCGACGAGCGCATCAAGCAGCTGAATCGTCTCCGCGACCACCTCACCGACTGCATCGGCTGCGGCTGTCTGTCCCTCGACACCTGCGTCCTGTCCAACCCCGACGACGCGTTCGGCGAACGGGGACCAGGCTCACGCCTGCTGCTGGAACGCCGCTGAGCCCGCCTGCATAAGCTGCGGGCAGTCGTGCCTCCCCCAAGCTCTTCGAGCAGAGGGGACCCCCAGGCGGCACGGGTGGGCGATGGGGGTCCCCTGCTCGAACGTAGTTGAGAGCTTGGGGGAGGAACCCCGCAAGCGCGGGCGAGCGCACCCACCTCCGCCCAGCCACAGCGCAGTGCAACTGTGCGACCCGCCCAGCGCGGCTCACTCGTACTCGGTCCCGCCCTTCCGGGTCAGATAGGCCGGACTGACCGCCTTCGCGATCGCCCGGCCGCCGGTCACGGGGCTGTACCGCTCGACGGCGGTCCGTACGACCACACCCTCCCGGAGGTGGAGCCCACGCCCGGAGACGGTCTCCCGCCCACTGGCGAACTCCAGCACCCGATCGATGTCGTACGGCCCCTCGTACAGCCGTGGCACCAGCGGCAGTTCCCCCTCCAGCGACTCCACCGCGTCCAGCCAGCGCACGGCACCGTCGATCTCCGCGGACACGTCGAACACCGCGTACCCGAGCGTCTCCCGGCGCCCGTCGGCCCCGTACGTCAGGTCCTGCACCCCCGCTCCGTACACCTCCCCGAAGATCCCGACGCGCCGCGCCCCGAGCCGCTCCGCGAGTCGCGCGGCCGCCTCGGCGACCCCGTGACCCCGGATCGCCCGCCAGTACAGGTTCCGCGGATCCTCTTTCAGCGCGAGGGACTTGGCGCCGAAGCCCTTGGAGGACGCGAACACCCGGCCCTCGTCGGCGACATACGTCAGCAGGCACGCCGAACCGTGCAGCTTCTCGGTCAGGACCACATCCTCGCCCGCGGTGAATATCCCGGGGTAGCGCTGGATGTTCTCGATGTCGACCCAGGGCAGCAGATCCGGCGCGGACTCGACGTCGCCGTTCATGGTCGGCGGGATCGGCGGCACCCACTTGGTGATGCCGAGCGCTTCCGCGAAGTCGGTGCCGTCGGCCGCGGCCCGCGCCAGGTCGACGTCCGCGAGCGCCTTCGGCCGGCACACGATGCCCTGCGACAGCTCCCCGCGCAGCCGCACCGCCTTGACCCGGTCCGCGTTGCCGCCCGCCAGCCGTCCGGTCAGCCCCAGCTCCTCGATCAGCCCGGCCGGGAGCACGGACTGCTCGGGGATGTAGACGGCGGCCTCACCGGTGCGATACGCGCCCTTGGCCACGACCGCCCGGTACAGGCCCACCTGGGCCAGTTCGAGCGCATCGGCGTTGGGATGCTCATGGACGGTCAGCACTTCGGCGGTGACGCGCAGCGTCGACATGTCGGACTCCTCGGACGTGGTTCCTCAGGCGTGTTTCATCGCCTCCCACTGTCCGGACGGGAAACGGATGGAGCGACCGGTTTACCCGCTGCTAGAGTCGCGCCGCCCCGCGGCCGGCGACCGGTACTGGACCAGCGCCTCAGTCACCAACTGGGCGTTGGACATGGCTGGTTGACCGTCCGGCAGGAGCAGCGTGTCCTCCAGGCCCATCCGTGTGGCCAGCCCGAGCCGCCCTGCCAGCCGCAGTACGGGCCAGGCGCCGCCCTCTTCGCCGTGCAGCAGCACGGGGCGGCCGTGGGCGTCGCCCAGCTCGGACAACAGCGCGCATGCGGACGCCTCCGCCGTGGCCGCCTCCGTGTCCGTCACCTCCGCGAGGACCCGCAGCACCTTCGGGCCGAGCGGCGAGGCGGCGAAGCGGGCCGCTCCGTCCGTGCCGGACCAGATGCCCGCCTCCACCCCGATGCCCAGGGCGATCAACTGCTCGGCGATCTCTTCGGCGCCCGGTTCATGCCAGTTGACCGAGGCGTGGTCGGGCAGCGGTACGGACCAGCCGCGTACCTGCTTGAGGCGGGTGGCCGGATCGGGCTCCGCCCAGGCACCCGTGGTCACTCCGATTGGCACCGGCACCCGTGCCCGTACGGCCTCCAGGGTTGCCGCGACCATGCGTGGGGAGAGACTGTCCCGTCCGCACGGTGTTCGCGGATGCACATGAATGTCTGTGGCTCCGGCCGCGACTGCCTGCGCCGCGGACTGTGCGAGCGCTGCCGGTGACAGAGGGACACACGCGCCATCGGCGCCCTCCCGGCGCCCGTTGAGACACACCTGTACGATGTCACGGTCCCCTTCGGTAGGGGGTGCGGCATCCCCGGCGCACCCCCGGCATGCCTCAGGCCGACACGAGCAGCCTGCCGCGCCTGGCGTAGGCCAGCGCCTCGGGGGTGAGTACGGGCCGGGGTACCAGAATCCCGCAGTCCGCGCAGACCGGACCCGCCGAGGGTTCGTGGTCCAGGTCGTACTTCCAGATGAGGCGCTCCCCGTCGCACACCGGGCAGGACGAGCCCGGTTCGCGTTCCAGGGCGGCGATCAGCCGTCGCAGCACCTCGGCCAGTGGTTCATGGGGGTGGACACGCGGGTCGTCGCACCAGGCGACACCGAAGCCGCCCCAGGTCAGCCGGTGCCAGTCGTCCACGCTGCCCGGCCGACGCAGCCCGCCGTGCTTCTCCTTCTTGCGGCGCTCGGCGAACTCGACCTCATAGGCGAGCCAGACCGCCCGCGCTTCCTCCAGTTCATCCAACGCGGCCACGAGACGCGCCGGATCGGGGGACCGGTCCTCGGGGCCGAACCCGGCCCGCGAGCACAGATGGTCCCAGGTCGCCCTGTGTCCGTAAGGAGCGAACCTCTCCAGGCACTTGCGCAGTGAGTAGCGCCGCAGCGCCAGGTCGCACCGCGGATCTCGCACCTGTCTCGCCAGACTCCGGAAACCGGCCATCGCCCTGCACCTCCGTCACACCTGCACCTGTTCTTCGGTCACTTCGGCGTCGCCGTAGGGACTTCACTCGACGTCGCCGAATAGACGTATCGACACACGATTCGGCTCCATTCGATTTCCGATGCCGTCCATAAGGCGGCCCGGGTTGACCCGCCGGGGCAACGCCTCGGGTGACTTTAAAAAGTGACGCATGTTCATCTTCAATCTCGGGGATACCGGCGGTAACGTCCCGCCAACACCCGTTCCCCAGGAGCTGCCATGGCACGGCGCACCCCACGCAACGCGTTGTTCACCAGACTGAGAACTCCCCGCAGGCTCACCGGGTTCCTGAAAACGGCATCCGTATGCGCGCTGATCGCGGGTCTGCTCTCCCCGCTGACCCAGGCGACCGCCACCGCGGCCACGGCCTCCAACGACTACTGCGGCGGCCAGTGCTCGGACATCCTGCCGCCCGGTGAGAACGGCAACGCGACCCTCGCCCAGATCCTCCTCAACCAGATCTTCGGCACCCAGCCCGACCATGCCGAGGACCAGCTCGGCCCCTATGCCAACCTGGCCACGGGCTACTCCGGGCTCACCGACGCGAAGATCAACACGTTCTTCAACGACGCGTCGTTCGGGGTCGCTTCCGACCAAGTCGCGTCCACCGAGAAGCCGGCCAACCGCGGCGACGTGACGATCGTCCGCGACAAGAAGGCCGGTGTGCCGCACATCACCGGTACCACCAGATACGGCACGGAGTTCGGCGCCGGGTATGCCGCCGCTGAGGACCGGCTGTGGCTGATGGACGTCTTCCGGCACGTCGGGCGCGGCCAGCTGACCACGTTCGCCGGCGGCGCGCCCGCCAACCAGGGCCTTGAGCAGGAGTTCTACCGCAACGCCCCCTACACAGAGGCCGACCTGCAGGCCCAGATCGACAACGCCGTCGCCAACAACGGCGCACGCGGCCGGCAGGCCCTCTCCGACGCCAATGCCTACCTGGACGGCATCAACGCCTATATCGACGCCTCGGACAGCGGCCGTTACTTTCCGGGCGAATACGTACTGACGGGACACAAGGACTCGATCACCAACGCAGGCACCATCGACCACTTCAAGATCACCGACCTGGTGGCGCTGGGCTCGGTCATCGGCTCGCTCTTCGGCTCGGGCGGAGGCGGTGAGGTCAACAACGCGATCTCCCTGATCGCCGCCCAGTCCAAGTACGGCGTGGAGGAGGGCACCAAGGTCTGGGAGTCCTTCCGCGAGCGCAACGACCCCGAGGCCGTTCTGACCGTCCACAACGGCGAGAGCTTCCCGTATGCGACCAAGCCGGACAGCCCCCAGGGCGAGGCGCTGCCCGACGCCGGTTCGGTGAACCAGGAACCGCTGGTGTACGACCGTACGGGCAGCGCGGGCACAACGAGCGCGACCAGCGCCTCGGCGACGGCGGCGGCCACGACCCTGAGCTCCGCCAAGCGCGGTATGTCCAACGCCCTCGTGGTGAGCGGCAAGTACACCGCGAGCGGCCACCCGGTCGCCGTCTTCGGACCGCAGACCGGCTACTTCGCCCCGCAGCTGCTCATGCTCCAGGAGATCCAGGGCCCGGGCATCAGCGCCCGCGGCGCCTCCTTCGCGGGGCTGAGCATGTATGTCGAACTCGGCCGGGGCCAGGACTACTCCTGGAGCGCGACGACCTCCGGTCAGGACATCATCGACAGCTACGCCGTCGAGCTGTGCCAGGACGACTACCACTACCTGTACCACGGCACCTGCACGGCCATGGACAAGGTCGAACAGAAGAACGCGTGGAAGCCGACGACCGCCGACGGGACCGCGGCGGGGTCGTACACGATGCGGGTGTGGCGGACGAAATACGGACCGGTGGAGTACCGGGCGACCGTCGGCGGCAAGAAGGTCGCCTACACCACCCTGCGCTCCTCCTACATGCACGAGGCCGACTCGATCATCGGCTTCCAGATGCTGAACGACCCCGACTATGTCAAGGGCCCCAAGGACTTCCAGAGCGCGGCGCAGCACATCAACTACACCTTCAACTGGTTCTACGCCGACTCCCAGCACACCGCGTACTACAACAGCGGTGACAACCCGGTGCGGGCGAGCGGTGTGGACGCCGAGTTCCCGGTGTGGGGGCAGGCGGCCTACGAGTGGAAGAACTGGAACCCGGCCACCAACACGGCCGACTACACCCCGGCCTCCGCGCACCCCAACTCCGTCGACCAGGACTACTACGTCTCCTGGAACAACAAGCAGGCCAAGGACTACACGACCGCGCCCTGGGGCGACGGGTCGGTGCATCGCGGCAACCTGCTGGAGGACCGGGTGAAGAAGCTGGTCGCGGCCGGCGGGGTGACGCGGACGTCCCTGGTGAAGGCGATGGCGGACGCGGCCCTTGCCGACCTGCGGGCCGAGGATGTGCTGCCGAAGCTGCTGAAGGTCGTCAACAGCTCGCCGGTGACCGACTCCACGGCCGCCGCTGCGGTGAGCAAGCTGCAGGCGTGGGTGACAGCGGGCGCCAAGCGCACGGAGACGTCGGCAGGTTCGAAGACCTACGCCAACGCGGACGCGATCCGGATCCTGGACGCGTGGTGGCCGCTGCTGGTGAAGGCCGAGTTCGAACCCGGCCTGGGCAGCGACCTGTACACCGCCCTCTCCGACAACCTGCCGATCGACGAGGCCCCGTCGGCCGGACACGGCCCGACCGGCTCGCACGCCGGCAGCTCCTTCCAGTACGGCTGGTGGAGCTATGTCGACAAGGACATCCGGGCGGTGCTCGGTGAGCCCGTGCAGGGCGGCCTGGAGCAGAAGTACTGCGGCGCGGGGAACTTGAGCTCCTGCCGGGACATCCTGATCAGCACGCTCAAGTCGGCGGCCGGCCTCACTGCGGCCCAGGTCTACCCCGGCGACGACCAGTGCTCGGCGGGCGACCAGTGGTGCGCCGACTCGATCGTCCAGCGCACCCTGGGCGGCATCAAACACGGCAAGATCAGCTGGCAGAACCGCCCGACCTTCCAGCAGGTAGTGGAGTACACCTCACACCGGTGACACCCGCACGGCGGCGGGTCAGGCGATACGGCCCGCCGCGTACCGGTCTCCGACCAGGGCCTTGGCCTCTGTGCCCGGCCGCTTCCGCACGGGTCGGGGCGGGCGCGGCCTGGAACGACCGGTGATGCCCGTCCGGGGGCAGGTCACGTGATGCGGCCCGCCGCACACCCGTCCCCGTCCGGAGCCTTCGTCTCTGCCGTCGGCCGCTCCACCTCGCAAGGCCGAGCGGGTGCCCGCACGGGGCGGGGCGGACGCGGCCTGGATCGATCGGTGATGCCCGTCCGGCGGCGGGTCAGGCGATACGGCCCGCCGCCAGTACCACCCTCGCCAGTTCGGGGTGTGCGATGTCGCTGTGTGCGCCGGCCGGTGGGCCTCCGTGTCTGACGACGGCTGCCGCGTCGATGTTCACGCAGCCCGATGAGGGCAGCGGTCCGTGCAGGGCCGTGGCGAGGTCCAGGGCGTGGGTGCCCGGTACCGCCTGCACCCCGTCGTGGCCCATCGCGCCCCACTTGGGGCCGAGCGACCGGCCGAGGTCGAAGCCCGCGAAGGATTCGTCGTCGTCCGCCATCCGGGAGGCGAGTGGGTAGAGGGTGCCCAGCGCCGAGTCGAAGTGGGAGTAGCAGCACACCAGGGGGCCGTCGATCCGGTTCTGCTGGCCCTGCAGCACCCCGCCCGCGCGCGGGTCGTGCGGCAGCCGGGCCGCGAACGCGTAGTGCGAGAAGGCCCCTTGGAACAGTGTCACGGACTTCACCGTGTGCACGCCCTCGGGCAGCCCGCGCAGCGCGAACGACACCAGCCGCCCGCCGAAGCTGTGCCCCACCAGATGCACCCGCAGATCCGGCGCCGCACCGGCCAACTGTCCGATCACCCGCCCGAGTCCACGTTCCCCGACGGTGCCTGCCCGCCGCTTCATCGCGTAGTACGTCGCCTGCCGCAGCAGCTCCCGCGCTCCGTTCCAGGGGTTGGGCAGCGAGAACTCCGCCGTGGCGCCGCCGGAGCGGAGGTATGCCAGCGCCTCGGCGAAGTCGTCGCAGACCGTCGCCGTGTCCCCGGTGAACAGCACGGGCTCGCTCTGCGGCACGCCCTCCGCGAGGGTGTCCGCCGCGAACAGCGGCTGCGGTCCGCCCGGCACCACCTCGACCAGCAGCCGTACCAGCCGTCCGAACTCCTCCAGTTCGGACTGGTCGCCGGGCTGCTGGTCCAGCATCCGGGCGATCTGGTCGACCACCGTCGCCCGGCCCGGAAAGGTCTCCAGGAGAGCGTGCCGGGTGTCCTGGTCCAGCGCCGGGCGCGGCGCCGCCTCGGTCTCCGTGGCCACCACGGACTTGGGGAAGTTGGGGATCGGCTCGTCGCAGAACCGCATCGACGGCCAGATCACACCCACGTAGCCGAGTTTCGCCTTGGGGGCCAGATTCGGGACGGGCGCGAAGAACTGGTGGTACAGACCCGTCGCGCCCGACCGGTCGTTGTTCCAGCCGTGCGCGAAGACGATCAGATCACGGACGGCACGGGCCGGGACCTCGGCCAGCAGCCGGTCCCGTTCGCGGCCGTCCACGTCTCCGTCCGCGTCGAAGGTCAGCTCCCAGTAGGGAGTCACGCTCATCCCAGGATCCGCCATGACAGGCCCCCTCGTCCCCCGAAGTGGTGCGATGTGCGCGCATCGTCCCGCCGGGGGGCAAGAATGGCCATACGTCGCGGCTCACCTGTACAGCAGATATTCCTTTCGAATCCGCCGGAACGCCGCCAGCTCGTCCTGCCAGCCGGCGACCACCTCCTCCGCACTCGCGCCCGCGTCGATCGTCGTGCGCACCCGGGTGGACCCCGTGAGCTTGTCGATCCAGTTGTCGGACCGCCAACCGAAGCCGCTCCAGACCTTCTTGGAGGTCACCAGGAGCGCGATCCCGGTACGCACCGGGTCGTACGCGTCCCGGTCGTGCACATGGATCTGCACACCCCCGATCGTCTTGCCCTGGAACTTGGAGAAGGTGGGAGCGAAGTACGCCTCCCTGAACCGCACGCCCGGCAGCCCGAGTTCGTTCGCCGCGGCCGCCCAGCGCCCGTCGACGCCCTCCGCGCCCAGCAGTTCGAAGGGCCGCGTCGTGCCCCGCCCCTCGGAGAGGTTGGTCCCCTCGAAAAGACACGTCCCCGAGTAGACGAGAGCGGTGTCGGGCGTCGGCATGTTCGGGCTCGGCGGCACCCAGGGCAGCCCGGCGGCGTCGTAGAAGTCGGACCGCTTCCAGCCCGTCATCAGTACGGTCTCCAGCGCGACCGGCGCGCTCAGGAACTCCCCGTTGAACAGGCGCGCCAGCTCGGCCACCGTCATCCCGTGCGCCTGCGCGATCGGCTCACGCCCGACGAAGCTCGCGAACTCCTTGTGCAGCACCGGCCCTTGGGCGGACCGCCCGGTCACCGGGTTCGGCCGGTCGAGCACCACGAACCGCTTTCCCGCGAGCTGCGCCGCCTCCATGCAGTCGTACAGGGTCCAGATGTAGGTGTAGAAGCGCGCACCCGCGTCCTGGATGTCGAAGACGACCGTGTCGACGCCGGAGGCGGTGAAGACGTCCGCCAGCGGCCGGCCGCTCTTGAGGTAGGTGTCGTAGACCGGCAGCCCGGTCGCCGGGTCGTCGTAGCGCCCCTCGGAGCCGCCTGCCTGCGCGGTGCCGCGAAAGCCGTGCTCGGGGCCGAAGACGGCGGTCAGCCGCACGCGCGCGTCGGCATGCATCACATCCACGATGTGGTGTACGTCCTTGGCGACGCCGGTCGGGTTGGTGACGATGCCGATGCGCTGTCCTGCCAGCAGGGCGTACCCGTCGGCGGCGAGGCGTTCGAACCCGGTGCGCAGCCGCCCGTGGCGCTCGGCTCCGGCCGGCGTCGGTGCGGGCGGTACGGCCACCGCCGTGGCCGATGCCAGGAGACCTCGTCTTGACAGGCGCATGGTTGACCTCCGTAAGTGGGGCGGGTGCGGGCCGTCAGCGGTCCCTGAAGGTGTTCCAGTCACCCTTCCGCTTACACATACCGACTGGTTAGTCTGGCTCGGCAGAGCCGAGTCGCGTCGCTTCGAAGGAGACCGATGGTGGAAGCCGTGCAGGACGCGGGAGTGGTCGTCACCGGAGCGGGCCGGGGCATCGGGGCCGCGCTGGCCCGCCGGTTCGCCGCCGAGGGCGCCCGGGTCGTCGTCAACGACCTGGACGCGGCCAAGGCCGAGGCCGTCGCCGACGAGATTGGCCAGATCGCGGTCCCCGGCGACGCCTCCGCGATCATCGGCGCGGCCCGCGAGGCACTCGGCGGCACGGTCGACATCTACTGCGCCAACGCGGGCCTCGCCTCCGGCGGCTCCGAGGCGGCCGAGGAGTCGGTCTGGGCACGGGCCTGGGACGTCAACGTCATGGCGCATGTACGCGCCGCCCACGAACTCCTCCCGGCCTGGCTGGAACGCGGCAGCGGCCGCTTCGTCTCCACGGTCTCCGCCGCCGGCCTGCTCACCATGATCGGCGCCGCCCCCTACAGCGTCACCAAGCACGGCGCCTACTCCTTCGCCGAGTGGCTGTCGCTGACGTACCGCCATCGCGGCCTCAAGGTCCACGCGATCTGCCCGCAGGGCGTCCGCACCGATATGCTCGCCGCCACCGGCAGCGCGGGCGACCTGGTCCTCCAGCCCACCGCGATCGAGCCGGAGGACGTCGCGGACGCCCTCTTCAAGGGCATCGAGGACGACCGCTTCCTGATCCTGCCGCACCCCGAGGTCGCCGGGTACTACCAGGCGCGGGCCACCGACCCCGACCACTGGCTGACGAACATGAACCACATCCAGCAGAAGTGGGAGGCGACCAGGTGACCGAATCCCGCTATGCGGCCAAGCCCTGGCTGAGCCTCCTGAGCGACGTCCAGCGCGCCCCCGTCGCCCCGGCCGACTCGCTGGTGCACGCGCTGCGCCGCGCGGTCGGCGAGGCCCCGGACCGCGCCTTCCTGGCCTACTTCGACGGCCGTCTCAGCTACCGCGAGGTCGACGAGCTGAGCGACTCGGTCGCCGGTCATCTCGCCGCCCGCGGCCTGGAGCGCGGCGACCGGGTCGCCGTCCTGCTGCAGAACTCCCCGCACTTCGTGCTCGCCGTCCTGGGCGCCTGGAAGGCGGGAGCCACCGTCGTCCCGGTCAACCCGATGTACAAGTCGGCGGAGGTCGCCCATGTCCTGCGGGACGGCGAGGTGGCCGCGCTGATCTGCTCCGACCGGGCCTGGGAGTCGTATCTGCGCGAGACGGCCGCCGCGTCGCCGGTGCGCATCGTGCTCACCGGCTGCGAGCTGGACTTCCAGACCCGCGACGACGCGCGCGTGCTGACCTTCGAGCGGCTGCCCCCGGCCGCCGACGCCGACGACCTCGTCACCGTCGCCCGGCAGGGCGGCACGGCACCCGAGGGACGGGACCCCGGCCCCGCCGACATCGCCCTGATCAGCTACACCTCGGGCACCAGCGGCACCCCCAAGGGCGCCACCAACACGCACGGCAACATCATGTTCAGCGCCGAGCGGCAGCGCACCGGCCTGGCCCTGCCCGAGGGGCCGGTCTACTACGCCCTCGCGCCCCTGTTCCACATCACCGGGATGGTCTGCCAGTTCGGCGCCTGCCTCAACAGCGCGGGCACGCTGGTGCTCGCCTACCGCTTCGAGCCCGGCCTGGTCCTGGACATGTTCGCCGAGCACCGCCCGCACTACACGGTCGGCCCGTCCACCGCCTACATGGCGCTCGCCGCCCACCCGGACAGCACCCCGGAGCACTTCGCCTCCTTCGTGAACCTCTCCTCGGGCGGCGCCCCGGTGCCGCCCGCCCTGGTCGAGAAGTTCCGGGCCGGCTTCGGCCCGTACATCCGCACCGGCTACGGGCTCACCGAGTGCAGCGGGCCCTGCGCCTCCGTGCCGCCGGGCCTCGAGGCGCCCGTGGACCCGGTCTCCGGGACCCTGGCCGTGGGCGTGCCGGGCCCGGACTCGGTCGTCCGCATCGTCGACGACCAGGGCGCCGAGGTCCCCTTCGGCGAACAGGGCGAGATCGTCGTACGCGGCCCGCAGGTCGTGCCCGGCTACTGGCGGCGGCCCGAGGCGACCGCCGAGACCTTCCCGGACGGCGAGTTGCGCACCGGCGACATCGGGTTCATGGACGAACAGGGCTGGGTGTACGTCGTCGACCGCAAGAAGGACATGATCAACGCGTCCGGCTTCAAGGTGTGGCCGCGCGAGGTCGAGGACGTGCTGTACACGCACCCGGCGGTGCGCGAGGCGGCCGTCGTCGGGGTGCCGGACGGGTACCGCGGGGAGACCGTCAAGGCCTACATCAGCCTCCGTCCGGGTGCCGAAACCGACCCCGACGCACTTGCCGTCTACTGCAAGGAGAGACTGGCGGCCTACAAATACCCGCGTCAGGTGGAGATCCTGCCCGACTTGCCCAAGACCGCAAGTGGGAAGATCCTCCGTCGGGAACTTCGTTCCCGAGCGCACGAAAGCCGGTGAGGCATGACGGAAAGGCAGGTGGCGGCAGTGGCCAGGACGACGGACGGGGACGGGGCTCCTGTTCCGCAGCGGCTCCTTGCCGCCGCCACCCGGCTCTTCGCCGAGCAGGGCTACGACCGCACCTCGGTGCAGGAGATCGTCGAGGCGGCGGGCGTCACCAAGGGGGCGCTGTACCACTACTTCGGGTCCAAGGACGACCTGCTGCACGAGGTGTACGCGCGCGTGCTGCGCGTCCAGCAGGAGCGGCTCGACGCCTTCGCGGGCGCGGACGAACCGGTGGAGAAGCGGCTGCGCGCCGCCGCGGCGGACGTGGTCGTCACGACGATCGAGAACCTCGACGACGCGATGATCTTCTTCCGCTCGATGCACCATCTGAGCCCTGAGAAGAACAAGCAGGTGCGCGCCGAGCGCCGGCGCTACCACGAACGCTTCCGTGCGCTCATCGAGGAGGGCCAGCAGGAGGGCGTCTTCTCCAAGGCGACCCCGGCCGACCTCGTCGTCGACTACCACTTCGGCTCGGTCCACCACCTGTCGACCTGGTACCGCCCCAACGGCCCCCTGACCCCCCAGGAGGTCGCCGACCACCTGGCGGACCTCCTGCTGCGCGCGCTGCGGCCGTAGCGGTCGACGAGGACAGACGAGGACAGACGAGGACAACGGCGAGCACGCACGAGCACATCAGCGAGCACACATGAGGGGCGGCCGCCACGGGCGGCCGCCACGGGCGGCCGCCCCTCACCTGTTGGTCACAGGTACGTCTTGCTCAGAGGTACTTCTTCAGCTCGCGGCGTGCCAGTGAGCGCTGGTGGACCTCGTCCGGGCCGTCGGCGATCATCAGGGTGCGGGCCGCCGCGTACAGCTCGGCCAGCGGGAAGTCCTGACTGACGCCGCCCGCGCCGTGCAGCTGGATCGCGCGGTCGATGATGTCGACGACCGTACGGGGCGTGGCGATCTTGATGGCCTGGATCTCCGTGTGGGCGCCCCTGTTGCCGACCGTGTCCATCAGCCAGGCCGTCTTCAGGACCAGCAGCCGCAGCTGTTCGACCGCGACCCGGGCGTCCGCGATCCAGTTGTGGACCACGCCCTGCTGGGCCAGCGCCTTGCCGAAGGCGGTGCGGGACACGGCCCGGCGGCACATCAGCTCGATCGCCCGCTCGGCCATGCCGATCAGCCGCATGCAGTGGTGGATGCGGCCCGGACCGAGGCGCGCCTGGGCGATCGCGAAGCCGCCGCCCTCCTCGCCGATCAGGTTGGACACCGGCACGCGCGCGTGATCGAAGACGACCTCGGCGTGGCCGCCGTGCGAGTGGTCCTCGTAGCCGAAGACCTGCATCGCCCGCTCGACGGTGACACCCGGGGTGTCGCGCGGGACCAGGACCATGGACTGCTGACGGCGGATGTCCGGCCCGTCGGGGTCGGTCTTGCCCATCACGATGAAGATCTTGCAGTCCGGGTTCATCGCCCCGGAGATGTACCACTTGCGCCCGGTGATGACGTACTCGTCGCCGTCCCGCTCTATGAGCGTGGTGATGTTGGTGGCGTCCGAGGAGGCCACCTCCGGCTCGGTCATCGCGAACGCCGAGCGGATCTCACCCGCCAGCAGCGGCTCCAGCCACTGCTTCTTCTGCCGCTCGTCACCGAACTGCGCGAGCACCTCCATGTTGCCGGTGTCGGGCGCGGCGCAGTTGGTGGCGGTGGGCGCCAGGTGCGGCGAGCGGCCGGTGATCTCGGCCAGCGGGGCGTACTGGAGGTTGGTGAGTCCCGCGCCGTGCTCGTCCGGGAGGAAGAGGTTCCACAGGCCCTGCCTGCGCGCCTCCGCCTTCAGCTCCTCCACCACGGCGGGCGTGTCCCAGGGCGACGCCAGCCGCGCGCGCTGCTCCTCCGCCACCGCCTCCGCCGGGTAGACGTACTCGTCCATGAAAGCGAGCAGCTTGCCGCGCAGCTCCTCGGTGCGCGCGTCGAACGCGAAGTCCATGCCGGTCAGCCTTCCTGAAGAGTGGTCAGTCCGTGGTCGATGAAGACGGGCACGAGGTCGCCGATGCGGTCGAAGCCGCGCCCGACCGTCTGGCCCAGCGTGTAGCGGTAGTGGATGCCCTCCAGGATCACGGCGAGCTTGAACCAGGCGAAGGCCGTGTACCAGGAGACGGCGGAGACGTCCCGCCCGGAACGCGTGGCGTAGCGCTCGATCAGCTCGGCCGGAGTGGGGTGCCCGGCGGCCTCGGCGGTGGTGGAGACGGGCGATCCGGGCATGCTCAGCGGCATGCTGTACATCACCAGCAGGCCCAGGTCGGTGAGCGGATCGCCGAGGGTCGACATCTCCCAGTCGAGGATCGCCTTGATCCTGTCGTCGGACCCGATGAGGACGTTGTCGAGCCGGTAGTCGCCATGCACCACGGCGGGCGCGGGGGAGTGCGGCAGCTGCCGTCCGAGCGCCGCGTGCAGCTCGTCGATGCCGGCCAGCTCGCGGTTGCGGGAGGCGTCCAGCTGCTTGCCCCAGCGGCGCAGCTGGCGGTCCAGGAAGCCCTCGGGACGGCCGAAGTCCGCCAGGCCCACCTCGGCGGGGTCCACCGCGTGCAGCTCGACCAGGGTGTCGACCAGGGAGAGCACCGCGTTGCGGGTGCGCTCGGGACCCAGCGGCGCGAGCTGGTCGGCGGTGCGGTACGGCGTGCCCTCGACGAACTCCATGACGTAGAAGGGCGCCCCGAGCACCTCCTCGTCCTCGCACAGCAGCACCGGACGCGGCACCGGCACATTCGTCGGGTGCAGCGCGCTGATCACCCGGTACTCGCGCTTCATGTCGTGCGCGGTGGCCAGGACGTGGCCGAGCGGGGGACGCCGTACGACCCACTTCGACGTGCCGTCGGAGAGCGCGTAGGTGAGGTTCGACCGTCCGCCCTCGATCAGCCGGCCTGTCAGGGGGCCGTCCACCAGACCGGGCCGTTCACGGTCGAGCAGGCCGCGCAGCCGGTCCAGGTCGAGTCCGGGCGGGTGGTCGGGGCTCATACATCGCTCCTACGAACGGATTTACAGGACCCGACTCATGATGCCGACCGGTCGGTATGCCGTCCAGTGGGGGAGCCAAAAGTGATCGGTGCCACGATAGGCGGACGGCTCCCGGCGCAGGACGCGTGGGAGCCGCCGACCGTCGGATTCCGGCCCCTCAGTGGTCGTCCCAGTGGCCGTCGTGCTCGGCGTGCCGGTGGCCGTCGTGCAGATAGTCGACATGGTCGCCGTGTCGCACACGCCCGTGTCCGCAGCCCGCGCCGTGCTGGTGGTCGTGATCCTCGTGTGTGACGTGCCCGGTGGGCTCGCACTCGTCCCAGTGCTCGTCGTGCTCGCGGTGCAGATGCCCGTCGTGCGCGTAGTCGAGGTGGTCGCCGTGCGGAACGGCTGTGTGCCCGCAGCCCGGGCCGTGGACGTGGGTGCCGTGGGCGGTGTGTTCCTGGTGAAGGGTGGTCATGGGTGCTCACCTTCGGTGGTACGGGGTGATGACGTCGGTGGTATGAGGTGATGACGTCGGACAGGCTGCCACGCGAACGGCACATATCGGGGCATCCCGGTTGCGTGGCGCCCGACTACCCCAGAGGGTCGGTGCCATGAAGGGCATCAGCTACAGCCGGTACGGCGGACCCGAGGTGCTCGAGTACGGCGACGTGCGCGACCCGAAGGTCGGTCCCGACTCGGTGCTGGTGAAGGTGCGCGCGGCGGCCGTCAACCCCGTCGACTGGAAGTGCCGCGAGGGCCACCTGGACGGCGTCCTGGACACCGTCTTCCCGGTGATCCCCGGCTGGGACGTCTCCGGGGTCGTCGTGCAGCCCGGCGTCGCCGTCACGGAGTTCACCGTCGGCGACGAGGTCGTCGGCTACGTCCGGGAGGACTTCCTCTCCCGCGGCACCTTCGCCGAGTACGTCGCCGCGCCGGTGCGCACCCTCGCCCGCAAGCCGCGCAACGTGTCCTTCGAGGAGGCGGCCGGACTGCCGCTGGCCGGGCTCACCGCCTACCAGTCGCTCGTCAAGGTCCTGGAGGTCAAGCGGGGCGAGACCGTCCTGGTGCACGCGGCCGCGGGCGGGGTCGGCTCGATGGCCGTCCAGATCGCGGCCCGCCTCGGCGCCCGGGTCATCGGTACGGCGAGCGAGCACAACCACGACTTCGTGCGCGGCCTGGGCGGCGAACCGGTCGTCTACGGCGGTGGCCTGGCCGAGCGGGTGCGCGGGCTGGCGCCCGAGGGGGTGGACGCGGCGCTCGACACCATCGGCGGCGACACGTTGCGGATCTCGGCCAACCTGCTCGCGCCCGAGGGCCGCCTGGTGTCGATCGCCGACCCCGAGGTGCTGAGCTACGGCGGCCGCTACCACTTCGTGCGCCCCGACGCGGCGGACCTGCGCAAGCTGTCCGAGCTGGTCGAACAGGGGGCGGTGACCGTGCATGTGTCCGAGACCCTGCCGCTGGAGCGGGCGGCGGACGCCCACCGCATGAACCAGGAGGGCCGGACCCGCGGCAAGATCGTGGTGACGGTGGACTGGGAGGCGGAGGCGGAGGCGTAAGGGACCCGCCTAGAAGACGAGCACCGCCGCGCACACCGCCGTCGCCACGATGCACAGCACCGCCACCGTGGCCTCCGGAGGTGTCAGGGCCGCGGGACGGCCGGAGGCCGCGAGGGCGCGGATACGGCGATGGGCGGCCCAGACGAAGCCCAGCCAGAGGGCACCGCACAGGGCGCACACGACGAGCGCGGTGGCCGTCACCCCGCCGTGCACGGCGTTCCGCAGCGCGAGCACGGCGGCGACGGCGTACGACAGCGTCGTACGGCGCCAGGCGAGCCTCGTCCGCTCCGGCTGCAGCCCCGGGTCCCGGTCGGTACTCACCCCTCCCACCCGACGAGTACGACGACGACCATCGCCACCGCCACCACCGCGATGACCAGGCTCAGCAGCGCCGGGAAGCGCGACACCGGCAGATCCTCGCCCCTGCGCATGGCACGCTCGCAGCGCACCCAGTGGTTGACCGCGCGCAGCGAGCACAGCACCCCGGCCCCCAGCAGCGCGAGCGCCAGCCCGACGCGCCAGCCCCAGCGCAGGTCCGGCAGGAACTGGTCCACGGCGAACCCGCCGCCGATCAGCGCGAGCGCGGTCCGCAGCCAGGCCAGGAAGGTGCGCTCGTTGGCCAGGGAGAACCGGTAGTCCGGGGTGCTGCCCTCTTCCCGAACCAGGTCCGGCGCGAACCACAGGCGGACGTTCCGCAGGAATTCGATCACGGCCAGGACCCTATCGAGCTGTGTCCCCGGCCGTCCGGTAGGTCTTGAGCCGCTCATGGGCCGACACCCCGTCCGGCACCCACTCCCACTCCCCGAGGCGCCGTTCCAGCTCTTCCTCGGTGAGGAAGTCGTGCCAGGCGACCTCCTCCACCTGCGGCCGTACCGGAAGGTCGCAGCGCACCTCGTACACCGCGGACCACCAGGTCCGGCCCGCCTCGTCGGCGTACAGGAACTTGAAGAGGAAGGTCGGGCGCGGGAGGCCGGACACCCCCAGTTCCTCCTCGGCCTCGCGCAGGGCCGCGTCGTCGTAGGACTCGCCCGCGCCGACGACTCCGCCGACGAACATGTCGTACAGGGAGGGGAAGACCAGCTTGGTCGGTGTGCGGCGGTGCACGAAGATCCGGCCCTCACGGTCACGGACCTGGATGAAGGCGCAGCGGTGGCGCAGCTTGCGGGCGTACGCCTCGCCGCGCGGGTACTGCCCGATGACCTGGTCCTTCTCGTCGACGATGTCGAGGATCTCGTCAGCAGCGCTCATGGGCCCATCCAATCAGGGGCCGCGACCCGGCCGGGCCGGGCGGTGGGGGTCAGTGCGGCTGCAGGTCCCGGGCCGTGCTCTCCTCCGCCGTGCCGCGCGGCATCGCCGGGTGCAGGCCGAGCAGGACGATGCCCACCACCACGGCCGCGAGGCCCGCCGCCTCCCAGGCCAGTGCCCCGGTGTCGGTGCGCAACCGGTCGCCGAGGAAGCCCACTCCGCACAGGATCCCGGCGAGCGGCTGGGCGGCGGTCAGGGCGGGCAGCGACATGCGCAGCGGCGCGGTCTCGAACGCGCTCTGCACCAGGATCAGCCCGGTGACACCGAGCACGAGCACACCGTACGGCTGCCAGCCGGTGAGTACGTCGGTGAGGCCGCCCGCGCCGAAGCGCTGCCCGCTCACCCGGGTCAGCGCGTCCTGTACGCCGTACAGCAGGCCGGCCGCGAGGGCCAGCAGCACCGGGGCCCAGGTCAGCCGGGAGCGCTTGGCGTAGGTGGTCAGGATCAGTGCCGAGCCCAGCATGATGCCGATGATCAGCCAGTGGCGGAACGGGCTGTCGACGGCGGTGCCGCTGCGCGGCTGCCCCGCGAGGATGAACATCGTCACGCCGCCCGCGAGCAGTGCGAGGCCCGTCGCGCCCTGGTGGCTGAGCTTGTGCTTGGTCTGGTGCCGGGAGAGGGCGAAGGCGAACAGGAGGTTGGTCGCCAGCAGCGGCTCCACGAGGGAGATCTCACCCTTGCCGAGTGCGACCGCACCCAGGATCATGCCGGCCACCATCAGCCCGATGCCGCCCAGCCAGCGCGGCACCTTCATCAGGTCGAGCAGCAGACGGGGCGAGAGGAAGTCGCTGAGCGGTGCCTGCTGGGCGGCGTTCTGCTGGAGCACGAACCCGAAGCCCAGGCAACAGGCCGCGCTCACGGCGAGAATCAGAACCAGAACCGACACGCTGCGTACCTCGATCATCCGGCCGGGCCACGGTGTGCGTCAGTGGCCGACTGTAGCGCTCCCGGGACGCCGTTGCCCCTGGGAGTGCCCGGAACCGGGCGGTTGAATCGGTCACGATGCCCAGTCGATCAAGGCGGGATCGCGGGCGGCGGCGGGACCGTACGGCCATGGTCCGACGCCCGGAGGGGCGACGCTATGGCGTACGCCACACGGGTGACCTGAGGCGCAGCGCTCACGGGCGGCCGCGACCGCCTCAAGTTCCGCTTTCGCAAAGGTAGTTGAAGGCAGTATTAGCCGGTTCGGCTTGACGCAAAGTGTTGGCTGAGGGTTTGCTGTGCGTGATCGGTCGATGGCAGTCCGAGAACCAGGAAGTCCAGCGGTGCCCCCACCCCCATACCCGCCTCTGCTCGGCCCCGGCCGTGAACGCACGGCCCATGCGTTCGACGGCGCCCTCGGCGACTCCGAACTGGTCGTCGCGCGCACCGCTCTGGTCCAGGGCCGTCGGCAGGCGGTCCGCTCGTTGCTGCTGCACACCGGCGACGACTGGGACCGCCGCGGACACCGGATCACCGTCCTTGCCCGGGAGCCCTACGCCGCCGCCTGGGCCCGCGACTGGCTGTTCGCCGAGCCCGGCTCCGCCGACGCCTCCGTACTGCTCGCTCTGAGCCTGGTGCGGCGCGCCCGGTGCCGCAAGGAGGACCCCACCGCGGCCCGCGAGGCCTGCCGTGCCGCGGCCGCACTCGCGCCCGCCGACCCGACCCCGTGGCTCGGCCTGCTCCGGCTGGAGCGCGCCGGGAAGGAGGCGGACCGGATCTTCGCCGAGGTGTGCCGGCGCCACCCCGACCACCACCACGCCCATCATCTGATGGCCGCCCGCCTCGCCGAGCGGCAGGCCGAGGACGGCCCGGACCCACGGCACGAGGTGTACGACTTCGCCGACCGCGCGGCCGAGCGGGCACCCGCCGACTCCCCGCTCGCCGTCCTGCCGGTCGTCGCGCACACCGAGCGCTACCGGGCCCTGGCCGCGACCGGACGCGCGCCCGCCGACCCGGCCGCCTCCGGGCACTGGACGGGGCGACGGGCCCGGCGTGTGCTGCGGGCCGCCTTCCAGTGGTGGCTGGAGTGGGAGCACGACGACCACCCGCGCCGCCATGTCGACCTGAACTTCCTCGCCCACGCCATGTCCTGCGCGGGCCGGGGCGCCGAGGCCGCCGCGCTGTTCCGGGGCATCGGCCGGCACGTCACTCCCGCGCCCTGGTCGTATCCGGACCGGGACCCGTGCGCCGCCTTCCGCGCGGCACGGGCCCGCGCGCTCGGCACGGCCCAGGACACCGTCTCCCGGCAGGGCGCCTTCCGGGACGTGTACCTGCATTTCTGAGACGTGTGTGCGTACGAGACGCGCGTAAGAAGTGATTACGGAAGTCTGACCTGTGCCCGCGTTCCCTGGTCCCGCCGGGGCCCGGAGTGCTCGAATGAATACGTGAACTCCGAACAACCCGAGGAGCGGCCGCGGCAACCCGAGCGGCGGGCGTCCGAGGAGGGCCGGCCGATAGGCCGCCGCGTGCTGCTCGGCACCATCGGCCTGGGCGCACTCGGCGTGGTCACCGCCCCCACCCTGCAGCGCGGCATGGAGGCCTTCCTCGGCACCGTGTCCGGCAAGGACCCCACGGGCCTGACGGGCCTGCTGCCGAACGGCGGCGGGTTCCGCTACTACTCGGTCGCCGCGTCCGTGCCGCACAAGGGCCCCGTGAACTACCGCCTCACGATCGACGGACTCGTGGACCACCCGCGTAGCTACACCCTCGCCGACCTGCGCGCCCTGCCCCAGACCCGGCTGGTCAAGGACGTCCAGTGCGTCACCGGCTGGCGGGTCCCGGGCACCCCCTTCGAGGGCGTACGGCTCTCGGACCTGCTGGACGCGGCGGGCGTGCGCGGCAGCGGCAAGGCGATCCGCTTCACCTGCTTCGACGGCGTCTACAGCGAGAGCCTCACCCTCGAACAGGCCCGCCGCGCCGATGTGCTGGTCGCCCTGCGCATGCAGGACAAGGACATCGGCCACGACCACGGCGGACCCGTCCGCCTCTACGTCGCCCCCATGTACTTCTACAAGTCCGCCAAATGGCTCTCCGGCATCACCGTGACGGACCACGTCCAGCCGGGCTACTGGGAGAAGCTCGGCTACGACGTCGACGCCTGGGTGGGCCGCTCGAACGGACGGACCGATGAGCCTACGAGCTGAGACGCCGGCCCCGCCGGACTCCCGCGTCCGCCGCTTCACTCCGGCCGAGCGCTGGATCCACCGCACCACGGCCGCCCTGATGGGCATCGTCGTGCTGACCGCGGCCTTCCTCTACATCCCGCAGCTCGCCGTCCTGGTCGGCCGCCGCGAACTGGTCGTCCGCATCCACGAGTGCGCGGGCCTGGCCCTGCCCGTGCCGGTCCTGCTCGGCCTCGCCTCCCGTGCCTTCCGCACCGACCTGGGCTTCCTCAACCGGTTCGGCCCGCACGACCGGCTCTGGCTGCGGGCGGCCCTGGTCCGCGACAAGCGGCGCTCCTCCCGCCCGGCCGGCAAGTTCAACGCCGGGCAGAAGGTGTACGCCGCGTGGATCGCCGGCGCCACGGTGGTGATGCTCGCCACGGGCCTGATGATGTGGTTCACCCATCTCACCCCGCTCATGTGGCGCACCTCGGCGACCTTCGTCCACGACTGGCTGGCCCTCACCATCGGCGTTGTCCTCGCGGGCCACATCGGCATGGCCCTGGCCGACCCGGAGGCCCGCCGTGGGTTGCGCACCGGCAGGGTGAGCCGGGAGTGGGCGAAGCGGGAGCATCCGCTGTGGCGGCCCTGAACACGGTCGCCGAGCGGCGGCTCCGGACGCGGTGATCGGCCACCGTCAGACCGGTTCGTCGCTCTTCAGGACCGTGGCCAGGCGTGCCGGCCCTGCTGTCCCGTGACCGGCGGCGACGGCCCGGCCGGCGGCGCGCTTGGCCGCGCTCAGTGCGCCGGTGTCGAGGCCGCGGTCGGCGGCCGCTTCGACGAGATGTCCGAGTGTCGTCGCGGCCGCCCCGATCGTGGAACGTTCCCCGGGGAAGTCGCCCGCCTCCAGCTGCCCGGCGAACCGGGTGACCATCTCGGGCAGCAGCCCGCCGACGCCCGCCGCGAAGGGTTCCGGCTCCCGCGGCGCGACCCCCTCCGCCGAGCCGAGGGCGGAGGCGTGCGCGACACCGTGCACCGCGGTGGCGAACAGATCGAGCAGCGCGACCTCGTGAGCCGCCGCCCGCCCGGGATCCTCGCCGACGTGGACCTGGGTGCCCCCGAGCGCGGCCATGGTGTCCCGCACGGCCTCGTGCACGTCGGGCGCCCCGCTGTACAGCACCGCGGCCGACGGGGTGCCCATGGCCGGGGTCGGGGTGAGGATCGCGCCGTCCAGGTAGCGGATGCCGTGCCCGGCGGCCCACTGCGCCAGGGCGCGCGCCTGAGCGGGCCGCCCGCTGGAGAGGTTGACCAGGACGCGTCCGGTCCAGTCGGCCGGCGGCGGGTCGAGGACGGCCCGTACGGCGGCGTAGTCCAGGAGACAGGCGACGATCACCCGCCCGCCCCGCACCGCCTCCGCGACCCCGCCGGCGACGACGGCTCCCCGTTCGGGGAGGTCGCCGGTCCGGCCGGGCGTGCGGTTCCACACGGTCAGCGGATGACCGGTCGTCAGGAAGGCGGAGGCCAGAGCCCGGCCCATGGGGCCGAGGCCGAGGACGGAGACAGGCGTCTAGGCGGTCGTATTCGTCATGCCGCGACGCTAGACATTCACGTTGACGTGAGAGTCAAGTCCCTGCTCGACTCGGCCCCATGAGAATCGGTGAGCTCTCCCGGCGCACCGGCGTGAGCCCGCGTGCCCTGCGCTACTACGAGGAGCAGGGTCTGCTGGCACCGCAGCGGCGGCCCAGCGGATACCGCGAGTACGAGGAGCGGGACGTCACGACGGTGCGGCGTGTCCAGGTCCTGCTCTCCGCGGGCCTCGGCACCGCCGCCATCGCGGAGATCGTGCCCTGCGTCGACGACCCCGATGTCGTCCTGGCCGGCAGGTGCCCCGAGCTCGTGGACGGCATCGCCAGGGAGCGGGCCAGGATCACGGCGGCGATCGACGACCTGACCGCCGCCCGCGACATCCTCGACTCCTTGGTGGGCCGCCCCCTGTAGGCCGGCGGATCCGGTGCGGCTCCTAGATCACGAGTGACAGGAGGAGGACCAGACCGCCCGCGACCACCGAGATGATGCACTCCATGACCGACCAGGTCTTCAGGTTCTGGCCGACGCTGAGGCCGAAGTACTCCTTCACCAGCCAGAATCCGGCGTCGTTGACATGGCTGAGGAAGAGCGATCCGGCGCCGATGGCCAGGACCAGCAGGGCCGCGTGGGTCGTCGACATGTCGGCGGCCAGCGGGGCCACGAGACCCGCCGCCGAGACGGTCGCCACCGTGGCCGAACCCGTCGCCAGCCGGATCGCCACCGCGATCAGCCAGGCCAGCAGCAGGGCCGGTATCGACCAGTCCTTGGAGATGTCCAGGATCATCTGACCGACACCGCTGTCGATCAGCGTCTGCTTGAAGCCGCCGCCCGCGCCGACGATGAGCAGGATGCCCGCGATGGGAGCGAGACCCTTCTCGACCGTCCGCGAGATCCGCTCCTTGCTGAACCCGGCCGGCCGGCCCAACGTGAACATGCCGACGATCACGGCCGTGAGCAGGGCGATCAGCGGCGAGCCGATGACGTCGAAGACGCGCTGCACCAGGTGTGTCGGATCGTCGACCACGATGTCCACCAGCGCCTTGGCCAGCATCAGGACGACCGGCAGCAGGATCGTGGCGAGGGTGACGCCGAAGCCGGGGCGCTTCTCCAGCTCCTCGGAGGGGCGCTGCGGGATCATGCGCTCCGGGGCCGGCACGTCCACCCACCGGGCAGCGACCTTGGAGAACAGCGGACCGGCGATGATCACGGTGGGTATCGCGACGAGGACGCCGAGCGCGAGCGTGACGCCCAGGTTGGCCTTGACCGCGTCGATCGCGACCAGCGGCCCGGGATGCGGCGGCACCAGGCCGTGCATCACGGACAGGCCCGCGAGCGCCGGGATGCCGATGCGCATCAGGGAGTAGTTGCCGCGCTTGGCGACCATCAGGACCACCGGGATCAGCAGCACGATGCCGACCTCGAAGAACAGTGGCAGACCGATCACGGAGGCGATCAGCACCATCGCCCACGGCATCGCCCGGCCACCCGCCCTGGCGAGGATCGTGTCGACGATCTGGTCCGCGCCGCCCGAGTCGGCGAGCAGCTTGCCGAGGATCGCGCCCAGCGCGATGAGCACACCGACGCCGGCGACCGTGGTGCCGAGCCCGGTGGTGAAACTGACGATCGCCTTGTCGAGCGGCGCCCCGGCGAACGCGCCCAGCGCCAGCGACCCGATGGTCAGCGCCAGGAAGGCATGGAGTTTGAACTTGGTGATGAGCAGGACGATGACGGCGATACCGGCCAGCACGGCGATGCCCAGCTGGGCGTGGCCGGCCGAGGTGATCGGCTCGACGGTGTCCGCTGCCAGCATCTCGACGCTGAGTCTGGTCACGGGGTTCCCTTGCAGATACGGGGGACGGGGGAGGGGTGTTGCTGCGGTGGGGGGTGCTGCCGCGGTGCGGCGGAGGTGCTGCCGCGGGGTGTTACCGCGGTGCGTCGGGAAGTGCGTCCAGCGCCTTGGCGGCCCGCTCGGTGATCTCCTCCGGGGACCCGGAGACATCCACGGCGACGCCCGCCTCGTCCGGCTGGAGCGGCTGGAGCGTGGCGAACTGGGAGTCCAGCAGCGCGGCCGGCATGAAGTGCCCCTGCCGGTGGGACATCCGGTCCTCGATGAGCTTCCGGTCGCCCGTGAGATGCACGAACACGATGCCGGGTGCCGTCGCCCTGAGCCGGTCGCGGTACGACCGCTTCAGCGCCGAGCTGCTGACCACCCCGCCGAGCCCGCGCCGCCCGTCCGCCCAGGCGCCGATGGCGTCGAGCCACGGCCACCTGTCCTCGTCGCCGAGCGGGATCCCGGCCGACATCTTGTCGATGTTGGCCTGCGGGTGGAAGTCGTCGCCCTCGGCGTACGGGACGCCGAGCCGGGCGGCGAGCAGGGGACCGATCGTGGTCTTGCCCGTGCCGGCGACGCCCATCACCACGACGACGTGCGGGGTACGCATCACTGCCTCGCTGTCTTCCTCGACAAGCGACGCCGGCGTCCGACATCCGGCGTCGGCCTCACTGAAACGCATTAGGTACGACGAATTCAAGAGTGTGTGATGTATAAGTCTGACTTTTTATCTCAGTGATCCACTCTGTACGCTGAGTGCATGAGCACACCGGGCCGGGGTCTGCACGGCCATGTACTGGACTCCCTCGGCCCCGCCATCACTGCCGGCGAGTACCCGCCGGGCAGCGTTCTGCGGACGGACGAGATGGCACAGCACTTCGAGGTGTCACGGTCGGTGATGCGCGAGGCGGTGCGTGTCCTGGAGTCCATGCACCTGGTCGAGTCCCGCCGCCGGGTGGGCGTGACGGTCCGCCCCAAGGCCGAGTGGAACGTCTACGACCCGCAGGTCATCCGCTGGCGTCTGGCGGGCGCCGACCGCCCGCACCAGTTGCGCTCGCTGACGGTGCTGCGCTCGGCGGTCGAACCGGTCGCGGCGGGCCTCGCGGCGAAGAACGCGACGGCGGAGCAGTGCGCCGAGCTCACCGAGTGCGCGCTCGGCATGGTGGCCAACTCACGCGGCCACAGGCTGGAGGGCTACCTCGTCCACGACATCGCCTTCCACCGGGTCATCCTCGCCGCCTCCGGCAACGAGATGTTCGCCCGCCTCGGGGACGTCGTCGCCGAGGTCCTCACGGGCCGTACCCACCACGAGATCATGTTCGAGGACCCCGACCCGGCCGCCGTCACCCTGCACGTCCAGGTCGCGGAGGCGGTGCGCGCGGGCGACGCGGCCCGCGCCGAACAGCTGACCCGGGAGATCACCACGGGCGCCCTCCAGGAACTGGACATCCTCGCGCCGTAGGGCCTACTCGCCGAGGAACTCCCCGTCGACATACACCCACACCCCGTCGACCCGCTCGAACCGGCTCCGCTCGTGCAGCGAGCCACCCCGGTAGGACGCCCGGAACGTCACGGTCCCGGTGCTGTGGAAGGCCGACCCCTCCGTCGCGCCCAGCACCTCGAGCCCGGTCCACATCATCGCCGGGTCGAGCTCCAACCGCGCCGGCCGGGTACGCGGATGCCACGTCCGCAGCAGATACCCACGGTCCCCCTTCACGAAGGCGCTGTACCGCGACC
This sequence comes from Streptomyces sp. NPDC025638, assembly GCF_055558775.1. Taxonomy (NCBI): domain Bacteria; kingdom Bacillati; phylum Actinomycetota; class Actinomycetes; order Kitasatosporales; family Streptomycetaceae; genus Streptomyces; species Streptomyces sp. NPDC025638. The sequence continues at coordinate 274,326 of NZ_JBVHLX010000008.1, read as the reverse complement.
GCATCAGCGCCTCGGCGGTCGGCGCGGCCGCCCCACCGCAGTGATACCGCCCGCAGCACGTCTCATACGGCTCGGACCGACCACAGGGGCAGACGGACACGGACTTCACAGGACGGGCGGCACGTCGGGACACGGCCCCTATTGTGCCGTGTCGGAGAGCGGCAGACCGGCACGGGCCTCGGGGCCCTCCGGACGGGTCCCCAGCCGTGCACAGGCCACGATGCCCGGGTGTCCGGCTCCCGCCGGGGACGTGTCCTCCTGTGCGGGCGCCGCCTCGATGAACTGCACCAGAAGGGCGCCGGTGACCCGGGTGCCGATCTGTCGCACGAACGGGGCCGGGAGCACCCATTCGACACCCTGGTACAGCACGTCGTCGAGCATGCGGTGGGTCCGTTCGACGTACCATCCGGCCTCTGGGAGCTGCGGGGCACTGCGCAGCCGCAGATGCGTCGTGGCCGCGGCCAGGTGGCCGAGCATGGGAAGCCCGGTCACGGCCTCGCCCGCGACATCCAGCATCGGCCTCAGCGCCTGTACGTCCTCGGCCAGAGCTGTGCGCCACTCCTGCTCCTTCTGCACCGGCGGCAGGTGATATACGACGGCCTGGACGTCCTTGCACCGCCATCCGGCGACGGAAGGGAACAACAGCGTCACGCGCGTGTCCACCTGCATGTCACCCGTGTACCCGAAGGTCCACACGTACAGATACGCCGGGCATTCCGCGGCCGGTTCGGCCTCCGGGCTGAACAGCCTCCCCAGCGGCACCGGCACCGGTGCGGTCTCCCCCAAGACCTCGAGCCAGAACGTGCCGGAGTCGTCGGACCCCCGAGCCCACTGGGACACCATGACTGCTCAACCCCCCTGCGACAGCAACCCTGTTGGAGCGCACCCCAGCTCAGGCCGAGTCCGTCGTCCCCCGTGGTGCGGCCGGCGTCGGTAGCGGCGGCAGTGGCCCCCGGTGCAGCCAGGCCTCGAACAGGCCGTCCAGTGGTTCGTCCGCGAAGCGGGCCACGTGCGTGGTGAACATCGGCGTGGACACCACCCCGTTGCGGTGCAGCCGTACCCAGCTGCGCAGCATCAGGAAGAACGCGTCGTCGCCCAGCGCGCAGCGCACCGCGTGGATCGCCAGGCCGCCGCGCTCGTAGAGCCGGTCGTCGAACATCGACTTGCGGCCCGGGTCGGCCAGCCGGAGGTCCTGCGGCAGCGTGGACAGCAACCGGTGTGCCGTCGCGGCGAGTTGCTGCGTGCTGCGGCCGCCCGAGCGCTCCGACCACAGCCATTCCGCGTACTTGGCGAAGCCCTCGTTCAGCCAGATGTGCCGCCAGTCCGCGATGGACAGGCAGTTGCCGAACCACTGGTGCGCCAGCTCGTGCGCGATCAGCCGCTCCGAACCCCGCGCCCCGTCCACGTGGTTGGCGCCGAACAACGACAACCCCTGTGCCTCGACGGGCACATCGAGCTCCTCCTCGGTCACCGCGACCGCGTACTCGTCGAACGGGTACGGCCCGAACAGCTCCTGGAACAACTCCATCATCGCGGGCTGCCGCGCGAAGTCCCGCGAGAACTCCGGGAGCAACTGCGCCGGGATGTGCCCGTGCTGCGGAACCCCGCCCGGACCCGGGTCGCCCAGCAGCACCGTCTGGTACTTGCCGATCGCCAGCCCGACCAGATAGCTCGACGTGGGCGCGGACTGCTCGTACACCCAGGTGGTCGTCGAGGCCTTCGTCGTACGGGTCAGCAGACGCCCGCCCGCGACCACCGAGTACGCCGACGGCGTGGTCACCGAGATGAGATACGACGCCTTGTCGGCGGGCCGGTCGTTGCACGGGTACCAGGACGGCGCTCCGATCGGCTGGCTCGCCACCAGCGCCCCGTCGTCCAGCTCCTCCCAGCCGATCCCGCCCCAGGGGCTGGGCACCGGCCTGGGGTTGCCCGACCAGTGCACCTCGACGGTGAAGGCGGCCCCGGCCCGCAACGGCTTCGCCGGACGGATCCGCAGCCGGCCCGCGCGGTGCGTGTAGTGCGGCTGCCGGCCGTCCACCCGCACCCGGCCGATCTTGAAGTCGGCCAGGTTCAACTGGAATTCGGTGAGCGTCGAGCGCCCCGCGATGGCGTTGATCCGGACCGTCCCCGCCAGCCGGTTGGGGCCGGGACGGTAGTCCAGCGTGAGTTCGTAGCGATGCACCCGGTAGCGGGGATCACCGTTGTCCGGGAAGTACGGGTCCCGGCCCACTGACTGCTGAACTGCCACTGCCGCGTTCGCTCCCTGCACTGTGCCGCCACTCCGCTCCACCGGTGCACCGCCCACCGGCGCCGAGTGGCCCGCGTTCAGGGCCGCCATGCCTCGATCGGGTTGCCGAGCCAGCGGGTGTCGTCCGGGACGGACTCCGCGGCCATGACGAGCGACGCGGGACCCAGCGTCGTACGGGCCCCGACCGTGCTGCCGGGCAGCACGATCCCGCCAGGGCCCAGCGTGGCGCCCTCACGGAGAACAACAGTATCCGTCCGCAAGATCCGGTCGTGGAAGAGGTGCGTCTGGAGCACACAGCCACGGTTCACGGTGGCGGCGTCCTCCAGGGTCACCAGGTCCGTCTCCGGCAGCCAGTAGCTCTCCACCCACACGCCCCTGCCGACCCGGGCGCCGAGCCCCCGCAGCCATGCCGTCATCAGCGGAGTGCCCGGCACCGACCCGGCCAGCCACGGCACGGCCACGACCTCGACGAACGTGTCCGCCAGCTCGTTGCGCCACACGAAGGAGCTCCACAGCGGATGCTCCCCGCTGCGGTGCCGCCCCACCAGCAGCCACTTCGCCACGATCGACACGACCGCCGCCGTCGCCCCGGCCGCGAGCAGCACGAGACCCGACAGCAGCGGGGCCCACGCCCCCAGCGCGCACAGCGCCGCCACCGTCAGCACGGCCAGCGCCGCCGAGCAGAACACCGGCACGATCCGGCACAGCTCCACCAGCCCGCGCCCCCACAGCAGCCGGGCCGGCGGGTCGTACGTACGGCTCTGGTCGCCGTCGTTCGCGCTGCGCGGCAGCTTCACCGGCGGCAGCCCGAGGTACGAGGTGCCCTTCTTGGCCTTCTTCGGCGTCGCCGACAGCACGCCGACCAGACCGCCGTCCGGCACGCTCCGCCCCGGCGCGGTCATCCCGGAGTTCCCGAGGAACGCCCGCCGCCCGATCTCCGCGCGCCCGATCCGCACCCAGCCACCGCCGAGCTCGTACGGCGCCGTCAGCGTGTCGTCCGCCAGGAAGGCCCCGTCGCCGACGGTGGTCAGGCTCGGCAGGGCGAGCACGGTGGACACCTCGGCGCCCCGACCGATCCGCATCCCGAGCAGCCGCAGCCACACCGGCGTCACCAGGCCCGCGTACAGCGGGAACAGCGTCTCCCGGGACCGGTCCATCAGCTGAGTGACGGTCCACGCCTGCCAGCCGATCCGGCTGTGCGTCGGATGCGTGCCCTCGCGCAGACCCACACTGAGCAGCCGTACGGCGAGCAGGATCTTCAGCGCGTACACCAGCCCGTAGGCCAGCGTGGCCGGGACGAGCGCGAGCGCGGCTCCCCGCAGGGCCTGGCCGAGTCCCGCCCCGGGCGTCACGAACACACCGGCGACCAGCAGCGCCGCCACCGCCGCCGACACCGGCAGGGCGCTCAGCGCTACGCCCGTCACGCCGTACATCACCCGCCAGTACGTGCCCCGCTGCGGCCGCTCCTTGGGCCAGTTGCGCTTGGCCTTGCCGAGCTTGACCGCGGGCGCGCCGGCCCACCGCTGACCGGTGGGAATCTGCCCGGTGACGGCCGAACCGGGCGCCACCTCGGCCCGCTTGCCGACCCGCGCGCCCGGGAAGAGCATGCTGCGCGTCCCGACGACGGCGTGCGCACCCACCTTCACCGGCCCGATCTCCAGCCGGTCCCCGTCCAGCCAGTACCCGGACAGGTCCACCTCGGACTCCACGGCGGCACCCCGCCCCAGCTTGAGCATGCCGGTGACCGGGGGCAGCGAGTGCAGATCCACGTCCTGGCCGACCTTGGCGCCCAGCGCCCGCGCGTACCGTTCCAGCCACGATCCGGTCAGCGTGATCGCCCCGCTGAACTCGGCCAGCCGCTCGGCGGCCCACAGCCGCAGATGCACGCTCCCGCCGCGCGGATACCGGCCGGGCCGCACGCCCCGCAGCAGCAGCCGCGCCCCGCCCGCGGCGAGCGCGAGCCGTCCGGGCGGGCTGAAGAACAGCACGGCGCCCGCCGCGATCAGCCACCAGGGTGCGGTCGGCAGCCAGGAGTAGCCGGGCAGCAGGTTCCCGAGCGCGGCCAGGGCCACTGTCCAGCGCAGCCCGAGCAGGGTGTACAGGGGGACGAGCAGGAGAAGCTGGATGATCTGGGCGCGCACCGGGACCGGCGCGACCGTCCGCCGCGCGCTGTCGTCGTGCGCGGACGCCTCCAGGCGCCGGGCCAGCTTGCGCAGGGTGGGCTGCTGGTAGATGTCGAGGACGGCGGCGCTCGGGTAGCGGGTGCGCAGCCGGGTGGTGAGCTGGGCGGCGGCCAGGCTGCCGCCGCCGATTGCGAAGAAGTCGTCACCGGCGCTGCTCACCGGGATGCCGAGGACTTCCGTCCACTGCTCGGCGAGCCAGGCCTCGGTGCCGTAGAGCTGCTCGGCCTTCCCGCCGGTCTCCAGGCCCTCCAGGGGCCACGGCAGGGCGTCCCGGTCGACCTTCCCGGACGTCCGGGTCGGCAGTTCACCGACCGGCGCGAGCAGCGGCACCAGGGCGGCGGGCAGCTCGGCCCGGAGCTTCTCGACGGCGGCCGCGTGGTCCCAGCCGTCCTGGGTGACGACATAGCCGACAAGGAGCTGGTTGCCGCCGCGGGCGGTGCGCACGGCGGCCGCGGCCCCCGCGACGCCCGGGAGCGCCTGGAGCGCGGCGTCCACCTCACCGAGCTCGAGACGGCGCCCGCCGAGCTTGATCTGCTCGTCGGCCCGCCCCAGGAAGATCAGCCCTTCGGGATCGGCCCTGACCAGGTCACCGCTGCGGTACGCGCGCTCCCAGCCCAGCGACTGGAGCGGCGCGTACTTCTCCGCGTCCTTCTCGGCGTCGAGATACCGCGCGAGCCCGACCCCGCCGATGACCAGCTGCCCGCTGCCGCCCATGGGCACGGGCTCCCCGGCCTCGTCGACGACCGCCAGTTCCCAGCCGCCCAGCGGCAGCCCGATCCGCACCGGCTCCTCACCGGTCATCAGCGCCGCACACGCCACGACGGTCGCCTCGGTGGGCCCGTAGGTGTTCCACACCTCGCGCCCCTCCGTGACCAGCCGCTGCACCAGCTCGGGCGGGCAGGCCTCACCGCCGAAGATCAGCAGACGTACGTCGTTGAGGGTCTCCGGCTCCCACAGCGCGGCCAGCGTCGGCACCGTGGACACGAGGGTGATCTCCTGCTCGACCAGCCAGGGACCGAGGTCGGCACCGCTTCTGACCTGCGAGCGGGGCACGGGCACCAGACAGGCGCCGTACCGCCAGGCCAGCCACATCTCCTCGCAGGACGCGTCGAAGGCGACCGACAGCCCCGCCATGACCCGGTCCCCGGGCCCGATGGGCTCCTCGACGAGGAACAGGGCCGCCTCGGCGTCCACGAACGCGGCGGCGCTGCGGTGCGTGACGGCAACGCCCTTGGGCTTGCCGGTGGACCCGGAGGTGAAGATGATCCAGGCGTCGTGCTCGATGCCGGGGCGGGCGGCCGGGACCTCCGACGTGCCGTCGACACTGATCCGGTGCCCGGCCCCGATCACGGCCCGCACCTGCGCCTCCCCGAACACCAGCTCGGCCCGCTCGTCGGGGTCCTCGGCGTCGACGGGAACGTAGGCGGCACCGGCCGCGAGCACGGCCAGGACGGCGACGTACAGCTCATTGGTCCCGGACGGCACCCGCACGCCCACCCGGTCCCCGAGCCCGACGCCCGCGTCCGCGAGCCGCAGCCGCAGTCGCTCCACCTCGACGGCCAGGGCCCGGTAGGTGAAGCGCGTCGTCCCGTCGTCCAGGGCGAGCTCGTCCGGGTACGACCGTACGGATGCGTCGAACACGTCGACGAGCGTCCGCGGCGAGGCGGCCGCTCCCGCGGAGAAGCGTGCCGTGTCGCCGAACTGCTCGCGGATTTCCTCGTCGAGCAGGCCGAGGGCGCTGCCCTCCTGAATGGCTGCCATCCGGTCCTCGCGTCTAGTTCCCGGAAGCCTCCGGGGCGCTGGCGGGCCCGCAGGTCTGCCTGGGGTTGTCCGGCTCCAGCTCGGTAACAAGCCGGAAATATTAGTACGACGCTATGCTCCACCCCTTCGTCCGGCCACTTGGGGCAGCCGTCCGGGGGAGGCCGTGGGCGCGGGCGCACGCCTGTGACCTGGAGATCCGTGGGGGAGACGAGAGATGGCCCACATCCGTGCAGACGGCATGCAGAACTGGCGCCACGCACCGCCCAGTTGACCGGCCGTGGGGTGCGCCCGTGCGGATGACGGACCGTCAGGAACCGTCGGAGGGAAAGCCCGAGGGCCCCTGCTGAGCAGAGGCCCTCACTGGTGTCCGAGGGGGGACTTGAACCCCCACGCCCGATAAAGGGCACTAGCACCTCAAGCTAGCGCGTCTGCCATTCCGCCACCCGGACAAGGTGTCTGTCGTGCGGGGTTTCCCTCGCGGCGACGAAGGAAACATTACCAGGCTTTCGGGGGGGCCGATCACGCCCCGTCCCCGGGCCCGTGGCAGCGTGAACGGCCTGTGACGGACCGGGTCCGGTCTTGGGGCGGACGCGGGGGAGAGGGAGGATGAGAGGGACCGACCAGCAGTGACAGTGGGAGGAATCGGCGTGAGCGAGACGGACACGGCCAGAGGCGTCACCGGCGAGGACGAGGTCGTGGACCTCTGCCGCGAGCTGATCCAGATCGACACCAGCAACTACGGAGACCACTCCGGCCCCGGCGAGCGCAAGGCCGCCGAGTACGTGGCCGAGAAGCTCGCCGAGGTGGGTCTCGAACCGAGGATCTTCGAGTCGCACCCGGGGCGTGCCTCGACCGTGGCCCGTATCGAGGGCGAGGACCCGTCGCGGCCCGCGCTGCTGATCCACGGCCACCTCGACGTCGTACCGGCCAATGCCGACGACTGGACCCACCACCCGTTCTCCGGCGAGGTCACGGACGGATGCGTGTGGGGGCGCGGTGCCGTCGACATGAAGGACATGGACGCCATGACGCTCGCCGTGGTGCGCGACCGGCTGCGCGGCGGGCGTCGGCCGCCCCGGGACATCGTGCTCGCCTTCCTCGCGGACGAGGAGGCGGGCGGCACGTACGGCGCCCGGTGGCTGGTCGACAACCATCCCGACCTCTTCGACGGCGTCACCGAGGCCATCAGCGAGGTCGGCGGGTTCTCGTTCACCGTGAACGAGCAGCGGCGCCTCTATCTGATCCAGACGGCCGAGAAGGGCATGCACTGGATGAAGCTGACCGTGGCCGGCACGGCCGGGCACGGGTCGATGATCCACCGGGACAACGCGATCACCGAGCTGTCCGAGGCGGTCGCGCGCGTGGGGCGGCACAAGTTCCCGGTGCGGGTCACCAAGACGACCCGTGCCTTCCTCGACGAACTCGGCGACGCGCTCGGCACCGAGCTCGACCCGGAGGACATGGAGTCGACCCTCGCCAAGCTGGGCGGCATCGCCAAGCTCATCGGCGCGACCCTGAGCAACACGGCCAACCCCACGCAGCTGAACGCCGGCTACAAGGTCAACGTCATCCCGGGCGAGGCCACCGCCAATATCGACGGCCGGTTCCTGCCCGGGTTCGAGGAGGAGTTCCTCGCCGACCTCGACCGGATCCTCGGCCCGAAGGTCAAGCGCGCGGACGTGCACTCCGACAAGGCCCTGGAGACCACCTTCGACGGGGCGCTCGTCGAGGCCATGCAGTCCGCGCTGCTCGCCGAGGACCCGGCCGCCAAGGCCGTCCCGTACATGCTCTCGGGCGGTACGGACGCCAAGTCCTTCGACGACCTCGGCATCCGCGGCTTCGGCTTCGCGCCGCTGAAGCTGCCGCCGGAGCTGGACTTCGCGGGCATGTTCCACGGCGTCGACGAGCGGGTGCCGGTGGACGGGCTGCAGTTCGGTGTGCGGGTGCTCGACCGGTTCATCGACGCGTCCTGAAAGCCCGCCGAAACGAATCACCCGGCGACTTTGATAATCGGCCACCTGTACGGAGGTGACTGAGAAGAGTGAATGTGACCATAGGTTCGTAGCTCCATTACTCCCTCCTCGTTACTGGTGATGCGATCAGCTACTTGGGATCGCTTTGCCAACAAGGAGGAACAATGCTCAAGAAGGTCGTCGCTGCTGCGGCTGCCACTGGTGGTCTGGTGCTCGCTGGCGCGGGCCTCGCCGTCGCCGACTCCGGTGCCCAGGGTGCCGCCGTGCACTCCCCGGGTGTCGTTTCCGGCAACGTTGTCCAGGTGCCGGTGCACGTCCCGGTGAACGTCTGCGGCAACACGATCTCGGTGATCGGGCTGCTGAACCCCGCCTTCGGCAACACCTGCGTCAACCACTGACGACGACTCCCCGAGGGGCGTCCTTCCGTCGGCCCCGGAGCGCGCGCCTTGCGCTCCGGGGCCGAACGGTCTTTTCACGCTGAATTCACCGGAGGATTCGCCGTACGAATTCAGCGCAGGAAATTCGTAGCAGGAACGAAGGCAGGGGGGAATCACCAATGCGACTGGGTACCCGCAAGGGACTGATGACCGTGGCTGCGGCCACCGGAGTTCTCGCCGCGGCGGGCGGCTACGCCCACGCCGACTCGGGCGCGAGCGGCACCGCTTCGAACTCGCCGGGCGTGCTGTCCGGCAACACCGTGCAGGCACCGGTGCATGTGCCGGTGAACATCTGCGGCAACACCGTGAACGTCGTCGGGCTCCTCAACCCGTCCGTGGGCAACAAGTGCGCCGACCAGGGCGGCTCCGGTGATCACGGCGGCTCGCACGCGGGCGGACACACCTCGGGCTCGCCCGGCGTCGGCTCGGGCAACACCGTGCAGGCGCCGATCGACGTGCCGGTCAATGTGTGCGGCAACAGCGTCAATGTCGTGGGGGCCGGCAACGCCGCCATGGGCAACGACTGCGCCAACGGCGGCTCCGGGGGCGGACACCCCAGCCAGCCGCCCGGCGGGGGCCATGGAACGCCTCCAGGGGGCGGCCACGGTACGCCGCCGCCCGGTCAGCCCGGCAACCCCGGTCAGCCGGGTACGCCCGGTCACCCGGGCCACCCCGGAACGCCCGGTCACCCGGGCACACCGCCCTCCAAGGGCCACGGCACCCCCGGCGGCTCCTCGCACCGCGGCCCGCAAGGGGCGAGTTCCGTCGTCGCCCAGCTGCCCTCCGGCGCCGCGCAGCTCGCCCACACCGGTAGTGACCTGCCGATCGGCATCGTGCTGCCGGTGGGCGCGGGGGCCCTGCTCGCCGGGGCCGTGATGTACCGCAAGGCCCGCGCCTCGGCATAGCGCACGGGCACGGGACAGGACCGGAACCCGGGAAAACGGAGCGGGCCCCGCCGAAGCGGGGCCCGCTCCGTTCAGGTGCCCCGGCTCACCACGTGGCGCGCACCTGGCGAATGATCCGCCGGCGCAACCGCACCTTGCGGCTGCCGTCGCGCATCAGGCTCAGTCGGTCCAACTCCCAGTGTCCGTACTCGGCATGGTCCGTCAGCAGACGCGTCGCCTCCTTGCGGGAGACCCCGCGCGGTACGTACACGTCGACAAATTCGTATTCCGGCATCGCATCTATTGTGCGGGCTGGGGCCCGGTACGGATAGCGTCTGCACTATGTCTGATGCTGCGCAGCCCACCGCTGCCGAGGTACGCGCCGCCGCCGAGGCGGTCAAGACCGCGCTCGACCGTCACCTGGCTGCGGTCGAACGCAGGTCGGGGGAGGACGACCCCGGTGTCTACGAGGCGTTCAACGAGCTGGCCGCGGCCGCCGAGGCGTACGACGAGCTGCTCTACGACCGCTATGACGAGGTCACGCCCTTCGAGATCCCCGGTACGGAAGACACGCTGCCGCCGTACGCGGGCCCCGAGGAACCGAGCGCGATCAGTGTGCTGATCCGCCGCGACTACTCCGTCGCGGAACCACAGCGACTGCTCGCGCAGGCCGAGCGGGTCGAGGCGGTGGAGTACGGGGACGGCGCGGACACGGAGACCTCCGGCACGGTGCACGGGGCGCTGGGGGTCCTGTTCGGGGAGTTCGAACCGGACGAGATCGCCTCCCGGCACAAGGAGTTCGGGCTGGAGGAGGGCGACGCCACGCTGTGGGTGACCGCCGCGGACGACCCCACCGACCCCGGCGAGTGGCTGGAGGCGCCCTTCGAGCAGGTCGACCCGCAGCGGGTGGTCTGCCGCTTCGACGTCAGCGCGGTCTTCGACGACGAGATCGACGACGAGATCGACGACATGACCGGGGACGACGGTCTGGAGGACGAGCTCGACCTGGACGGCGACGAGGACTTGGAGCCGTTGGACGCGGATCGCTGATCCGTCGATCCTCGCCCCGTGCGTGACCGATCGTGGATCGCTGACGCACGGAGCGGTGCCGGACCGACGCCGAGGCCGGTCCGGCACCGCCGGAGAGCTCAGCCGGACGCCGGGACCTGGGCCTTCAGCAGGGCCGGCAGCCGGGTCGTGCGCGGCTTGGCCAGGGTCTCGGCGACCGCCCTCGGCAGCGCCTGCTCCACACCGTGGACCACGGACAGATGGCGGGCCGCCCGGCTGAACGCCGTGTACACCCAGGGCCGGCTCAGAGCCTGTGCGGCGTCACCGGGCAGCACCACGACCACCGCGGGCCAGCGGCCCCCCACGGCCTGGTGCGCGGTCAGCGCCCACCCATGGCGCACGGACTGCTCCACGCGCTCCCTCGGTACGACCACGGGGGCGCCCGAGCACGACAGGTGCAGCCCGTCGGCGTCGGCCTTCACCACCAGGCCCGGCAAGGTGCGCCCCGGCGCGGGGGAGTAGGCGATCCGGTCACCCGGGTCGAAGCCGCCGAACCGGCCCGGGCCCGGGTTGAGCCGTTCCTTGAGCGCCGTGTTGAGTGCACGGGTGCCCGCGGCTCCGCCGTGCCCCGGGGTGATCACCACGGTGTGCTCGGCCGGTACGCCGATGGCCCGCGGCACGGAGTCCGCGACCAACTGCACGGTCCGGTGCACCGCCTCGCCCGCGTCCCGCACCGGCACGATGACGAGCTCCTTGCCGGGCGCCTCGACCTGGTGGAGCTCGCCGACGCCGATGCCGGAGACCAGTTCGCCGAGGGGGCCGGGATCGGGCACGCGCGAGGCGACCTGCGGGCACACCCGCGCCGCCAGCAGGTCCGCGAACACCCGCCCGGGCCCGGCCGACCAGAGCACGGCGGGATCCCCGGCCAGGACCAGCCGGGCGCCGTCCGGCAGCGACTCGACGAGCAGGGCCGCCGTCTCCACGTCCAACTGGGGCGCGTCCAGCACGATCAGCAGGTCGAGGTCGAGCGCACCGTCCGCGTCCCGCCCGGGGCCCTCGGCGCCGGACAGCAGCCCCGCCACGGTGGCCGTCCCGCCGCCGGACGGTCCGTCCTGCTCGCCGAACCCGGCCGCCAGGGCCGTGAAGTCGTCCCGGCCGCCGTCGGTGTGCGTCACCGCCCAGGCGCGCAGCCCGATACCGGGCGCCTCGTGCAGCAGGCGTGCCGGGTCGGCGAGAGACGCGTGTCCGCCGGTGTGCAGCACCAGCCCGTGCGCCGCGACCGCCCGGATCAGCTCGCCCGCGGAGCCCCCGGCAGCGCTGGCGGCCCGCTCCCGGGCCTCGCCCGGACCGTCCTCCTTGGGCACGGAGTTGAGCAGACGGGCCAGGCCGTCGGCGAGGCTCTCCTCGGCGAGTGCGTACCGCTCCAGGCCGACCAGGACACGGACGGGCCGCTCCTCGCCGTCCTCCTCCTCGTCGTCCTCCCGGGGTTCCGGCCGGACCGGGGCTCCCGGCTCGTCGAGGGCGTCCTGGAAGACCAGGGCCTCACCCTCCGCGAGGGCGCTCTGCACGGCGGCGTCCGGATCCGGCACACCCCGCTGGGCCAGCGCCGCGGTGAGCACGGGCAGCTCCAGGGCGGTGTGCCCGGCCAGGGCAGCCTGCTCAAGGAGCCAGCCGGTCATCGCACGGGCGCGCCGCTCGTCGTCCGGGCCGCACTCCGTGCCGAGCAGTGCCCGCGCGAACCCGTCGGCCTGCTCGGGCCGCACCCCGGTGACCTTCAGGAGCTGCCACGGGTCGTCCCGCAGCTGTGTGTCCGCGCCTTCGCCGAGGGCCGCCGCGACCTGAGGCGCGAGGGCGTCGGGCGCGCCGCCCTCGGTCAGGACACGGCGTACGGCGTCGACGGCTTCCGGGGCAGGGGCAGGGGCAGGGTCGGGCGCGGTGAGTGCGGGAGCCTGACCGGCTGCCTGTGCCGCGGGCCGCGGTCGGCGCGCGGACTCCGGCGACGCCGGTCTGCGCGGGGCGGGGGCCGGTTCGGCGAAGACCGTGGACGCCGGCTTCTCACCGCTCTCCACCGCCCGTACGGCCGCGAGCAGATCGGCCGCCTTGCCGCTGAGCTTGGTGCCGGCGGCGACCGGCCCCTTCTTCTCGGCCTTGCGGCGCTCGATCCGCTCCCGTTCGACCTGTTGGGCCGCCAACTCGGCTTCCGCCTCGGACCGTTCGGGCGCGGCGGCGGTCTCCGCCCGATCGGGCCGGGCCTCCGCCCCGGCATCCGAGGCCGACGGGCCGGCGGCGGTGCCGCTCTCCGCGGCGTCCGGGACCTCCGGGGGCCCCGGCTCGGCTTCGTCCGGGGTCTCCGGCTCCGTACTCACAGCGTGCTCCAGTCGTGATCGGGATAGCGGTGCAGGGGCGCCGACACATCGTCCAGCGCCCGGCAGATCTCGTCAGGAAGACTAAGGGCCTCCACTGACAATGCCGCCGTGAGCTGCTGTGCGTTGCGCACGCCGATGATCGGGGCGGCCACGCCGGGCCGGTCGCGCACCCACGCGAGGGCCACCTGGAGCGGAGTCACCGCCAGCCCGTCCGCCGCCGTCGTCACCGCGTCCACGATGCGGGTCGCCGTGTCGTCGAGATACGGAGCCACGAAGGGCGCCAGATGCTCCGAGGCACCGCGCGAGTCCGGGGGAGTGGCGTGGCGGTACTTGCCGGTCAGCACACCGCGGCCGAGCGGCGAGGAGGGCAGCAGACCGACCCCCAGGTCGAGGGCGGCGGGCAGTACCTCGCGTTCCACGCCGCGCTGGAGCAGCGAGTACTCCATCTGTGTGCTGGCCAGCCGGGTGCGCGTGCCCGGGGCCGCGAGCTGCCAGGTCGCCGCCTTGGCGAGCTGCCAGCCGCAGAAGTTGGAGACTCCGGCATAGCGGGCCCGGCCGCTGCTCACCGCGAGGTCGAGGGCCTGGAGGGTCTCCTCCATCGGGGTGTCCGGGTCGAAGGCGTGCACGTGCCAGATGTCGACGTGGTCCGTGCCGAGGCGGGCGAGGGAGGCGTCCAGCGCGGCGAGCAGATGACCGCGCGAGCCGTCGAAGCGTCGGTCCGGGTCCGGAACGCTCCCCGCCTTCGTCGAGATGACCAGGTCCCGGCGCGGCACGAGCCCTTCTATGAGCTGTCCGAGCAGATACTCGGCCTCTCCGTCGCCGTACACGTCCGCGGTGTCGACGAGGGTCCCGCCCGCCTCCCAGAACGCCTTCAGCATGTCCGCGGCGTCGTGCTCGTCGGTGTCCCGGCCCCAGGTGAGGGTGCCGAGCCCGATCCGGGACACGCGCAGGCCGGTCCGGCCGAGATGCCTCTGCTCCATGAACGCCGAGATTACTGGCCAGAGGTGATGGATTGGGTTGCCTGTGGACAACCGATTTCCGCGCGCGGACCGGGGCCGGGCCGGCCGCCGCGCCCACCGAAGGCGGCACCCTCTGCCGACGGAAGGCCCGCCGCGCTAGTGTCTCCGGCACAGGGACATTACTGATCAGTAAGGGGATGCGCTCATGCAGCTCGGGATCAACCTCGGCTACTGGGGTGCCGGAATGGACGCGGACAACCTCGCCGTGGCCCAGGAGGCGGACCGGCTCGGGTATGCCGTGTGCTGGGCCGCGGAGGCCTATGGATCCGACGCGCCCACGGTGCTCTCCTTCGTCGCCGCGCGCACCGAGCGCATCGACGTGGGCTCCGCCATCATGCAGATCCCCGCCCGCCAGCCCGCGATGACCGCGATGACCGCCGCGACGCTCGACTCGCTCTCCGGGGGACGCTTCCGGCTCGGCCTCGGTGTCTCCGGGCCGCAGGTCTCCGAGGGCTGGTACGGCGTCAAGTTCGACAAGCCGCTGGCGCGGACGCGGGAGTACGTCGAGATCGTGCGCAAGGCCATGACGCGCGAGCGGCTGTCGTACGAGGGCGAGCACTGGACGCTGCCGCTGCCCGGCGGCCCCGGCAAGCCGATCAAGCTGACCGTCCATCCGCAGCGCGAGCACATCCCGCTCTACATCGCCGCCATCGGCCCCAAGAACCTGGAGCAGACCGGTGAGATCGCCGACGGCGCGCTGCTGATCTTCCCCTCGGCCGAGCACCTCGAGGACACCGCCATGAAGTACCTGCGTGCGGGCCGGGAGAAGGCGGGCCTGACCCTCGACGGGTTCGACGTCTGCCCCACCCTCCCGCTGGCCGTCGGCGACGACAAGGACGTGACCCGGCTCGCCGACACCTTCCGCCCCTACACCGCGCTATACGTCGGCGGCATGGGCAGCCGCAAGCAGAACTTCTACAACCAGCTCGCCCAGCGCATGGGCTACGAGAAGGAAGCCGCCGAGGTCCAGGACAAGTACCTGTCCGGCGACAAGCAGGGCGCCGCGGCCGCCGTACCGCACGAGCTGATCGACCAGACCACGCTGCTCGGCTCCGTGGACCGCATCGCCGACCGCATGAAGGCCTACGCCGAGGCCGGGGTGACCACCCTCACCCTCGCTCCCGCGGGCTTCACGCTCGACGAGCGGATCGCCTCCCTCCGCGCCGGCAGCGAGGCCGCCGAGCGCGCCGGACTGGTGTGAGGCCGACCGGCGAGGAAATGCCATGCGGGGGTAAAGTGGACGTAAAGAGAGCGTAACGCCCGAAGGGGACTTTCAGCGGCCGTGGTGGGGGCTCGGGGGTCTTCCCCGCCACGGCCGTCACGGGGAACAACGCGCCCGGGCCCCCGGCGGTTACGCCCCCGGTACGACACCGGTGCTCCTTCTTTCGGCGCACTTGTCCGACGCAGCTGTTGCAACGCCTCCGGTGCCGCAATTGACTCGTTCTTTGCGGAACCTGCCGAAATATGCGGAATCCGCACGTCCTGCGGAGAGGTGCCCACCATGCTTTCGGCCAAGAGTCTGTTCCAGGAGATCCTCGACAACGACGAGTCCTTCCGGCTCTTCTGCTCCATCGCGGCCAGCGGGGAGTCCCAGGGCGGCTGGGAGAACGCGCGGATCGCCGCGCTGGTACCGCAGACCGAACGCGAACTCGCCCCCAAGATCGCCCGCCACGGCGCGGACGAGGACAAGCACGGGCGGATCTTCAACGCCCTGATGAAGAAGCGCGGACTGCGACCCGTCCCCGTCCCGCCCGACACCGACTACACCATGCTCCTCGAAGGGCACGGCATCGGCCTCGCCCACGAGAAGCTCACCGCCGACCGGCCGCTGACCGTGCAGGACATCGTCACCTACCTCGCCCACAGCCGGGTCACCGAGCAGCGGGCATCCGAGCAGATGGAACTGCTGCGCAAGCACTTCGCCGACCACCCGGACATCGGCCGCGCGGTGCGGATGATCTCCCAGGACGAGGACAACCACCTCGCCTACTGCCACGAGGAACTGCTCCGCTTCGCCCGCGCCGGCCACGGCCGCGCCATCCAGCGCACCCTGCGCGAGTGCGCCCTGGCCGAGATCCGGATCTACCGGGACGTCAGCCTCGCGGTCATGGCCCGCATGGGGCGCATCCTGCGCTGGCCGAGGTCCAGGTCCCTGGTGCTCGCGGCCGGCATCCACGCCGTCTACGCGTGGGAGCGGCTCGCGGGTTGGCGGCGCATGGTGTCCCTGCGGATGCCCGAGCGGCGCAACGCCCTCGGCGGACCCGCGACCACCGCCGCCGAGTTCGCCTGAGACCGCGTCACAGCCAGCCGCGCCGCTTGAACAGGCGGTACAGCACGACCTCCAGCGCGATCACCGCCACGATCACCGCCGGATACGACCACAGCCAGTGCAGCTCGGGCATGTGGTCGAAGTTCATGCCGTAGATCCCCGCGATCATCGTGGGGATCGCGGCCATCGCCGCCCACGCCGAGATCTTCCGCATGTCGTCGTTCTGTCGGACGCTCATCTGCGCCAGATACGCCGACAGGACGTCCGACACCAGCCGGTCCAGACCCTCCACCGACTCGTTCACCCGGGTGAGGTGGTCATTGACGTCCCGGAAGAACGGGCGCGCCTTCTCGTGCACGAACGGCACCGCCGTGCCGGAGGCGCCCACGCCCGCGAGCCTGCCCATCGCCACCGCGAGCGGCACCGTCGCCCGGCGGAACTCCAGGACCTGCCGCTTGAAGGCGTAGATCCGCGACGCCGTGTGCCGCGAGCCGCCGAACGACGGCGAGAACACCTCGGCCTCCAACTCCTCCAGATCGGTGCCCAGTTCGGTGGCCACCTCCAGATAGTGGTCCACGATCGCGTCGGCGATCGAGTACAGCACCCCAGTCGTACCGTGCCGCAGCATCTCGTGCTGCTCCTCCAGATGCCGCCGGATCGTCCCGAGAGGCGAGCCCTCGCCGTGGCGCACGGTCACCACGAACGAGTCGCCGAGGAAGAGCATCAGCTCGCCGGAGGTCACCCGGTCGCTCTTCGGCTCGTACGTCACCGGCTTCAGCACCACGAACAGCGAGTCGTCGTACACCTCCAGCTTGGGCCGCTGGTGTGCCTTCAGGGCGTCCTCCACGGCCAGCGGATGGAGCCCGAACTCCTCGGTGACCAGGTCGAACTCGTTCTCCGTCGGCTCGTACAGGCCGATCCAGAGGAAGCTGTCACCCCGGGCACGCGCCTCGGCGAGGGCGTCGGAGAAGTCGTCGGGACCCTCCATCCGGTGCCCGTCGCGGTAGATGGCGCAGTCGACGATCACGGAGCGTATTCTCCCTTCGTCCGCCCGTCTGCGCACCCCGGTGTGCGCCTACGCTGGGCCGCATGCCCACCCTGATCCTCGTAAGGCACGGACGGTCCACCGCCAACACCGCGGGCGTGCTCGCCGGCTGGACGCCGGGTGTCGCCCTCGACGAGCGCGGGGCCGCCCAGGCCGCGGCGCTGCCCGGGCGGCTGGCCGAACTGCCGGTAGCCGAGGTCGTCACCAGCCCGCTGCAGCGCTGCCAGGAGACGATCCAGCCCCTCCTCGACGCCCGGCCGGGACTGCGCGCGCACACCGACGAGCGGATCGGGGAGTGCCACTACGGCGACTGGTCCGGCCGCAAGCTCGCCGAGCTCAAGGACGAGCCGCTGATGCAGGTGGTGCAGGCCCACCCGTCGGCGGCCGCGTTCCCCGGCGGGGAGTCCATGCGGGCGATGCAGACCCGCGCCGCCGAGGCCGTACGCGAGTGGAACGCGCGCGTGGAGCACGAGCACGGCGCCGACGCCGTGTACCTCATGTGCTCGCACGGCGACATCATCAAGTCCCTCGTCGCGGACGCCCTCGGCCTTCATCTCGACCTGTTCCAGCGGATCTCCGTCGAACCGTGTTCCATCACGGCGATCCGCTACACCCGCCTCAGGCCCTTTCTCGTTCGTCTCGGCGACACCGGGGATTTCGCCTCCCTTGCCCCACGCGAGGAACCCCCGGGAGAAGACGCACCGGTCGGGGGTGGTGCGGGCGCACCGTGATCGTCGGCCGCAGTAGGGTGAAGCGATCCACCCATCCGCGTGCACGCACGAACCTCCACGCAACCCCGATCACCGCACTCTCGTTTCACGCACTCTCGATTCCAATGGAGACAGGACGTGTCCCGTCAGGTATTCCTCTACGACCCGCCGGACCGCTTCGTGGCCGGCACGGTCGGACTGCCCGGGCGCCGTACGTTCTTCCTCCAGGCCACCGCCGGCCCCCGGGTGACCAGCGTGGTCCTGGAGAAGACCCAGGTCGCCGCGCTCGCCGAGCGCATGGACGAGCTGCTCGACGAGGTCGTACGCCGTAGTGGCGGCAACGCCGCCGTCCCCGCCGTGGCGCCCACCGAGGTCGCGGACGCGGCTCCGCTGGACGCCCCCATCGAGGAGGAGTTCCGCGTCGGCACCATGGCCCTGGCCTGGGACGGCGAGGAGCAGCGCATGATCGTCGAGGCCCAGGCGCTCGTCGAGCTGGACGCCGACACCGACGAGGACCTCGCGGAGGCCGAGGAGCGGCTGCTCCAGGACGAGGAGAACGGGCCCCCGATGCTGCGGGTCCGGCTCACCGGCGCGCAGGCCAGGGCCTTCGCCAAGCGCGCCCTCGACGTCGTCAACGCCGGGCGGCCGCCGTGCCCGCTGTGCAGCCTCCCGCTCGATCCGGAAGGACACGTATGCCCGCGCCAGAACGGATACCGCCGCGGAGCGTGACCGCCGCCGAACTGCTCACCCACGGTGAGCTGAAGGTGCGCGGCCGCATCCGCGAGGCGTCCAACGCGGCGCTGTTCTGCACGGTCGCGATCGACGGGCAGGAAGCTTCCTGCGTGTACAAGCCGATCACCGGGGAACGCCCGCTGTGGGACTTCCCCGACGGCACCCTGGCCGAGCGCGAGGTGGCCGCCTACGAGGTCTCCGAGGCCACCGGCTGGGGGCTCGTGCCGGCCACCGTGCTGCGCGCCGGGCCGTACGGCGAGGGCATGTGCCAGCTGTGGATCGACGCGGCCCCCGAGGCCGAACTGCTCGCCCTGGTGGACCGCGAGGAGCCGGGACCGGGCTGGAAGGCGATCGGCTTCGCCGAGGTGGATGAGGGCCGCACCGCGCTGCTGGTGCACGCCGACGACGAGCGGCTGCGCCGGCTCGCCGTCCTCGACGCGGTGATCAACAACGCCGACCGCAAGGGCGGCCATCTGCTGCCCACCGCCGACGGACAGCTGTACGGCATCGACCACGGGGTCACCTTCAACGCCGAGAACAAGCTGCGCACCCTGCTGTGGGGCTGGGCGGGGGAGCCGCTCACCCCCGAGGCGGTCGGCGTCCTGAAGGGCATCGAGGAGGCCCTGGGCGACGGCGGCGCGCTCGGTGTGCGGCTGGCCGGGCTGATCACCGGCGCGGAGCTGGCGGCCACGCGCGCGCGTGTCGGGGCGCTGCTCACGTCCGGGAAGCACCCCGAGCCGAGCGGGGAGTGGCCGGCGATTCCCTGGCCGCCGGTGTAGTACCGGGAAGGCACACCGGCAGCACCGGGAAGGCACACCGGGCGCCGGATCGCAAGATCGCCTTTCCGGCCGTCCGGCCCGGTCCGGTTCGTATACCGAACTTCTGGCCGGTTAGGCTCATGTACATGCATGCCTGGCCCGCTTCCGAGGTCCCCGCCCTGCCTGGTCAGGGCCGCGACCTGAGGATCCACGACACCGCGACCGGCGGCCTCGTCACCCTCGACCCCGGTCCCGTCGCCCGTATCTACGTCTGCGGCATCACCCCGTACGACGCGACCCACCTGGGTCACGCGGCGACCTACAACGCGTTCGACCTGGTTCAGCGCGTGTGGCTCGACACCAAGCGGCAGGTTCACTACGTCCAGAACGTGACGGACGTCGACGATCCGCTGCTGGAGCGCGCGGAGCGGGACGGCCTCGACTGGGTCGCCCTCGCCGAGAAGGAGACGGCCCTGTTCCGCGAGGACATGACCGCCCTGCGGATGCTCCCGCCGCGGCACTACATAGGCGCCGTCGAGGCGATACCCGGCATCGTCCCGCTCGTGGAGCGGCTGCGCGACCTCGGCGCCGCCTATGAGCTCGACGGCGACATCTACTTCTCCGTCGAGTCCGACCCGCACTTCGGCGAGGTCTCGAACCTCGACGCCGCGGCCATGCGGCTGCTGTCCGCCGAGCGCGGCGGCGACCCGGACCGTCCGGGCAAGAAGAACCCGCTCGACCCGATGCTGTGGATGGCCGCCCGCGAGGGCGAGCCCAGCTGGGACGGCGGCTCGCTCGGCCGGGGCCGCCCCGGCTGGCACATCGAGTGCGTCGCCATCGCCCTGGACCACCTCGGCATGGGCTTCGACGTCCAGGGCGGCGGCTCCGACCTGGCCTTCCCGCACCACGAGATGGGCGCCTCGCACGCCCAGGTGCTGACCGGCGAGTTCCCCATGGCCAAGGCGTACGTCCACGCCGGCATGGTCGCCCTGCACGGCGAGAAGATGTCCAAGTCCAAGGGCAACCTCGTCTTCGTCTCGCGGCTGCGCCGCGACGGCGTCGCCCCCGCCGCCATCCGGCTCGCCCTCCTCGCCCACCACTACCGGGCCGACTGGGAGTGGACCGACCAGGTCCTGGCCGACGCGGTGGCCCGGCTCGGCCGCTGGCGCGCCGCGGTCTCCCGGCCCGACGGCCCGCCCGCCGAGGCCCTCGTCGAGGAGATCCGCGAGGCACTCGCGAACGACCTGGACGCGCCCGCCGCGCTGGCCGCCGTGGACCGGTGGGTGGCGCTGCAGGACGAGCGGGGCGGCACGGACACCGGGGCCCCCGGCGTCGTGTCGCGTGCCGTGGATGCCCTGCTGGGCGTGGCGCTCTGACAAACATGCCGGAAGGGGCGCTTCCTCCCGCGGAGGAAGCGCCCCTTCGTCTATGCGTGGGTCAGAGCCGGCCGGGCACGGATCAGAGCTTCTGCACCCGCACGCTGCGCAGGATCGCCGGTGACGTGCTGTCCCAGACGCCGATCACCTGGTGGCCGCGGGCGAACGCCTCCTGGATCTCCCGGTGGGCCTGCTGGGTCGGGTTGTTGAGGACCCGGAAGCCGTCCTGGAAGCGCAGGAAGATCTGCTGCGGCTGACCGGGCAGCGGCTGCACGATGTCGATGAAACCGTTGGCGATGCCGGCCTGCAGCACCTGTGCCGAGACCTGCTGGATCGCGGCCTGCGTCACCTGCTGGAGCTGCTGCTGCATCTGCTGCTCGCCGGGCACCTGCGGCTGCCCGAGCTGATGCATCAGCTGCTGGTACGGCTGCTGCTGCCCGAGCTGCTGGAGTTGCTCCAGCGAACTGCCCAGCCCGTACGTGCCCATGCCGTACGGCTGCTGCTGGGGCGAGGTGGTCGGGAACTGCTGTCCCGTTGGGCTCATCTGCGGGGTGGTGCTCATGAGGTGTCACCTTCCCTTGATGGACTCTTGCTCGATGATGAACGTCAGCCCGTCACGACCAGGCCGACGATCTCGTCGTCCGCGAACCACACGCGGACATCGGGCCGTCCCCCCGCGAAGGCGGTGTGCACCGCCTGGCGGATCTCGGGAGACGGACGATTCAGGTTCCGCCAGGAGCCGGCCACGAACAGCCGGAGCCTGGGCGGGAGTTCACGGGGGTACGGCAGCAGCTCGTCCCAGTACCGCTCTGCCAGGCCGGAGGCGACCGCCTGCGGCAGCAGATGCGTGACCGCCGCCCTGACGTCGGGCCGGGCGCCGATCCGCTGGGAGGCGGGCCGGCCCGGTGCGTCCTGCTGCGGGGAACCGGTGGCCCGCAGCACCTCGCGGGCCCGCTCCGGGGACATCGGAGGCTGGGCGGCCGCCTTGAGCATGCCCTGCAGCGCGGCCAGCGCGCCCGCCACCACCGGGGTGGCCGAGGATGTCCCGGAGAACGTGTCCGTGTACCAGGCGATCTCCTCGGGCCCGCCCTGGAGGTCGCCGGGCCGGTCCCAGAAGCCGCCGGTGGTCGTGACCTCGTGCCCCCAGCCCTGGGCGTCCACCCGGGCACCGTAGTTGGAGAACGCCAGCCGTGAGCGGTCCGGCCCGTGGTCGCGGCCGTGGGTGCCGGGAGGCGGGGCACCCGCGCCGACCAGGACGGCGCCGGAGGACGGGTTGGCCGAGTTGAACGGGTTGCGCCACCAGGACGGGAAGCCGTCGGGACGCCGCTCGTACACCGCGTCGTCGAGGGACTCGCCGCCGTTCCCGGCGGCCGCCACGACCACGACGCCCCGGGAGGCGGCGTACCGTACGGCCGCGTAGTCGTCCGGCCACCACTCCAGCGGGATGTAACCACGCTGGTCGTCGCGGTCCGCGTACTCGAACCGCGGCCCCGGGCGGTGCAGTTCGACCAGCAGGAGGTCACCGGGGCCGAGACGGTCGGCGGCCGCGTGGATCGCCGCGGCCGTGCCGCCGCCCTGGAACGACGCGGCCGCGGTCACCGCGTCCGGCACGATCCCGGTGACGCCGTATTCGGTGCGGTCCCCGCCGAGCACCCCGAGCACGGCGGTTCCGTGGTTGCGCCAGGCGGGGTCGGTCAGCGGGGTGCCGACGACCACTCCGGCCAGCTTGGCGGCCAGGTCCTCGTGCCCCAGCTGCCAGGCTCCCTCGACATCGATCACGGTCACCCCCTGGCCGGCGCCACCGGGCCGCTGCCAGGCCCAGTGCGCGTCGACCCCCTCCGGCGCCGGCCGCAGATACCCCTGACGGCCGCTGAAGTCAGGGGTGACCGGGGCGCCTTCCTTCAGCCGCCGGTCGTCGTCCGAGACGGTGGCCGGTACGGCGCCCGGCTTGACGTACGCCGTGTCGATACCCGGCAGCGCGGCCATCCGGGCCCGGAGCTCCTGCGCCCGGCTCTCCCCGCCGCGCACCCGGTAGAACAGCGTGAGGTCGGGCACGCCCTCGCCGCCGGACTGCCGCACCCGCTCCTCACTGCCGAACAGCGGCTCCAGGGCCAGCTGTTCGTCGCCGAGGAACATGGCCAGGGCCGACAGATCGGCACCCGCCGCCGAGCGGACCCCGTCGGCCCCGGCGCGCAGCCGGGCCTCGGGACGCGCGACGACGATCAGTTCCTCTTCGGCTCCCCGATAGGTGAACCCCGCTCCGTCGGGCCCCGGCCCGGACGTCCCCGGGCCCTGCGCCGGCACTGTCTGATCGGTCATCGGTACCGCTCCCTTCGGTCCGTGCGGGCCGCCACGAAGAGACAACAAAGCACTCCCGCGGCGAGTCGTCCAGACGGGTTTCGGCAACTCGGTTTGGAAAGAAGTTGAATTGGGTAACGGGTGCAATCCGACCTGAAACAGCTTTGACACCACCATCCGACCGGGTACTGCGGAGGCGCCGTCGGCGCGGACGGCGAAGGGGCGGTACGCGTGTTGCGTACCGCCCCTGTTCAGTCCTCCGAGGTGTCCTCGTCGTCGGTCCCGGAGGTGTCGGGTTTTGGTGGCTTCGGGGGCCGGGTGCGGCCTCCCGGGTTGTCCCGCAGGTACGACGTGCTGTCGGTGCCGTCCGCCGTGGCATGGCCGCCCGGCGGGCTGACGTCCCGTCTCCGCAGATAGCGCTCGAATTCGCGGGCGATCGCCTCGCCCGACGCCTCCGGCAGCTCGGCGGTGTCGCGGGCCTCCTCCAGCGTCTGGACGTACTCGGCGACCTCGCTGTCCTCGGCGGCCAGCTGGTCCACGCCCACCTGCCAGGCCCGTGCGTCCTCGGGCAGCTCGCCCAGCGGAATGCGCAGGTCGAGCAGGTCCTCCAGCCGGTTGAGCAGGGCCATCGTGGCCTTCGGGTTGGGCGGCTGCGACACATAGTGCGGGACGGCCGCCCACAGCGACACCGCCGGGACACCCGCGTGCGTGCAGGCTTCCTGGAGGACGCCGACGATGCCCGTGGGGCCCTCGTACTTGGTCTCCTCCAGGTCCATGCGCTGGGCCAGGTCCGGGTCGGACGTGACCCCGCTGACCGGGACCGGACGGGTGTGCGGGGTGTCACCGAGCAGGGCGCCCAGGACGACCACCAGCTCCACGCCCAGCTCGTGCGCGAAGCCGAGCAGTTCGTTGCAGAACGAGCGCCAGCGCATGGACGGTTCGATGCCGCGGACCAGCACCAGGTCGCGCGGCTTCTCGCCGCCGACCCGGACCACCGACAACCTTGTCGTCGGCCAGGTGATCTTGCGGACACCCGCATCCATCCACACCGTGGGGCGGTTCACCTGGAAGTCGTAGTAGTCCTCGGCGTCCAGCGCCGCGAACACCTCGCCCTTCCACTCGCGCTCCAGATGCGCGACCGCGGTGGAGGCGGCGTCGCCGGCATCGTTCCAGCCCTCGAACGCGGCCACCATGACTGGGTCGATCAGCTCGGGAACTCCCTCCAGCTCGATCACCCAGCGCCTCCTTCCGACGTGCCCTCGCGTACGTCCCAACCTTACGGCGTCCGGCGGGGGCGCTCGCAGCCCCCTTGCACGGGGGAGTGAACGGATCACTGCCCCGTTCGCCACGCTCGAACACCCCGCGGCGAACGGCAGCCCCACCGGTTTTCCACAGGGATTCACGCCGGTTCCCCACAGGGGCTTCACAGCGAGCTGCGCAGCCACTGCTCCACGCTCGCGATGTGCACGGTCGCCCATGAGCGCGCCGCCTCCGCGTCCCGGTCGCGCAGCGCGGCCAGGATCGCCCGGTGCTCGCGCAGCGTGCGCCCGACCGCGTCCTCCTGGGTCAGCCCGCGCCAGATCCGGGCCCGGGTGGTGGGCCCGGACAGACCGTCGAGCAGCGAGCACAGCACCGAGTTGCCGGCGCTCTGCACGATCCCCCGGTGGAACTCCAGGTCGCAGGCGACCAGCTCCTCCACCGAGGGCGCCGCGCCGAGCGCGTCCAACTGCAAGGAGAGCGCGTCCAGTTGCTGCTCGCTGATCCGGGAGGCCGCCATCGCGGTCGCGGCCGGCTCCAGGATGCGGCGCACGGCGAGGAACTCCAGCACCGTGTCGTCGCGGTGGAAGTCGACGACGAAGCTCATCGCCTCCAGCAGCAACTGCGGGTCCAGGCTGGTGACGTACGTCCCGTCGCCCTGCCGCACATCCAGGATCCGGATCAGCGACAGGGCACGTACGGCCTCCCGCAGGGAATTGCGCGACAGCCCGAGCTCGGCGGCGAGTTCACTCTCCTTGGGCAGCCGGTCGCCGGGGCGCAGCGCACCGGAGACGATCATGTCCTTGATCTTCTCGATCGCCTCATCGGTGACTGCCATGGCGGGCCTCCCTGTCGCTCAGACATCCGATGACTCAGCACATTATGGGGGCACCGCACAGGCCCCCTCCGACGACGGCCGGCCTAGCCCGGCCCATCGCGCACCTCGCGCGGCCGGGCCACCTCGGCCACGGGGGAACGGGGGCCGTCGTCTCCCCTCCCGGCGCCCGCCAGATGCGACAGCAGCCGCAGATGCCGGAACTCGAAGCACGCCCCCGACTGCCGCAGCACCCCGCGCCGATGCGCGTCCTCCAGGAACGTCATCAGCCGCCACGGCATCCGGCCCGTCACCGCGAGCCAGACACGGGCGACGGTGAAGCGCCCCCAGGCGCTCAGCGCGAGCGCCGCCGCACCCATCGGCAGCCACAGCTGGGTGCCGATGTGCACCAGACCGCCCCAGTCGCCGGGCAGCGCCACCACCGGCACACAGACGAGGGCGACCAGCAGCGCGACCACGCCCCCGCGCGTGAAGGACGCGGTCCGGTCCGTGCGCAGCGAGGAGCCCGGGCCCGACGCGCGCATGATGTCCGACGGCACGCTCAGGGCACGGTAGACACCGCACACACACCCGCCCACCACCCCGATGAGCACCCCACCGGCCATGAACGGCGGCAGACAGCGCGCCACAACGCCCTCGGCCGGGCCCCGGGTCAGCCAGGCTCGGGCCGCCTCCGGCAGCACGGAACGCAGGTTCGCCGCGTATGCCACGGTCGTCGCCCGCCGCCCCGGTGGCGCGCCGGCGGTCGAGGCGAGCCGTACGACCACGGCGCCGTCCCGTGACTCGAACACCGTGCGCCGGGAGGTGAAGGCGACGCACCTGCGGCCGCGCAGCAGCGGCAGCGCGCAGTCGGGCGGCCGCGAGCCCTCCGGGTAGGCGACCGGTTGTGCCCCGCCGCCGGGGAGCAGCAGCGTGCCCCGCACC
Source organism: Streptomyces sp. NPDC025638 (assembly GCF_055558775.1). NCBI lineage: Bacteria > Bacillati > Actinomycetota > Actinomycetes > Kitasatosporales > Streptomycetaceae > Streptomyces > Streptomyces sp. NPDC025638. The sequence continues at coordinate 248,243 of NZ_JBVHLX010000008.1, read as the reverse complement.
GGCCGCACGGTGACCGCCGTCCTCAGCCCGTCCCGCTCCGCCAGCCGCCAGCCGTCGATCCGCCGGCCGGACAGATCGGCCCCGGCACCCGACTTGAGCACGGTCACTCCGACGGCGGCGAGACCCGCGACCGTGCACGCGGTGACCCCGATCAGCAGCGCGGCGGCGGTGCCCCGGACCACGCCTGCCGCGAAGCGCCGGGCGATCCGGCCCGCGCGGGCCGGATGCGGGGCGTCCTGTACGGCCCGACGGGTACCGCTCACCAGCAGCGCGGCCCCCGCCCCCGCAGCGGTGGTGCCGACCAGCACGGTCCAGGGGCTGCCCGACCGCCCGAGCAGCACCGCGCCCGCCGTCCCGACTCCGCCGAGCAACAGGGCGGCCCCGCAGATCCGGGCCACCGCGCGCCCCGTGGCGCCACTCCAGGGCAGGCCGAGCGGCACCGGCCGCCGTGGCAGCCCCGCGATGCCGAAGAACAGGGTGAACAGCAGCGAGAACAGAGATCCGCCGAGCAGTTCGGGCACCCAGCCGTCGGTCACCGCGCCGAACCGGAAGCCGAAGCGCAGGTCGTCGGCGCAGGCGTAGCCCGCCCACAGCAGCGCGCTCACCGCCGCGGTGAGCAGGGTCTGCCGGGCGAGGAACCGCCGGTCCGGCCGGCCCCCGTGCGACGGCAGCAGACACGCCGCCCCGAAGGCGAACCCCAGGGTCTGGCCGACCAGCGTGGCGCCCACCGACACGACGTCCCGCACGTCTGCCAGGTCGCTCGTCGCACGCGCCACCGAGACCGGCAGCAGCAGCGCGGACATCACGGCCATCGCCAGCAGCCCGGGCGCGTACACCCGCAGGGCCCGCGGCAGTATCGACTCCAGCTCCCACCACGCCAGCCGCCCCGTGCCACGCCCGTGCAGCGCGCGGGCCAGCAGGGTGAGCCGGCGCACGGCGTCGCCGGCCGCCCGAGGCCCCATGTCCGCGAACGCGGCGGGCACGAAGGCGCCGAGCAGATGCTCCTCGACCGCGTCGACCGTGGGGAAGCGCTCCCTGTCCAGCAGCTCCGACGGGTCGCGGGAGGTGTCCCCGTAGACCGCGCGGGCCAGGGCCACCATCAGGGGAGTGGCGAGCGCCTGCGCCAGTGGGGCCCGGGGCCGGCGTGCGAGTTCGCTCAGCACCGGCGTCCACACGGTGCGGGGCTCCCCGTCCGCCGGATGCAGGGGCCGTGCCGTGCGCTCCAGATGGGCCCCGGCCTGCGCGAGGTCGAGGGGCAGGAGCTCGATCACCTCGGCGGCGGTGAGCACGTCGCCCTCGGCCACCGCCGTCGCCCAGGCCGCGCCGCGGCTGGTGAGCAGCAGCGGCAGGTCGTCGTCGAGTTCGGCGTTGATGCGGCGTACGGCCTCCCCGCAGGCGGGCCGGGCCAGTTCGTCGAAGCCGTCGAGGACCGGCAGGACGAGCCCCGCGTCGAGGAGGGCGCGGGCGAGGGTGTGCCGGCCGTCGGCCGGAGCGGCCAGCGGCCGGTAGTCGGTGGCGAGCCGGTCCGCGAGCCAGTCGCGCAGGCCGGTTTGCCGGGGGTCCCAGCCCGCCAGCGGAAAGATCACCGGCACGGGTCCGCCGGATCGCCGTGCGGCCAGCCTGTCGAGGACGAACCGCATCGCCAGCACGGTCTTGCCGGAGCCCGGTCCGCCCAGCACCACCAGGCGCCGGCCGGGCAGCGTCGCGAACGGTCCGCCGGCGTCCTCGGTGCGGCGGTCACGGGGCGCGGGCAGGGGCCGGACCCGCCGGATGTTCACCGCGTGGTCGGCCAGCCGCCGGTCCGCCGGTGCCCAGCCCACGTCGAGCGGCACGGGGTCCTGGAGTCTGCGCAGCCGGGCCTCCGCCGCCCACTGGTCGCGTACGGCCTCGGCCAGCGCGTCGGCCGCCCGTCTGCGGTCCGCGTCGGCCGACCGCGGGGGCGGGTCGGCGTCGCCGCGCAGGATGTCGGCGACGAGCGCCGCGACCGACACGAACGCGCCGATCGCCGAGATCAGGACGCCCGCGGTGGCGGCGTTTCGCCACCAGAACCGCAGGACGCCCGCCAGCGCCGCGAGCGCGGCCCCGCACACGGCGATCCCCAGGCGCCGCCGCATCCGGGCACTGAGCCATCCGGCTTGCATATGACCGCTCCCCGCGGCCGGACTCCGGTGCCGTACCGCTGTGTCGGAGTCATCCGTTCTAGTGGCCGAACCGGTGACCAACCGCCGGTTCGAAACACGTGTGAGGGAGCGTGCGGATGCATTCGGGGAGCGTGTGGATGTGCGATCCGGCGTCGCGGCACGGGCCGTCGGCATGGGCCGTCGGCATGCGCCGTCGGTTCACGAAGCGGCAGACGGGCGCACACAAGAGAGACAAGAGAGAGGGGCGGCTCCATCGGCGTGGAGCCGCCCCTCTCGTGTCCCGGCCCCGGTGCGGAGGGGGCCGGTCCGACGGTGCCGACCCGGTCAGGGGGAGTCGGCCGGCACCGAGCGCCTACTTCTTGTCGAGCAGGTCCTGGACCTTGGCGCGGACCTCGTCCGTGGCCAGGCCGCGGATCGTCAGCGTCGTACGGCGGCGCAGCACGTCGTCCGGCGTCTCGGCCCACTCGTGGTCACGGGCGTAGACGACCTGCGCCCAGATCTCCGGCGCGTCCGGGTGGACGCGCTCGCCCAGCTCCGGGTTCTCGTTGGCGATGCGGGCGATGTCGAAGGCCAGCGAACCGTAGTGCGTGGCCAGGTGCTTGGCGGTGTCGGCGGCCATGCGCGGGCCGGGCGCCGGGTTGTCCACCAGGAGGCGGTGGGCGACGGCACGCGGGTTGGCGACACCGGGCAGCGGCAGCTTCTTCGGCAGCGAGGAGATCGGTTCGAAGTCCTCGCCCAGCGGGTGACCCGGCAGCTCTTCCAGCTTCTGCATCACCGTGCGGCCGATGTGCCGGAAGGTGGTCCACTTGCCGCCCGCGACGGACAGCATGCCGCCCTTGCCCTCGGTCACCACGGTCTCGCGCTTGGCCTTGGCGGTGTCGCCGGGGCCGCCCGGCAGCACGCGCAGACCCGCGAAGGCGTAGGTGATGAGGGACCGGTCGAGCTGCTGGTCGCGGACGGAGAAGGCCGCCTCGTCGAGTATCTGGGCTATGTCCTTCTCGTTGACCGCGACATCGGCCGGGTCGCCCTCGAACTCCTCGTCGGTCGTGCCCAGCAGGAGCATGTCCTCCCAGGGGAGCGCGAAGGTGATGCGGTACTTGTCGATGGGGGTCGCCAGCGCGGCCTTCCACGGCGAGGTCCGCTTCAGGACCAGATGTGCGCCCTTCGAGAGGCGGATGGACGGCGCGGCATTCGGGTCCTCCATACGGCGCAGGTGGTCGACCCAGGGGCCGGTCGCGTTCAGCACCAGGCGGGCGTTGACGCCGAACTCCTCGCCGGAGACCCGGTCCCTGAGGTCGGCGCCGGTGACCCGGCCCTGGGTGAAGCGCAGGCCGGTGACCTCGGCGTGGTTCAGGACGACCGCGCCCGCCTCGACGGCCGCGCGGACCGTCATCAGCGCCATGCGCGAGTCGTTCATCTGGTCGTCGCCGTAGACGGCGACGGCCTTGAGGTTCTCGGTGCGCAGCTCCGGTACGTCCTGCGCGGCCTTCGCGGGGCTGAGCAGGTGACCGACACCGTCACCGAAGGCGGAGAGCGCGGAGTAGGCGAAGACGCCCGCTCCGAGCTTCGCGGCGCCGTGCGGCCCGCCCTTGTACACGGGAAGGTAGAAGGTGAGCGGGTTCGCCAGGTGGGGGGCCACCTGGCGGGAGACCGCACGGCGCTCGAAGTGGTTCTCCGCCACCAGCTTCACCGCGCCGGTCTGCAGGTAGCGCAGACCGCCGTGGAGGAGCTTGGAGGAGGCGGAGGAGGTGGCGCCGGCGAAGTCGCCGGCGTCGACCAGAGCCACCCTGAGGCCGGACTGCGCGGCGTGCCAGGCGGTGGAGATGCCAAGGATGCCGCCGCCGATCACGAGGAGGTCGTACGACGCCTTGGAGAGCTGCTCCCTGGTTTCGGCTCGGCTCGGGTGGGAGCCGGAGGCCGGGTGCGTCCCCAGGGCAGGCACGGACTGCAGGGTGGACTGACTGGTCATGTCGGGTTCTTACTCCTAGTCAGAGTTGGCTGGGCGGTCCGAGCCGCTCAGTCCTCGTCCTCGATCCAGCCCATGGTCCGCTCGACGGCCTTGAGCCAGTTCTTGTACTCACGGTCGCGGGTCTCCGCGTCCATGTTGGGGGTCCATTCGGCGGCCCGGCGCCAGTTGGCGCGCAGTTCGTCGGTGCTGGACCAGAAGCCGACGGCGAGGCCGGCGGCGTAGGCGGCGCCGAGGCAGGTGGTCTCGGCGACCATCGGGCGCACCACGGGTGCGTCCAGGACGTCGGCGAGGGTCTGCATCAGCAGGTTGTTGGAGGTCATACCGCCGTCGACCTTGAGGGCCACCAGCTCGTCGCCGGAGTCCTTGACCATGGCGTCGGCGATCTCGCGGGTCTGCCAGGCGGTGGCCTCCAGGACCGCGCGGGCGAGGTGCGCCTTGGTGACGTACCGGGTCAGGCCGGCGATCACACCGCGGGCGTCGGAGCGCCAGTGCGGGGCGAACAGGCCGGAGAAGGCCGGTACGAAGTAGGCGCCGCCGTTGTCCTCGACCGAGAGCGCGAGCGTCTCGATCTCGGCCGCGGTGGAGATCAGGCCCATCTGGTCGCGCATCCACTGCACCAGGGAGCCGGTGACGGCGATCGAGCCCTCCAGCGCGTACACCGTCGGCTGGTCGCCGATCTTGTAGCCGACCGTGGTCAGCAGGCCCGCGTAGGAGTTGATGATCTTGTCACCGGTGTTCATCACCATGAAGGTGCCGGTGCCGTAGGTGGACTTGGTCTCGCCCTCGGAGAAGCAGGTCTGGCCGAACAGGGCCGCCTGCTGGTCGCCGAGCGCGGAGGCGACCGGGATGCCGCCGAGCAGGTCGCCCAGCTTGCCGCCGGTGACCTCGCCGTAGACCTCCGCGGAGGAGCGGATCTCGGGCAGGATCTGCAGCGGTACGCCGATCGACTCGGCGATCTTCTCGTCCCACTGCATGGTGTGCAGGTTCATGAGAAGGGTGCGCGAGGCGTTGGTGACGTCGGTGACGTGGTGGCCCCCGTTGACACCACCGGTCAGGTTCCAGATGACCCAGGTGTCCATGGTGCCGAAGAGGATGTCCCCCGTCTCGGCGCGCTCCCGCAGGCCCTCGACGTTGTCGAGCAGCCAGCGGGCCTTGGGCCCGGAGAAGTACGAGGCCAGCGGGAGGCCGGTCTCGCGGCGGAAGCGGTCCTGGCCGACGTTGCGGCCCAGCTCCCGGCAGAGCCCGTCGGTGCGGGTGTCCTGCCAGACGAGGGCGTTGTGGACGGGCTCACCGGTGTTCTTGTCCCACAGCACGGTGGTCTCGCGCTGGTTGGTGATGCCGATGGCCTTGATGTCGTCACGGGTGATGCCGGCCTTCTGGATGGCCCCGGCGACGACTTCCTGGACGTTGGTCCAGATTTCGTTGGCGTTGTGCTCGACCCAGCCCGGCTTCGGGAAGATCTGCTCGTGCTCCTTCTGGTCGACGGAGACGATGCGGCCGTCCCGGTCGAAGACGATGCAGCGGCTGGAGGTCGTGCCCTGGTCGATGGCCGCGATGAAAGGGCCGGCCGTGTGGGCGTCGGTCACTGTGTGCTCCTGGGAGTTCCGTGGTTACGAGGGCTGTACGTACGACGCGTGCTGTGTAGCTCGGTGCTCGAAGACGAAGCTCGGTGCTCTTTAAGCAAATGCGACGTTGTAGATGCCCGCAGCGATCGCGGCGCCGATCAGGGGACCGACCACCGGGACCCAGGCGTAGCCCCAGTCGGAGCCGCCCTTGTTGGGCAGGGGCAGGAGGGCGTGCACGATACGCGGACCGAGGTCACGGGCCGGGTTGATCGCGTATCCGGTCGGGCCGCCGAGGGACAGACCGATGCCGACGACCACGAACGCGGTGATCAGGGCGCCCAGGGTGCCCAGGCCGTTGCCCTTGTCGTTGAGGCCCTGTGTGAGGACCGCGAGGACGAGGACGATCGTTCCGATGATCTCCGTGGCGAGGTTCTGCACCGCGTGCCGGATCTCCGGACCGGTGGAGAAGACACCCAGGACCGGGCCGGCGCCCTTCTCCTGGGCTTCGACGGCCTTGGCCGTCGTGGCCTGCGCACCCGGACCGCCGACGATCTCCTTGTCGGTGAGGTGTGCGCGGAACTGACCGTAGTAGGCCACCCAGACCAGGGTCGCGCCGATCATGGCGCCCAGCAGCTGGCCGCCCCAGTAGGTGGGGAGGTTGCTGTAGTCGTGGTCCTTGATCGCGAGTGCGAGGGTCACGGCCGGGTTGAGGTGGGCACCGGAGAGCGGTGCCGAGGTGTAGACCGCCGTCAGGACCGCGAAACCCCACCCGAAGGTGATGGCGAGCCAACCGGCGTTACGGGCCTTGGAGGCCTTCAGGGTCACGGCGGCGCACACGCCACCGCCGAGCAGGATGAGTATGGCGGTACCGATGGTCTCGCCGATGAAGATGTCGGAGCTGGACACCCGCGACTCCTTTGTCCTTCGTCCAGGGAAGCCGAACCCCGGGTCCCTCCGGGGGTTCTGGCGCCCTCGGGGGTGAGAGCGAAACCGGTCCTTGGCGTTGTCACACTCTAGCGCGTATTGCCGGTAGGTGTTCGACAATGCCGACCGATGGACGGGAGTCTTGCCCCGGCGTTACAGGCGCGTCAAGAGTTCTGTTATCGAAAACCTGATCGTTATTGATCGCGGCGAGTTATCGATCTTCGAGCACCGAACGATGGCGTTCGTCCGTTATGTCCATTTCAGGGTATGGCGACAGCCGGAACGCCGCTCAGCGTTCCGGTCTCGTCCTTTTCCGGCTCTTTCCGGCTCTTTCGTTGTGCGGTGCTCAGAACCGTCCGGCGCCCAGGTCCCGCGACACCGCGCGGGCACAGTCCCGTACCGCCGCGATCAGTTCGGGGCGCAGCTCCCCGTCCCGGCATAGCCGTTCCACGGCGCCCGTGATGCCGACCGCGCCCACGGGCATACGCCGGCGGTCGTGCACGGGCGCGGCCACCGAGGCCACGCCCTCCCAGGTCTCCTCCACGTCGGCGGCGTAGCCACGCGCGCGTGTGATGTCCAGGATGTGCTCGAAGTCCTCCAGCTCGCACACGGTGCGGTCGGTGAAGGGCTTGCGGTCGGCCTCCAGCGCCTCGCTGTGCGCGACCGGGTCGTACGCCGACAGCACCTTGCCCAGGGCCGTGGAGTGCAGCGGCTGCATGGCCCCTATCTCCAGGACCTGCCTGCTGTCGTCGGGCCGGAAGACGTGGTGGACGATCAGCACGCCCTGCTGGTGCAGCACGCCCAGATAGACGCTCTCCCCGCTGGAGCGGGCCAGGTCGTCCGTCCATACCAGGGCGCGCGCCCGCAGTTCGTGGATGTCCAGATAGGTCGTGCCCAGCCGCAGCAGCTCGGCGCCCAGCTGATACCGCCCGGAGGCGTCGTCCTGTTCGACGAAACCCTCCTGTTGGAGGGTGCGCAGGATGCCATGGGCGGTGCCCTTGGCGAGGCCAAGGGATGAGGCGATGTCCGACAGGCCGAGCCGTCGCTCGCCGCCCGCGAGCAGCCGCAGCATCGCGGCCGCCCGTTCGAGCGACTGGATGTTCCGTGCCATCGCCGTACTGCCTCCGTCCCCGTCGACCGCCGTCGCGCGGTGTCGTTTTACCGTCGTTCGACAATGCCGAACATTACCGGTCCATGCCGACCTCCCGCTAATGGTCGGTCGGCACCTGTTACATCACATGTGGCCTGGGCGTGGCTCGGCCGCCACACCCGTCCGCCTCGTGGACGCCCTGCCCATCCAAGCCCACTGCCGGTTACTCTGGCGCCGTGCGTCCTGCCCAGCCCGTCCGGGAAGCCGCATAGCCGACAGCCGTCGCATCCCAGGGAGCTCCTTCATGGCCTCGTTGCCACCGTCCCCTTCCGCCGACAGCCGGACCCGTGCGTCCGCGCTCCGAGAAGCACTCGCCACCCGAGTGGTGGTCGCCGACGGAGCCATGGGCACCATGCTCCAGGCGCAGGAACCCACCCTCGAGGACTTCGAGAATCTTGAGGGCTGCAACGAGATTCTCAACCTCACCCGCCCCGACATCGTCCGCTCCGTCCACGAGGCGTACTTCTCCGTGGGCGTCGACTGCGTCGAGACCAACACCTTCGGGGCCAACCACTCCGCGCTCGGCGAGTACGACATCGCCGACCGCGTCTACGAGCTGTCCGAGGCGGGCGCCCGGATCGCCCGGGAGACCGCCGACGAGTTCGGTGCCCGCGACGGCCGCCAGCGCTGGGTGCTCGGCTCGATCGGACCCGGCACGAAGCTGCCGACCCTCGGACACATCGGCTACGGCACGCTGCGCGACGGCTTCCAGGCCAACGCCGAGGGACTGCTCGCCGGCGGCGCGGACGCCCTGATCGTGGAGACCACCCAGGACCTCCTCCAGACGAAGTCCTCGATCCTGGGCGCCCGGCGCGCAATGGAGGCGACCGGCACCGAGGTGCCGCTGCTGGTCTCGATGGCGTTCGAGACGACCGGCACCATGCTGCTCGGCTCGGAGATCGGCGCCGCGCTGACCGCGCTGGAGCCTCTCGGCATCGACATGATCGGCCTGAACTGCTCGACCGGCCCGGCCGAGATGAGCGAGCACCTGCGCTATCTGGCCCGCCACTCCCGCACCCCGCTGCTGTGCATGCCCAACGCCGGCCTGCCGATCCTCACCAAGGACGGCGCGCACTTCCCGCTCGACCCGAAGGGCCTGGCCGACGCGCAGGAGACCTTCGTACGCGACTACGGCCTGAACCTCATCGGCGGCTGCTGCGGCACCACGCCCGAGCACCTGCGTCAGCTGGTGGAGCGGACCCGGGGGGCCACGCCCGTCGAGCGCCACCCGCAGCCCGAGCCCGGCGCCGCCTCCCTCTACCAGACCGTCCCGTTCCGCCAGGACACCGCCTACCTCGCGATCGGCGAGCGGACCAACGCCAACGGCTCCAAGAAGTTCCGCGAAGCCATGCTCGCCGCCCGCTGGGACGACTGCGTCGAGATGGCCCGCGAGCAGATCCGCGAGGGCGCGCACATGCTCGACCTGTGCGTGGACTACGTCGGCCGCGACGGCGTCGCCGACATGGAGGAACTGGCCGGCCGCTTCGCCACCGCCTCCACCCTGCCGATCGTCCTCGACTCCACCGAGGTCGACGTCATCGAGGCGGGCCTGGAGAAGCTCGGCGGACGCGCGGTCATCAACTCCGTCAACTACGAGGACGGCGACGGCCCCGAGTCCCGCTTCGCCAAGGTCACCCGGCTCGCCCAGGAGCACGGCGCCGCCCTGATCGCGCTCACCATCGACGAGGAGGGCCAGGCCCGCACCCCCGAGAAGAAGGTCGAGATCGCCGAACGGCTCATCGACGACCTGACCGGGAACTGGGGCATCCGTGAGGAGGACATCCTCATCGACACCCTGACCTTCACCATCTGCACCGGTCAGGAGGAGTCGCGCAGGGACGGCATCGCCACCATCGAGGCGATCCGCGAGCTCAAGCGCCGCCACCCGGACGTCCAGACCACCCTCGGCCTGTCCAACATCTCCTTCGGCCTCAACCCGGCCGCACGCATCCTGCTCAACTCCGTCTTCCTCGACGAGTGCGTCAAGGCGGGCCTCGACTCGGCGATCGTGCACGCCTCCAAGATCCTGCCCATCGCCCGCTTCGACGAGGAGCAGGTGCGGACGGCCCTCGACCTGATCCACGACCGCCGCACCGAGGGCTACGACCCCCTCCAGAAGCTGATGGCCCTGTTCGAGGGCGCCACGGCGAAGTCTCTGAAGGCGGGCAAGGCCGAGGAACTGGCCGCCCTGCCGCTGGAGGAGCGCCTCAAGCGCCGCATCATCGACGGCGAGCGCAACGGTCTGGAGACCGACCTCGACGAGGCGCTGCGGACGCGGCCCGCGCTGGACATCGTCAACGACACCCTCCTGGACGGCATGAAGGTCGTCGGCGAGCTGTTCGGCTCCGGCCAGATGCAGCTGCCGTTCGTGCTCCAGTCCGCCGAGGTCATGAAGGCCGCCGTCGCCCATCTCGAACCGCACATGGAGAAGTCGGACGCGGAGGGCAAGGGCACCATCGTGCTCGCCACCGTGCGCGGCGACGTGCACGACATCGGCAAGAACCTCGTCGACATCATCCTGTCCAACAACGGCTACAACGTCGTCAACCTCGGCATCAAGCAGCCGGTCTCCGCGATCCTGGACGCGGCCGACGAGCACCGCGCCGATGTCATCGGCATGTCCGGACTCCTGGTCAAGTCCACGGTGATCATGAAGGAGAACCTGGAGGAGCTCAACCAGCGGGGCCTGGCCACCGACTACCCCGTCATCCTCGGCGGAGCGGCCCTGACCCGCGCCTACGTCGAGCAGGACCTGCACGAGCTGTACGAGGGCGAGGTCCGCTACGCCCGCGACGCGTTCGAGGGGCTGCGCCTCATGGACGCCCTCATCGGCGTCAAGCGCGGTGTGCCCGGGGCGAAGCTGCCGGAGCTCAAGCAGCGCCGGGTGCGCGCCGCGGCCGCGGTCGAGATCGAGGACCGCCCGGAGGAGGGGCACGTCCGCTCGGACGTCGCCACCGACAACCCGGTGCCGACGCCGCCGTTCTGGGGCACCCGGATCGTCAAGGGCATCCCGCTCAAGGAGTACGCGAGCTGGCTCGACGAGGGCGCGCTGTTCAAGGGCCAGTGGGGTCTGAAGCAGGCCCGCACCGGTGAGGGACCGAGCTACGAGGAGCTCGTGGAGACCGAGGGCCGCCCCCGGCTGCGCGGCCTGCTGGACCGCCTCCAGACGGAGAACCTCCTGGAAGCAGCCGTGGTCTACGGCTACTTCCCCTGCGTCTCCAAGGACGACGACCTCATCATCCTCGACGAGCAGGGCAACGAACGCACCCGCTTCACGTTCCCGCGCCAACGCCGCGGCCGCCGCCTCTGCCTGGCCGACTTCTTCCGCCCGGAGGAGTCGGGGGAGACGGACGTCGTCGGACTGCAGGTCGTCACCGTCGGCTCCAGGATCGGCGAGCGGACCGCCAAGCTGTTCGCGTCGGACTCCTACCGCGAGTACCTCGAACTCCACGGCCTGTCCGTGCAGTTGGCCGAGGCACTCGCCGAGTACTGGCACGCCCGCGTCCGCTCCGAACTGGGCTTCGCCGGGGACGACCCGGCCGACATGGAGGACATGTTCGCCCTCAAGTACCGGGGCGCCCGCTTCTCCCTCGGCTACGGCGCCTGCCCCGACCTGGAGGACCGCGCCAAGATCGCCGACCTGCTCCAGCCGGAGCGCATCGGCGTCCATCTGTCCGAGGAGTTCCAGCTGCACCCCGAACAGTCCACGGACGCGATCGTGATCCACCACCCGGAGGCCAAGTACTTCAACGCTCGCTGAGCCCTCCGGGGGTTCACGGGAGGACGTCCGGGCCGCCCGGGTGTTTCACCGGCCGGGAGACGAGGACGCCCACACCTCCCAGCGCCGCTCCGGCCGTGGTGTCACGTCGCCGGGCAGGCGCGGCCGGGTCGTCAGTGCCTCGGGGCACTCACCGGGGCACGGCGAGGCGCCTGCCCGCGGGGGAGCCCAAGGCAGCAGTACGCCCCGACGCGCACCGCGAAGCATCGCCGGGCGGGCGCGGGTGTTTCACCGGCCGGGGGACGAGGACGCCGACACCGCCCAGCGCCGCTCCGGCCGTGGTGTCACGTCGCCGGGCAGGCGCGGCCGGGTCGTCAGTGCCTCGGGGCACCCACCGGGGCACGGCGAGGCGCCTGCCCGTGGGGGAGCCCAAGCCATCAGTACGCCCCGACGCGCCGCCCCCTCAGGCTGGGACGTCACGCCCCGGACGCGATCGCGCTCCGCACCGCGAAACCGGGGCCGATCGGCGAGCAGCCACCGGCGCCCCCCGCAGCCGACGGCCCGTCGGGCCCCACCCGGGTGTGCGAGCCACAAGGCTTGGCACCGTGGTGGCTGCCATGGGAGCCCCCAGCGAGCCATGCTCGGCGGTGCCCCGGCGGGCATGTGCTCGTGGGTGGTCGCCCTGCCGGGCGTGCCTGCCGGCAGGCCGGTGTGTTCCGCGAACAGAGACCCGTGGGCATGCCTCAGGCGTCCTGGGTGGAGCCCTGGCGGGCGTGTTGCCGGAAGTCCGGTGTGTCCCGCCGAAGGGCCCTCGCACGTCCTGGGCCGTGCCCCGGCGGGCGTGTGCTCGTGGGTGGTCGCCCTGCCGGGCGTGCCTGCCGGCAGGCCGGTGTCAGGTCGGCGTACCCGGTCGAAAAGACCCCCGTGGGTATACCTGAAGCCTCCCGGGCGTCCAGGGGGTGTTTCTGGGGATTCCCCCGTGCCCTAGCGATAAACCAGGCGTTTCACCTGCGGGAGTCGTACACTGGTCGATCCACCGCAGGCCGGTTCCCCGCTGGGAACCGGCCTGATCGTCCCTCAAGGAGGTGCGCCCGGATGACCAGCACGGTCCCCGCGCTCGGAACCCGTACGGCGGAAGGCTCAGCCCTCCAGGCCGTACTCCTCGACATGGACGGAACCCTGGTGGACACCGAGGGCTTCTGGTGGGACGTGGAGGTCGAGATCTTCGCGCGCCTCGGCCACGCCCTCGACGACTCCTGGCGCCATGTGGTGGTCGGCGGCCCCATGACCCGCAGCGCGGGCTTCCTGATCGAGGCCACCGGCGCCGACATCACCCTCGCCGAGCTGAGCGTGCTGCTCAACGAGGGCTTCGAGGACCGTATCGACCGCGCCCTGCCACTGATGCCGGGCGCCGCCAGACTGCTCGCCGAGCTGTACGAGCACGAGGTCCCCACGGCTCTGGTCTCCGCCTCGCACCGGCGCATCATCGACCGCGTACTGACCTCCCTCGGTGCCCAGCACTTCGCCCTGTCCATCGCCGGCGACGAGGTGTCGCGCACCAAGCCGTACCCGGACCCGTACCTTCTCGCCGCCTCCGGACTGGGTGTCGATCCGGCCAGATGTGCCGTCGTCGAGGACACCGCGACCGGCGTCGCGGCGGCGGAGGCCGCCGGCTGTCAGGTCGTCGCGGTGCCGTCCGTGGCCCCCATCGCCCCCGCCGCCCGCCGCACCGTGGTGACCTCTCTCGAAGAGGTCGACCTGGCATTTCTGCACGGTCTGATGACGCAAATGCGCTAGCCGTTCACCCAGCGTGCAAAGTCCATTGGGCAAAAAGACGCCGTCCCCGCCCCAGCGAAATTCGAACCGAGTCGTTTGGCCGAATTCGGCCAGCACCTCACCTGGTTGAAGATGTGACGTTCGCCACGCCCCTAGGGGTCGACATCGATGTCGAGGTGTGCAGGGCACCCCCGTTCGGGGGGAATCGCCGTGTCTTTGTGTCCCGATTGGTGGAACGCTGCACTAATCATGCCTCTGTCGGGTTTTCGGTGTGTCCGCACCCGGTTCCACTGCGTGATGGGGACTCAACTCCGGCGGCTGTGAACCCGCGTGCGGGCGCGGACTAATCTCATCGCGAGAACATCGCCGTTACCCCCGTGATCCGCCGCGACACCCCTGCATGCCGGGTACACGGACCCGAAGAGCTGGAGAACTTCGAGCATGAACCGTAAGCATTTGGTGCTGCCGGCCCTGGCCGGCCTGCTCACGCCGGTTCTCGCCGCGTGCGGCGGATCCGACAGCGGGAGCAAGAGCGGCGACGCGATCGTCGTCGGCACCACGGATCGGTTCACCGCCACCAAGGACGCTCCGGCGCCGCTCGACCCCGCCTACGCGTACGACGTCGGCACCTGGAACATTCTGCGCCAGACCGTGCAGACTCTGATGATCCAGCCCAAGGGCGAGGGCGACCCGGTGCCCGAGGCCGCAGAGAGCTGCGGCTTCACCGACAGCGGCAACGAACGCTACGCCTGCAAGCTCCGCGACGGCCTGAAGTTCGCCAACGGCGACGCCATCACGGCCGAGGACGTCAAGTACTCCATCGAGCGTGCCCTGCGCATCAAGGCGGACAGTGGTGTGTTCGCCCTGATGTCCGACATCGACACCATCGAGACGCAGGGCGACCGCGAGGTGATCTTCCACCTCAAGACCGCCGACGCCACCTTCCCCTACAAGCTGTCCACTCCGGTCGCGGGCATCGTCAACCCCGCGGACTACGACAAGGGCAAGCTGCGCGACGGGTTCGACATCGACGGCTCGGGCCCGTACACCCTGCAGGCCGACGTCAAGAACGACGAGATCGTCACCGCCACCTTCGCCAAGAACCCCAACTACAAGGGGAGCCTGAAGGTGAGCAACGACAAGGTCGTGATGCGCTCCTTCACGGATGCCGCCGCCATGGGCGCCGCCATCGACAAGGGCGACATCGACGTCATGATCCGCACGATGACGCCGTCGCAGATCAAGAAGCTCGACGCCGGCACCGACGCGAATGTCGACCTGGTCGACATGCCGGGCCTGGAGATCCGCTACCTGGCCTTCAACACCAACGCGCCCACCGTGAAGAACAAGGCCGTCCGCGAGGCGATGGCCCAGGTCATCAACCGCGGTGAGCTCGTCTCCAAGGTGTACGGCACCCAGGCCGAGCCGCTGTACTCGCTGGTCCCGGCCACCCTGACCGGCCACTCCAACTCGTTCTTCAACAAGTACGGCAACCCCAGCCTCACCAAGGCGAAGGCGCTGCTGACGCAGGCCGGCATCACCACCCCGGTGAAGCTGACCCTGCACTACACCACCGACCACTACGGTGCGGCCACCAAGCAGGAGTTCGAGATCCTGCAGAAGCAGCTCAACGACAGCGGCCTGTTCGACGTCCGCATCCAGGGCACCCCGTGGGCGACGTTCCAGTCCGCATCGCGCAAGGGCGCGTACGACGTCTGGGGCATGGGTTGGTTCCCCGACTTCCCGGACGCCGACAACTACCTCGCGCCGTTCCTCGACAAGGACAACTTCCTCGGCTCGCCGTACGCCAACACCAAGATCCGCGGCACCCTGATCCCGGAGTCCCGCCGCGAGGCCGACCGGCTGACCGCCTCCAAGAGCCTCACGGACATCCAGGACCTCGTCGCCGCCGACGTTCCGGTGCTGCCGCTGTGGCAGGGCAAGCAGTACGTCGCCGCGCGCAGTGACATCTCGGGTACCTCCTACGCGCTCAACTCGTCCTCGACGCTTCAGCTGTGGGAGCTCAGCCGCGGAGCGGGCAGCTGACGATCCCTCACTTACCGCCCGGCGGACGCATACCGCCGACGAGCGATAAGGTAATCGGGTTTGTGCCCCGGGTCCGGGACGGTGGCTCCGGGGACGAGATCCGACGACAAGGCACATGCACGTGAACAAGCGCAACCAGTGGCCGGTCCTGCCCATCGTGGCGGGGCTGGCCTCCGGCCTGTTGACCGGCTGCGGCTCGGAGACCGGTGATTCCGGGGGAACCGGCTCCTCCGTGGTGATGGGGATGTCCGACGACGTCCTCGCCACGGACCCCGCCTCCGGTTATGACCCCGGGTCCTGGCTGTTGTTCAACAACGTCTTCCAGTCCTTGCTGAGCTTCCCCAAGGGCGCGGTGGAGCCCCAGCCGGAAGCGGCGAAGGAGTGCACCTTCACCGACAGCCAGGCCAAGGTCTACCGATGCACACTCCAGGACGGCCTCAAGTTCAGCAACGGTGACCCGCTCACCTCGAAGGACGTCAAGTTCTCCTTCGACCGCATGCTGAAGATCAACGACTCGGCCGGTCCCGCGATCATGTTCCCGATGCTGGAGAGCGTCGCGACCCCGGACGAGAAGACCGTCGTCTTCCGGCTCAACGTCCCCGACGCCACCTTCCCCAGCAAGATCGCCTCCGGTGCCGGCTCCATCGTCGACCACCGGCAGTACGACGCGAACGGCCTCCGCAAGGACGACAAGGCTGTCGGCTCCGGCCCCTACAAACTGGACTCCTTCGGCGACGACGAGGCCGTCTTCTCACCCAACTCCCACTACAAGGGCACCGCCGAGATCAAGAACTCCGGCGTCACCCTCAAGTTCTTCCACGGCGACCAGAGCGCCCTGAAGAAGGCCCTCCTCGACGACGAGGTCGACATCGCCTACCGCGGTCTGACCGCGAGCGACATCGCCGACATCGAGAAGCAGGACGGCAGCAAGGGCGTCGAGGTCATCGAGGGCAGCAGCGCCGAGGTCCAGCACCTGGTCTTCAACATGCACGACCCGGTCGCCGGAAAGGTCGGCGTGCGCAAGGCCATCGCCCATCTGATCGACCGCGACGCCCTGATCAAGAACGTCTACCAGGGCACCGCCACCCCGCTCTACTCGATCATCCCGGCCGGTATCGCGGGCCACAACACGGCCTTCTTCGACACCTACGGCGCCCGCCCCTCCCAGGCCAAGGCCGCCGCCGCCCTGCACGCCGCCGGCATCAACGGCAAGGTGAAACTCACCCTCTGGTCCACCCCGTCCCGCTACGGCCCCGCCACCGACCAGGAGCTGAAGGCCATCGCCGGGCAGCTCAACGCCAGCGGCCTGTTCGACGCCGACGTCAAGTCCGTCGCCTTCGACCAGTACGAGAAGGACATCGCCAAGGGCAAGTACGGCGTGTACGTGAAGGGCTGGGTGCCCGACTACCCGGACGCCGACAACTTCACGGCCCCCTTCTTCGGCAAGGGCAACGTGCTGAGCAACAACTACCGCAACACCACGATCACCGGCTCCCTCATCCCGAGCACCGCCGCCCAGAGCGACCGCTCCGCCACCGACGGGGACTTCGGCCGCCTCCAGAACATCGTCGCCGACGAGCTCCCGGTGCTCCCCGTCTGGCAGGCCAAGCAGTACGCGGTCACCCGCGACGGCGTCTACGGGCTGGAGTACTGCCTCGACGCCTCGACCGTGTTCCGCTTCTGGGAACTCAGCAAGAGCTGACGGCCCCCCCCGGCACACACACGAAAGGCGCCCCTTCCCCCGGATCTCTCCACCGGGGAAGGGGCGCCCTCGTCGTCGGACGGGCTGCTCCGCCGCTCTCCTACCGCTATTGCTACTTGCTCTTGTTGCTACTTGCTACTGCGCGCCGGGGCGCACCAGCCCGCTCTCGTACGCATACACCGCCGCCTGCACCCGGTCCCGCAGTCCCAGCTTGGTCAGCACATGCCCGACATGCGTCTTGACCGTCGTCTCGCTGACGAACAGGTCCGCGGCGATCTCGGCGTTCGACAGCCCGCGCGCCACCAGCTTCAGCACCTCCACCTCACGGTCGGTGAGCGTGTGCAGCGTGTCCGGCACCGGCTCGTCACCCGACGGCAGATGCGTGGCGTACTTGTCGAGCAGCCGCCGCGTGATGCTCGGCGCGAGCATGGCCTCACCGTCGGCCACCACCCGGATCGCCTGCACCAGCTCATCGGCGGGCGCGTCCTTCAGCAGGAACCCGCTGGCCCCGGCCCGCAGCGCCTCCACCACGTACTCGTCCAGGTCGAAGGTGGTCAGCACGAGCACCTTTGCCGGCCCGTCCCGGCCCGGCCCGGTGATCTGCCGGGTCGCCTCCACACCGTCCATCCGCGGCATGCGGATGTCCATCAGAACCACATCGGGCTGCAGGGCCCGCACCTGGTCGAGCGCCTGGAGGCCGTCTCCGGCCTCGCCGACGACCGCGATGTCCTGCTCGGCCTCCAGGATCATCCGGAAGCCCGTACGCAGCAGCGGCTGGTCGTCGACCAGTAGGACGCGGATGGCCACGTGAGTCTCCTTCGCTAGTCCGGCCCATTCTGCCCTGCGCGGGCTCATCGACTCGCCTCCGGGGCACGGCCCCGAAGGCTCACACCTCGCCCGACCCGGCCGCGGTGACCGGCAGCGGATACGGCGGGGGAGTGCCGCCGAACTCCGGACAGTGCGCCTGGTGGTCGCACCAGCCGCACAGCTTGGTCGGACGCGGCCGCCACTGGCCCGTCTCGGTGGCCTGCCGGATCGCCTCCCACAGCGCGAGCAGCTTCCGCTCGACGCGCTCCAGGTCGGCGAGGACCGGGTCGTACGTCAGCACATCACCACTGCCGAGGTAGACGAGCTGCAGCCGCCGCGGGATCACGTTCTTCAGCCGCCACACGACCAGGGCGTAGAACTTCATCTGGAACAGCGCGCCCTCGGCGTACTCGGGCCGGGGCGCCTTGCCCGTCTTGTAGTCGACGATCCGCACCTCACCGGTCGGCGCCACATCGACCCGGTCGATGATCCCGCGCAGCCGCAGCCCCGACTCCAGCTCGGCCTCCACGAACAGCTCGCGCTCGGCGGGCTCCAGCCGGGTCGGGTCCTCCAGCGTGAACCACCGCTCCACGAGCCGCTCGGCCTCGCCCATCCAGCGCGCGAGCCGCTCGCCCTCCGGATCCTCCGCGAACAGCTCCAGCACCTCGGGCTTCGTCTCCCGCAGCCGGTCCCACTGTCCCGGGATCAGCGACTTCGCCCTGGGCGCGGTCCGCTCGGCGGCGGGTGCGTCGAAGAGCCGCTCAAGGACCGCATGCACCAGGGTGCCCCTGGTCGCCGCCTCGCTCGGCTTCTCCGGCAGCCGGTCGATCACCCGGAACCGGTACAGCAGCGGGCACTGCATGAAGTCACTGGCCCGCGAGGGAGACAGCGAAGCGGGCGCTATGACCGCGGGCCGGGCAGCGGCCGCCGCCGCACCCTCGGTCTCCGCCGTCACCGGCTCGGTCATGACCGGTGGAACCGCCTCTGCGCCCTCGATGCTGCTGTCCATGACCACAGACCATACGGCCCGCCACTGACAGTCACCCACCCGCGGGCCACGGTCCCGTACTGCCGCCGGACAAACACAGGGGGTGCCGGGGCGGAACGAGTCACGACGGCCGCATACCATCGACCCCAGACCCTTCCGCCCGGATGGTGCGGAAGACGCTTCGAACGAGGGGACACCGTGGACGTGAGCGGCGGGAGCGGGCAGCCGCGGCCCGGCAACGAAAAGCCGACCGAACACCCCACAGTTCCTACGACCCCGGCCACCGAGCCCCCCGGGCCGCAGCCCGACGACGCCGCGCAACCGCCCACCGCGGACGGCGCCGACAGCCCCACCCGCCCCGAGCCGAGGCCGGAGCCGACCACTCCCGCGGAAGCCGAGGACAAGGCCTCGGCCCCGGGCGACGAAGAGGACACCGGTGACACCCCGGCCCCCGGCACCACCCCCGCCGGCCACCCGGAACCCGACCCCGCCCCCGGCTTCGACAAGCACCCCGACCGGTCCCACGCCGACGCCGGGATCGCCAAGGGACGGCCGCCGGTGCGACCCAAGGAACCCGGCGGGGGGCTACTCATGGGGCGGCCCTTCGGAGTACCCGTCTACGTGGCACCCAGCTGGTTCCTGGTCGCCGCCCTGATCACCTGGGTGTTCGGCGGACAGCTGGACCGCGTGCTGCCCGAGCTCGGCGCCGCCCGCTACCTCGTGTCCCTCTTCTTCGCGGTCGCCTTCTACGCCTCCGTCCTGGTCCACGAGCTCGCCCACACCGTCGCCGCCATCCGCTTCAAACTCCCGGTCCGCCGCATCCAGCTCCAGTTCTTCGGCGGCGTCTCCGAGATCGAGAAGGAGGCCGAGACACCGGGCCGGGAGTTCGTGCTGGCCTTCGTCGGCCCGCTGCTCTCCCTCGTGCTCGCCGGGGTGTTCTACCTCGCCATGCAGCCCGTGCGACCCGGCACCGTCCCCGGTGTCCTGCTGGCCGGCCTGATGATCTCCAACCTCATCGTCGCCGCCTTCAACCTGCTGCCCGGCCTGCCCCTCGACGGCGGCCGTATGCTCCGCGCCGTCGTCTGGAAAATCACCGGCAAGCCCATGAGCGGCACCGTCGCCGCCGCCTGGGTCGGCCGCGCCCTCGCCATCTCCGTCCTGATCGGCCTGCCACTCCTCAACCAGTCCGGCGCCCTCGGCTCCGGCAACGAGGAGATCAACGGCATGGACACGGTCACCGACGCCCTGCTCGCCGCCATCCTCGCCGCGATCATCTGGACCGGCGCCGGCAACAGCCTCCGCATGGCCCGCCTGCGCGAACACCTCCCCGAGCTGCGCGCTCGCACCCTCACCCGCCGGGCCGTCCCCGTGCAGACCGACACCCCGCTCTCGGAGGCCCTGCGCCGCGCCAACGCGGCCGGTGCCCGCGCCCTCGTGGTCGTCGACGCCGACGGCAACCCCCTCTCGCTCGTCCGCGAGGCCGCTATCGTCGGCGTACCCGAACACCGCCGCCCCTGGGTCTCCGTCGGCGGTCTCGCCCAGGAACTCACCGAAGGCATGCGCGTCTCCGCCGAGCTCTCCGGGGAGGAACTCCTCGACGCCCTGCGCGCCACCCCGGCCACCGAGTACCTCGTCGTCGAGGAGACCGGGGAGATCTACGGAGTGCTCTCCGCCGCCGACGTCGAGCGCGCCTTCGTCAAGGCCATGGCAAGACCCGCGTGACGCGGGCGCGGTCGGCCCGCACCGTTCACCCGCACCGTCGGGCCGCCCACCTCTTGCGTTGGTCCGAGCCGCCCGTGGGGACCGGTAGGCTGTTCACATGTCCGAACCGACCGGTGCCGCCCGCAGGCGCGGGCCCTTCAAGGTCGGGGACCAGGTACAGCTGACCGACCCCAAGGGCCGCCACTACACGTTCACGCTCGAAGCCGGGAAGAACTTCCACACCCACAAGGGCTCCTTCCCCCACGACGAGCTGATCGGCGCTCCCGAGGGCAGCGTTGTCCGCACCACCGGAAACGTCGCCTACCTCGCGCTGCGCCCCCTGCTCCCCGACTACGTCCTGTCCATGCCCCGCGGGGCAGCCGTCGTCTACCCGAAGGACGCGGGACAGATCCTCGCCTTCGCCGACATCTTCTCCGGCGCCCGCGTCGTGGAGGCCGGCGTCGGCTCCGGCTCGCTCAGCAGCTTCCTGCTGCGGGCCATCGGCGACCAGGGCATGCTGCACTCCTACGAGCGCCGCGAGGACTTCGCCGACATCGCCCGGCAGAACGTCGAGCGCTACTTCGGCGGCCCGCACCCGGCCTGGCAGCTCACCGTCGGCGACCTCCAGGACAACCTGTCCGACACCGACGTCGACCGCGTCATCCTCGACATGCTCGCCCCCTGGGAGTGCCTGGAGGCCGTCTCCAAGGCACTCGTGCCCGGCGGCATCCTGTGCTGCTACGTCGCCACCACCACCCAGCTCGCCCGGACCGTCGAGTCCATCCGCGAGATCGGCTGCTTCAACGAGCCGACCTCCTGGGAGACGATGATCCGCAACTGGCACATCGAGGGACTGGCCGTCCGCCCCGACCACCGGATGATCGGCCACACCGGCTTCCTCCTCACCGCCCGCCGCCTCGCCGACGGCGTCGAGCCGCCCATGCGCCGCCGCCGCCCCGCCAAGGGCGCCTACGGCGAGGACTACGCAGGCCCCAACGCCGACGGAGGCGCCGGTCGCTGAGGCGCCGCTTTGTCGCCTTCCTGCCACCTTCGTCGCCTTTCGCCAGAGCAACGCACGGGCGCCGTGGCCGAGTTCCCAGGACCGCTTCGGAACTCCGCCACGGCGCCCACGCGTTGACAGAGCACCAGGATCCCGGGCCTTCGCCGCCCACAAGCCGCACAGCCTGCCGAAATCCCGGACCCCGCCGTTCCCCCGCGGTGTGACGTGTGGCACCATGCTGGCCACCCCCACCGGCACAGCCACCACAGGAGACACTCCTAGTGCAGCAATCCGCCGTCCCGGAACTGGCTCACACTCACGCCCGCCCCATCCACTGGGTCACCACCGCGGCCGCCGTCGCCGGCGTCGTGGCCCTCTCCTCCGTGCTGCAGCCCGGCTCGGCCAAGGCCGCACAGCCCGACCCCGGCACCGGAACGAAGACCGCCCCCGCGGCTGCCGCGCCGCCCAGCACCGAGGGCGTCGACTTCCCCCTCAAATGCGGTCCGGTGAAGGTGAAGGTCCAGAAGAAGGCCACCGGAGACCTCGACGGCGACGGCCGGCCCGAGACGGTCGCGGTGGTCCACTGCGACGCCCCCATGGGCACCCCGCCCGACGGCGTCTACGTCCTCACCCAGGCCGCCGACGCCCAACGGCCCCGTGTCGTCGCCACCCTCGTCGACCCCAAGGACCGGCTCACCGTCACCGACTTCACCGTACGCACCGGAGCCGTCACCGCGACCCTGCTCGGCTACTCCTCGGCCGACGTGCCCAGTTGCTGCCCCGACGTCAGGACGGGAGCCAAGTGGCAGTGGAAGGACGGCGCGTTCGTCCGCTCCACACCCGCCGGCGCCCACAGCGTGTGAGCTCCGGCGCGCGCGCCGGACACACGAAACACGCCCTGGGATCCCAGGGCGTGTGAGAAATCAGACAATGATCACGGTGAGTGGCTGGAGGCTCACTCCGCGTCGGGTCCGTAGACCTCCACCTTGTCCGAAACTCGACGCACATGAATGCACTCGCCGGGGCATTCCTTCGCCGAGTCCACCACGTCCGTCAAAAGCGGCAACGGCACCGCGGTGACTGCCCCCTTGGCCTGCAGCAGCTCGTCGTCCGCGCCCTTCACATAGGCCAGCCCGTCGATGTCCAGCTCGAACACTTCCGGTGCGTACTGGGCGCAGATCCCGTCGCCCGTACACAGGTCCTGGTCGATCCAGACCTCCAGCGCCTCGCCGCCGCTTCGGGTCGCCTGCTGCACGGTCATCTCTCCTGACGTATCTGCGCCGAGCCAACGGGAATCCGGCCAGCTCTGAAGGGTGTTGAACACTTGGAGCCTACCTCCGGCGGCTTCCCAATCATGTTCGGTGGGTATTCCCCTGGCGTGAGGGAGAGCGCAAGGGTGAAGATCGGACACTCCTTGACAGTCTTTGTGATCTAGGGGTTTCAATCGACACCCACCCAGGTAGGGTCTGGAAGCGTCCAGCTCCCCTTGGAGGAGGTGAGGACCGTGGCAGCCCACGACGACGACATGAACCGCGGCATCCGCCCGGGACGAGGGTCCGACGACCCGGCCGGGCAGATCGCCTACCTTGAGCAGGAGATCGCCGTCCTGCGACGCAAGCTCGCCGACTCTCCGCGACACACGAGGATTCTCGAAGAGCGGATCGTCGAGCTGCAGACGAACCTGGCCGGCGTGTCCGCCCAGAACGAGCGACTCGCCAACACGCTCCGCGAGGCCCGGGACCAGATCGTGGCCCTCAAGGAAGAGGTCGACAGGCTCGCGCAGCCACCGGCCGGCTTCGGCGTCTTCCTGACGGCGAACGAGGACGGCACGGCCGACATCTTCACCGGGGGCCGCAAGCTCCGGGTGAACGTCAGCCCCAGCGTCGACCTCGACGACCTCAGGCGCGGCCAGGAAGTCATGCTCAACGAGGCGCTCAACGTGGTCGAGGCCATGGAGTACGAGCGCGTCGGGGACATCGTCACCCTCAAGGAGATCCTCGAGGACGGCGAGCGCGCCCTGGTGCTCGGGCACACCGACGAGGAACGGGTGGTACGGCTCGCCGAGCCGCTGCTGGACGTCACCATCCGCCCCGGCGACGCCCTCCTGCTCGAACCCCGCTCCGGCTACGTCTACGAGGTCGTCCCCAAGAGCGAGGTCGAGGAACTCGTCCTCGAAGAGGTCCCCGACATCGGCTACGAGCAGATCGGCGGCCTCGGCAACCAGATCGAGGCCATCCGCGACGCCGTCGAGCTCCCCTACCTCTACCCCGACCTGTTCAAGGAGCACGAACTGCGGCCGCCGAAGGGCGTCCTGCTGTACGGGCCTCCCGGATGCGGAAAGACACTCATCGCCAAGGCCGTGGCCAACTCGCTGGCCAAGAAGGTCGCCGAGGTGACCGGCCAGGCCGCCGGCAAGAGCTTCTTCCTCAACATCAAGGGCCCCGAGCTCCTGAACAAGTACGTCGGCGAGACCGAGCGGCAGATCCGCCTCGTCTTCCAGCGCGCACGGGAGAAGGCCAGCGAGGGCACCCCCGTGATCGTCTTCTTCGACGAGATGGAATCCCTCTTCCGCACCCGTGGCTCCGGCGTCAGCTCGGACGTGGAGAACACCATCGTCCCCCAGCTGCTCGCCGAGATCGACGGTGTCGAGGGCCTGCAGAACGTGGTCGTGATCGGTGCCTCCAACCGCGAGGACATGATCGACCCCGCCATCCTGCGCCCCGGCCGCCTCGACGTGAAGATCAAGATCGAGCGTCCGGACGCCGAAGCGGCCAAGGACATCTTCGGGAAGTACCTCACCGAGCGCCTCCCGCTGCACGCGGACGACCTCGGCGAGCACAGCGGCGACAAGTCCACCACGGTCCAGAGCATGATCCAGACCGCGGTCGAGCACATGTACGCCGAATCCGAGGAAAACCGCTTCCTGGAGGTCACCTACGCCAACGGTGACAAGGAAGTCCTCTACTTCAAGGACTTCAACTCCGGCGCCATGATCGAAAACATTGTCGGACGCGCCAAGAAAATGGCGATCAAGGAATTCCTCGAACACAACCAGAAGGGTCTCCGCGTCTCCCACCTGCTCCAGGCCTGCGTGGACGAGTTCAAGGAGAACGAAGACCTGCCCAACACCACCAACCCCGACGACTGGGCCCGGATCTCCGGAAAGAAGGGCGAACGGATCGTCTACATCCGTACCCTCATCACCGGAAAGCAGGGCGCGGACACCGGACGCTCCATCGACACGGTGGCGAACACCGGTCAGTACCTGTAAAACACAGGGCGGCTGCGGGTGCCCTCACCGGGTACCCGCAGCCGACTGTTTTTCGGGCCACGGCTGGAGCAGGCAATGACGCAAATGATCTCCCCACCAGCGCAAAGGCGTTCTAGGCTCTTTCCTACCGCCGAGTCGCGCAGTGCGGGGACGGGCACCGCACACGCACCGGAGCGCCAGCGGTACTTGAGCGGCGTCCACGACCGAGGGTGCCGCCGGGCAAGGAGGGCCGCATGACCGTACGGCGAGTAATGGGCATCGAGACGGAGTACGGGATCTCCGTCCCCGGCCACCCCAACGCCAATGCCATGCTCACCTCATCCCAGATCGTCAACGCCTACGCGGCGGCGATGCACCGGGCCCGCCGGGCCCGCTGGGACTTCGAGGAGGAGAACCCGCTGCGGGACGCCCGAGGCTTCGACCTCGCCCGCGAGGCCGCCGACGCCAGCCAGCTCACCGACGAGGACATCGGACTCGCCAATGTGATCCTCACCAACGGTGCCCGCCTCTACGTCGACCACGCACACCCCGAATACAGCGCCCCCGAGGTCACCAACCCCCGCGACGCCGTCCTCTGGGACAAGGCCGGCGAGCGGATCATGGCCGAGGCCGCGGAACGCGCCGCCCAGCTGCCCGGCGCCCAGCCCATCCACCTCTACAAGAACAACACCGACAACAAGGGCGCCTCCTACGGCACGCACGAGAACTACCTGATGAAGCGGGAGACCCCCTTCTCGGACATCGTGCGCCACCTCACGCCCTTCTTCGTTTCCCGCCCGGTCTTCGCCGGAGCGGGCCGCGTCGGCATCGGTCAGGACGGCCACGAGCACGGCTTCCAGCTCAGCCAGCGCGCCGACTACTTCGAGGTCGAGGTGGGCCTGGAGACCACCCTCAAGCGGCCCATCATCAACACCCGCGACGAGCCCCACGCCGACGCGGAGAAGTACCGCCGCCTCCATGTGATCATCGGCGACGCGAACCTCTCGGAGATCTCCACCTACCTGAAGCTCGGCACGACGGCCCTGGTCCTCTCCATGATCGAGGACGGCTTCATCGCGGTCGACCTGGCCGTGGACCAGCCGGTACGGACCCTGCACCAGGTCTCCCACGACCCGACGCTCAAGCGTCTCGTCACGCTCCGCAGCGGCCGGACACTCACCGCGGTCCAGCTGCAGATGGAGTACTTCGAGCTGTCACGCAAGTATGTCGAGGACCGCTTCGGCGCCGACGCCGACGACCAGACCAAGGACGTCCTCACCCGCTGGGAGGACACCCTCAACCGCCTGGAGAACGACCCCATGAGTCTGGCGGGGGAGCTGGACTGGGTGGCCAAGCGGGAGCTCATGGAGGGCTACCGCCGCCGCGACGGCCTCGACTGGGACGCCGCCCGGCTGCACCTCGTCGACCTCCAGTACGCGGACGTACGGGCCGAGAAGGGCCTCTACAACCGCCTGGTGGCCCGTGGACGCATGAAGCGGCTGCTGGACGAGGCCGACGTCGAGCAGGCCCGTACGAGCCCTCCGGAGGACACCCGGGCCTACTTCCGCGGCCGCTGCCTGGAGCAGTACGCGGACGACGTCGCCGCGGCCTCCTGGGACTCGGTCATCTTCGACCTCCCCGGCCGCGACAGCCTCCAGCGCGTCCCAACCCTCGAACCGCTTCGCGGAACGCGAAATCACGTCAAGGAGCTCCTGGACCGCTGCCGCACCGCAGAAGACCTGGTCAGGGTCCTTTCCGGCGGCTGACCGGACACGCGGACCGCATCGGGCGCGCGGGGTGGAAATCCCGGCGCCCGGGAATCATCGAGGTGGCCCCCGTACGTTGGAGAAACTGCGGGGCCGATGTCGGACCCGGCTTGTAGGGTCTGATCATCACCGATCGGCAGGAATGCCGACCTGTCGACCATGTCGGGCGAACTGAGCGGGGTGAGGGTTATGGCGACCAAGGACACCGGCGGCGGCCAGCAGAAGGCGACGCGCTCCACGGAGGAGGTCGAGGAGCAGGCGCAGGACGCGCAGGCTTCCGACGACCTCAAGGAGCGGCACGAGAAGCTGAGCGATGACGTGGACTCCGTCCTGGACGAAATCGATGATGTGCTCGAAGAGAACGCCGAGGATTTCGTTCGGTCATTTGTCCAGAAGGGTGGGGAGTAGTAGTAAATGTCCGATTTGGGTGTCGGGAAGCAGTGCTCGGCATGCAAGCGGACACTCCCCACCAGCGCATTCGCGGCCAACAGGTCCGAGCTCGACGGGCTACAGGATCGTTGCCGCGAATGCGGGGCGGAGGCTTACCGGCGGGGCCGCGAGGCTCAGGGCAAGAGGGTTCGCCGAGTGAATGTGCCCGAGGGGTGCAAGCACTGTTTGGGGTGTGACGAGGTCAAGCCGTGGAGCGAGTGGCACAAGAACGCGGCCTCCGACGGGCTGTCGACGCGCTGTAAAGCGTGCCGGGCTGTCGCGGGACGTGAGCGTCACCTGAAGCGTAACTACAGCCTCACCGAAGCCGAGCGTGACGCGACGGTCGCCTCTCAGAAGGGGCTCTGCGTGATCTGCCTGAAGGCTCCGGCCGTACATGTGGATCACTGCCACAAGACGGGTAGGGTCCGTGGCGTACTGTGCTTCAACTGCAATTCGGCCATCGGCAAGTTGGGTGACGATCCCGACGCCGCTCGCCGGGCCGCAGCCTATCTGGAAGGAAACTCGTGGAAGCCAATACTCGTGGCACCGGGCGTCTACCAGCTGCCTTCCTGACGCCAGGGTCCTCTTCGTTCATGGACTTTCTCTCCGAGCACCAGCCCGAGCTGCTGCCCGGCAAGCGGCAGCTGCCGCCCACCCAGGGTGTGATCGAGGCGCCGCACGGCACGACCATCGTGGCCGTGACGTTCCCCGGGGGTGTGGTGCTCGCCGGTGACCGCCGGGCCACCATGGGCAACGTCATCGCCCAGCGGGACATCGAGAAGGTGTTCCCGGCCGACGAGTACTCGGCGGTCGGTATCGCCGGCACCGCCGGTCTGGCCGTCGAGATGGTCAAGCTCTTCCAGCTGGAGCTGGAGCACTTCGAGAAGGTCGAAGGCGCGCAGCTGTCGCTGGAGGGCAAGGCGAACCGGCTGTCGACGATGATCCGGTCCAACCTCGGCATGGCGATGCAGGGCCTGGCCGTGGTGCCGCTGTTCGCCGGGTTCGACGTGGACCGGGTCAAGGGGCGGATCTTCTCCTACGACGTGACGGGCGGCCGCTCCGAGGAGCACAACTTCGCCGCCACCGGCTCGGGCTCGATCTTCGCGCGCGGTGCGATGAAGAAGCTGTTCCGTGAGGATCTGACCGAGGACCAGGCGACCACGCTCGTGGTGCAGGCCCTGTACGACGCGGCAGACGACGACTCGGCGACCGGTGGTCCCGATGTCGCCCGCCGGATCTACCCGATCGTCACCGTGATCACCGAGGACGGTTTCCGCCGGCTGACCGAGGACGAGTCCTCCGAGGTCGCCCGTGCGGTGCTGGCGCGGCGTCTGGAGGAGCCGGACGGCCCGCGGGCCGCTCTGCTCTAGCCCGACGCCCGGTCTTGTGAAGGTGGTCCAGTGACTTCGACAGAAAGGGATGGATAACCGGTGTCGACGCCGTTCTATGTCTCACCCCAGCAGGCCATGGCCGACCGGGCGGAGTACGCCCGCAAGGGCATCGCCCGTGGCCGCAGCCTGGTCGTGCTGCAGTACGCCGACGGCATTGTCTTCGTCGGTGAGAACCCGTCCCGCGCGCTGCACAAGTTCAGCGAGATCTACGACCGGATCGGCTTCGCGGCCGCCGGCAAGTACAACGAGTACGAGAACCTGCGCATCGGCGGTGTCCGCTATGCCGATCTGCGGGGTTACACCTACGACCGGGACGATGTGACCGCCCGCGGTCTGGCCAATGTGTACGCCCAGACGCTGGGCACGATCTTCTCCAGTGCGGCCGAGAAGCCGTACGAGGTGGAGCTGGTCGTGGCCGAGGTCGGGGAGACGCCGGAGGGTGACCAGATCTACCGGCTGCCGCACGACGGGTCCATCGTGGACGAGCACGGTTCGGTCGCGGTGGGCGGTAACGCCGAGCAGATCAGCAGTTTTCTCGATCAGCGTCACCAGGACGGTATGAGTCTGGCCGAGGCGCTGAAGCTGGCCGTGCAGGCCCTGTCCCGCGACACGAACGGCAGTGAGCGGGAGATTCCCGCGGAGCGCCTGGAGGTCGCGGTGCTGGACAGGACGCGTCCGCAGCAGCGCAAGTTCAAGCGCATCGTCGGCCGTCAGCTGTCCCGCCTGCTGGAGGCGGACGGTGCGGCCACGGAGGCGGAGAGCTCCGAGGAGGAGTAGCTCCGCGTCTCACCTCGCCCCGCGTGCCCCGGCCGGTTGTCATCGGCCGGGGCGCGGTCGTCATGGCGTGCGGGACCGAGGGGTGAGCGGCGGGCCTCAGACGTCCCGTGGCGGCGCCGTGGAGCCCCGTACGACCAGTTCCACCGGGATGTCGCCGCCGGCGGGCTCGCGGCCCTCCAGGACGGCAAGGAGGGCCTGCATGCCGCGTTCGCCGAAGGTTTCCGCGTCGAGGCGCACGGTGGTGAGCTCGGGGTCGATGGCGGTGGCGAGAGCGAGGTCGTCGAGGCCCGTGACGGAGATGTCGTCGGGGATGCGCAGGCCCCGGCGGCGCAGTGCCTTGTAGGCGCCGGCCGCGAGCTTGTCGTCGTCGCACACGAGGGCGGTGGGCCGGGGTCCGGGCTGGGCCAGGGCGGCCTCCGTGGCGGCGAGGGCGCCCTCGATCGAGATGGGGGCGTGGATGGTGCGGACGTCCGTGCCGGGGACGGTGCCGACGCGTGCCGCCAGCTCACGCGCGCGTACCTCGAAGGTCCAGGAGGCGATGTCGGCGGCGAGGTGGAGGAAGCGGCGGTGGCCGAGGCCGAGGAGGTGGTCGGCGACCTGGCGGACGCCGTCGGTGATGTCGAGGTTGACGGTGGCGGCGCCGAGGCTGCCTTCCGGGTCGCTGTCGAGCATGACGAGGGGGAGTTGGTCGCCGCGGATGGCGGTGAGGGCGTCGGCGGCCATGGAGGAGGCGATGACGCCGTCGAGGGCGGCCTGTGCGGAGGCGAAGGGGTCGCGGGCCGGGCCGATGCCTTCGGGGGAGGGGTAGAGGACGACGCCGAAGCCGTGCTGGGCGGCGACTCGGGCGGCCCCGGTGTAGACGCCGGCGAAGAATTCGGTGGTGAGGGCCGGGACGACGAGGAGGACGGTGCGGGTGCGGCCCAGGCGCAGGTTGCGGGCGGCGAGGTTGGGCCGGTAGCCGAGTTCGCGTGCGGCTTCGCGGACGCGTTCGGCGGTGGCTTCGGAGACGCGGCCGCGCCATTTGTCGCCGAGCACGAGCGAGACGGCGGCCTGGGAGACCCCGGCGGCCTGTGCCACGTCACGGCTTGTGGGGCGCGTGCTGCTGCGTGACACCGTGGATGTGCTCCTTCGTAGGGTCCCGTGCTGTTCGTCGTCTGGACGCCCGAACAGCGCACATGGTACGTATGACAGTGGAAGTTATACGTAAAACGTGAGGGTGGGGCATGGCCGCGGGATACCTGGAGATCCTCAGGGCGAGGCACGCGGCCCGGCTGCTGGTGGGCACGCTGGTGGGCCGGCTGCCGAACGCCACGGCGGCGATCGCGATGGTGCTGTTCGTCCGCGCGCAGGGCGGCACCTACAGCCTCGCCGGCGCCCTGGCGGCCGTGTACGGAGTGGCCAACGCCGTGGGACAGCCGGTGCTGGGGCGTCTGGTGGACCTGTACGGGCAGCCGCGCGTGCAGTTTCCCGCCGCGGTCCTGTCCGCCCTCTCGATGACCGCCTTCGCCTTCGCCGGCACCGACCCGCTGCCCGCGGCGTACGCCACGGTCGCGGCCGCGGGTCTGTTCACTCCGCCCCTGGAGGGCGGGCTGCGTGCCCTGTGGCCCTCGGTGCTGCGCCGGGAGGGGCAGGTGCACACGGCGTACGCCATGGATGCGGTGGCCCAGGAAGTGATGTACACCGTCGGGCCGTTGCTCGTGACGCTGTGCGTGTCGCTGTGGTCGGAGCGGGCCGCGCTGCTCGTCCTGAGCGTCGTCGGTGTGCTGGGGGCGCTCTCCGTGGTCGTCTCGCCGCCCTCGCGCGCATGGCGTTCGGCGCCGCGCGAGGCGCACTGGCTGGGCGCGCTCAGGTCACCCGGGCTGCTGGCGCTGCTGGGCTCGTTCCTGTTCGTGGGCATCGCGATGGGCTCCATCACGGTGGCCTCCGTGCCGTACGCGGACGACCACGGCGGCGACGCGGTGTACGGCTGGCTGATGGCGGCGCTGGGGCTGGGTGCGCTGCTGGGCGGGTCCGTGTACGGGGCGCGGCGGTGGGCCGGCGCGCCGGAGCGGCGACTCAGGGTCCTGGTGGGGCTTCTGGCGGTGTGTTACCTGCCGCTGATGCTGATGCCGGGCGCGGTGGCGATGGTGCTGCTCACGGTGGTCGCCGGAGTCTTCCTGGCGCCGGCCATCGCCTGTGCGTTCGTGATCGTGGACCGGCACGCGCCGAGCGGTACGGTCACCGAGGCTTTCTCCTGGCTCGTGACGACGTTCACGGTGGGCGCGTCGGTGGGAACGGGCGTGGCGGGCCCGGTGGTCCAGTCGGGTGGCGCGCTGTGGGGCTTCGCGGTGCCGGGTGCGGCGGGGGCCGTGTCGTTGCTGGTTCTGCTGGCCACCGGGCGGGTCCTCGCAGCTCCCGCTGGGGGTGCGGTGGTTGCGGCTTCATCGGAAAATGATCCAAATCGTGCTGCCGAACCCCGTTTCAGCTCAGGGGATCGGGCGTAATGTTCAGTCATGGACCGCCGCATTTTCGGGCTGGAGAACGAGTACGGCGTCACGTGCACGTTCAGGGGACAGCGCCGCCTGTCGCCTGACGAGGTGGCGCGGTACCTCTTCCGCCGTGTCGTGTCATGGGGTCGTAGCAGCAATGTCTTTCTGCGGAACGGCGCCCGGCTCTATCTCGACGTGGGGTCACATCCGGAATACGCGACACCCGAATGTGACAATGTGATCGAACTGGTCACCCACGACAAGGCCGGAGAGCGCATTCTCGAAGGGCTTCTGGTGGACGCGGAACGACGCCTGCACGAGGAGGGAATCGCGGGCGACGTCTACCTTTTCAAGAACAACACGGACTCGGCGGGCAACTCCTACGGTTGTCACGAGAACTATCTGGTGGCGCGGCACGGGGAGTTCTCCCGGCTCGCCGACATCCTCATTCCGTTCCTGGTGACCCGGCAGCTGCTGTGCGGCGCGGGCAAGGTGCTGCAGACGCCGCGCGGTGCGGTGTACTGCGTGAGTCAGCGGGCGGAGCACATCTGGGAGGGCGTCTCCTCGGCGACGACCCGTTCCCGGCCCATCATCAACACCCGGGACGAGCCGCACGCGGACGCGGAGCGCTACCGCCGGCTGCATGTCATCGTGGGCGACTCGAACATGTCCGAGACGACGATGCTGCTGAAGGTCGGCGCGACGGACCTGGTGCTGCGCATGATCGAGGCGGGCACGGTGATGCGGGATCTGACCCTGGAGAACCCGATCCGGGCGATCCGCGAGGTCAGCCATGACATCACGGGCCGGCGCAAGGTGCGCCTGGCCAGCGGCCGGGAGGCCTCGGCGCTCGAGGTGCAGCGGGAGTACTACGAGAAGGCCGTGGACTTCTGCGAGCGCCGCGGGATCCGCACCGGCACGGTCGAGCAGGTCCTGGAGCTGTGGGGCCGCACGCTGGACGCCATCGAGGCGGAGGATCTGGACCGGATCGGCACCGAGATCGACTGGGTGATGAAGTACAAACTCATCGAGCGGTACCGGGCCAAGCACAATATGACGATGTCGCATCCGCGGGTCGCGCAGATAGACCTCGCGTACCACGACATCCACCGTCGTCGTGGCCTGTACTACCTGCTGGAGAAGCGCGGTCAAGCCGCCCGGATCTGCAATGACTTGAAGATCTTCGAGGGCAAGTCGGTGCCCCCGCAGACCACTCGCGCCAGGCTGCGCGGCGATTTCATCCGGCGCGCGCAGGAACAGCGCCGGGACTTCACGGTCGACTGGGTGCATCTGAAGCTGAACGACCAGGCGCAGCGCACGGTGTTGTGCAAGGACCCGTTCCGTTCGGTGGACGACCGGGTGGAGAAGCTGATCGCCGGAATGTGATCGGTATGAGGTGAGCGGAGCGTTTCCGCACAAGAGTGCCGGAACGCCACACGGGCGCCGTACGTTTCCGTACGGCGCCCCTGTCACACCGTAGAGTTGCGCGCACGCCATCAACAAGATCGACCGATTACGAGGTCACGACCGTGCGCCGACGCTCACTTCTCCTTGCCGCCCTGCCCGCAGGACTGGTCACGCTCGCCGGATGCGGTGACGACAAGTCCGACTCCAGCAAGGCGAGCGCGTCGCCGTCGCCCTCGGCCTCCGTACCACCGCCGAAGATCGTGGAGGGCCCGCTGCCGGCCATCACGGCGGGCACCAAGTTCAACGAGAAGCCGACGGTCGCCAAGGGGCCGGGGGAGCCGTCGGCGAACCTCGCGGTGAAGACGGTGATCGCGGGCTCCGGGAAGCCGATCGCGGAGAACGACTTCATCCAGGCGAACTACCTCGGCCAGATCTGGTCCTCGGGGAAGGTCTTCGACAACTCCTACGACCGCAACCGGCCGATCGTCATCCAGCTGGCGCAGGGCAGCGTGATCGACGGCTGGCGGTACGCGCTGACCGGCAAGAAGGTCGGCAGCCGGGTCGAGATGGCGGTGCCGCCGACGTGGGGCTACGGCAAGTCGGGCAATTCGCAGGCGGGCATCAAGGGCACGGACACGCTGGTGTTCGTCGTCGACGTGCTGGACTCCTTCAACTCGAAGAGCTCGTCCCAGGGCAAGCCGGTCGCGCAGAGCGACGCGGCCCTGCCGAAGGTGGGCACCAACACCGACGGCAAGGCTCCCTCGATCGACATCCCCAAGACGGACCCGCCGAAGAAGCTGGTGTCGAACTACGTCCTGGAGGGTGACGGCGCCGAGGTCAAGGCGGACCAGACGATCCTGTGCCAGTTCAAGGGCGTGGTCTGGGACGGCGGCCAGACGTTCCAGCAGACGTACGACTCGGGACGGCTGAGCCAGTTCTCGGTGGAGCAGATGAAGCAGGTCGTCGACGGTCTGGCACAGGGCGTGACCGGCAAGAAGGTGGGCAGCCGGGTGACGATCGTCGTCCCGCCGAACCTGGCGTACGGCGACAACCCGCCGACCGGCGGTGTCGTCAAGAAGGGGGCCACCCTGGTGTTCTCCGTGGACATCCTCGCGGCGATGTAGCGGCGCGGGCGGGGCCTGCCGTCGCGGGCAGGACCCGGGCGGAGATGAAAGACTGTTCGCGTTCCGTGTCGTACACAAGCAGGAGCTAGAGACGTGAGCATCGACAAGCCCGAGATCGACTTCCCGGGCGGCGAGCCCCCGGCGGACCTTGAGATCAAGGACATCTGGGAGGGCGACGGCGAGGTGGCGCAGGCGGGTCAGACCGTCACCGTCCACTACGTGGGTGTCGCCTTCAGCACCGGCGAGGAGTTCGACGCCAGCTGGAACCGGGGTACCCCGTTCCGCTTCCCGCTGGGCGGGGGTCGTGTCATCAAGGGCTGGGACCAGGGCGTGCAGGGCATGAAGGTCGGCGGCCGTCGCCAGCTGACCATCCCGGCCCACCTCGCCTACGGCAACCAGAGCCCGACGCCGGCGATCAAGCCCGGTGAGACGCTGATCTTCGTCGTGGACCTGCTCGGGGTCTGATCGTCGTCCGATCGGAGTCGATCATCTGGGGCCCATGCCTGACTCGGCATGGGCCCTCGGCTTTTGCCGCGCCACCGCGGAGCGGTACGGTCTTCGATCATAAGCACCATAGGGAGGCGAAGGGCGTCGATGGCCATTGCCAAGGCCGAGCGGCTGATGAACCTGGCGCTGTGTCTGCTGGGGACACGGCGGCCGCTCAGCAAGCGTGAGCTGCGCGATTCCATCGAGGCGTATGTCGAGGCCTCCAGGCCGGAGAAGGGCGCGGCGGGCAGCGACGACTCCTTCAACCGCATGTTCGAGCGGGACAAGGACGACCTGCGCGAGCTGGGCCTGGTCATCGAGACCGTCGAGAACCTGGACGGCGAGGTCGGCTATCTGGCCCGCCGGGACAGCAACCGCCTCCCGCCCATCACCCTGGACGCCGAGGAGGCCGCCGCGCTGGGGTTGGCCGCCAAGGTGTGGCAGCAGGCCCGGCTCGCGGGTGCGGCCAGCGGCGCCCTGCAGAAGCTGCGCGCGGCCGGGCTGCCCGAGGACGTCGACCCGTACGAGGCGCATGGCGCCCTGGAGCCGCGCATCCCGGTGCACGAGGCCGCCTTCGAGCCGTTGATGCTGGCCTGCCGCGACCGCCGCCCGGTGGTCTTCGACTACCGCAAGGCCAACGCCGCCCACCCGGAGACCCGGCATGTGGAGCCGTGGGCCCTGGAGTGCTGGCGCGGCCACTGGTATCTGGCGGGCTGGGACCGCGACCGGGGTGCCGAGCGGGTCTTCAGGCTGTCCCGGATCCCCGGCAGGGTCCGCTCCCGGGGCACCGGCTTCACGGCGCCGGTGCCGGACGTCGTCACGGTGCGCGAGACCGTCGCGAGCTGGGCCGGCGAGACGGCCGACCGCTCCGCGCTGATCCGGCTGCGCTCGGGTTCGGGGTACCCCCTTCGGGCGAAAGCCACCGCGGTGCGGGAACTCGGTGACGGGTGGGACGAGTTGGAGATTCCGTACGGGCACGGGCTGGACGCCTGGCTGGTGGAGTTCGGGCCGGACGTGGTGGTGCTGGAGCCGGCCGAGCTGCGCGCGGACGTGGTGGACCGGCTGCGTGCCGTGGCCAAGGGCTGAGGGGGAGCGGAGCAAGACAGTGGCAGGCAAACCGGTCAGGGCCGTGAACGCCATCGACCAGACCCGGCGGATGCTCTCCCTGGTGACCTATCTGCGGGAGCGCCCCGGCGCCCGGGTCGCGGACGTCGCGCGTGCCTTCGGCATCACCGAGGACGAGCTGGTCTCCGACCTCGACGTGCTGCCCATGTGCGGCACCAGCTTCCGCGGCGGCGACCTGCTCGACATCGACACCGACGGCGAGCGCATCTGGTGGCACAACCCCGCCGCCCTCGGGGCGGAGGCCGCCGAGCCGCTCAGACTGGCCGCCGACGAGGCGACCGCGCTGCTGGTGGCCGCCCGGGCGGTGGCGACCCTGCCGGGTCTGCGCGAGGGCGACCGGCAGGCCCTGCTGCGGGCGACGGCCAAGGTCGAGGCGTCGGCCGGTGAGGCGGCGGGCGCCAGCGCGCGCCTGTCGGTGACCTTCGAGTCCGAGGGCGGTGTCTTCGCCGACGTCGACCGGGCGATCTCCGAGCGCCGTCGGCTGTGGATCCGCTACTACTCGCCCGCCCGTGACGAGGTCACCGAGCGCGAGATCGACCCCATCCGCCTGGTCAGCGTCGGGCACACCTATGTGGAGGCCTGGTGCCGCCGCTCCGAGGCGCGCCGTACCTTCCGGCTCGACCGGGTCGCCGAGATCAGGATCCTGGACGAGCCGTCCGCGCCGCCGGAGATCGAGCTGCGCGATCTGTCGGAGGCCCTGGTCCAGCCGGCCGCCGAGGACCCGGAGGTCGTCGTCGAGGTCGCCCCGGGCGGCCGCTGGGTCGCCGAGTACTACCCCCACGACAACGCCGATGAGCTCCCCGACGGCGGGCTGCGTATTACTCTGCGCACCCCCGACCCGGCGTCGCTCAGACGACTGGCGCTGCGCCTGGGCCGTGACGGCCGGATCGTCTCGCCGCCCGAGCTCGCCGACAGCGCCCGGCAGGCGGCCCGCGAGGCGCTGGCCGCGTACGACGGGCTGGAGGCGGCGCAGGGAGCCGGCTGACCGGCTGCGACGCGGCGGCCGGGACCGCCGCCGCGGCCGACGCCGACTGTGGCGTCCCAGAGGCGAACGACCAGAGAAAGAGGAGCGAGAGCGTTGAGCGAGTCTCCGGTGTCCGGTGCCAGGGAAATGACGGTCGCGGCCGCTTTCGCGGGGATGAAGAGAGTGGTCCCCGTGGTGTTCAGGGCGGGCTGCCCGGACTGCCGGGGCAGGTTCGAACTCTCCGCGGGCGCCCTGCGCCTCGCCATCGGCGCCACCAGCCGTACGACCTTCTACTCCTTCACCTGCCCGGACTGCGGTGTCTCGGTCCGCAAGCCCGCGGGAGAACGCATCGTCGAACTGCTGACCGGGGGCGGGGTCAAGACGCTGCGGCTGCACTCGACGGTGTGACGGGGGTTAGGCTCGCCCTCATGCTCTGGCCGATGTTCGCGATAGCTGTGGGTTTCGTGGGTCTCTCCGTCCTCGGCGTGCTCGCCGTCCGGGTCTTCCTGGAGGCGCGGCGCCTGGGAGCGCAGGTCGCGGACTCGGCGCGCCGTATCAACCGGGCGGCCGAGGACCTGGAGCGGGCGGCCGTGAGCGCGGCCCGCACGGTCGACTCACTGTGACGGCCCCCGTGGACGCACTGTGAGTACTGCGCCGCAAGCCTGTGCGTACTGAGCCGCAAGCGTTTTGCGTCACTTCGCCCTGTCATGCTGCCCACCCCGGCAGGTACGCTGCAGGTCGCGGCGCGGAGAACGAGGCCCGTACCGCTGACCGGGAGTACGCACGGGGATTGCCTGACGTTTACCCCTGAGCGTTACGATCGCTGTCAGCACGATCACTCGGACGCATGTCCGACGGATCGGACAGCACCCACCCAGCCGCCTCGGTGAGAAGGTAAAGACTTATGTTCGGAAGGCTCGGAGCTCCCGAGATCATTCTCATCCTCGTCGTCATCATCCTGCTGTTCGGCGCGAAGAAGCTTCCGGACATGGCCCGCTCGCTCGGCAAGTCCGCGCGCATCCTCAAGAGCGAGGCCAAGGCGATGAAGGAAGAGGGCAACGCCTCCGACCAGGCGCCCACCACCAACGAGCAGCCCGCGGCGCAGCGCACCATCCAGGCGGCTCCCGGCGACGTGACCAGCTCGCGGCCGGTCAACGAGCCGACGGACACCACCCAGCGCTGACGCAGGGCCGGTAGCCCCCGGCCCGCCGCACGAGATGAGGACGTGGGTTGCCCAAGTCTGCCCGCAAACAGGAGAAGGATCCCGAGGGGCGGATGCCTCTCGCGGATCACCTTCGTGAGCTCCGCAACCGGCTCGCGAAAGCGATGCTGGCCATCGTCGTCATCACGGTGGTCGCCGCCTTCTTCTACAACGACATCATCAACTTCCTCACCAGACCGGTCCTCGACTCGGTCGGGTGCGGGGAGACCTTCGAGCAGCTGGCCAAGTCCAAGGCCAGCTCTCACCCGTGCGCACAGATCACGATCAACGGTCTGCTCGCGCCCTTCACGCTGGCCCTGCAGGTCTCTCTGATGGCCGGTGTGGTGTTCGCCTCGCCGATCTGGCTGTACCAGCTGTGGGCCTTCGTCGCGCCCGGTCTGCACAAGCACGAGAAGAAGTACGCCTACGCGTTCGTCGGTACCGGCGTCCCGCTCTTCTTCGGCGGTGCGTTCTTCGCGTACAAGGTCCTGCCGACCACCGCGAAGGTGCTCATCACCTTCACCCCGCACGGGGTGGACAACCTGCTGCCGCTCGACGACCTGCTGCAGCTGGTCACCCGCATGGTGATCGTCTTCGGTCTCTCCTTCGAGCTGCCGCTGCTCCTGGTGATGCTCAATCTCACCGGCATCATCACCGGCAGGCGGATGCTCGGCTGGTGGCGCGGGATGATCCTGGGCATCACGATCTTCGCCGCCGTGGCCACGCCGAGCACCGACCCGCTGTCCATGCTGGCGCTCGCCGGACCGATCTGCGTGCTGTACTTCGGCGCGGTCGCCTTCTCGCTGATGAACGACAAGCGCAAGCGCCGCCGCGAGGCCGAGGGCCCCGGCGACGACGAGGCCTCCGACCTGGATCTCACCCCCGAGGACGTCGGCGAGGTCGAGGCCGTCTCCGCCGGCCGGACACTGCCCGAGCAGCCCGGTCCGGACCGGGTCAACGGCTACGACGACGTGACCTGACCCGAGGCCGCCACACCGTCAGGAGGTGCCTTCGTCCCTGAGGACAAAGGCACCTCCTGTTGTCGTTCGTCCCTCGTTCCGGATAATGATCGTCCTGTTGTCAGTGCGGCCCGGTACGCTCGAAAGCACGATGACAGAGGACCTCTCACCGGCCGAGCGGTATGCGGCGGCCCGCAGGCGGGCTGCCGAGCAGGCCACCGCGCTCGCGTCCTTCCGCGAGATGTACGACTTCGGCCTCGACCCCTTCCAGATCGAGGCCTGCCAGGCGCTCGAAGCGGGGAAGGGCGTGCTGGTGGCCGCCCCCACCGGCTCCGGCAAGACGATCGTGGGCGAGTTCGCCGTCCACCTCGCGCTGATGCAGGGCAAGAAGTGCTTCTACACGACACCGATCAAGGCGCTGTCGAACCAGAAGTACGCCGACCTGTGCCGCCGCTACGGCACGGGCATGGTCGGCCTCCTCACCGGTGACAACAGCGTCAACCCCGACGCCCCGGTGGTCGTGATGACCACCGAGGTGCTGCGGAACATGCTCTACGCCGGTTCCCAGACCCTCCTCGGCCTCGGGTACGTGGTCATGGACGAGGTGCACTACCTCTCCGACCGCTTCCGGGGCGCGGTGTGGGAAGAGGTGATCATCCACCTGCCCGAGTCGGTGACCCTGGTGTCCCTGTCGGCGACCGTGTCCAACGCCGAGGAGTTCGGCGACTGGCTCGACACGGTCCGTGGCGACACCGAGGTGATCGTCTCCGAGCACCGGCCGGTGCCGCTGTTCCAGCACGTGCTGGCCGGACGCCGGATGTACGACCTGTTCGAGGAGGGCGAGGGCCACAAGAAGGCCGTCAACCCCGACCTCGCCCGGCTGGCCCGCATGGAGGCCAGCCGGCCCGCCTACCAGGACCGCAGACGCGGCCGCGCAATGCGCGAGGCCGACCGCGAGCGCGAGCGCAGACAGCGCTCGCGCGTCTGGACGCCGGGCCGGCCCGAGGTCATCGAGCGGCTCGACGCCGAGGGCCTGCTGCCCGCGATCACCTTCATCTTCAGCCGCGCGGCCTGCGAGGCCGCCGTCCAGCAGTGCCTGTACGCGGGCCTCAGGCTCAACGACGAGGAGGCACGGGAACAGGTCCGCGCCCTCGTCGAGGAGCGCACCGCCTCCATCCCCTCCGAGGACCTGCACGTCCTCGGCTACTACGAGTGGCTGGAGGGCCTGGAACGCGGTATCGCCGCCCACCACGCGGGCATGCTCCCGACCTTCAAGGAGGTCGTCGAGGAGCTGTTCGTGCGCGGACTGGTCAAGGCCGTGTTCGCGACCGAGACCCTCGCCCTCGGCATCAACATGCCGGCCCGTTCGGTGGTGCTGGAGAAGCTCGTCAAGTGGAACGGCGAGCAGCACGCCGACATCACCCCCGGTGAGTACACCCAGCTGACCGGCCGCGCGGGCCGCCGCGGCATCGACGTCGAGGGCCACGCGGTGGTGCTCTGGCAGCGCGGCATGAGCCCCGAGCACCTGGCGGGTCTGGCGGGTACGCGCACCTACCCGCTGCGCTCCAGCTTCAAGCCGTCGTACAACATGGCGGTCAACCTCGTCGAGCAGTTCGGCCGGCACCGCTCGCGCGAACTGCTGGAGACCTCCTTCGCACAGTTCCAGGCCGACAAGTCGGTCGTCGGGATCTCCCGGCAGGTGCAGCGCAACGAGGAGGGCCTGGAGGGCTACAAGGCCTCCATGACCTGCCACCTCGGCGACTTCGAGGAGTACGCGCGACTGCGCCGCGAGCTCAAGGACCGCGAGACCGAACTGGCCCGGCAGGGCGTGGCCCAGCGGCGCGCCGAGGCGGCCGTCGCCCTGGAGAAGCTGAAGCCGGGCGACGTCATCCACGTACCGACGGGCAAGTACGCGGGGCTGGCGCTGGTGCTGGACCCCGGCCTGCCCGCGGGGCGTTCCAACGGCCACCGTGGCTTCGAGCACCACGACGGCCCGCGCCCGCTGGTCCTGACCGCCGAGCGGCAGGTCAAGCGGCTGGCGCCGATGGACTTCCCGGTGCCCGTCGAGGCGCTGGAGCGGATGCGGATCCCGAAGTCCTTCAACCCGCGCTCCCCGCAGTCCCGCCGGGACCTCGCCTCCGCGCTGCGCACCAAGGCCGGGCACATCCCGCCGGAGCGGGCCCGCAAGAAGCGCTCCCAGGCCGCCGACGACCGGGAGATCGCCCGGCTGCGCACCGCGCTGCGCGCCCACCCCTGTCATGGCTGCAACGACCGTGAGGACCACGCCCGTTGGGCCGAGCGCTACCACCGGCTGCTGCGCGACACCTCGCAGCTGGAGCGGCGCATCGAGGGCCGTACGAACACGATCGCGCGCACCTTCGACCGGATCGTGGCGCTGCTGACCGAGCTCGACTATCTGCGCAGCGACGAGGTCACCGAGCACGGCAAGCGGCTCGCCCGGCTGTACGGCGAGCTGGACCTGCTGGCGAGCGAATGCCTGCGCGAGGGCGTCTGGGAGGGCCTGGGGCCCGCCGAACTCGCCGCGTGCGTCTCCGCGTTGGTGTACGAGGCGCGGGTCGGCGACGACGCCATGGCGCCGAAGCTGCCCTCGGGCAAGGCGAAGGCCGCGCTCGGCGAGATGGTCCGGATCTGGGGCCGGCTCGACGCGCTGGAGGAGGAGTTCCGGATCACCCAGACCGAGGGCGTCGGCCAGCGCGAGCCCGACCTCGGCTTCGCCTGGGCCGCGTACATGTGGGCCTCGGGGAAGGGGCTCGACGAGGTGCTGCGGGAGGCGGAGATGCCGGCGGGCGACTTCGTGCGGTGGTGCAAGCAGGTGATCGATGTGCTGGGCCAGATCTCGGCGGCGTCTCCTGTGGAGGGCTCGACCGTGGCCAAGGTCGCGCGCAAGGCGGTTGATCAGTTGCTGCGGGGTGTTGTCGCCTACTCGTCGGTGGGGTGATTGTTCGTCGGCGGGTGCGGGTGCGGGTGCGGGTGCGGGTGCGTT
Source organism: Streptomyces sp. NPDC025638 (assembly GCF_055558775.1). Lineage (NCBI taxonomy): Bacteria > Bacillati > Actinomycetota > Actinomycetes > Kitasatosporales > Streptomycetaceae > Streptomyces > Streptomyces sp. NPDC025638. The sequence goes on along the minus strand of NZ_JBVHLX010000008.1, from coordinate 206,405 downwards.
GTGGCTTGTCGCGACCACGCGGCGGAGCGGCACATCATTGATTCGGCCCCGCGCCCCTAGCGGTGTTGCCCTGGTCCGCGTTTCACGAAGTCACGCCAGCTGCCGTATCGCGTGATGTCCTCGGCGTCCCCCAAGGCGCTCGGTTCGCACAGGAAGCCGGGGACATGGCTGCCGTCCGCCAGTTCCACCCGCCCCAGCGTCATCGGGCGGGGGAGCATGGCCAACAGGCGGCCCAGGCCCTCCGCGGGTAGCCGCCACACCTCCGTCTCGATCGCAGCCCCGCCCTCGCCGACGTGGACCAGGCCCGGCTTGGGCGGGTCGGTGCGCAGAGCGTGCAGGCGGTAGACCGGGGCCGTCGTGGTCGTGCGGTCCAGGCGGGCGCCCAGGGACAGCAGCTGAGGGTTGAGGGGCTGCCCCGTCAGATGGGCGCCCACCACGGCGAGGCTCACCTCCGGCTCCAGCGACCGGGCGATCGCGGCCAGCCGCTCGTCCGTGAACGCGGGGCCGATCAGCATCACGCCGAAGGGCAGGCCCTCGACCTCGCCCGCCGGGACGGCGACGGCGGCCAGGTCGAAGAGGTTCGTGGAGTTGGTGAAGCGGCCCAGCCGGGCGTTGGCGCCCAGGGGGTCGGCGGCCACCTCGGCGAGGGTGGGGTGCCCGGGGGTGGTGGGGAGCAACAGGGCGTCCGCGTCGCCCAGTTCCGCCAGGGCGCGGGCGCGCAGGGTGGCCAGCCGGGCCTGGTCGGCGAAGAGGCGGTGGGCCGGGATGTCCCGGGCGCGGGTGATGATCCCGGCGACGGTGGGGTCGAGGCCCTCATCCCCCTCGGCGATCAACTTGTCGACAAAGGCCCCCACGGCGGTGTAGCGCTCGGCAACGAACGCGCCCTCGTAGAGCATCGCGGCCGCCTCGGTGAAGGGGGCCGGGTCGATCTCGCGCACCGAGGCGCCCGCGTCGGCCAGTCGCGCCACCGCCGCCTCGTAGGCCTCCGCCCAGCCCTCCTCCAGCTCGCCGAGCCGCTCGCGTGGGACGACCACGACGCGCCAGGGGCCGGGCGCTCGCGGGGGAAGTGCCGGAAGCTCGCGGCCGGGCGGGGACGCCATGACGGCCAGCGCCTGCTCGGCCTCCGGCAGCGTGCGCGCGAACACCGTCACGCAGTCCAGGGACGCGCAGGCCGGGACCACACCCGCTGCCGGGACCAGGCCCCGGGTCGGCTTGAGGCCCACGATGCCGTTGAACGCGGCCGGGACCCGGCCCGACCCGGCGGTGTCGGTGCCCAGCGCGAAGTCGACGATGCCGAGGGCGACCGCGACCGCCGAGCCGGAGCTGGAGCCGCCGCCGACCCTCGTCGGGTCGAGGGCGCTGTGGACCGCACCGTAGGGGGAGCGGGTACCGACCAGGCCCGTCGCGAACTGGTCGAGATTGGTCGTGCCGAGGACGATCGCACCGGCGGCGCGCAGCCGGGCGACGACCGGCGCGTCGGCCGCGGGCTCGTAGGCGTACGACGGGCAGCCCGCCGTCGTGGGCAGCCCGCGCACGTCGATGTTGCCCTTGGCGGCGAACAGGCGCCCGGCGAGCGGGAGGCGCTCACCGGCGGCCACGCGCGCGTCGAGCTCCCGCGCCTGAGCCTCGACCTCCTCGCGCGGACGCAGGTCGATCCAGATCTCGGGGCGGTCCGTGGCCTCGATCCGGGCGTACGCGGCGCGCACCCGGGACACGGTGGTGGTCATGCGTGCTCCTCGACTTTCAGTGTGCGCCCGCCCGCTGCGGGGTGGACCGGGGCCGGTCCCAGGACGACCAGGGCGGTGCCCGCCTCGACCTGGTCGCCCGGACCGGCCAGGATCTCGGCGACCACGCCGTCGGCCGGCGCATGCACCCAGGACTCCATCTTCATCGCCTCCAGGGCCAGGAGCGGCCGGCCCGCGGTCACCGTGTCGCCCGGGGACACGGTCACCTGCCACACCGACGCGGCGAACTCCGCCTCCACCAGCCGGCCGCCCTCCGGCACCGTCACCTCGGCCGGAGCCGTAACCGGTGCGGCCGCCGCCTCCGCCCGCGCGAACTCGCCCGCCGCCTCCCAGGCGTCCCGCTCCGCCGCGAACGCGGCCCGCTGTTTGGACCTGAACTCTGCGATGGAATCGGCGTGTTCGGCGAGGAAGGACCGGTACGCGGCGAGCGAGAAGGTCCCCTCCTCGATACGCGGCACGAACCGGCCCGACGTGATGTCGGCCCGCAGTTCCAGCAGTTCGTCCGCCTCCACCGGATACCACTTGATGCGGTCGAAGAACCGGAGCAGCCAGGGTGAGCCCGCTTCGAAGGCGCCGCGCTGCTGCCACGCCGACCACACCTGGCTGGTGCGGCCCACGAACTGGTAGCCACCGGGTCCCTCCATGCCGTAGACGCACAGATACGCGCCGCCGATGCCGACGGAGTTCTCGGCGGTCCAGGTGCGTGCCGGGTTGTACTTGGTGGTCACCAGGCGGTGGCGTGGGTCCAGGGGGGTGGCGACGGGGGCGCCCAGATACACGTCGCCCAGGCCCAGGACCAGGTACTCCGCGTCGAAGACCGTCCGGTACACGTCCTCGGCCGACTCCAGGCCGTTGATCCGACGGATGAATTCGATGTTCCAGGGGCACCACGGAGCGTCGTCGCGGACGCCCGCCATGTAGCGGGCGATCGCCTCACGGGTCGCCGGATCGTCCCAGGACAGCGGGAGGTGCACCGTTCTGGAGGGGACGACGAGCTCGTCCGTGGGCGGGAGCGCCGCCGTGATCCGCCGTACGGCCGCGAGGAGCCGGTGCTGGGGCAGGATGTGCGGGTCCGTCCGGATCTGGAGCGAGCGGATGCCCGGAGTGAGGTCCGTGACCCCGTCCGGGCCGGCCGCCGTCACCGCCTCCATCAGCGCGTGCACCCGCATCCGCAGCCCCAGGTCGAGCTGCATCGGGCCGAACTCGACCAGCAGGTTGTCATCGCCGCTGCGGCGGTACGTCACGTCCCCGTCCCGCGCCAGTACGCCCCCGTCGACGATCTCCGGCCTGGGTGTCCCCGTCACGTCCACCGGTACGAACCGCACCGTGTCGCCCGGCCGCAGCTGTCCCAGTTTCCAGCGCTCCGTGCTCAGGACCGTCGCCGGGCACACGAAGCCGCCCAGTGAGGGGCCGTCCGGGCCGAGCAGCACCGGCATGTCGCCGGTGTAGTCCACGGCGCCGACCGAGTACGGGGTGTCGTGGATGTTGGACGGGTGCAGGCCCGCCTCGCCGCCGTCGGTGCGGGCCCAGCGCGGCTTGGGACCGATCAGACGGACGCCGGTGCGCGCCGAGTTGAAGTGGACCTTCCAGTCGGCCGCGTAGAAGTCGCGGATGTCGTCCTCGGTGAAGAACTCGGGTGCGGCATGCGGGCCTTCGACGGCCCCGATGTGCCATACGGCGGTGAAGTCCGGTCGGTCCGCGGGCGGTACCGGTGTCCCCGCGGTGACGGTCCCGCCGTGCAGGACGTCGCCGGTGCGCAGGGCCCGGCCGCCGTGTCCGCCGAACCGGCCGAGCGTGAAGGTGCTCGCGCTGCCCAGGAAGGCCGGCACGTCCAGGCCGCCGCCCGCGAAGAGCACGTAGGTCCGCAGGCCGTGTGCCTCGGGTGCGCCGATCTCCAGCACCGCGCCGGCCGGCACGGTCACCGGCTCCCACTGGGCGACGGGAGCGCCGTCGACGGTAACCGGGGCCGGAGCGCCGGTGACGCACACGGTCGTGGGGTGCGTGAACCTCAGCGACGGGCCCTGGAGCGTGCACTCGAGACCGGGGGCGCCCTCCGGATTGCCCAGGGCACGATTACCGAGCCGGAAGGACAGGCCGTCCATCGGGCCGCACGGGGGTACGCCGACCTGCCAGTGGCCGGTGCGGCCCGGCCAGTCCTGGACCGTGGTGAGCGTGCCGCCCGAGGCCACCTCGATGCGCGGGGTCGGGTCGGTGACGGCGGCCAGGGTCGCCGTGGAGTGCGCGGCGGCCCGGAACTCCGGCTCGGCGAGTGCCGCCCGCACCAGGCCCAGGTTGGTCTCGATGCCGTCGACGCGGGTGCGGGCCAGGGCCTCGTCGAGGCGGCGCAGCGCGTGCTCGCGGTCGGGGCCACGGGCGATCACCTTGGCGAGCATCGGGTCGTACGACGTCGTCACCTCGGTGCCCGTTTCCACCCAGCCGTCGACGCGCACTCCGCCCGGAAACTCGACCCGTGTCAACAGGCCCGCGCTGGGCCGGTGTCCACGGGAGGGGTCCTCGGCGTACAGACGGGCCTCGACGGCGTGGCCCCGCGGCGGGCCGGGGTCGCGGACGACGTCCTTCTCGCCGCGCGCGAGGCGCAGCATCCAGGCGACCAGGTCGACGCCGTAGATCTCCTCGGTGACCGGATGCTCCACCTGGAGACGGGTGTTGACCTCCAGGAAGTAGGCCTCCGCGCGGGCCGCGTCGTACACGAACTCCACCGTGCCCGCGGACCGGTAGCCGACCGACGCGCACAACTCCCGCGCCGATGCGCAGAGTCGGGCGCGGACATGCGTGGGCAGGCCCGGCGCGGGGGCCTCCTCCAGCACCTTCTGGTTGCGGCGCTGCAGCGAGCAGTCCCGGTCGCCGAAGGTGACGACCCGGCCGGCGCCGTCGCCGAAGACCTGCACCTCGACATGGCGGGCGTGCTCCACGAGCCGTTCCAGGAAGACGCCCGCGGAGGAGAAGGAGGCCGCGGCGACGCGCTGCACCTGCTCCCAGGCCCCGGTCAGTTCATCGGCGGAGCGACATGCCGACATACCGATGCCGCCGCCACCGCCGGTGGCCTTGAGCATCACGGGGTAGCCGATGCGCGCGGCCGCGTCGAGGGCCTCCGTGAGCGAGCCCAGCAGTCCGGTTCCCGGCGCCAGTGGCACCCCGGCCGCCTCGGCCGCCGCTCGTGCCGTGTGCTTGGCGCCGAACAGTTCCAGCTGCTCCGGCGTCGGCCCCACGAACACGATGCCCGCGTCCTCGCAGCGCCGTGCGAAGGCCGCGTCCTCGGACAGGAAGCCGTAGCCGGGGTGGATCGCGCCCGCGCCGGTGTCCTTGGCCGCCATCAGGATCAGATCCGGGTCGAGGTACGACTCCTTCGCGGGTGCCGGGCCGAGGCGCACCGCTTCGTCGGCGAGCCGTACGTGGGGCGCCGAGCGGTCGGGGTCGGAGTGGACGGCGACGGTGCGCAGGCCCAGTTCGCGGGCGGTGCGGATGATGCGGACGGCGATCTCGCCCCGGTTGGCGACGAGGAGGGTGTCGAAGGTCATGCGCCGCCCGCCTCGGTGATGGTCATCCGCACCGCCGTCGGCTCGAAGCCGTTGCAGGGGTTGTTGATCTGCGGGCAGTTGGAGACGAGGACGAGCACATCGCGCTCGGCGCGCAGGGTGAGGGCGAGGCCCGGGGCGGAGATGCCGTCGACGATGCCCAGCGTGCCGTCCTTCTCGACGGGCACGTTCATGTACCAGTTGACGTTGGAGACGAGGTCGCGCTTGCCGAGGCCGTACCGGGCGCCCTCGGCGAGGAAGTTGTCCACGCATGCGTGCTGCGACCAGGTGTGGTGGCCGTAGCGGAGGGTGTTCGACTCCTTGGAGCAGGCGCCGCCGACGGTGTCGTGGCGGCCGACCTCGTCGTCGACGACGGTCATCAGCGGGGTGTGCTCGTTGGAGAGCAGCACGCTGCCGGTGGTCAGGAAGATGTTGCCCTGGGCGTGCATCGTGTCGGGTGCGCTGTAGCGGACGGAGGTGTCGTGGGCGTCGTACACGAGGAAGTCGACGGCCTGGTTGCCGTGCAGGTCGGTGATGGTCAGTGTGTCGCCGGCGCGGACGACGGACGACCAGGCGGCGCGTGCGGGAACGACGGTCCTGGTCATGCGAGCCCCCTCGCGGCAAGGAGTTCGGCGGTGTTCAGGAAGGCACGCCGGCTCTCGGGGGAGGCCTCCCACAGCGGGTCGCCCGGCGCGGTGGGTGACCCGCGCCAGGCCAGGACCTCCAGCGGGGTGCTGACGTAGCCGGGGCGGGGATCGGCCGGGTGCGGGACGTTCGCGATCAGTACGGTCAGGTCCTGCTCGGCGCGGAGCGTGACGCTGCCGCCGGGGCCGGCCGAGCCGGTGAAGTCCAGGGCGCCGTCGTCGCGCACCTCGACGCCCTGGAAGAACGAGAGTGACGGTGGCACATCGCGCGGCTCCAGTCCGTTCTTGGCGGCGGCCAGCTTGAACAGCTCGCGGCCGGCGGGGGAGGGCGAGTGCGGGCTGCCGTCGCCGTAGCGTTCGGTGTTGCGTACGAGGGTGGAGGTGCCGCAGAGCGCGTCGTGCCGTCCGGAGGTGTCCGCGACGACCGACGCGAGCACCCGTCCCTGGTCGGAGAGCAGGAGCCGCCCCTCTCCCAGGTAGGCGTTCCACTGGACCTTCACGGTGTCGGCCACGTTCAGCCGCTCCCAGGGGCGGTCGGCGACGTACAGCAGCAGATGGGCGCAGGCGTCGCCGCGCAGGTCGGTCAGGCGCAGTTCGGTGCCGCGGGCCAGGACGCGGTGTGTGTAGTTGCCGCCCGCCACCGTCTCCGCCCACACCAGGTGGCCGGCCGCGCAGGGCGGCGTGGGCCACTCCCGCGCCGGTACCACGGGCATGGCCTCGGTACGGGTGCCCTCCTGGGCACGGGCATGGGCCCGGGCTCCGTAAGTGGTCGCTGTCGCCAAGGCGGGACCTCCGGCTCCGTTGTCATTTCTGTCGTGCGACAGAAATTAGGAGTGGGCCGGGTCACGGGCGTTGCCGACGCGTTGCCGCGCGGTTACCGAGGCCTCACCCGAGGGCGTGGTGCACGGCCCCGCCCCGTCGGAGATCCCCCGGCGCCGCCGTGTGCGAGGATCGAACGCATGGGAACGAGCGGTGGTCGTCGGGTCGGGCGGCCGCGGGTTGCGCAGCGGCCGGACCGGGGGATGGAGCCGCGTGCCGAACTGCTCCTCGCGGCTGCCGAGTTGTTCACCAGCCAGGGATATGCCGCCACGACGACCCGGGCCGTCGCGGAGCGCGCGGGTATGCGGCAGGCGTCGATGTACCACTACGTCTCCGGCAAGGAGGAACTGCTCGCCGAACTGCTGGAGTCCACCGTCACCCCCTCGCTGACCCGCGCCCGTCAGCTGCTCGCGGATGACGGCAGTCCCGCCGAGGACCGGCTGTGGGAGCTGTGCCGGACGGACGTGCAGCTGTTGTGCGGCGGGCCGCACAACCTCGGCGGGCTGTACCTCCTGCCCGAGGTGCGCACCGAGCGCTTCGCCGGCTTCCACGCCGTGCGCGCCGAACTGAAGGACGCCTACCGGCAGTTGCTCGCCGCGACCCGCGCCGGGGGAGCGCTGGCCAAGAGCGAGCTGGACCTGCGCACGGATCTGGTCTTCGGGTTGATCGAGGGCGTCATCCTCGTGCACCGATCGGATCCGGAGCGGCCCGTCTCCGAGTTCGCCCGTGCCACCGCCGACGCGGCCCTGCGCATCGTCGGCGTCTGAACCCCCTCTTCGCGGGCCGCTCACTCGTCACGATGAGTTGTCGTCGTACGCCCGTGTGCCGTCACGCGCCGTGTGCGAGTGCAATCCGAGCGTATAAAAGAGCCGAGCGTACTCCTGTCGCACAGGCGATTTCAGGTGCTTGCTGAATATGACACGGCGATGATCCGGTCGGACTAGGCTCGCCCGCGGCGCACCGAGTTGAGGTGAATTCGTGCGCTTGTTCCCAAGGGTGACGAAGATCCCGAGTACCCCAGGACTCTTCCCCCTGTGAGCTCCCCCGACACCCAGCCGATTCGTCTCAGAGGGCATACATGGTGAGTGTGCAATCGCCTCCCGGTGGCCGTGAACTTCCCCTTGCGCGTGTGCTGTTGCTGCCGGCCATAGTGATGGCCGCGGCGACCGGGGCCGCCGTCGCCCTCGTGGCGGGGCCGGCCCGGGCCGCCGTCGGCGTGTGCGGAGCCGTCGCCACGGTGCTGGTGACCGCGACGGCGGCAGAAGCGGTACGACGCGGACGGAACCTGAAGCGCCTGCGGGCCGAGCACGCCCGTCACACCGCGTATCTGGAGCGGCGCATCGCCGCCCACGACGAGGAGTGGGTCCGGTTCAGCAAGGACATCGTGCCGACCGCGCTCTACCGGGTGCGCGCCGGGGAATCCCCCCGAGAGGCGATTCTCGCGGTCCTCGACGCCGACCCCGAACTGCGGCAGGTCCCCGACTCGCGGCGCCGCCTGCTGCGCACCGTGCTCAAGGGCGTGGACGACGAGATCTCCATGCGCGACGCCGCGCAGCGCTCCTTCGTCAACATCGCCCAGCGCGTCCAGGCCATCGTCCACCAACAGGCCAATGAACTCCGGGAGATGGAGGAGGACCACGGTCGCAATCCCGAGGTCTTCGACGACCTGCTGCGCCTGGACCACGGCACCGCGCTGATCGGCCGCCTCGCCGACTCCATCTCCGTCCTCGGCGGCGGCCGCCCCGGCCGCCAGTGGCCCAACCCCGTGGCCCTGTACAGCGTGCTGCGCGGCGCCATGTCCCGGATCCTGGAGTACCGGCGCATCGACCTGGCCTCCATCGCCAAGGTCAACATCAAGGGCACCTGCGTCGAGCCGGTCATCCACGCCGCCGCCGAGCTGCTCGACAACGCCACCCGCTACTCGCCGCCGCAGACCAAGGTGCATGTCACCGCCACCGAGGTGCAGACCGGTGTGGCCATCGAGATCGAGGACGGCGGCGTCAGCCTCAGCGAGGAGTCCCGCGCCCGGGTCGAGAACATGCTGGAGCGCGCCATGGCCGGGGTCGACCTCGACGACCTCGGCGAGAGCCCCCGCCTCGGCCTCGCCGTCGTGGGCCGGCTCTGCTCGGCGTACAACATGCAGGTCTCGCTGCGCTCCTCGGCGTACGGCGGGGTCCGTGCCGTCCTCATCGTGCCCAGCAACATGATGACCACCGAACCCGCTCCCGGACTCGCGCACGGCATCGGCGCCACCGCCGTGCCCAAGGCCGAACTGGGCGCCCTGGAAGGCCCCAAGCGCCCGCCCAAGAAGCGCCGCCCCACCAGTCCGCGCATCCCCGCCGGGATCTCCATGGAGGACGACGTCCCCGTCGTCACGGAGTGGACGGAGGGCGGCCTGCCACAGCGTCGGAGCAAGGTGAAGATCCCGCTGGCCCAGCGGTTCGCCGAACAGGCCGCCATCGAAAAGGCCGAACGCGAGGGAAAGCCGACCATCTGGTCGCAGCCCAAGCCCGAACCCGAACCCGAGCCCGAGGTCGACCCCGAGCGCGAAAAGCTGCGCAACCGCGAGCCCGGCATGTGGGTCGAGGCGTTCTGGGAGGGCCTCAAGGAGGGCAACCCGGGCGTGCACCCGACCGACTTCACGCGCAATCCCACCGCATACATGCACCTGATCGAGAAGCCGGCCCCCAGCGAGGCCGACGACGAGGGGGACCTCAAGTGATCCAGCAGCGAGCGAACTTCGATTGGATGCTCAAGGATCTCGCCGACGGCGTGCCGGGCATCGAGATGATCGTGGTGCTGTCGTCCGACGGACTGCGCATCGCCCGCCACGGCGGTGACCCCGACGCCGCCGACCGCCTCGCCGCGGCCTGCGCGGGCGTGCAGAGCCTCGCGGGTGCCGTCGCCCAGGAACTCCCCGGCAGCAGCGGCGACATGAAGTTGGTCGTCATCGAGATCGACGCCGGCTACTTCTACCTCATGTCGGCCGGCGCCAACGCCTATCTCGCCGTCCTCGCCGACGTGGTCTGCGAGCCCGGCCGGATGAGCGGCCGGATGCGCGACCTCGTCGTCCGTATCGGCGCCCATCTCACCAGTCCGCCCCGGCGGAACGGGCAGACCGTATGACTCCTCCGCAACGCAAGCGGCGACACCCCAGGCAGGAACCACCCCCGCCGCCACCCCTGGTGCTTCCCGCCACCGGGGACCAGGAGGGGGAGAAGAAGAACCCCGAACGGCTGTATGTCATCGCCGGCGGCACCGACGGCGGCCGCGCCGAACTCGACCTCGTGACGCTGATCGTGGCGCGCGCCGATCCACCGCCGTCCGCCGCACCGGAGCAGGCCGCGCTGCTCCGGCTCTGTACCTCCCCCCTGTCCGTGGCCGAACTCTCGGCCTATCTCAACCTGCCGTTCAGCGCGATGACGGTGCTGATCACCGAGCTGATCACGGCCGAACTGGTGCAGGAGCGCGCCCCGATCGTCCGTCAGGCGCTCCCCGACCGTTCCATCCTCGAAGCGGTGATGCATGGACTTCAAAAGCTCTGACACCGTCCCCGGTCCACGCACGGAGGACCATCTGCCGCACACGGCCCAGGCCGCGGTGAAGATCGTCATCGTGGGCGGCTTCGGGGTCGGCAAGACCACCATGGTCGGCTCGGTCAGCGAGATCAGGCCGCTGACCACCGAGGAGACCATGACCCAGGCCGGTGTCGGCGTGGACGACAACTACGGCTCCGACACGAAGACGGCCACCACCGTGGCCATGGACTTCGGCCGCATCAGCATCACCGAGAGACTGGTGCTCTATCTCTTCGGTACCCCCGGCCAGGAGCGCTTCTGGTTTCTGTGGAACGGGCTGTTCGAAGGGGCTCTCGGCGCGGTCGTCCTGGCCGACACCCGCCGCCTCGAGGTCAGCTTCGACGTCATAGGGCGTCTGGAGGAGCGCGGCGTGCCCTTCATCGTGGCCGTCAACTCCTTCCCGGACGCGCCCCGTTACCCCGTCGAGGAACTGCGCACGGCACTCGACCTCGCTCCCGACATCCCCATCGTGGAGTGCGACGCGCGCCGCCGGGCCTCCAGCCGCGACGTCCTGATGACCCTGATGCATTTTCTGCACTCGCTCGCCATGGCCGGCGTGCTCAGCTGAACCCCATCCCCTCTCTCCCCGGATCCACCTCAGCTTCGGAGCGACCACTGTGACGCCTGAATCCCACTCCCCGACCGGTACGGACGACCCCATGTCCGGCCCGCCGCCCGGCTGCCCGGCACACGGCCTCGGACCCGGGGGACTGCATCGGCTGTACGGCCCGGAGGCGGACGACCTGGGCGATCTGTACGAGAAACTGCGCGACCAGTACGGGCCCGTGGCGCCGGTGCTGCTCCACGACGATGTGCCGATCTGGGTGGTCCTCGGGCACACCGAGAACCTGCACCTGGTCCGTACCCCCTCGCAGTACACCCGGGACAGCCGCATCTGGAGCCCGCTCCTGCAAGGCATGGTCAAGCCCGACCATCCGCTCATGCCGCACATCGCCTGGCAGCCCATCTGCTCCCACGCCGAGGGCGACGAGCACCAGCGGCTGCGCGCGGCGGTCACCGGCGCCATGTCGACCATCGACCACCGTTCCATCCGCCGCCACATCGGCCGCTACACCCAGCGCCTGGTCAATGAGTTCTGCGAGAAGGGCCGGGCCGACCTGGTCTCCCAGTTCGCCGAGCACCTGCCGATGGCGGTGATGTGCGAGATCCTCGGCATGCCGGAGGAGTACAACGACCGGATCGTGCAGGCCGCCCGCGACATGCTCAAGGGCACCGAGACCGCGATCGCCAGCAACGAGTACATCATGGGCTGTCTGATGCGGCTCACCGCGCGCCGCCGCGCCCAGCCCGAGGAGGACTTCACCAGCCACCTCATCAACCACCCGACGCGGCTGTCCGACGAAGAGATCGGCCAGCACCTCAGAGTCGTGCTCATCGCCGCCTACGAGGCCACCACCAACCTCCTCGCCAACGCGCTGCGCATGGTCCTGACCGAGCCCGGCTTCCGCGCCCGGCTCAACGGCGGCCAGATGACGGTGCCGGAGGCGGTCGAGCAGTCACTGTGGGACGAGCCTCCGTTCAGCGCCGTCCTCGGCTACTTCGCCAAGCAGGACACGGAACTGGGCGGTCGGCGCATCAGCAGGGGCGACGGTCTGTTGTTCGCCCCGGCTCCGGGCAACATCGATCCCCGGGTACGGCCCGACCTGTCGGCCAATATGCAGGGCAACCGCTCCCATCTCGCCTTCGGCGGCGGCCCGCACGAGTGCCCCGGCCAGGACATCGGCCGCGCCATCGCCGACGTCGGCGTCGACGCGCTGCTGACGCGCCTCTCCGATATCCAACTGGACTGCGAGGAGGACGAGTTGCGCTGGCGCGCGTCCATCTCCTCACGGCATCTGGTGGAGCTGCCCGTGCGGTTCGAACCGAAGCCCCAGCAGGACGTCATGCTCAAGCCCAGCCCCGCCCCCGTCCCGCCGCAGCGCCCCAACTGGCAGGTCAGCACCGCCCGCCCACAGCCGGCACCCGCCGCCGAGCCCTGGCCGACACCCCCGAGCCCGGCTCCGGCTCCGACGCCTCCCGCGGGACCGGGGGCACCGGCTCGCGCGCGTGGTGTCTGGCAGCGTGTCAAGCGTTGGTGGCGCGGTCACTGACCGGCCCACCGCCCATAGGAGGACCAGGCCTGCAGCGCACGCCCGCTGGTGAACCGGTGCTCCGCGCCCGTGACCGGATCGGTGAACTCCAGCTTTCGCGCCCGGCGGTTGGAGCGGCGCCGAAGGTCACGGGCCGGCACGGGGCCGGTCGCCTCCGGCCGAATCGACGGTGTCCGGCCCGGCCCCGTCCGTGGCAGCGTGGTGTCTGGCAGCGTGTCAAGCGTTGGTGGCGCGGTCACTGACCGGCCCACCGCCCATAGGAGGACCAGGCCTCCAGCGCACGCCCGCTGGTGAACCGGTGCTCCGCGCCCGTGACCGGATCGGTGAACTCCAGCCTTCGCGCCAGCAGTTGGAGCGGACGTCGGAAGTCACCGGCCGGCACGGGGGCGGTCACCTCCGGGTACAGGGGATCGCCGAGGATGGGCACGCCCAGGGCGTTCATGTGCACCCGCAGTTGATGGGTCTGCCCGGTGTCGGGGGTCAGTCGGTAGTGCCCCAGGCCGTCGCCCTCCCGGTGCTCGATCAGCTCGACCCGTGTCACGGCGTTGGGTTCGCCCTCGACCTCCCGCGCGGCCATGACCCCGCGCTCCTTCACGATCCGGCTGCGCACGGTGCGGGGCAGGGCGAGCGCGGGGTCGTACGGGGCGACGGCCTCGTACTCCTTGCGCACCAGCCGGTCGCGGAACAGCGTCTGGTACGCGCCGCGCTCCGTCGGCCGCACCGTGAACAGCACCAGCCCGGCCGTGAGCCGGTCCAGCCGGTGCGCCGCGGAGAGCTCTGGAAGGTCCAGCTCCCGCCGCAGCCGGGCCAGCGCGGTCTCGGTGACATGGCTGCCGCGCGGTGTGGTGGCGAGGAAGTGCGGCTTGTCGGCCACGACGACATGCGCGTCGCGGTACACCACCGTCAGCGGGAACGGCACCGGCACCTCGGCGGCGAGCTCCCGGTGGAACCACACGAACATCCCCGGTACATACGGAGCGTCGGCCGCCACCGCCAGCCCGTCGGCCCCGACGATCCGCCCCGCGTCCAGCATCGCCTCGACCACCCCGGGCCCGGCCCCTGACAGCCGCTCCACGAGATGCTCGCCCACGGTGGCCCAGGACCCGGCCATGGGCAGCCGCACCCGCACCGGGTCCACCCCCTCGCGCTGGGGCAGGGGGGAGGGCGGGGTGCGGGTCTTGCGTCTCATCGGTGCCAAGCGTAGGCGTTACGCGGGTACCGGCTCGGCCGCCTCCGGCTCGATCACGACCGTACGCGCTCGGCGGACTCGGTAGGCGGCCCCCAGCACGACCGTCGCGCCGAGGAACAGCACCGTGAACCAGCGGAAGTACCAGTGTCCGCCCGTCGGGTCGTACACCGCTGCCCGCGGCCACGCGAGGTTGACGGTCATGGCCAGGCCGTAGAGGACGGCGAGCGTGTTGACCGGGACGCCCCAGCGGCCGAGGGAGAACAAGGGGGCACCCGTCTCGTCGGTGCCGGCGACAGTGAACCGACCGCGCAGCCGGCGGACCAGCAGGGGGCCGGTGACCATCGCGTAGGCGAGGTACAGCATCACGATGCAGGTGGTGCCGATGGCCAGGAAGGCGTCCGGCGAGGCGAAGTCGAGCAGCAGCAGCGCCGCCGCGAGGACGCCGACGACCACGGCCGGGGCGCTGGGCATGCCGGTGCGCGGGTCGACCCTGGACAGGCGGCGGGCGAAGGGCAGTTGGCCGTCGCGGGCCATGGAGAACAGCATCCGGCAGGCCGCCGTCTGGATCGCCAGCGTCGCCACGGCGATCGCCACCACCACGTCGGCGAGCAGCACCCGGCCCACTCCGTCCCCGAGGCTGCTCGTCAGGACGTAACTGAGCCCGTCGACCGCCAGCCGCCCGTCGCCGAGGCTGGGCGCGGCGAGCAGCCCGCCGAGCACCACGAGTCCGCCGAGCAGACCCGCCGCGCCCAGCGCGGTGAGGATGGTGCGGGGCGCGGTGCGGCGCGGAAGGCGGGTCTCCTCGCTCATCTCACCGGCGCTGTCGAAGCCGATCATCACGTACGCCGCGGTGAACGAGCCCACCAGCAGGGCGCCGAACAGGCCGCTCTCGGCGGCGGTCCCGGTGTGGAAGGTGATGCCGGGGGAGCGCTTCGAGTGGGTGAGCAGGAGGACGACGATGAGGACCGCGCCGATGATCTCGGCGGTGACGCCGACCCGGTTGATCACGGACATCAAGCGGTTGTCCACGAGGTTCACCAGCGTCGTCAGGGCCAGCAGGATCACTCCGAGGACGGCGGCGTTGGCCGCCCCGTCGGGCGATGTGGGCGCCGGGTCGTCGCCCACCAGCTGGAAGCCGGACCAGAGCGCGGGAAGCACCATCTGCAGCGCCAGCGCGGCCGCGGCCACCACCACGATCTGCCCGATCACCATGATCCAGCCGGCGAACCAGCCGAAGGAGGCGTTCGACAGACGCGAGGACCACTGGTAGATCGCGCCCGAGATCGGATAGCGCGCTGCCAGCTCCGCGAAGCAGGCCGCGACCGTCAACTGGCCGATCAGCACGGCAGGCCAGGCCCAGAAGAAGACCGGTCCGCCGAAGGCGTACCCGAAGGCGAAGAACTGGAAGACGGTCGTCAGTACGGAGATGAAGGAGAACCCGGCGGCGAACGAGGCGTACCGGCCCAGGCTGCGATGCAGTTCCTGGCGGTAGCCGAACTCCTCCAGGGAGCGGTCGTCGGTGGTCGTCACGGCGGCACCTGCCTTCGGCACGGTATTCCTGTCGGGCGACAGAAATTAGGGACCGCCTGTTTCGCGGGCGTCACACCGGCGTGTCCGGTGCGGACCCAAGTGCTCACGTCCTTGCGTGCCTGGCTCCTGACGCCACGCGGTGGGCGAAAACGCGGAAGCGGCGACACCCGGAAGGTGCCGCCGCTCCCGTCGTCTCACGCGGCGGCTGCCGAGCCGCCCTCCTGCTCCGCCTCGATGCGCGCGTTCCACTCCCGCTTGGAGGCCTGCCAGCCGTCCTCGTTGTGGCCCAGGCGCCAGTAGCCGGAGATCGACAGGTCCTCGCGCGGGATCTCGCGCTCGACCCGCAGCAGCCGGCGCAGCTCCTTCACGAAGCTCGCCTCGCCGTGCACGAACGCATGCACCCGGCCCTTGGGGAACTCCAGCGCCCGCACGGCCTCCACCAGGGCGTCGCCGATCGGCCGGTGCCCGCGGTGCAGCCAGACGATCTCCACGTCGGAGTCGATCTTCTGCTCCTCCTCGGGACCGGAAACCTCCACGAAGGCAACCGCCTTGGTGCCCTTGGGCAGTGCCTCCAGGGAGCGGGCGATCGCGGGCAGCGCGCTCTCGTCGCCGACGAGCAGATGCCAGTCGGCGTCCGTGTCGGGTGCGTAGGCGCCGCCGGGGCCCATGAACCGTACGACGTCGCCCGGCTGTGCCCGCAGCGCCCACGGGCCGGCCAGGCCCTCGTCGCCGTGGACCACGAAGTCAAGGGTGAACTCATGGGTCTTGGGGTCCCAGTCGCGCACGGTGTACGTCCGGGTCACCGGCCACTGCTCGCGCGGGAACTCCTCCTGGATGCGCTGCAGGTCGAAGGGCTCCGGGTAGGTCACGCCCGCGGGGCCGAACAGGAGCTTCACATAATGGTCGGTGCAGGTGTCCGCCACGAAGTCCGCGAGGCCGTCGCCGCCGAGCACCACACGCTGCATGTGCGGGGTCAGCCGCTGCGTGCGAACGACCTGGGCGGAATGGGCCTTGCGCGGCCTGCGTCCCGGGCGCTCTGCCATGTCGGCCTCCCTGCTCCATTGGTTAGGTTTACCTAAGTTAGCATCCCCTTCTGGGTGACACCTCCATCATGCGGACCGGGTGACCGTGTTTTGCCGGAAAAATACTCGGGCCGCTCAGGCCTCCAGCGTCGTCAGCAGCCGGTGCAGGGAACCGCCCAGGCCCCAGCGCACCGCCAGCTCGTCCAGCCCCGCAGGGTCGCGCGGTGTGCGCGGCAGCGCCGTGTCGACCTGCGGCAGCGGCACGTCCGCGGCCACCCGGACGACCTTCGGCGCGACGGCGACGTACGGCCGGGCCTCGTCGAGGCGCTTGCGCTGCGACGGCGTGAGCTTCGCCTTGGGGTCGTCGACCGCGGCCATGATCCCGTCGAGGTTGCCGAACTCGGCCAGCAGCTTGGCGGCCGTCTTCTCGCCGATGCCGGGCACACCGGGCAGTCCGTCGCTCGGGTCGCCGCGCAGCAGCGCCAGGTCCGCGTACCCGCTGCCGTCCACCCCGTACTTCTCGCGCAGCAGGGCCTCGTCGGTCATCTGCAGGGTGCCCACGCCCTTGAGGGGGTACAGCACCCGCACCCCGCGCGCGTCGTCCACGAGTTGGTACAGGTCGCGGTCACCGGTGACGATGTCCACCGGGCCGTCGGCGCGCGCGGTGAACGTACCGATCACGTCGTCGGCCTCGTACTCCGCGACTCCGACCCGCGCGATGCCCAGCGCGTCGAGCACGTCCTCGATGACCGGCACCTGCGGGGAGAGCGTGTCCGGCACCTCCTCCTCGTCCGGTCCCACCTCGTGCTCCTCGGCCACCCGGTGTGCCTTGTAGGAGGGGATGAGGTCGACCCGCCACCGCGGCCGCCAGTCGGCGTCCATGCAGGCCACCAGGCGGTCGGGACGGTGGTCCTTGACCAGCCGGTCGATGAAGTCCAGCAGCCCGCGCACGGCGTTCACCGGCGTGCCGTCAGGCGCCTTCACCGAGTCGGGGACGCCGAAGTAGGCGCGGAAGTACAGCGAGGCGGTGTCGAGGAGCATCAGTCGTCCGGTCACGCCTCGCATCATGCCGTACGGCACTGACGGTCACCCGCCGCGACGAACCGGCAGGGACCGCAGCCACCGCCACCGCGGGCGTTCCGTGACGAGGGCGACGGCGGCGAGGAGAGACACCAGGGCGGCCGCCCAGGCCGGCCACAGGTACCACGCCGAGGCCACGGCCGCGCCGAACTGGAGCAGCACGAGCAGGATGGTGACCTCGCCCGGAACGGGGACGATCACGTTCGACTTGTCGCCCGGCGTCGCGAAGACGGTCGGCAGACCGATCAGCAGCACCAGCGAGAGCACCGCCAACGCCCAGGAGTGCGCGGCCAGGGCCCAGGGCGTGGCCACCCAGGCCACCAGCTCCGTCGCGAAGCGCAGCGCGGATGCGAGACGGTCGTCCGGGCGTTGCACAGTCGTCCCCCCAACAGCGATGCCGGCCACCGCCGGTGATCCTAGGCGCCTTCACCGCCCACGAGAAGGATCCGGCCAACCACATAGCGCTACGTCATCGCCCAAGCTTCGCGTGGCCGCGACCGGGAGCCGCCGACCGCGCACGGTATCGAGGGGGTGACACACGATCATGGCCCCAGGACGGGGCGGGCGCACGGGCTCGTCCACTGGCGCGAACCGTAAGGGTCACACCCACGCGATGTGACATGGATGTGACGGCCGCATGAAACGGTTTGCCGAACATGCGTAGGGTGCAGAGAACTCATCAGACGCGTTGTGCCCGACGCCGGGCACCCGCACAGCTCAGCGACGAGCGAAGGAGGGAGCCGGAGCGATGGGCGACCACAAAGAACAACAGCCCGTGCGGGTGGGCGCGGCCGTCCGGCGACGACGCCGTGCGCTGGAGCTCACCCTCGCCGTCGTATCCGAGCGCAGCGGACTGTCGGTGCCCTTCCTGAGTCAGATCGAGAACGACCGGGCACGCCCCAGCACAGGCTCCCTGGAGAAGGTCGCCGACGCCCTGCGCACGACGGCCGTCGAACTCCTCGCCGCCGCCGACCCCGCCTGCAGTGTCGACGTCGTGCGCTCCGACAGCCCCGAGCAGGACTTCACGCCCCGGGTGCGCTCCCTGGTCCGCGGCCACCATCAGCTGCACGCCTCGGAGTTCACCGGCGACCATGACGCCGGACGCGAATTCCAGCACCGCAACGACGAGTTGATGTACGTCGCCGACGGCGCCGTGGAGATCGAGGCGGAGGGCCGCGCCTACCGGCTCGGCCGCGGCGACACCCTGTACCTCACGGGCGGGGTCCGGCACCGTTGGCGGGCCACGGTGCCCGACACCCGCGTGATCGTCGTGGCGGTGGCCGAGCACATCGAGGCGGTCCAGGACCGGTCCCGCTAGTGCGGGTCGTCTCCCTGGTTCCCTCGCTCACCGAGGCGGTGGCCGTGACCGCGCCCGGTGTCCTGGTCGGCGCGACGGACTGGTGCACCCACCCGGCGGGCCTGGACGTCACCCGCGTGGGCGGCACCAAGAACCCCCGGCTCGACCGAATCGTGGACCTGGCCCCCGACCTGGTGGTCGCCAACGAGGAGGAGAACCGCGCCCCCGACCTCGACGCCCTGCGCGCGGCCGGCCTTCAGGTGCTGGTCACCGAGGTCCGGGACGTACCGCAGGCCTTCCGGGAGCTGACCCGGGTACTGGCCGCGTGCGGCGCGCCGGAACACCCCGGCTGGCTGGTGGAGGCGGAGCGCGCCTGGTCGTCGCTTGCGGTACCCGCTGCCCGTGCCACGGCGGTCGTACCGATCTGGCGGCGCCCGTGGATGGTCCTGGGCCGGGACACCTTCGCGGGCGATGTACTCGGCCGCCTGGGCGTCGACCACCTCTACGCGGGGCACGCGGACCGCTACCCCCGCATTCCGCTCGACGAGCTGCGGGCAGCGGCTCCGGACCTGGTCGTCCTCCCGGACGAGCCGTACCGCTTCACACCCGAGGACGGCCCGGAGGCCTTCCCCGGCCTGCCCTGCGCGCTCGTCAGCGGACGGCACCTGACGTGGTACGGCCCGTCACTGGCCGAGGCGCCGCGGGTGCTGGCCGGGGCCCTGCGAGCAGCTCACCGCTGACCAGCCCGCGTGCCGTGCCACAGGCCGCCGCCGCCCAGGCCGCGACGAGCACGGCATACAGCCCCACCGCCAGCCAGCCGTACACGGCCAGCCCCGTGTGCCGGGCGAGCGCCGCGGCCCCGGTGACACAGGTGCCCACCGGAAAGGTGAACGCCCACCACGTCATCGCGAACCCCATCCCGTGCCGCCGGGCCCGCACCACATGGGCGGCGGCCAGCCCGAACCACAGCAGCGCGAAGCCCATGACCGGCACCCCGTACAGGACGGCGAGCAGAGCGAAGCCCTGGTCGTACGGGGCGGGTACGACCCCGGGCGCGACATCCGCGAACGTCCCGACGGCGGTGGTGGACTGCCCGAGCGGCCCGAGGACCAGGAACAACGTCGGTGTGAGCGCGAGCGGCAGCGGGCCCCCAGTGATCAGCCGGGCGAAGACCACGGGCAGCATCAGCAGCGTGGCGAGCAGGCTGAGCCCGAACATCGCGAAGCAGGCGAGCAGCAGGGTCTCCCTGGGCTGTCCGGCCGGGAGGCGGGGCACGAGGGCAGGACCGAGCGCGGCGGACACCATGGGCGCGACCAGCGGCAGCAGCCACACGGGTGTGGCCTGCCCCGGCTCGATCCGGTGCCGCACAGCCATGAGGTACGGCACGGCGACGGCGGCCGTGAGCCCGACGACCGTACCGGCGACGAACAGCACGCCGTCGAGGGCGACCGCCGCCCGGATTCCGATCCAGTCCCGTCCGACGGCCATCGCGCCGCCGCCGACGGCCAGCAGGGCCATGGACAGGCAGCCGTAGAACGGGGCCGTCGCCGGGTCGAGGAGGTGGGCCCGGGCCTGGTCGCGGTGGTGGGTCCAGTGCAGGGCGCGGGCGCCGAGAAGGACCAGGAGCAGCACGCCCGAGGCCGCCCATACGACGGTGCACGCGAGGCGCAGGGCGCCGCTGTGCAGGGGGAGCGCGGCGCCGGCGGTGCCCACGACCGCCGTGCCCATGACGGATGCGTACCAGTTGGGGCCGAGATTGCGGACGGCTGCGGTGACCATGGCTCCACCTTCGTGCGGGCGCACGGCTGCGACCAGGGAGTTCATCTCTATGAGGGCATAAGCTGGTCTTATGAGTGAGGTGGAGGAGCGGCGCGGACCGGGAACCCTGGCGCATCGGGTGCCGGACCTCGGGGCCCTGGAACTGCTGCTGGCGGTGGCCCGGCTGGGCAGTCTCGGGGCGGCCGCGCGGGAGGTCGGCATCACCCAGCCCGCGGCCAGCAGCCGGATCCGCTCGATGGAACGCCAGTTGGGTGTGGCCCTCGTGGACCGCTCGCCGCGCGGCTCCCGGCTCACGGACGCCGGTGCGCTGGTGACGGACTGGGCGAGGCGGGTCGTGGAGGCGGCGGAGGCCTTCGACGTGGGGGCGCAGGCGCTGCGCGACCGCCGCGACTCGCGTCTGCGGGTCGCGGCCAGCATGACGATCGCCGAGTATCTGCTCCCGGGCTGGCTGCTGGCTCTGCGTGCCGATCGCCCCGACACAGCGGTGTCGCTGCTGGCCGGCAACTCGGCGGCGGTGGCGGAGCGTCTGCTGGCGGACGAGGCCGACGTGGGCTTCGTGGAGGGGCTGACGGTGCCTCCGGGTCTGGACTCCGCCGTGATCGCCCATGACCGCCTGATCGTCGTCACGGCCCCCGGCCATCCCTGGGCCCGCCGCAGACAGCCCCTCCCGGCCACCGAACTGGCGGCCACCCCGCTGATCCTGCGCGAGCGCGGCTCCGGCACCCGCCAAGTCCTCGACGCGGCCCTTGGAGGTCTGGCCCGGCCCCTCATCGAGCTCTCCTCCACCACGGCGGTGAAGGCCTCCGCGGTCAGCGGGGCGGGCCCGGCGGTCCTCAGCGAACTCGCCGTCCGCGAGGAACTCGCCATGCGCCGCCTGGTGAGCATCCCCGTCGACGGGATCCTGCTGGCCAGAGACCTACGCGCGGTCTGGCCGACGGGACACCGCCCGACGGGTCCGGCACGGGAACTGCTGTCGCTGACGCGGGGATGAACACTTCGGCGCGGACCCCGCCGCTCAGCCGCGGCTACCGCTCACGAAGCGGCTCGCACCTTGGCGGCCACCCCGCCGATCCTGCCGTGCGCTCATCGAGCTCTCCTCCACCCCGGCCACCACGGCGGTGAAGGCTTACGCGGTCGGCGGGGCGGGCCCGGCGCTCCTCACGCACGGGCGCTGTTGTCGCTCACGCGAGGGCGAACGCTTCGGCGCGGGCGCCGCGCCGCTCGGGCGTGGCTGCCGCTCACGAAGCGGCCCGTACCAGCTCCCGCATCACCCGTAGGTCCTCGCCCATCTCCGGATGCCACTGCACGCCCAGCAGCCACCGGTCGCCCAGTGCCGGTTCGATCGCCTCCACCGTGCCGTCGGCCGCGTACGCCGATGCGACGAGTCCTTCGCCCAGGCGGTCCATCGCCTGGTGGTGGAACGTGGGCACGGATGTCTCCTCCGGGACCGCCTGCGCGTACCGCGTTCCCGGCACCGGCTTGACCGGATGGCTGCTGAACACCCCGGGAGCCTCCGCGTGCCCGTCGATGTGCTGGGTGAGCGTGCCGCCGAGGGCCACGTTCAGCAGCTGCATGCCCCGGCAGATGCCGAGGAGCGGTACGCCCGCGTCCAGCGCCGCGTCGATCAGGGCCAGTTCCCAGGCGTCGCGCTCCCGGGCCGGCGGCCCCGTGCGGGGGTCGCGCTCCGCGCCGTAGCGCACCGGCTCGACGTCCGGACCGCCGGCGATCACCAGGCCGTCCAGCCGTGCCACGGCCGCCGCCGCATGCTCCGGCCCGTCCGGCGGCAGCATCGCGGCCAGCCCCCCGGCCCGCTGCACCAGCCGCGGATAGCCGGCCGGCAGCAGCGCGGCCTCCATCGCCCACGCGCTCCACCGCACCCCGGACTCCAGATAGGTACTGATGCCGATCAGCGGCCTGCCCGTCATACGTCCTCACGCTCCCCGCAATGGATTGAGTTCATACCTTTGCCGAGGTGCCGGTGAACGGCAAGCCCTCGCGCCGGGTGAGGAGTTCGCGTCCTCAGGCCAGGAACCCCCGCAGCAGCGCGGCCGTGCCCGCGCAGTGCTCCCGCATCATCTCCCGCGCCCCGTCCGCGTCGCCGTCCAGCACGGCCTCCACCAGCGCGATGTGCTGCCGCTGCGAATGCTCCAGATTGCGGACCAGCAGCGGGATGCAGTCGAGCAGGTCGTTCACCGTCGCCCGCACCGCCGCGTACTGCGAGGTCAGCGTCGGCGAGCCGCACAGTTCCGCCAGGGTGAGGTGGAGCAGCGTGTCCAGGCGCCGGTAGTCGGCCAGCGGAGCGTCGTGCGTGCGGGCCAGCGCCTCGCGCAGCCGCCCCGCCTGCCCGTCGGTCAGTCCGTGCGCCGCGCACAGCCCGGCCGCGCCCACCTCCAGGACCTCCCGGAAGCGCAGCATGTCCTCGATGTCGACCTCGGCGATCCGCCGCCGCAGCTCGTCCTCGCCGCCGGCATCGGCCCGGGGCAGCACGAATGTTCCGCCGTACCGCCCGCGCCGCGACTCCACCAGCCCCTGGTCCTGCAGCACCTTCAGCACCTCGCGCAGCGTCACCCGGCTGATCCCGAGTCGCTCGGCCAGCTCCCGCTCGGCGGGCAGCCGCTCGCCTCCCGGCACCAGACCGAGCCGCACGACCTGCAGGATCTGCTCCAGAGCCTCCTCGAAGCCGTTCCCCGCACGCACCGGCCGCAGCACCGGCGTGAGGCGGTCGCCCAGCCTCCCGGGCTCAGTGTCCTGCGACATCCGGCCGTACCCCCTTCCCAAGCAATGGTTCTCCGCAATACCTTATGGCTCCCGGCCCGGCCGAAAAAGCGCAGAAGCCGAAGGAGCTCTCCCGTGGCAGACCGCACACCCCCGCTCAGCGTCGAGGAGCTGCACACCCTCGTCGCCGGCGGTGAGATCGACACTGTCGTCCTGGCCTTCCCCGACATGCAAGGGCGACTCCAGGGCAAGCGGTTCGCCGCACGATTCTTCCTCGACGAGGTTCTCCACCACGGCACCGAGGGCTGCAACTACCTCCTCGCCGTCGACACCGAGATGAACACCGTCGACGGCTACGCGATGTCCTCCTGGGACCGCGGCTACGGCGACTTCGCCATGCACCCCGACCTCTCCACCCTGCGCCGCGTGCCCTGGAACGCGGGCACGGCCATGCTCATCGCCGACCTGGCCTGGGAGGACGGCTCCCCGGTGGTCGCCGCGCCCCGCCAGATCCTGCGCCGCCAGCTGGACCGCCTCGCCGAGCTCGGCTACACCGCCCAGGTCGGCACCGAGCTGGAGTTCATCGTCTTCAAGGACAGCTACGAGCAGGCCTGGGACGCGAACTACCGGGATCTGACCCCGGCCAACCAGTACAACATCGACTACTCGGTGCTCGGCACCGGCCGCATCGAGCCCCTGCTGCGCCGCATCCGCAACGAGATGGCCGGCGCCGGCCTCACCGTCGAGTCCGCCAAGGGCGAGTGCAACCCCGGCCAGCACGAGATCGCCTTCCGCTACGACGAGGCCCTGGTCACCTGCGACCAGCACGCCATCTACAAGACCGGAGCCAAGGAGATCGCCGCCCAGGAGGGTGTGTCCATCACCTTCATGGCCAAGTACAACGAGCGCGAGGGCAACTCCTGTCACATCCACCTCTCGCTCGCGGACGCCGACGGCACCAACGCCATGACGGGACCCGACGGGATGAGCGAGGTCATGCGGCACTTCCTCGCCGGCCAGCTCGCCGCCCTCCGCGACTTCTCCCTCCTGTACGCCCCCCACATCAACTCCTACAAGCGGTTCCAGCCCGGCTCCTTCGCCCCGACCGCCGTCGCCTGGGGCCACGACAACCGCACCTGCGCCCTGCGGGTCGTCGGCCACGGCCGCTCCCTGCGCTTCGAGAACCGGCTGCCCGGCGGCGACGTCAACCCGCACCTCGCCGTCGCCGGCCTGGTCGCGGCGGGGCTGTACGGCATCGAGCAGAAGCTGGAGCTGCCCGAGCCCTGCCCCGGCAACGCCTACACCGCCGACTTCGAGCACGTCCCCACCACCCTGCGCGAGGCCGCCGAGTTGTGGGAGAACAGCCCGATCGCCAAGGCCGCCTTCGGCGACGAGGTCGTCGCGCACTACCGCAACATGGCGCGCGTCGAGCTGGAGGCCTTCGACGCCGCGGTGACCGACTGGGAGCTGCGCCGCTCCTTCGAACGCATGTGAGAGGTCCTTCCGTGTCGAACGAGTCCGAGCTCCAGGTACTCAACCCGGCGACCGAGGAGGTCGTCGCCACCGTCCCCGCCGCCGACGCGGCCGAGGTGGACCGCGCCGTCGCCCGCGCGACCGCCGCCCAGCGGGGATGGGCGGCCGCGGCTCCCGCCGACCGCGCCCGCCTGCTGCGCCGCTTCGCCGACGTCGTCGACGCCCACGTCGAGGAACTGGCCCAACTGGAGGTCCGCGAGGCCGGCCACCTCCTCGGCAACGCCCGCTGGGAGGCCGGCAACGCCCGCGACCTGCTGCTGTACGCGGCCGGCGGCGCCGAACGCCTCCTCGGCAAGCAGATCCCCGTGCCCGGCGGCTGGGACGTCACCTTCCAGGAACCCCTCGGGGTGGTCGGCGTGATCGCCCCCTGGAACTTCCCGATGCCCATCGCCGCCTGGGGCTCCTTCCCGGCGCTCGCCGCTGGCAACGCCGTCGTCCTCAAGCCGGCCGAGACCACCCCGCTCACCGCGCTGCGCCTCGCCGAACTCGCGCTGGAGGCGGGCCTGCCGGAGGGGCTGTTCCAAGTCCTCCCCGGATACGGCCACATCGCCGGCCGCGCCCTGGTCGACCACCCCGATGTGGCGAAGATCGTGTTCACCGGCTCCAGCCGCACCGGCCGCGAGGTCATGGAGCGCTGCGCCCGGCAGGTCAAGCCCGTCACCCTCGAACTCGGCGGCAAGAGCCCGAACATCGTCTTCGCCGACGCCGACCTGAAGTCCGCGGTCGACCCGTTCTCCTTCCTGGACAACTCCGGCCAGGACTGCTGCGCCCGCACCCGCATCCTCGTCCAGGAGTCCGTGTACGACGAGGTCCACGAGTTCCTCGCCGACGCCCTGTCGGCCGTGGTGGTCGGCGACCCCGCCGACGAGAAGACCCAGATGGGCCCGCTGATCTCCCGTCAGCAGCTGGACCGCGTACGGTCCTTCGTGCCGGACGACGCCCGTGCGCTGCGCGGCAGCGCGCCCGACGGGCCCGGCTTCTGGTTCGCCCCGACCGTGCTCACGGGGGAGCGGCCGGACTCCGAGGCGGCCCGCGAGGAGATCTTCGGCCCGGTCGCCGTCCTGCTGCCCTTCACGGACGAGGCGGACGCCGTACGCCTCGCCAACGACACCCCCTACGGCCTTGCCGGCTCCCTGTGGACCCGCGACCTGGGCCGCGCCCTGCGCGTCTCGCGGGCCGTCCGCGCGGGCAACCTGTCCGTCAACTCCCACTCCAGCGTCCGCTACTCGACCCCGTTCGGCGGGTTCAAGCAGTCCGGCCTCGGCCGGGAACTGGGCCCGGACGCCCTGACCGCCTTCACCGAAACCAAGAACGTCTTCATCAGCACGGAGGCCTGAGCCGCTCATGACCGACGAAACCATCTGCCGCCGCCTGGTCGGCCGTACCGCCGTCATCACCGGAGCCGGCAGCGGCATCGGCCTGGCCGCCGCCCGCCGGCTCGCCTCCGAGGGCGCCCACGTCGTCTGCGGCGACGTCGACGAAGCCCGCGGCAAGGCCGCCGCCGACGAGGTCGGCGGGATCTTCGTGAAGGTCGACGTCACCGACCCCGAGCAGGTCGAGGCCCTCTTCAAGGCGGCCTTCGACACCTACGGCAGCGTCGACATCGCCTTCAACAACGCCGGCATCTCGCCGCCCGACGACGACTCCATCCTGGAGACCGGCCTGGAGGCCTGGAAGCGCGTCCAAGAGGTCAACCTCACCTCCGTCTATCTGTGCTGCAAGGCCGCCATCCCCTACATGCGCCGCCAGGGCAAGGGGTCCATCATCAACACGGCGTCCTTCGTGGCCCGGATGGGCGCGGCGACCTCCCAGATCTCGTACACCGCGTCCAAGGGCGGCGTGCTCGCCATGTCCCGGGAACTCGGCGTGCAGTTCGCCCGCGAGGGCATCCGCGTGAACGCCCTGTGCCCGGGCCCGGTCAACACCCCGCTCCTTCAGGAGCTGTTCGCCAAGGACCCGGAGCGGGCCGCCCGCCGGCTGGTGCACATCCCGGTCGGCCGGTTCGCCGAGGCCGAGGAGATCGCCGCCGCCGTCGCCTTCCTGGCCAGCGACGACTCCGCCTTCGTCAACGCCACCGACTTCCTGGTGGACGGCGGAATCTCGGGCGCGTACGTCACGCCGCTCTAGGGGGCAGACCGGTACGGTTCGGGTCGTATGCGACACCTTCTCGCGTGGACCCTGGTCGCGGCCGCCACCACCCTGACGGCCGCGACCCCACAACCGCCCGCACGCTCCGACTGCCCACGGCTGACCGGCACTTGGCGCGGCGACGACCGCGCCCGCCTCCAACGGGTGATCGACACCTACGGCACCTGTTCCGGCCGCCGGGGCGCGGTGGCCGCGTTCGACTGGGACAACACGGTCACCAAGAACGACGTCACCGACGCGACCCTCACCTGGGCCCTGCGCCACGGGAAGCTGCTCCGCCCGGACCGCTGGACGGACACCAGCAAGTGGCTGACCCCGGCCGCCGACCAGGCCCTCACCCGGGCCTGCGGCACTGGCAGCGGCCCCGTCCTGTCCGGCCCCCGCTGCGCGGACGAGATCCTGGAGATCCGCGAGAACGCCACCACCATGACCGGCGCCCCGGCCTTCGCGGGCACCTGGAACCACCGGCGCACCGTGCCGCAGTACGCCTGGGTGCCCCAGCTCTTCGCGGGCCGCACCTCCGCCGAACTCACCGCCTACGCCACGGCCGCCCGCCGCGAGGCGCTGGCCGCCCCCGTCGGCGCGACGCGCACCCTCGGCACGCACACCCTCCCCGCGTACGTCCGCTACTACGACCAGCAGCGCGACCTGATCCGCACCCTCCAACGGGCGGGATTCGACGTCTACATCGTCTCCGCGGGCGCCGAGCCCGTCACCGAGGTCTGGTCGGCGGGCGTCGGCATCGACGCGGCCCACACGATCGCCATCCGCCCGGTCCTGGACCGCCGGGGCCGCATCACACCCCGGAACGAGGGCTGCGGCGGCATCCCGGCCACCCGGGGCGAGGTGATCCCCTACATCGACGGCAAGCGCTGCTGGATCAACCAGGAGGTGTACGGCGTCCGGGGCGCCGCGGCCTGGCTGCGGCAGCCCCGGCAGCGGCGGCCCGCCCTCGCGGCAGGCGACGCCGACACCGACGTCACCTTCGTCGGCGACGCCACCGGCGTCCATCTGGCCGTCAACCGCAACAAGCCCGAGCTGATGTGCCGGGCCTACGACGACGCCGACCGCCGCTGGCTGGTCACCCCCATGTTCATCGCCCCGCTGCCCCGCAGGCCCGAGCCGTACCCGTGCTCGACCACGGCCTACACGGCCCCCGACGGCACCCACGGGCCGCTCCGGCGGGAGGACGGCACGCCGGTCCCGGACGAGCCGGACACCGTGTACTGATCGACCGTGCACTGGTCGACCGTGCACCGATCAGAGGAAGGTGTGGCCCTCGCCCCGGTACGTCGGCACGGTGGCGGTCACCGTGTCCCCCTCGATCAGGTGCAGCGCGGCGAAGCGCTCGCACAGCTCACCGGCCTTGGCGTGCCGGAACCACACCTTGTCGCCGACGAGGAGGTCGTCGGCGGGCGAGCCGAGCAGCGGGGTCTGCACCTCGCCGGGGCCCTCCTGCGAGTCGTACTCCAGCCCCTCCGGCAGATACGGCACCGGCAGCCGGTCCGGCCCGGCCACCCCGGAGGCCGGGTAGCCGCCGCCGAGCACGGTCACCACGCCCACCCCCGGCCGCCGCACGACCGGCAGGGCGAAGAGGGCGGCGGGACGCCCCTTGAAGGACGTGTAGTTGTCGAAGAGGCGCGGCACATACAGTCCGGAACCCGCCCCGATCTCGGTGACACAGTCCTCGGCCGCCGTGTGCTGCACACTGCCCGTGCCGCCACCGTTGACGAACTCCAGGTCCGGGACCACGGCCCGGACCGCCCGCACCACCGCGGCGCGCCGCTCGGCCAGCTCACGGCGGGCGGTCGCCTGCATCAGCCGTATCGCGCGGGAGCGCAGCGGCCGCCCGGCGACGGCGTCACCGACACCGGCGATGTGCCCCTCGTACGCCATGATCCCCACGAGCCGGAAACCGGGCCGCCGGGCCACCGCCCGCGCCAGCTCCGCGACCTGGGCGGGGGAGTGCAGCGGCGAACGCCGCGCCCCGACCCGCACCCGTCCGCCGAGCAGCTTCAGCGAGGTGTCCAACTCCAGGCAGACGCGCACGACTTCACGGCCGCCGGCGCGCGCGGCGTCGATGAGGTCGAGGTGGGCGACGTCGTCGACCATGACCGTGACGGCCGAGGCGAGCTTGGGGTCGCCGGTGAGCTCCGCGTAACCGGTGCGGTCGGCGGACGGATAGGCGAGCAGGACGTCGTCGAAACCGGAGCGGGCCAGCCACAGGGACTCGGCGAGCGTGAAGGACATCACGCCCCGGAAGCCGTCCTTCGCGAGGACGCGTTCGAGCAGGGCACGACAGCGAACGGACTTGCTGGCGACCCGGATCGGTTTCCCGCCGGCCCGGCGGGCGAGATCGTCCGCGTTGGCGTCGAAGGCGTCCAGGTCCACGATCGCGAGAGGGGCGTCGAGATGGGCGGTGGCCCGGTCGTAACGGGCCCGGTCGGCGGCGCGCGCAGTCATGCACGAAGCCTGCCAGACAGGATTACCGCAGGGTAGGGGGACGTTCCGGGCAGATACCCCCGGGGTCACGGACTGGTTCCCGTTCGCCCTGCGACACCCCGTAGAGTGACGCGCACGCACGACGGAACGACTCCGGCCGACGCCCTGCGCCGGGATGCCGGGCCGCCGCTGCGGGTATGCGTGCCTGGGGGCGGACTGTCCCGCACCGGGCCCGGGCGACGAGGACGGCGGCCCGCGTACGAGGAAACGGCCCGGGCACGAGGAAACGGGGGGTGCATGAGCAGGGAAGCGCAGCACGCCCCGGTCCCGCCCCGCCCCACGACACCTCCCCCCGGCCGCCCCCACGACTCCGCCTCCGGCGACGCCACGACGAACGGTGACCTCTCCGAGGGCAGGCCACTGCCGGGCGGGCCGTCCGGGAGCCGTCGCGTGGGTCCGGGCGCCCCGGCCGGCAGCCGCACGCCGGGCCCGAACGTCCCCTCGGCCGAGTCGGTGTCCCGGAGCGGCGGCGAGGGCGACGCGGGCCGCACCCCTGCCGGTTCCCCGGACGGGCAGCCCCGCTTCCCCAGCCTCCGCCCGTTCCGCCTGACTCCGAGCACCGCATCCGCGCCCCCGCCGCCCGCCTCCGCAAGATTCCCCGACGCCCCGCCCACCGCCGGTCGCGAGCCGCGCCGGACGAGCGCCGACCAGACGGGACCGGGAGCCACGCCGCCGCCCGGGAGGCCCGGCACCCCGCCTGCCACTCGGCTGGAACGGCCCGCCCGCCTGCGACCGGTGCCCCCGGCCCGGACGCCCGAGCCGCCCGGCGGCCGGTCCGCCGGTGCCCCGGCGGCCCCGTCGCGCCCGGTCTCTCCCGCCGCACCGCCCAGGCCGGCCACCCGGCCGGACTCCGCGTCTCCCGCCACGGCGCCCGTGCCGGACGCCCGCCCGGGTTCCGCGGGCATACCACCGCAGCCTGATCGGGAACCGGACTCCAGGAGCGCCGAGTCCGTCGGGCGCACCGATTCCGCCGCCGTGCCGCCCAAACCCACCACCAGGCCCGACGGGCACCCGGGGGGTGTGGCGTCCCGCGCTGCCGATGTCTCCGGTACCTCGGCTCCGCCGCGCCCGGTGAATGGCGACCCGCGCCACCTTGCCGGCCCGCCCGCTCCGTCGTCCGCGCCCCCTTCGGCCGGTGGTGGGCCGTCCGGCAACGTCACTTCGTCGGCGCCGGTCTTCCCGCCCCGCTCGGCCGATGGCGTGCCGCCGAGGCCCGTCGGTGAACCGGTCTCCGGCGAAGCGTGGGGTCCGGCCAGGGTGGGCGGCAACCCGGCTCCTCAAGCGTCGGGCTCGCCGGCGAGCTCCGTGTCCCCGGACCCGGCCCTCTCCTGGAGCGCGGCCCGGCATGTGGTGTCGTTCGGGGAGGCCGAGGGGTACGACGAGCGCGGGCGGCCGCGCCCGCTGGGGGCGTGGGCGGCGCCGCGGACCGCCGCTGCCGCCGCCTGCGTCGTGATCGGGCTCGGGCTCATCGGCGGCGCGGTGACCGGGAGTTGGCTCACCGGTGACTCCGGGAGCCCGGGGGCCGGCAACAGTTTCGCCGCGGCCGGAGCGATGTGGCACAACGTGCCGGTCGACGAGTTGTTCCCGCCCACCGTGCAGGGCAGCGGCGCGGGACCCGGCGGCGCCGACCGCACCTGGACCCGTGTCGCCGTCGCCCCGGACAGCGGCTGCGCGAATGCCCTCGACCCGCTGCTGCGCAAGGCCCTCGCCCCCGTCGGCTGCCAGCGACTGCTCAGGGCCACCTACACCGACGCCACCCAGAGCTACGTCACCACCGTCGGCCTCCTGTTCACCAAGGCCGACTCCGCGGCCATGACCTCCCTCGCCGGCCGCTTCAAGAAGGAGGGCCTGGACCGCCGTACCGACCTGATGCCCCGCCCGTACGCCGCCAAGAACACCGTCGCCGCCGCCTTCGGCGTCAAGCAGCGCGCCTCCTGGACGATCTCCGTCCTCACCGACGCCCCGGTCGTCGTCTACGCGGTCTCCGGCTGGGCCGACGGACGTACGGTCGACTCTCCCCAGCCCGCCGCCGACGCCATGGATTCCGGCGCCACCAGCGCCCCCGCGCAGGCGGGCCTCGGCCAGGAGGCGCAGGGTCTCGCCGACCGCATCCAGCGGCGCCTGCGGCAGACCGTCAGCTCGGCCACGGAGACGCCCTCATGAACGGCCGCCGCCGCGTGGGCCGCCTGACCGGCCCGGCCCTGAGCCTCCTCCTCGCCGGTTCCCTGGCCCTCGTGCCGTCCACCACCGCCTACGCCGACGGCATCCGCGCCCAGCAGTGGGCCCTGTCCGCCATGCACACCCAGCAGGCCTGGCGGACCACCAAGGGCAAGGGCATCACCGTCGCGGTCCTGGACACCGGCGTCGAGGCCGACCACCCCGACCTCGACGGCAACGTCCTGCCGGGCAAGGACCTGATCGGCTTCGGCGCGAAGCGCGGCGACCGTTCCTGGGCCCGGCACGGAACGGCCATGGCCGGGATCATCGCCGGACACGGCCATGGAACCGGTGACGCCGACGGTGTCATGGGCATCGCGCCCGAGGCCAAGATCCTGCCCGTGCGGGTGATCCTGGAGGACGGCGACACCGCCCGCGGCAAGGCCCGCAGCACCCGCGGCAACGCCCTCGCCGAGGGCATCCGCTGGGCCGCCGACCACGGTGCCGACGTCATCAACCTGTCCCTCGGCGACGACTCCGCCTCCGCGCACCCGGAGCCCAGCGAGGACGAGGCGGTGCAGTACGCGCTCAAGAAGGGCGCCGTCGTCGTCGCCTCCGCGGGCAACGGCGGCGAGAAGGGCGACCACATCTCCTACCCGGCCGCCTACCCCGGTGTCATAGCCTCCGCCGCGGTCGACCGCTACGGCACCCGCGCCTCCTTCTCCACCCGCCGCTGGTACGCCACGGTCAGCGCGCCCGGCGTTGACGTCGTCATCGCCGACCCGGACCACAAGTACTACGAGGGATGGGGGACGAGCGCCGCCTCCGCCTTCGTCTCGGGCGCGGCGGCCCTGGTCAAGGCGGCCCACCCGGGGCTGACCCCGGCCCAGATCAAGAAGCTCTTGGAGGACACCGCCCGGGACGCGCCGAGCGGGGGCCGCGACGACTCCCGCGGCTTCGGCTTCATCGACCCGGCCGCCGCCATCAAGGCCGCCGCCCGCCTCAAACCACAGGGCCTCCACTCGGCCGCCTACGGCGAGAAGTACTTCGGCCCGGGACCCGACAGCGCCGAGGCCACCGACGGTGTTTCCGGCTGGGCCGGCCCCCTCGCGGGCAGCGCCGGCGGAGTGCTCCTCGTCGCGGCCGTCGTCCTGTGGCGGAGCCGCCGCGCGTCGCGCCGGTACGGCGGCCACTGAGGCTCCCGGCCGGAACGAACCGTCAGTTCGTCTCCGTCTCCGTCTCCGTCTCCGTCGCCGAGGCCGAAGCGGCCGCGGCCCCGGACGCGGAGTCACCATCGGTGAATGCCGACACGGCCGCCTTCGCCGCCGCCTCGACCAGGGAGATGCCCTTCGCCTGCGAGGCGCTGCCGTTCGACAGGACGGCCACCAGATAGGCGGTCCCGTCGACCGTCACGCGCCCGATGCTGTTGACGTCCCACAGGCCCGTCGTGCTGCGCGCCAGCCAGCCGTTCTTCAGCGCCCATCCGGAGCCGTCCGCCACGGCGGAGACCCCCCAGCGCTGGTCGGCCTCGATGTTCTTCATCAGCCGCTGGAGATACGCCCGCGAGGCCTCGCTCAGCTTCGAGTCGTCCCCGAACACCTGCTGGAGCAGGACGAGTTGGTCGGCGGCGGTGGTCTGGGTCAGCCCCCACAGCGCGCCGTCACCGCCCTCCGTCTCCGTGAGACCGAGGCGCTTGTTCGCCGCGTCGAGGCCGTCCGCCCGGCCGATGGTGTTCCACAGCGCCGTCGCGGAGGCATTGTCACTGTTCTCGATCATCTTCGTGGCGTACGCCTTCTCGGTCGCCGTGAGATGCCGGCCGGCGTCCTGCGCCTGGAGCAGCAGGGCGGCCAGGATGTCGACCTTGACGATGCTCGCGGTGTCGAAGGCCGCGTCGCCGTAGCCGGCGCTCTCGCCGGAGTCCAGGCTCAGCACCGCGGCCGACACCTTGGCCGAGGACGGCACCGTCACCGACTTCATGGCCTCGGTCAGCAGCGCGACACGGTCAACGGTCGGTTCCGCCACGGGTTCCACCGATTCCTCCCCGCTCGCCGAGGCCGATGACGATGACGATGAAGAGGACGATGACGATGACGCGGGCGACGGCGACTTCGCCGAGGATATGGGGCCCGAGTGCGCCCGCGCCGTCACATACGCCGTGCCGCCCGCCGTGACCCCGGCCAGCGCGGCCACGGCGAGCGCGGTGTGGACGAACATACGGCTCCGGGACGGACGAGCGCGGCGACGGCGGGCTCGGGAAGACTCCATGCCGGCGATGCTCGGGGCGTGGACTGTGCGGGCCGTGAGACCGGTGTTAGAAGCTCGTCAGGGAAATCTGAGATTCCGGTGAATCCGGTGACCGCGAGGTTTCGGGGGCCGCACAAGCCCAGCAGCATTCCCCCGATAGGGTCGGGGACCGTGGCGAACAAGAACATTCCCGACCCCGGCTACTCCGACGACGACGGCTCCGCCGATCCCCGGCTGAGCGCCGCGCTCGCCGCCTGGGCCGAGGACCGCACCGCCGTGGGGCCCGTTCTGGAGGCGCTCAAGGGCGCCCGGCTGCTCGTCCCGGTCGTCGCCGTGCTCGGCGAGGTCGAGGAGGACGAGAACGGGCTGCGCCGCGAGAAGACCAGCGACATGGCCGTACCCACCCTCAAGGCCGGTGACCGCACCGCGCTGCCCGCCTTCACCTCCACGGACGCGCTGGCCCTGTGGGACCCCGGCGCCCGCCCGGTCGCCGTACCGCTGCACCAGGCGCTGCGGGCCGCCGCGCACGAGAAGGCGGACACGGTGGTCCTCGACATGTCCGGTCCGGTGCCGTTCGAGCTGACCGGGCCCGCGCTGTTCGCGCTCGCCGAGGGCCGTACGACGACCGACCCGCTCGCCGACCCGGCCGTCGTCGGCGCCGTCCGCGCCGCCGTGGCCGCCGAGCCCGCCGTGCTGAGCGCCCACCTCGGTCCCGGGGAGGCCGACGGCACCCTCGCCCTGGTGCTGGACCCTGCGGCCGCCCCCGCCGAGGCCGCGCGTGCCGTCGCCCAGCGGCTCGCGGCCGACGAAACACTCAGGGCCCGCCTGGTGCGGGGCCTCGACCTGGCACTGCTGCCGGCCGGGACCACGCCTCCGGGCGAGCCCCTGTACGTACGCGGATGACCGTGAGCGGACGGCCGTACGCGGATGAACGGATGAGGACGGACCGAGTGGGGACCGTCAGCCGTAGACGGCCCCGGTGTACTTCTCGCCGGGGCCCTGGCCCGGCTCGTCCGGGACGATCGACGCCTCGCGGAACGCCAGCTGCAGTGACTTCAGGCCGTCGCGCAGCGGCGCGGCGTGGAAGGAGCTGATCTCGGTCGCGCTCGCGTCCAGCAGACCGGCGAGGGCGGTCACCAGCTTGCGGGCCTCGTCCAGGTCCTTGTGCTTCTCGCCCTCCTCGGTCAGACCGAGCTTCACGGCCGCGGCGCTCATCAGGTTGACGGCGACCGTCACGATCACCTCGACCGCGGGGACCTCGGCGATGTCGCGGGTCATGGAGTCGAAGTCGGGGGTCTCACTCATGACCCACACGATAGGTGCAGCACGGGTGCCCTCCCCACTTGGCCCTGATTAGCCCTTGCCGCCCGATGCTGCTAACCTTGTGTGACGACCGGCCGGACAGGCATGCCACACGGCGAGCAGCCCGGCCCACAAGTGGAGGCTCCGATCTCCCACCCGACCGTCCTCAGGGGCGGCGGGTCACCCCGGTCAGGCGGCCACCACCGTTCCGTACGGACGGTGGAGTCGCCCGAAACGCGCCCCGCGGTCATCGCGGCGGTGCTCCGGCAGTGTTTTTGGAGCCCCGCCTGTGATCGTCCGGGGCATTTTTTGTGCTTCGGCGCGGTTAGGTCTTACGAACAGAGACATACGCGGCTGTCCGCCAGACCGCCGTGTGGTGCTACCGAGGAGGATCCATCAGCGCCGAGCCCCGCATCAACGACCGGATTCGCGTTCCCGAGGTGCGACTTGTCGGTCCCAGTGGCGAGCAGGTGGGCATTGTCCCCCTGGCCAAGGCACTGGAGCTTGCGCAGGAGTACGACCTGGACCTGGTCGAGGTCGCGGCGAACGCCCGTCCGCCCGTGTGCAAGCTCATGGACTACGGGAAGTTCAAGTACGAGTCGGCCATGAAGGCCCGTGAGGCGCGCAAGAACCAGGCGCACACGGTCATCAAGGAGATGAAGCTCCGGCCGAAGATCGACCCGCACGACTATGACACCAAGAAGGGTCACGTCGTCCGGTTCCTCAAGCAGGGCGACAAGGTCAAGATCACGATCATGTTCCGTGGTCGCGAGCAGTCCCGGCCCGAGCTGGGCTACCGACTGCTGCAGCGCCTCGCGGAGGACGTCCAGGACCTCGGTTTCGTGGAGTCGAACCCGAAGCAGGACGGCCGAAACATGATCATGGTTCTCGGTCCGCACAAGAAGAAGACCGAGGCGATGGCCGAGGCCCGCCAGGCGCAGGAAGCCCGCAAGGCAGAAGCGAAGGCCAACCCCGGCCGCTCGCAGAACGCCGCGGACCTTGAGAACGCCGAGAACGCCGAGAATGCCGAGGTTCCTGCCGAGGCCCCTGCCGAGGCATCCGCCGAGGCGTGATCCCGGGGGACGCGAGTCCCCAGGACGTAACCGATACAAGAGCGACGCTCCACCGTGCCCGGTTTTCGCAACCGGGCATCGGAGCGCCACCGACGAGGAGAGAACGGCGCTATGCCGAAGAACAAGTCGCACAGCGGTGCCAGCAAGCGCTTCAAGGTCACCGGCTCCGGCAAGGTGCTCCGTGAGCGCGCCGGCAAGCGCCACCTGCTCGAGCACAAGTCGTCCCGCGTGACGCGTCGCCTCACCGGCAACGCCGAGATGGCCCCGGGCGACGCCGCGAAGATCAAGAAGCTTCTCGGCAAGTGACACTGCGGCGCCTGATCGTCCGATCGATCCGCGCCGTACGTCAGGACCGGGACCCAATCGTTTTCGGGCCGCGTGAGGACAACCGCGGCCCCGCTACAAGGAGTTAACAAGTGGCACGCGTCAAGCGGGCAGTCAACGCCCACAAGAAGCGCCGGGCGATCCTCGAGCAGGCCTCCGGCTACCGCGGTCAGCGTTCGCGCCTGTACCGCAAGGCCAAGGAGCAGGTCACCCACTCGCTGGTCTACAACTACAACGACCGCAAGAAGCGCAAGGGCGACTTCCGTCAGCTGTGGATCCAGCGCATCAACGCCGCTGCCCGCGCCAACGGTATGACCTACAACCGCTTCATCCAGGGTCTGAAGGCCGCGAACGTCGAGGTCGACCGCAAGATCCTGGCCGAGCTGGCCGTCAACGACGCGAACGCGTTCGCCGCGCTCGTCGAGGTCGCTCACAAGGCGCTGCCGTCGGACGTCAACGCCCCCAAGGCGGCGTGACGCTGCCGGCTCTGAGCCGACGTGACTGAAGGACCCGCAGGCTGGAGCCTGCGGGTCCTGCTGTTGCCGGGAGACACACGCTGAACATCCGAGCTGCTGAAGGTGAACGCCCATGCCCCCCGCCACCCCCGAGCTGATCTCCCCCCGCTCCGCGCGTGTGGCCGCCGCCCGCCGGCTGGCCAGGCGGAACTTCCGGGGCAAGGACCGGCTGTTCCTCGCGGAGGGGCCGCAGGCCGTGCGGGAGGCGGCGGCGCACCGAATCGACGATGCCGCCACGCTCGTCGAGTTGTTCGCCACCGTCGAGGCCGCTGAGCGGTACGCCGACATCGTGGGCGAGGCCCGGACCGCCGGGGCCCGGATCCACCTCGCCTCCGAGCAAGTGATCGCCGATATCTCCACCACCGTCACCCCGCAGGGGCTGGTCGGTGTGTGCCGGTTCCTCGACACGCCCTTCGAGGAGATCCTCACGGACCGGCCCAAGCTGGTCGCCGTCCTCGCGCACGTGCGCGACCCCGGCAACGCCGGCACCGTGCTGCGCTGCGCCGACGCCGCCGGCGCCGAGGCCGTCGTCCTCACCGACGCCTCCGTCGACCTGTACAACCCCAAGGCCGTGCGCGCCTCCGTGGGCTCGCTGTTCCATCTGCCCGTCGCCGTCGGCGTCCCCGTCGAGCGGGCGGTCGAGGGCCTCAAGGACGCCGGCGTGCGCATCCTCGCCGCCGACGGGGCCGGTACGGACGACCTCGACGACGAGCTCGACAAGGGCACCATGGGCGGGCCCACCGCGTGGGTGTTCGGCAACGAGGCCTGGGGGCTCCCTCAGGAGACGCGCGCCCTCGCGGACGCCGTCGTGCGCGTCCCGATCCATGGAAAGGCCGAGAGCCTGAACCTGGCCACCGCCGCCGCCGTATGTCTCTACGCGTCGGCCCGTGCACAGCGCGCCTCCGGAGGGTGCCGCTCCGTCACCGAGAGCTAGTAGGGTGACCGCCTCGGGGGCCTTCCCCCGAGGCGTCGGCTGCGCGTGAGCACGGGGACCCCCCATGCCGACTGAGAGGTGGAGTGCGGGGATGAGCGTCGGCACGAGCAGTGCGCCGGGAGGGCGGGACGTGCACCGGGTACCCGCGCCCCGGCACGGTGATCTCGCCGGACTCGGCATCGACCCCGACGAACTGCCCGACGGCCTCGTCGTCGCCGACGAGCACGGGTACGTCATCTGCTTCAACGCGGCCGCCGCCCGCATCACCGCCGTTTCCGCCGCCGACGCCCTCGGCCACCGTCTGGAAAAGGCGCTGCCGTTAGAGGACCTGGAAGGACGGCGCTGGTGGCAGATCACCGATCCGTACGGCGGGCTCGCCATTCGGGCCGGGCAGCCCGAGCGCAACCTGCTGCTGCCCGGCGGGCGGGAAGTGCTCGTATCGGCACGGTACGTCCGTACCGAACCCGCCGGGCCGGTCCGCCGGGTCGTCGTGTCCCTGCGCGACACCGAGGCCCGGCGCCGCACCGAGCGCAGCCACGCCGAGCTGATCGCGACCGTCGCCCATGAGCTGCGCTCCCCGCTCACCTCGGTCAAGGGCTTCACCGCCACACTGCTCGCCAAGTGGGAACGCTTCACCGACGACCAGAAGCGGCTGATGCTGGAGACCGTCGACGCGGACGCCGACCGGGTCACCCGGCTGATCGCCGAGCTCCTGGACATCTCCCGCATCGACTCCGGGCGGCTGGAGGTGCGCCGCCAGCCCGTGGACATGGGCGCGGCCGTCGGCCGGCACATCCAGGCGTACGTCGCGGCCGGACAGACCGCCGACCGGTTCCTGCTGCGCATCGAGCAGCCGCTGCCCGATCTGTGGGCCGACCCCGACAAGGTCGACCAGGTCCTCAGCAACCTGCTGGAAAATGCCGTGCGGCACGGCGAGGGAACGGTCACGATTGAGATCACGCCGTCGGCGTCCCCCCGGGAGGGAGAGGACGTCGGTACGTCGGTCACGGTGAGCGACGAGGGGCCCGGCATCCCGGAGGAATCCATGAACCGCGTCTTCACCCGCTTCTGGCGGGGCAGCAAGCGCGGTGGCACGGGCCTCGGGCTGTATATCGTCAAGGGCATCGTCGAGGCCCACGGCGGCACCATCACGGTCGGCCGCGCCCCCGGCGGCGGCGCGGAATTCCGATTTACGTTGCCCGTGGGCGCACCGGCGTATCTCGCCTGACGGCCCACGGGCGCATTCGTCCACCCCCACCCCGTTAGACTCGGCCTTTGGCACCTTTGTGTCCTGCATACGGCCCTGAAGCGGTCACGGGGACCATCCGCCAGCCAATCGGAAGCACGGGAAGAGATGTCGGCACCGAATAAGTCGTACGACCCTGTCGAGGTCGAGGCGTTGAAACCGGAAGAGATCGAGCGCATGCGGGACGAGGCGCTCGCCGCCTTCGCCGCCGCGGACTCCCTCGACGCGCTCCAGGAGGCCAAGGTCGCCCACAGCGGCGGCACCTCCCCGCTGGCCCTCGCCAACCGCGAGATCGGCGCCCTGCCCCCGCATGCCAAGGCTGCCGCCGGCAAGCTGGTCGGCCAGGCACGCGGAGCCGTGAACAAGGGCCTGGCCGCCCGCCAGGCCGAGCTGGAGGCAGAGCGCGACGCCCGCGTGCTGGTCGAGGAGGCGGTGGACGTCACGCTGCCGTACGACCGCGTACCGGCCGGCGCCCGCCACCCGCTGACCACGCTCTCCGAGCGCATCGAGGACATCTTCGTGGCCATGGGCTACGAGGTCGCCGAGGGCCCGCAGGTCGAGGCCGAGTGGTTCAACTTCGACGCGCTCAACATCGGCCCGGACCACCCGGCCCGCGGCGAGGCCGACACGTTCTTCGTGCAGGGCCAAGGCGGCGGCACCGAGTCCGGCGTCGTCCTGCGCACCCACACCTCGCCCGTGCAGATCCGCTCGCTGCTCGATCGTGAGGTGCCGGTGTACGTGATCTGCCCCGGCCGCGTCTACCGCACCGACGAGCTGGACGCCACGCACACGCCCGTCTTCCACCAGGTCGAGCTGCTCGCCGTGGACGAGGGCCTGACCATGGCCGACCTCAAGGGCACCCTGGACCACATGGTCCAGTCCCTGTTCGGCGAGGGCATGAAGACGCGGCTGCGTCCGAACTTCTTCCCCTTCACCGAGCCGAGCGCCGAGATGGACATGCTCTGCTACGTCTGCAAGGGCGAGTCCGTCGGCAACCCCGACCGCCCCTGCCGCACCTGCTCCAGCGAGGGCTGGATCGAGCTGGGCGGCTGCGGCATGGTCAACCCGAAGGTGCTGACCGCCTGCGGCGTCGACCCGGAGAAGTACAGCGGATTCGCCTTCGGGTTCGGCATCGAGCGGATGCTGATGTTCCGCCACAACGTCGAAGACATGCGAGACATGGTCGAGGGTGACGTCCGGTTCACCCGGCCGTTCGGGATGGAGATCTGATGCGGGTCCCGCTTTCTTGGCTGCGGGAGTACGTCGACCTGCCGGCGACGGAGACCGGGCGCGACGTCCAGGCCAAGCTCATTTCCGCAGGCCTTGAGGTAGAGACCGTCGAGCACCTGGGTGCCGACCTCAAGGGTCCGCTGGTCGTGGGCCAGGTGCTCACCATCGAGGAGCTGACGGAGTTCAAGAAGCCGATCCGCTTCTGCACCGTCGACGTCGGCCAGGCCAACGGCACCGGCGAGCCCCAGGAGCTCATCTGCGGCGCCCGCAACTTCCAGGTCGGCGACAAGGTCGTCGTGGTGCTTCCCGGCGCCGTGCTGCCCGGCGGCTTCGCGATCTCCGCGCGCAAGACGTACGGCAAGACGTCCCACGGCATGATCTGCTCCACCAGCGAGCTGGGCATGGGCGACGACGGCACCCACGGCATCATCGTGCTGCCGCCGGAGACCGAGGTCGGCAAGGACGCCATCGAGCTCCTGGAGCTGGTCGACGAGGTCCTCGACATCGCCGTCACCGCCAACCGCGGCGACTGCCTGTCGATCCGCGGCGTCGCCCGTGAGGCCGCCATCGCCTACGGCCGGCCGCTGCGTGACCCGGCGCTCATCGACGTGCCCGCCCCGAACGCCTTCGGCTACCCGGTCCAGGTCTCCGACCCCACCGGCTGCGACCGCTTCACCGCCCGCACCGTCACCGGCCTGGACCCGGAGGCGCGCTCCCCGATCTGGCTGCAGCGCCGCCTGCAGAAGGTCGGCATGCGTCCGATCTCGCTCGCCGTCGACATCACCAACTACGTGATGATGGAGCTCGGCCAGCCCCTGCACGCCTACGACCGCAACCTGGTTCAGGGCACCATCGGTGTGCGCCGCGCGGCGGAGGGCGAGAAGCTCGTCACCCTCGACGGCGTCGAGCGCAAGCTGCACGCCGAGGACCTGGTGATCACCGACGAGCGCGGCCCGATCGGCCTGGCCGGTGTCATGGGCGGCGCCAACACCGAGATCGCCGATCACGAGGACCTGGAGAATGCGACCACCGAGGTCGTGATCGAGGCCGCCCACTTCGACCAGATCTCCATCGCCCGCACGGCCCGTCGCCACAAGCTGTCCTCCGAGGCGTCCCGGCGCTTCGAGCGCGGCGTCGACCCGCAGGCCGCCGCCGCGGCGGCCCAGCGCACGGTCGACCTGCTGGTGCTGCTCGCGGGCGGTACGGCGGACGCGGGTGTCACCGAGGTGAGCGCCCCCAAGGCGCCGCGCACCATCACCACCCCGGCCGACCACCCGGACAAGGTGGCGGGTGTCGAGTACGGCCGCGAGAGCGTCGTACGGCGGCTCCAGGAGATCGGCTGCGACGTGTACGGGCAGGACGAGCTGACCGTCACCGTCCCGTCCTGGCGGCCCGACCTCACCGAGCCGAACGATCTGGCGGAGGAGGTCATCCGGCTGGAGGGCTACGAGAACCTGCCCTCGACGCTGCCCAAGCTCCCCTCGGGCCGCGGTCTGACCCACCGGCAGCGGCTGCACCGCCGCGTCGGCCGGGCCCTGGCGGGCGCGGGCTATGTCGAGGCGCCGAACTACCCGTTCATCGCCGAGCAGGTCTTCGACCAGCTGGGCCTGGACGCCGACGACCCGGCCCGCCGTGTCGTGAAGCTGACCAACCCGCTCAACGACGAGGAGCCCGCGCTCCGTACGTCGCTGCTGCCGGGCCTGCTCGGCGCGCTGCGCCGCAACGACGGCCGCGGTACGCACGACCTGGCGCTGTTCGAGACCGGCCTGGTCTTCCACCCGGCCGCGGAGCAGAAGGCCGCCGCGAACCTGCCCGTGGACCGCCGTCCGACCGACGAGGAGCTCGCCGAGCTGAATGCCGCGCTGCCCGAGCAGCCGCGCCATGTCGCCGTCGTCCTCGCGGGCGCCCGCGAGCAGGCCGGCTGGTGGGGCAAGGGCCGCCCGGCCGACTGGGCCGACGCGGTCGAGGCCGCCCGTACGGTCGCCCGTGAGGCCGGTGCCGAGCTGGTCGTCCGCAAGGGCCAGTACGGGCCGTGGCACCCGGGCCGCACCGCCGAGCTCGTGGTCGTCACCGAGGGCACCGAGCGGGTCGTGGGCCACGCGGGTGAGCTGCACCCGCGCGTCCTCAAGGCCCTCGGCCTGCCCGACCGCACCAGCGCGATGGAGCTGGACCTGGACGCGCTGGAGCAGGCCGGCGACGGCGCCCCGCAGGCGCCGAGCATCTCCACGTTCCCGGTCGCCACGCAGGACGTCGCCCTGGTCGTCGACAAGTCGGTCCCGCACACGGACGTCGAGTCCGCGCTGCGCGAGGGCGCCGGTGAACTGCTGGAGGCCATCCGGCTGTTCGACGTGTACGAGAGCGCCGAGCAGCTGGGCGAGGACAAGAAGTCGCTCGCCTACGCGCTGCGCTTCCGCGCCGCCGACCGCACGCTGACCGTGGACGAGGCCTCCACGGCCCGTGACGCGGCCGTCGCGCTGGCCGCTGAGCGGACCGGGGCGGCGTTGCGCAGCTAGGTCGGTGCGGGGAACTGCGGTTGTCCGTCGGCTGCGGGTCGGCCGTGGCTGGTCGCGCAGTTCCCCGCGCCCCCAAGGGGCGCACCCTCTCCCACCTGCATAAATGCAGGCGTCCGGAGATTGCTCACTCATTCGGGTGAGAAGCCGGGGCGATCCGGCCGTTTCGGGTCATGACGTCGCAAGAATCGGACCGGCCTTTCGGGGTCGGTCCGTCTGCTCTGTCAGGGCCTATATGGGGGGCCATCGGCATGATCCGCATCAAGGCTGGGGTTTCCCGCAGGAGGCGGCCCCACACACACTCACGGGGGGCAGCCCGCAGGGCGCTGCCGGCGTGGGTCCGGACCCGGGCCCGCCACTCCTGCCGCACCTTGCGCAGGAGAAGCG
The DNA here is from genome assembly GCF_055558775.1 of Streptomyces sp. NPDC025638. Classification (NCBI taxonomy): domain Bacteria; kingdom Bacillati; phylum Actinomycetota; class Actinomycetes; order Kitasatosporales; family Streptomycetaceae; genus Streptomyces; species Streptomyces sp. NPDC025638. Next base: position 163,255 of record NZ_JBVHLX010000008.1, on the reverse strand, counting down.
TCCACCACCAGGACTCCGCGGACGACCGCCCTGCCGTACGCAAACCCGAGCGCCGGTCGCTGCGCCGGGTGTTCGCCCTGGGGCTGCCCACGGTGTGGGGCGCCGTGGCGATCTCGTACAAGTTCGGCTGCCCGCTCGCCCGGCAGGAGGGGCTCGGCGCGCGGATCGTCACCAGCGCCGTGTTCTTCGCGGTCGGCACCGGGCTGATATTCCATGTCCGCCGGGCGCTGCTGCGCGAGCTGACGCAGGTCCGCAAGGTCGCGGGCGCCGCGCAGAGCGTGCTGCTGCGGCCGCTGCCCCCGCGTCTCGACGGCCTGGGTGTGGCCGCCGCCCAGTTGTCCGCCGACCGCGGCGCGGTCATCGGCGGTGATCTGTACGAGGCGATCGCCACCGAACACGGCGTACGGGTCGTGATGGGTGACGTACGCGGCCATGGACTGCCCGCCATCGGCACGGCGGCCGCCCTCCTCGGCAGCTTCCGGGAGGCCGCGCACGACGAGCCCGAACTCAGCGGTGTGCTACGACGCATGGAGCGCGCGTTCGCCCGTCATCTGCGCGAGCGCTCCCGCGCGGAACACCCTTCCACCGGCCAGGAGCCCGACACTCCGCCGGCCGAGGAGTTCGTCACCGTGCTCCTGCTGGGGATCCGCCGGGACGGAGAACTCCGCGCACTCAACTGCGGACACCCCTGGCCGTATCTGCTCAGCGCCCACGGAGTCGACCCACTCGCCCACACCGAACCCCTGCCACCCCTGGGCCCGTTCCCCCTGCCACCCGACCTGGACCCCGTACACTGCGGCCACCTGCTCCCCGGCGAGTCCCTGGTCCTCTACACGGACGGAGCGGAGGACGCGAGAGACGCACACGGCAGGTTCTTCTCCCTGCCGACAGTCCTGACGGAGGCGACCCGCGCCCGCCAGGACTCACCCCAGACGATCCTCCGCACGGTCTTCACCGCCCTGCTCCGCCACACCGGCGGCAGGCCTACGGACGACATCGCCGTACTGGTACTCCGCAACGATCGCCGGCAACGGCGTACCTCAGGGGCGCGGGGCAGTGACACATGCGACTCCGCCGCGGGGGCGCGACCAGCCCCACTCGACCCGCAGTCGACAACGCACCTCTGACGCCCCGCCCCTCGGTCGCCCGCCAAAGCCAACGGCCAGGCCACCGCACTGTGCGAGGGGGAGCCGGCGGCCCGGCCGACCTCTTGCGAGGCATTTCAGTCAACCGACTGGAAACTCTCCGCAACAGTGCGCGCACAGCCCGGATGCGCGCACTCGGTTCACACCCCGTGTGAACGGAACCGCACTAGTCTGACGGCACCAGGCCACCCGGGGGGCATCCATGCAGCCCAACACTCTGCTCGACGCGATCCTGGACGAGGCGGGGATCTCGCACGCCGGTCTCGCCGCCCACGTCAACCAGGCGGGCCGGACGCGGGGTCTCGCGCTTCGCTACGAACACACCGCCGTGGCACGGTGGTTGAAGGGACAGCGGCCGCGCGGCCAGGTGCCCGACCTGATCTGCGAGGTGCTGGCCGTCCGGCTGCACCGGCCCGTGACCCTCGACGACATCGGTCTGGGCGTGCCGGGCGAGCCCTCGACGCCGAACGGCACCTCGCTGTCCGGCTTCGTGGAGCGCGCCACCGCCCTGTGGCGCTCCGACGAGCAGCAACGCCCGCACATACTGGGCGCGCCCGCCGTCACCGGCACCCCGGCCGTGATGCCGGTGTGGGAGTGGGAGAACCCGCCCGAGGACGTGGACGTCTCCCGCGGCGGCCGGCACCGGGTCACCCCGTCCGACATCGCGATGCTGCGCGCCGCCCGCGCCCACTACGAGCAGATGTACCGCAAGGCGGGCGGCATAGCGACGCGCACTCGCATAGTCGGCTTCCTCAACGCCGAGGCGGCCCCGCTGCTGCGTGGCAGCTACACCGACGCCACGGGCCGTCAACTGCACCGTGCCACGGGCGGGTTGGTGGCGATCGCGGGTATCTGCGCCTACGACTCCGACGCGCACGGCCTGGCCCAGCGCTACTTCCACCAGGCCCTGCGCCTGGCGAAGGCCAGCGGGGACCGGGGACTCGGGGCGTATGTCATCGCGCTGCTCGTCAACCAGGCACTGTTCATGAGGGAGTACCGCCAGGCGGTCGCCTTCGCGGAGGCCGCGCTGCGCGCCGCCGGCAAGCACATCACCCCCGCTCTCGCCTCGGACCTGTACGCGATGCAGGCCAAGGCGTACGCCCACCTCGGCGACGGCACGAGCGCGCTGTCCTGCATCCGGCGTGCCGAGACGGCCGCCGAACGCATCCGGCGCGGACACGAACCCGACGAGACCGGCTATGTCCAGCCGGGCCTGGTCAACGTCCAGGTGGCCGAGGCGCTGCTCAGCCTCGGCGAACTCGCGGCGGCCCGCGAACATGCGGCGGCCGCCGTCGACAATCCCGCCCACGACCGGGGCCGGGTGCACCGGCTCGCCATGCTCAGCACGATCGAACTCCGCCAGGGCAATGCCGACAAAGCGGTGGTCACGGCGGTGCAGATGGCCGAACAGGCCCGCGGAATGGAGTCCCAGCGACTGCGCGACAGACTCCGTGCGGTACGCGAACACCTGGTGCGCAGCGGCTGTGCCGGAACCGCTGAAGCCGCCGAACTCATCGACGGGGCACTGCGCGTACCGCTGTAGGCGCACGGTAGGCCGGAGGGGTCCCTGCTGCGATATTGCCACTTACTCGGCGGAAGGTGGCAGAACCGTGCAGTGGACGAAACAGAACGAACAAACTGTGTACGCAAACCGCTGGTTCAGCGTCAATCTCGCGGATGTCGAGCTGCCGGACGGCCGGCACCTCGACCACTTCCTGATACGGCTGCGGCCCGTTGCCGTGGCCACGGTGGTGAACGAGGCCAACGAGGTCCTCCTCCTGTGGCGCCACCGCTTCATCACGGACAGCTGGGGGTGGGAACTGGCCGCGGGCGTCGTGGAGGACGGTGAGGACATCGCGCGTGCGGCCGCCAGGGAACTGGAGGAGGAGACCGGCTGGCGGCCGGGGCCCCTGCACCACCTCATGAGCGTGGAGCCGTCCAACGGCCTCACCGACGCCAGGCACCATATCTACTGGGCCGACGAGGGCGAGTACGTAGGACATCCCGTAGACGATTTCGAGTCGGACCGCCGGGAGTGGGTACCCCTCAAACTCGTCCCGGACATGATCGCCCGTGGGGAGGTCCCGGCCGCCAACATGGCGGCCGCGTTACTCCTGCTGCACCACCTCAGGCTCGCCGATGTCTAGTGGGCCAGCGCCTGCCAGATCGTCACGACGAGCGCTCCCAATGCCGTGAGCGCGGCGACCGAGGGCAGTGGCCAGCGTGCGTGTTCGAGCGAGACCATGCGGGTGTTCAGCTCCTCCAACTCCTTGGCGGTCTCCTTCGTGCGATGAGTGAGCAGCGCCAGCCCGCCCTCGACACGGGCGTAGGCCACATCGAGGCGACGACGTAACTCTGCGAGTTCTCCATGGACCACGGGATGCTCGGGATCGGCGGCCACGGGTCCGCTCCTTTCCGTAGTTGTCTCTCGTCCCTTGCATGCGCATGAGAGTCAACTCGCCTGGTGGACGCGTGGGGAGCGTGTGCGACGGGCATATGCGTGCCCGGCGCGCACACGGTGTGTGAAAGAAGCGGGCCCGGCACCGTCAACCGGTGCCGGGCCCGTGTGAGCCGGTGGACTACCTTGCGTAATCAGCCGTAGGTGTAGAAGCCCGAGCCGGTCTTCCGGCCCAGCCGGCCCGCCTCGACCATGCGCTGGAGCAGCGGGGGAGCGGCGTACAGCGGCTCCTTGTACTCCTCGTACATCGAATTGGCGATCGAGACGATCGTGTCCAGGCCGATCAGGTCGGACAGCTTCAGCGGACCCATCGGGTGGGCGCAGCCCATCTCCATGCCGTTGTCGATGTCCTCGCGGCCCGCGATGCCTGACTCGAACATGCGGATGGCGGACAGCAGATACGGCACCAGCAGCGCGTTCACCACGAAGCCCGAGCGGTCCTGGGCACGGATCGCGTGCTTGCCGAGCACCTTCTCGGCGAAGAGCTGCGCCCGGCCGAGCGTCCCCTCGGAGGTGGTGAGCGCCGGGATCAGCTCGACGAGCTGCTGCACCGGGGCCGGGTTGAAGAAGTGGATGCCGACGACGTGGTCCGGGCGCGAGGTGGCGACCGCCAGCTTCACCAGCGGGATGGAGGAGGTGTTGGAGGCCAGGATCGCGTCCGGCCGGGTCACCACCTGGTCGAGCACCTGGAAGATCTCCGTCTTCACCTGCTCGTTCTCGACGACGGCCTCGATCACGAGGTCGCGGTCCGCGAACTCGCCGAGGTCGGTGGTGAAGCTCAGCCGCGCCAGCGTCGCGTCCCGCTCCTCCTCACTGATCTTGCCGCGCTCGGCGGCCTTGCCCAGGGAGTTGAACAGCCGGGTACGGCCGATCTCCAGGGCCTCGCCGGTGGTCTCGGCGACCTTCACGTCCAGTCCGGCGCGGGCGCACACCTCGGCGATGCCCGCTCCCATCTGGCCGCAGCCCACGACTCCGACGCGCTCGATGTCGCTCACATCGTCCCCTTCGCTGATCTACGGCTGCTCCGGCAGGACCTCCGGGTTCGGCGCCTGCTCCGATCGTGCACGTTACCCCCAAGTATCGATGATCGATCGTCCGGGTGGGGGCATCCTTGGGCGCGAGACGATCCGTGACGGAGCGGATCCGGAGCGTATGGGGGTGTGCGGATGGTGCGAGTGTCCCGCCGGGCGTTCACTCTGGGGGCGCTGTCCACCGTCGCGACGGCACAGGGATCTACGGCGGCACCGCGGGGTCCCCGGGCGGTCACCGAGATGCGGGGCGTGTGGCTCGCGACCGTCGACAACCGCGACTGGCCCTCGCGCAAGGGCCTGTCCGCGGCCGAGCAGCGCAGCGAGCTGATCGCCCACCTCGACAGGGCGGCCCGCGACTGGCTGAACACGGTGCTGCTCCAGGTGCGGCCCACGGCGGACGCGCTGTGGCCCTCGCCGTACGAGCCGTGGTCCCGCGTCCTCACCGGTACCCAGGGCAGGTCGCCGGGCTGGGACCCGCTGGGCACCGCCGTGACGGAGGCCCATGCCCGGGGCCTCCAGCTGCACGCCTGGTTCAACCCGTACCGGATCGCCAACCACGACGACCCCACGAAACTCGTCGCGTCCCACCCGGCCCGCAAGCACCCCCACTGGGTGGTGCCGTACGGCGGCAGGCTCTACTACAACCCGGGCCTGCCCGAGGTCCGTGCCTTCGTCCAGGACGCCATGCTCGACGCCGTGGCGAAGTATCCGGTCGACGCCGTCCACTTCGACGACTACTTCTACCCGTACCCGGTGGCCGGCCAGAGCTTCGACGACGACGCCGCGTACGACACCTACGGCGGCGAGTTCGCCAACCGGGCCGCATGGCGCCGCGACAACATCAACAAGCTGGTGCGGGAGATTGCCGCCAGGGTCGAGAAGATCCGGCTCGGCACCCGGTTCGGGATCAGCCCGTTCGGGGTGTGGCGCAACACCACGTCCGACTCACGGGGCTCCGGTACCCGGGCGGGTGTGCAGACGTACGACGACATGTACGCGGACACCCGCAGATGGGTCCGCGAGAGCTGGATCGACTACGTCGTCCCCCAGGTGTACTGGCACATCGGCTTCGCCGCCGCCGACTACGCCGAACTGGTGCGCTGGTGGGCACAGGTGGCCAAAGGCACCAGGACCAGGCTCTACATCGGTGAGGCCCTGTACAAGGCGGGTACCGAGGGCCAGCCCTCGGCCTGGCAGGACCCGGCCGAGCTGTCCCGGCACCTCACCCTCGCGGCCCGTCACCCCGAGGTGCGCGGGCACGTCTTCTTCGCCGCCAAGGACGTCGCGAAGGACCGGGCCGGCGCGATGGCGCGGGTGATCGCCGACCACTATCGGCAGTCGGCGAGCCCGCCGCGCTGAGCTACTGTGCCCGGTGTTCCTGTTGCTGGTGACGGACCTCGCAGTCGGGGCCGGGGGACATGACGGCCTCGTGTCCGTCCGGGAAGCGGACGCGGTAGGGCGGGTTGCCCTCCGTGCCCAGCACTTCGACGACTTCGCTGACCTGGTCGTGTTGGCCGACCACCCTGCCGTGCTGGACAAGATGGTCGCCCACGGTTGCGCGCATCTGTGGGCCTCCTCACGAACGCGATCGTTGAGTGACGGCGATGCACACGAGCACTGCGGCGGCGGTCAGCGGAGCTGCCGCCGTGAGGTGCTCGCCCAGCAGCAGCACCGACCACACCAGTGTGAGCAGCGGCTGGGCCAACTGCAACTGGCTGGCCTTCGGAATGCCGATGGCCGCCATGCCCCGGTACCAGACGACGAGACCGAGGAACTGTGAGCCCACGGCGACCCACAGCAGTCCGGCCACGCCGTGCGCGGTCAGCCGCACCGGCTCGTACGACAGCGCGAGCGCGGCCGCGCCGGCGGAGAGCGGCAGACACAGCACCAGCGCCCAGCCGATGACCTGCCAGCCCGGCATGACCCGGGCCAGCCGCCCGCCCTCGGTGTAGCCCGCCGCGCACACCAGCAGCGCCGCGAACAAGTAGCCGTCGGCGGCCGTCAGCGTGCCGCCGCTCTGCTGGACGGTGAAGGCGAGGACGGCGGCCGCGCCCGCGAGGGCCGCCGTCCAGAAGGTGCGGGAGGGCCGGGTGCCCATGCGCAGGGCGGAGCAGAGCGCCGTGGTGAGCGGCAGCAGGCCCACGACGACGGCCGCGTGCGACGTGGTGGAGGTCTCCAGGGCGAGCGTGGTCAGCAGCGGGAAGCCGAACACCACTCCGGCCGCCACCACCGCCAGCCCCGCCCAGTGCCGGCGGTCGGGCAGCGGGACACGCAGGGCCAGCAGACAGGAGCCCGCGATCACCGCCGCGAGAACACTGCGCACCGACACCAGCGACCAGGGGCCGAAGCTCTCCAGACCCCATGCGGTGGCGGGAAAGGTGAGGGAGAAGGCGGTGACGCCGAGGGCCGCCTGGACGGTGCCCAGACCGGGGCGTTCCCGGTGGACGGTGACCGCTACCGGCGTCGGCGCAGTAGCGCTACTCTGTGCTCTCATGCAAGAGAGTAGCAGTGTCGGTGAACTGGCCAACCAGCTGCGACAGGAACTCGACCGCTACTCACCCGGCGGAAAGCTCCCATCGAGTCGGGCGCTCGTCGAGCGTTTCCGGGTGAGCCCGGTGACCGTCTCGCGCGCCCTGGCCCAGCTGGCCGCCGAGGGCCTGGTGGTCACTCGCCCCGGGGCCGGCGCGTTCCGCGCCCGCCCGCACACCGCGGCCGCGCCCACGGGGGACACCTCCTGGCAGGAGGTCGCGCTCAGCGCCGACGGCGCCGCCGACCTCGTACCGCGCACCGTGGATGCCTCCGGGGTGACGGTCTCGCTGGCCGCCCCGCCGCCCGGAGTACTGGAGCTCAGCGGCGGTTATCTGCATTCCTCGCTGCAGCCCGAGCGGGCGATGGCCGCGGCCCTGGCCCGCGCCGGGCGGCGCCCCGGTGCCTGGGGGCGGCCGCCGTTGGAGGGGCTGCCCGAGCTGCGGGAGTGGTTCGCGCGGAGCATCGGCGGCGCGGTCGGCGCGGCCGAGGTGCTGATCGCCGCGGGCGGCCAGTCCGCGCTGGCCACCGCCCTGCGTGCGCTCGCCCCGCCCGGCGCCCCGGTGCTCGTCGAGTCACCCACCTACCCGGGCATGCTGGCGATCGCCCGAGCGGCCGGCCTGCGCCCCGTGCCCGTGCCGGTGGATCCCGACGGCGTGAAGCCGGAACTGCTCGCCGACGCGTTCCGGGCCACCGGCGCGCGGGTGTTCGTCTGCCAGCCCCTGTTCCAGAACCCGACCGGCGCCGTGCTTGCCCCCGCCCGGCGCGCCGAGGTGCTGCGCATCGCCCGTGCCGCGGGCGCCTTCGTGATCGAGGACGACTTCGTACGACGGCTGGTGCACGCGGACGCGGGCCCGCTGCCGCGTCCGCTGGCCGCCGACGACACGGACGGTGTCGTCGTCCACGTCGGCTCGCTGACCAAGGCGACCTCGCCCAGCTTCCGGGTCAGCGCCCTGGCCGCCCGCGGCCCCGTGCTGGAACGGCTCCGGGCCATCCAGGTCGTCGACACCTTCTTCGTCCCCCGGCCCCTCCAGGAGGCCGCGCTCGAACTGGTCGGCTCACCCGCCTGGCCACGACACCTACGCACCGTCTCCGCCGAGCTCAAGACCCGACGCGACGCCCTGACCACCGCGCTCCGCCTCCACCTCCCCGAACTCGCCCTGCCACACATCCCGTCCGGCGGCTACCACCTCTGGCTCCGCCTCCCCGACGGCACCGAGGAGCCCGCCCTGACCGCCGCCGCCCTGCGCGCAGGCGTCGCGATCACCCCCGGCCGCCCGTACTTCAGCGCCGAACCCCCCGCCGCCCACATCCGGCTGAGCTTCGCGGCGGTCGCGGGGACGGGCGAGATCACCGAGGGAGTACGGCGCTTGCGGGCGGCGTGCGACGAGGTGCTGCGCTAGGACATCGGAACCAGCCCGCAGACGAATTCCAGCGACTCGAACAGCTCCGGCGTCAGGCGCACACCCGTGATCCGGTGCGCCAACGCGAAGGCGGCCTCCGTGTGCAGATCGAAGTCGCGCTCGTCGTCCTTGCTCAGATCGAAGCCGGACTCTCGCATGCCGGTGAGGAGTTCGTCCGGGTGACTGCCGTCGCGATGGAAGGCGAAGAGCGGCTCGAAGTGCAGGCGTATGTCGCCGTCCTCGAACCAGTAGAAGTGGTCCACCGCGTTGATGTTCCGGAAGTGCGACACCACCGTGCCGCCCCGGGAGACCGGGAGCATCAGCTCGTCGCTGGTGCCGACATAGCCGTTGTACTCCACCATCAGCGACCAGTCGCCGACGGCGGCCACGGGGACGAGCAGCCTGTCGTCCCCGCGCTCGTCCCAGGCGTCGTACGACGGCTCGGACAGCGCCTCGACGCCGGTGACCCGCATGGTCGGCTCGGCTCCCAGGTCGCGGAGCAACTGCTCGGGCGCGATCCCCTTGACGAGCGTGATGCAGTACGCCTCCATCAGCCCGTCGTATCGCTCGTCGAGCCAGGTGTAATCGGTGGCGGTCGTGGTCTCGGTCATGACTGCAGCATGGCACCCGCCACTGACAACGCCCGTGCCCCGCGGTGGAATCCGTTCGACGCCGAACCGGTCGAGTTGCGAGGATCCCCCGCATGAGCGATGTACCTGACCTGCCCGAAGGCTATGAGTTCTCCGCCGACACCGATCGCGTCGACGTCGACCGCGTCCACCGCTGGCTGTCGACCGACGCGTACTGGGCGGTCGGGCGCTCGCGGGAGAAGCAGGGTCATGCGATGGCGGCGTCGCTCAACTTCGGGGTGTACGAGACGGCCTCGGGGGAGCAGGTGGCGTACGCGCGCGTGGTGACCGACCGGGCGCTGTTCGGCTGGCTGGCCGATGTCTATGTCGACCCGTCGGTGCGCGGGAAGGGCATCGGCACGGCACTGGTCGGGGGGATCCGCGAACACCTGCGGTCGTACGGGCTGCGGCGCGTGCTGCTCGCGACCCACGACGCGCACGGTGTCTACGAGAAGCTCGGCTTCGCCCCGCTCGAACGGCCGGACCAGTGGATGGCGCTGTACTTCGAGACATCCGGTGACGCGAAATGACCCGGCTTTCTCCTGACTTGTCCGGCAGATCCTGACCTCGCAGTAAGGATTTGCAAACCTCGGGTAACCGGCATGCAACGCCCCTTGACCTGTGCACTTGTGCGGCAGACCATCTCCGCATGCAACTTCGGGTCACGTTCGTCGCCGCCGCGCGCAGCTCGCCGCGGCTCGCGGAGCGCTTTCAGGACGACCGCCCGCTGGACCAGGCGGGCTGGGACGAGGTGCAGTACGCCGCGGGGGAGCTGCTGCCCCTGGCCGCGGCCGACCTGCGCTACTGTTCGCCGACCCCGCGCAGTCGCGCCACGGGTGACGCCCTGGGCTACCACCCCCTGGTGCAGCTCGCCCTGCGGGACTGCGACATGGGCCGCTGGCGCGGGTTCACGCTCGGCGAGGCGATGGCCCGCGAGCCGCAGGCGGTGGACGCCTGGCTCGCCGACCCGCGCTCCACGCCGCACGGGGGCGAGTCCCTGCTGGCGTTCATCTCCCGGGTCGGCGGCTGGCTGGAGACCCGCCCCGCCGACGACGGCGGCCGTATCGTCGCCGTCGCCGAGCCCTCCGTGATCCGCGCCGCCCTCGTGTACGTCCTGAAGGCACCGCCCGCGAGCTACTGGAACATCGACGTCCGCCCTCTGTCGACGACCACCGTCATGGGCCGCGCGCCCCGCTGGAACCTCCGTTTCGAGGGGGCGGCGGCTCAGCCCACGCGCGCGTAGCCGTGCGGACGCCCGGCACGCCGACCCGCGCGCCACACCGCGCCGGGGCGAGTCCCTGGCGTTCATCGTCGCCGTCGCCGAGGCTTCCGTGATCCGCGCCGCCCTCGTGTACGTCCTGAAGGCACCGCCCGCGAGCTACTGGAACATCGACGTCCGCCCTCTGTCGACGACCACCGTCAT
>NZ_JBVHLX010000008.1:0-152542 GCF_055558775.1 Streptomyces sp. NPDC025638 | reverse complement strand
ATGGGCCGCGCGCCCCGCTGGAACCTCCGTTTCGAGGGGGCGGCGGCTCAGCCCACGCGCGCGTAGCCGTGCGGACGCCCGGCACGCCGACCCGCGCGCCACATCGCGCCGGGGCGAGTCCCTGGCGTTCATCGTTGCCGTCGCCGAGGCTTCCGTGATCCGCGCCGCCCTCGTGTACGTCCTGAAGGCGCTGCCGGCACAGCGCTTCGACGGCGCGGCGACTCAGCCCACGCGCGCGTAGTCGGTGGTCAGCACGAGGTCCTTCGTGGGGCCGGTGACATGCCACACCGTCCGCCAGTGGTCCGCGTCCCGGACGGTGAACTCGCCCCGGTAGAGGTCCGCGGAGCAGGGGTGGTGGGTGATGTGCCGGCCGGAGGTCAGGTCCAGGTCGTGGAAGGGCCGCCCGTCGGCGAAGCGGACGTCCGCGGTGCCCGGTGTCTCTCCGGGCAGGAAGCGCAGCGTCCGCTCGGCGGGACGGGTCACGCCCTGCCAGGTGAACAGGCCGGACTCCTCGTGCAGCAGTCCGCCCCCGGCCAGTGGACGGAAGACGGTGGCGCCCTCGAACCGCCCCTCGTCGCCGCTCGCCAGGTCCCGCACGGTCCGCTCCACCCGCCAGCGCCCGGCCAGATGAGCCAGCACGTCCGGCACGGGCCAGAACCCGCCCACGCCGTGTGACGCGTGGCGCGGAACGCCTCCTCGTGGCAGCGCATCCATGGCGTCGACCTTACGTCCCCGCGCGTGCCCCGTTGACGTGCTCACACCCCTTCCCTATCTTGCCGTTCGAAGTGCTGATCGTTGTCTGATATTTCGAACGTCGCGAACGATCCGACAAGAGCCGCGGAGTATCCATGTCACGCACCACCCGCACCCGCTGGAGACTCGCCCTCGGGGCAAGCGCTTTCCTGCTCGCCACGGCCATGACCCCCGCACCCGCCCACGCCGAGGACGTCACCGACTACGCGATCACCGTCGATCCCACCGCCAGGGGCGCCGCGATCGACGACACGATGTACGGCGTCTTCTTCGAGGACATCAACCGGGCGGCCGACGGCGGCCTGTACGCCGAGCTCGTGCAGAACCGGTCCTTCGAGTACTCCACCGACGACAACAGGTCGTACACCCCGCTGACGGCCTGGACGGTCACCGGCAGCGCCCAGGTCGTGAACGACTCCGGCCGCCTCAACGACCGCAACCGCAACTACCTCTCCCTGGGCGCCGGTTCGGCGGTCACGAACGCCGGCTACAACACCGGCATCGCCGTGGAACAGGGCAAGACGTACGACTTCTCGGTGTGGGCCCGCGCCGAGAGCGGCACCGACCTCACCCTCACCCTCCAGGACGCCGACGGCACGCTGGCCAAGGCCCGGCAGACGCCCGTGAAGGGCGGCTGGGCCCAGTACCGGGCCGGCTTCACCGCGACCCGCACCAGCACCGCCGGCCGGCTCACCGTGGCCTCCTCCGGCGCCGCGGCCCTCGACATGGTGTCCCTGTTCCCCCGGGACACCTACAAGCACGAGCCCAACGGCCTGCGCAAGGACCTCGCCGAGAAGATCGCCGCCCTCCACCCGGGCTTCGTGCGCTTCCCCGGCGGCTGCCTCGTCAACACCGGGTCCATGCAGGACTACAGCGAGTCCTCCGGCTGGCAGCGCAAGCGCTCGTACCAGTGGAAGGACACCATCGGCCCGGTCGAGCAGCGCGCCACGAACGCCAACTTCTGGGGCTACAACCAGTCGTACGGCCTCGGCTACTACGAGTACTTCCGCCTCGCCGAGGACATCGGCGCGATGCCGCTGCCCGTCGTCCCGGCCCTGGTGACCGGCTGCGGCCAGAACAAGGCCGTCGACGACGACGCGCTGCTCCGGCGGCACATCCAGGACACGCTCGACCTCATCGAGTTCGCCAACGGCCCCGTCACCTCCACATGGGGCAAGAAGCGCGCCGAGATGGGCCACCCGAGGCCCTTCCGTCTCACCCACATCGAGGTCGGCAACGAGGAGAACCTCCCAGGCGAGTTCTTCGCCCGCTTCAAGCAGTTCCGCGCCGCGATCCAGGCCAAGTACCCCGATGTGACCGTGATCTCCAACTCCGGTCCGGACGACGCCGGTTCGACCTTCGACACTGCCTGGCGGCTCAACAAGGACGCCAAGGTCGACATGGTCGACGAGCACTACTACAACAGCCCGCAGTGGTTCCTGCAGAACAACGACCGCTACGACTCCTACGACCGCGGCGGCCCCAAGGTCTTCCTCGGCGAATACGCCTCCTGGGGCAACGCCTTCAAGAACGGCCTCGCCGAGGCCGCCTACATGACCGGTCTGGAGCGCAACGCCGACGTCGTCGAGCTTGCCTCCTACGCGCCGCTGTTCGCGAACGAGGACTATGTGCAGTGGAGCCCGGACCTGGTGTGGTTCGACAACCACGCCTCCTGGGGCTCGGCCAACTACGAGGTCCAGAAGCTGTTCATGAACAACGTGGGCGACCGCGTGATCCCCTCGACGGCCACCGGCACACCGTCACTGCAGGCTCCCATCAGCGGCGCCGTCGGCCTGTCCACCTGGAACACCAGCGCCGCCTACGACGACGTGAAGGTCACCTCGGCGGACGGGACGACGCTCCTCGACGACGACTTCTCCGGCGACGCCTCCCGGTGGACCCACACCGGCACCGGCAACTGGAGCATCCAGGACGGGCAGTACACGCAGACCTCCGACACCGCCGAGAACACCATGGTCTCGGCCGGTGACGTCAACTGGCACGACTACGACCTGCACGCGAAGGCCACCAAGAAGTCCGGCAAGGAAGGCTTCCTCATCGCCTTCGGCATCAAGGACACCGGCAACTACTACTGGTGGAACCTGGGCGGCTGGAACAACACCACCAGCGCCGTCGAACAGGCCGTCGACGGCGGCAAGTCGACGCTGATCTCCAAGGCCGGCACGATCGAGACCGGCCGCACCTACGACATCGACATCAAGGTGCGGGGCCGCCAGGTCACCCTCTACCTCGACGGCCAGGAGTGGGGCGGCTTCACCGACGACCGGCCGGCCGAGCCGTTCCGCCAGGTCGTCACGCACGACGCCAGGACCGGTGAGCTGATCGTCAAGGTCGTCAACGCCCAGTCCTCGGCGGCCCGTACCGCGATCGACCTGGGCGGCGCCGAGGTCGCGCCGAGGGCCCGGGTGACCACCCTGGCGGCCGCGCCCGACGCGGTGAACACCGAGACGTCCACGGCGGTCGCCCCGGTCACGTCCACCTTCACGGGAGTCGCCGACCGGTTCACGTACACCTTCCCGGCGAACTCCGTCACCTTCCTGCGGATCAGACAGAGGTAACCGCGGAGTCGTCAGCGGGCTGCTGTCCGGGCGGCAGCAGCCCGCGCTCGGCGAGGACCTTCTTCGCGACGAACGTCGCGTTGAGCGCCTTCGGGAAGCCGCAGTACCCGGCGGAGTGCAGCAGCGCCTCGACGATCTGCTCGGGTGTGAGGCCCACGTTCAGGGCCGCGTTGATGTGCACCTCCAGCTGAGGCTCACAGCCGCCCAGCGCGGTGAGCATGCCCAGCGTCACCAACTGGCGGTCCCGCGGCGACAGTTCGGGCCGGGCGTAGATCTCTCCGAAGCCCCAGGAGACTATCTGGTGGCCGAGTTCGGGGTTGATGTCGGCGAGCGAGTCGATGACCCGCCGGCCGGCCTCCCCGTCGACGCCGTCCAGCACCTTCAGACCACGGGCGAAGCGCTCTTCACGGGTGGTGCTCTCGCTCATGTGGGCTCATCCGTCCTCGACTGCCGCTCGTGGAGCAGTCGTTCGATGGGGGGTTCTTGGACAAAAACGGTAGAAGCTGGAGCGCACTCCAGGTCAAGCCGGACGCGCGGGCGCACGGGACAGGTGATGTCCCGTGCGCCCGGATCCCTTCTCTATCGCGTGGGTGCTACGCCGCGAGTGCGTGCTCGGGGTGCAGCACGACCTTGGTGTAGCCCTCGATCCGCTTGTCGAACTTCTCGTACGCCTCCGGCGCCTGGTCCAGCGGCAGTTCATGGGAGACCACGAAGCTGGGCTTGGCGCGCTCGGCGATGATCAGGTCGCGCAGCTGGCGGTTGTACTGCTTGACGTTGCACTGGCCGGTGCCCATCTGCTGGCCCTTCTCGAACATCTTGCCGATCGAGACCAGGAGCTGGCCGTGCCTGGCGTGTTCGTCGGGTCCGCCCGGGTCGGACGGCACATACAGGCCCGGTACGCCGAGCATGCCGGTCGCCCGTACCGTCGCGACGAGTTCATTGAGGACGTAGGCCGGTTCCTCGTGGCTGGCATCGTGCGCCTGGGCCTGGTACCCGACGGCGTCCACGCCCTTGTCGGTGCCCTCTCCTCCCGTCTGTTCCTTGATCTGCTCGGCCGGGTCGCCCTTGGTGAAGTCGATGGGGATGGCCCCGATCTCCGCCGCCTTGGCGAGCCGCTCCGGCACCCGGTCGACGGAGAACACCTTGGACGCACCGCGCAGCAGCGCGGAGTAGGCGGCCATCAGTCCCACGGGCCCGGCGCCGTACACGGCCACGCTCTCGCCGGGTATGACCTTGGCGAGTTCGCATCCGTGGTAGCCGGTCGGGAAGATGTCGGCGAGCAGCACGAAGTCCGTCTCGAACTGTTCACCCGGCGGCAGCTTCAGGCAGTTGAAGTCGGCGAAGGGCACGCGCAGCAGCTCTGCCTGGCCGCCCTTGTACGGTCCCATCGCCACGTATCCGTACGCCCCGCCCGCGAAGCCCGGATTGACCGTCAGGCAGAACCCGGTCTTCCCGGCGAGGCAGTTCTTGCAGAACCCGCACGCGACGTTGAAGGGCATGACGACACGGTCTCCCTGGGACAGGGACACCACGCCGCTTCCGATCTCCTCGACCACGCCGAGGTTCTCGTGTCCGAAGACTATGCCCGGCTCGGCCGCCGTGCGGCCCTCGTACATGTGCAGATCCGAGCCGCAGATCGCGGTCGACGTGACGCGTACGAGCACGTCGTTGGGGTGCTGGATCCGTGGATCGTCCACGTCCCGTACGGCCACGTGGAAAGGCTCCTCGTATACGACCGCTTTCACCTCGGTCACCTCCGCATCGGACTGTGATGACGGCGGCGACGGCGGGCCGCTACCCGGGGGGCACACAAGCAGGCGCGGGCCAACGATCTGTGCCGTGGCCCCGGGCGCTCTCGCTTTACCGCCGGACACTTCCAGAAAACGCCCCTGCGGTACCGACCGCAACCTCCGGCGAGGGGGTGGCGGGCTCCTTGTTCCGGCGGTCTTCTGTGACCGAGACTTTTGGTTGGCGGATCATGTTCTGAACCGTGCAGGTCAGGAGCGCGTGGAGGATTCTTGTTGGCGGATCTTGAGAGGGCTAGTTCGCGGACCATGATTGTGGACGTTCACTGTGCGTGAGTACGTCTGCACGTCCAGATCACCCAAGGCTACGCGGGCACCTACGCGTCCGGATTCCCCGACGATCTCACGTTCGAGCGGTGACTGACCCGGCTGGAGGAGTTGCGGAAGACCGACCGGCGCATGAAGGCCGGTGAGCATGTCAGCGGCCCGGCCGCGGACGTCTACCGGTCCCGGGTGACAGCGGGGACGAGGAAGTTCGCCGGACGGGTGCCGCGGACCGGCAGGGAAGCCCGAGCCGGCTCTGGACGACGCCCGCGTCACCCCCGACACCGACGACTGCCGCCCGGCCTGCCGCAATATCGCCCGTACCGAGAACAACATCGCCGACCTGCGCACTGGACACGGACTACCCCTGAGCGGGGCCACGCACCAGGTGCGCGCCGATCGCCCGGACCAAGTCGTCCTTCGCCGAATGCAGGAAGAAGTGGTCACCGGAGATGGCTTCAGCGCGGAACGTGCTCGTCGTACAGTCCGCCCAGGCCACCACGTCCTGCTCGGTGGCGTCCGCGTCGGTCTCGCCGTAGAAGACCACGATCGGACAGGTCAACGGGCCTCCTGCGGTCGGCTCGTACCGGTCCAGGATCATGTAGTCCGCGCGGATGATGGGCAAGTACAGCTCCATGAGCTCGTCGTTCTCCAGCAACTCCTGCGGCGTGCCGCGCAGTTGTGCGAGACGGTCCCGGAAGTCCTGGTCCGACAGATCGAAACTGGTCTGCGCCGGCCGTGCGTGCCGGGGCGCTCGGCACCCGGACACCAGCAGGTGGCTCGGCATGCCACGGCCGGTCGCGGCAAGGTGCTGGGCCAGTTCGTAGGCCAGGATCCCGCCGAAACTGTGGCCGAAGACGGCGTAGGGAACGCCGTCGTTGGCCACGTACGAGGAGAGATCTGACAGCAGCTCCGGCAGCGTCGCGATGGGGCGCTGGCCGCACCGCGATCCGCGGCCCGGCAGCTCCAGCGGGACCAGTTCGACCGACGGCGGCAGTGCGTCCTTCCACACGTCATAGATCCGGGCCGAGGCGCCCGCATACGGCAGGCAGTACAGCCGCGCCGGGACAGCGCCGCTCACCCGTACCGAGGCCTCGGCGGATTCGCTCTCCCGGCCAGCAGCGAGACCGTACGCGATGCCCGCAACCGTGGGCTCCCGGAAGATCTCGCTCAGCGCCACCTTCCGGCCCAAACCTCGGCTCAGATGCTGCTGGAAGGTGACGAGCAGGATGGAGTTCCCACCCGCGTCGAAGAAGTTCTCCGCGTCGTCGGCGGGAGGAACCTCGAGTGTCCGCTCCCATGCGTCCATGACGACCGTGCGTACATCGGAGGCGTTGGCAATGTTCATGTGATCCACGTTCTCTCTGCTTCCGCTATACAGCCGGCCGGGTCAGCCGGACGCGGTCGACCTTGCCGGCCGTGGTGCGGGGCAGCGCGTCCAGGACGGTGAGCCGCAAGGGACAGTGACTGGCGGGAAGCCGCTCACGGAGCCAGGAGCGCAGGCTCCCCACCTCCAAGTCGCCCACCGTGACGAGGTAGGCGGCGAGGTACGCGCGCTCGGGCCGGTCTGCGTCGCGCACCACCGTCACGGCTTCCGTGACCGACGGGTGCTCCTCCAGTACGGATTCGATCTCGCCCAGCTCGATGCGATGGCCGCGCAGCTTGATCTGACTGTCGGTCCGTCCGAGGAACTCCAGCAGACCGTCCCGGCCGCTCCGGGCCCGGTCACCCGTCCGGTACACGCGCCGTGGGCCGTCCGGTGTCTCGAACGGGTGGAACCGGCGGTCGGTCAGCTCCCGGTCGCCGAGATACCCGTGTGCCAACCCCTCCCCATACAGCAGGACTTCCCCGGTGTCACCGCCGTCGGCCCACGTGTCAAGGCACATTCCGCCGCCTGGCAGGGGCCGGCCGAGACTGACGCGGTCCGCCTCCTCGACGCGCAGGGAGGACGCCCAGATCGTGGCCTCGGTGGGGCCGTACAGGTTCCACAGCTCGGAGCACCCGGAAAGCAGCTGAGCGGCAAGGGGGGAGGTGAGGGGCTCGCCGCCGCACCAGATGCGGATGTCTGGCGCGCCGCGCCAGCCACCGGCCAGGGCCAGGCGCCAGAAGCTCGGCGTGGCCTGGACGACATCGGGTGCCTGCTCCTGCACGAAGGCTGCGAAGGCCTCCGGGTCCATCCGCACCTCGGGACCGGCGGCGACGAGCATGGCGCCCACCGTGAGCGGGAGGAGCATCTCGGCCAACGAGATGTCGAAGGACAAGGCGGTCATGGCCGCCATGGACTCGCCCCGTGCCAGTCCCGGAACCCGTGCCATCGCCAGCAGCCTCGCTACGAGCGCCTCATGCGGCACCGCGACGCCCTTGGGCCGGCCGGTGGAACCGGACGTATACATGACGTAGGCGACATCGGCCAGGTTGGCAGGAGCGTCGTCGCCGACGTGGTCGGTGGAGGTCAGGGTGAAGTCGCACTCGCCGTCGGTGCCGACGACGAGAGCGGGGCGGGCGCTCTCCCAGACCCGTGCTCGGTGGGCCGGGGGACTCTCCCGGTTGAGCGGAAGGACGACACAGCCCGCACGGGACGCCGCGAGCAGGCAGACGGCACCGCTGATGGGGCCGTCCAGCTCCATCGCGAGCACGGATCCGGCCCGGACGCGCTGCCGGATACGAGAGGCTAGATCGTCCGCCCGCTCCATGAACTCCCGGTAGCTGTAGGCCCGCCGGACCCCTTGCGCGGCGATGGCGGTGGGGGCGAGCTCGGCCTGTTCCCAGGCCAGGTCCCAGACGGTTCGCACTCGCTGCTCCTCACGTTCCCTGGACATCGGCGGCCACCCGACGTGCGTAGTCGGCGAGCACAGGAGCATCGAAGAGCGCGTCGAGCGCGATCTGCACACCGAGCCGCTCCCGAACCCGGCCGGTTACGCGTGCGGCCATGAGCGAGTGGCCGCCGATCTCGAAGAAGTGATCCCCGGGCTGGGGCCGGTGACCGAGAAGGTCCGCCCATATCCCGGTGACCGTCTCCAGTACGGCGTCAGCCCCGGCCGCCGGGGCGTCCACGGCGTCCACGGTGTCGGCCCCGAGGGACTCGAGCGCCCGGGCGTCGATCTTTCCGCTGTTGTTGAGCGGCATGCGGTCCAGCCTCAGCAGGACAGCGGGCAGCATGTGACGGGGCAGCGTGTTCGCCAGCGCCGAGCGGACTTCGCCCTCCTCGGCGGTGCCGCAGTAGTACGCCGCGAGGGTCCCGCCGTCCTGGTCGGCCCGGAGGATCACCTTTGCCTGGTCCACGCCCGGCCGGCCCAGCAGCACGTGCTCGATCTCGGCGAGTTCGATCCGGTGCCCGCGCAGACTGACCTGACCGTCCTGGCGTCCCACGAACCGCAGTTGGCCGTCGCGATCCCAGCGGCAGATGTCACCCGACGCGTACCACCGGGATCCGTCGGCCTCGTACGGGAACTTCTTCGCGGTGAGGACCTCGTCGTGCCGGTAACCGTGGGCGAGGATCTCGCCTCCGATGAACAGCTCTCCTTCGACGTCCGGCTCGGTGACGGTGCGACCCGCCTGTACGAGCCGTACCTGTGCGCCGATGATGGGACGTCCGATGGGCGGCAGGTCCGCTCCGGCGCCGCGCAGGTCCTCGCTGGCCGTTGTGACAACGGTGGCTTCCGTCGGCCCGTAGTGGTTGTACACGGCCGCGGGGAAGCCGGCGGGCGGGTACACGCGCAGGCGGTCCCCGCCGGTGGTGAGCACGCGCAGCGCACGCGGCGGCCGCGCGAGGGTGACGATCTGCTCGGCGAGCGGCGTGCTCAGGAAGCACTGCTCGACCTGTTCGGCGTCGAGGAAGTCACGGACGGCATCGACGTCCGCGCTGTGCAGTCCCGAGGGCAGCACAAGCGTGGCTCCGGAGGCCAGCGCCGACCACACCTCCCAGGCGGAGGCGTCGAAGCCCAGCCCGGCCAGGGCGGCCACGCGCACCCCCGGCGCCGTCCGGTACGTGTCCCGGTGCCACGCCACCAGGTTGGCGAGGCCGGCGTGCCCGACCTCCACGCCTTTCGGGGTGCCGGTGGAACCTGAGGTGTAGATGACGTATGCCAGATCACCATGGGCGTCCGGCGGCTCCGGCAGGCCGGCCGCGTCCGGGTCCACGGTCACGGTGCCCTCGGGCAGCCGGGCCCGCAGGCCGTCGTCCACTATCACCGCACGGGGCCGGGCGTCGTCGAGGATCGTGCGGAGACGGGTGTCGGGCAGGGCCGGGTCGAGCGGTAGATATGCCCCGCCCGCTCGCCACACGCCCAACTGCGACACGATGTTCCGGGCGCCCCGCTGCAGCAGGGTGGCGACCAGGTTCCCGGGGCGGAAGTCCGGCAGGCCGTGCAGCGCCATGGCGACGGATCCCGCCCGCCGCCACAATTCCGCGTACGTCAGGCGCTCGCCGCCGCACTCCACGGCCACAGCCTGCGGGAACTGCGCCCCGACCTCTCGGACCAGTTGCGGCACCGTCGGACGACCGGGCTGTTGGTGCTTCACGGTCGGGTTTCTCCCGTCAGTAGTTCCTCATAGACGCGGGCGATGCGTCGCACAGTGTCCTCGTCGACGGCGTGCGGTTGGTGGACGAGGCTCACCCGCAGCGACCCGTCCTGGACGGGCCACACCTCGCAGTTGAGTTCGGTGATCGGCACGGAGGTGCGCGGGGCGCTCAGGTCCGCACTGCACGAGCCCAGCCGGAGAGCCGGCATCTCATTGTTCTGGTAGGCGAACAGGACCTGGAAGAGCGGGTTACGGCCGGTGCGAGCGGGCCGCAGAGCCGCCACCACCTCCTCGAACGTCGCCTCCTGGCAGGCGAGTGCCGTGTGCACCGGCTCCCGCGCGGCGACCAGGTGCTCCGGGGAACCAGCCGGGGAGGCCGTCGCGGGCAGCCGGACGCACACCATGTCGATCAGGCAGCCGACGGCGTGTGCGGCGCGGGGGCCCGCGCGGCGGGCGACCGGTACGCCGATGCCGAAGTCGTCCTGCCGCAGGACCGCGCACAGCGCCTCCTGGAAGCGGGTGACCAGCGGCAGGAACAGTGTGCTGTTCAGCTCGCCCGCTGTTGCCGCCAGGCGGGCGACAACAGCCGGCGCAAGAGTGAAGCCCACGGGGTCCACCAGGTGGTCCGCCGGCACGGCCGGCCGCGGGAACCGGATGTCGTCCATCCCCGTCAACGTCATTCGCCAGTAGTCGAGTTGGCGTTCGTGCTCCACCGTGTCGCGCAGTAGCACGCGCTCGGCTTCGGTCTCGGCCGGTGTGGGCGCCGCATGGGCGAAAACCGGCTTCTCACCCCGCAGCCGCGCCGCGTAGGCGGCGGACAACTCGTCCACGAGCAGCGCCTGCGACCAGCCGTCGAAGGCTACGTGGTGTACGGCGATACCGAGCAGGTTGCTGCGGTCGTCGACCGGCACGACAACACACCGCCAGACGTGTCCGTCCGTCAGCCGCAGGGGCCGGCACAGGCGTTCGGTCAACGCGGAGTGCGCATCGTCGCCGGGCGCGGGCCGCACGACCTCCACGGTGACCGCAGACGGTCCGGCGCCGGGCAGGGCCACCGGGCCGTCCTCGATGCGGTAGGCGGAACTGAGTGCGCCATGCCGCTGATGGACGTCCTCGAGCGCAGCCTCCAGGACTCGGGTGTCCAGCGGGCCCCGCACGGTCCACTCCAGGGTGCACAGTGCTGCCGGGTCGTCGGGGCGCATGTCGTGCAGCATGCAGAAGTGCGCCTGGAGACCCGTCAGCGCCAAGGCGCCGGGAGGTTCCGCAACCGGCCTCCCCGTCGCGGCTCCGTGGGCCGGGCCGGAATCCAGCAGCCGCAGCATGGTGCGCAGCGTGGGCTCCCGCATGAACCGTGACGCGGTGACCGCGGTTCCGTATCGAGCCTGGAGACGGGCACACACACGCATGGCGTCCAAGGAGGTGCCGCCAAGCGCGGTCAGGGGCGTGTGGGCGAAGGCCTCGACGTTCTCGGTCTCCGGCAGTGCCAGTACCTCACGGAACACCCGCTCGACCTCGGCCGCTACGTCGTCGGTGTCCGCGGCAGCGGAGGCCGCCGGGGCCGAGGAGTGCGGGACCAGGGCCTGCAACGCCCGTATGTCGGTCTTGCCGTTGGCCGTCAGGGGCAGGGCGGTCAGCCGGACGACATGTCTCGGCAGGCAGTGTGGGGGCAGGACGGAGGGAAGGCGTTCCCGGATCCGGCCGGGCGTGGCCCCCGGGTCGGCCGTTACGCAGAAGAGCGCGAGATCCGTGGTCGCACCGTTCTCGTCCCGTACCGGTACGACCACAGCCTTGTCGATGCCGCTCAGGGACTCGCACCACGTCTCGATCTCCTGCGGCTCGACACGGACGCCGCGGATCTTGACCTGGCGGTCCCTGCGCCCTTGGAAGTGCAGCACCCCGTGGTCGTCCACATAGCCGTGGTCCCCGGTGCGGTACACGCGCGTGGGCACACCGCCGAGACCCACCTCGCCGAACTTCTGCGCGGTCAGAGCCACGTCGTGGAGGTAGCCCTGGGCGAGGCCGGCACCGCTGATGCAGATCTCTCCCACCTGGTGCGGCGCGCAGGGCACGTCCCCGTCGAGCACGTGGACGCCGGTGCCGGGCACGGGCGTGCCCAACGGGATGCCGTCCGGCCGGAGCGTGTCGGCGGCGACGATGCGATGCGTCGTGGCGAACACGCAGGTCTCGACCGGTCCGTACCCGTTCGTCAGCGCGATCTCCGGGTGGGCGCCGAGGAAGGCGCTCACGTGCCGGGGCGACAGGCGCTCCCCGCCGATCATCAGCTGGCGCAGACCGCGGAACGCCGTGAGGTCCTCGTCGACGAAGAGGTTGAAGACCGATGACGTCAGCCATGCGCTGTCGACACCATGCGAAGTGATCAGCCCGGCCAGGGCCGTGGGAACGAGGTGGTTGTCCTCGCTCAGGACCGCGGTCCCTCCGCTGACCAGCGGCCCCCACAGTTCGAGCGTGAACGCGTCCCACGACATGGCGGCGGAGACCGCCATCACCCGGCCCGGCCCCAGGTCGGCGAAGGCACCGGGCCGGAAGAGCCGGGTGGTGGCCTGGTGGGGGGAGACCACACCTTTGGGTGTACCGGTCGTGCCGGACGTGAAGAACACGGTGGACGCCGCCGCGGCGTCCACCGCGGGGTTCTCGGCGGGTGTCCGGCCCCGATCGATGGCGTCGGCGAGCGGCAGGACCTCGGCGACGGCCAGGTGCCTGTCCAGTAGGCCAAGGACGCGGCTGATGCGCTCGCGCGGCCATCGCGGATCGAGGATCGCGTAAGCGGCGCCCCGCTTCAGTACCGCCAGAAGCACGGCGACGAGCACGGGCGACCGGGGCAGAAGGACGGGTACGAGACTGCCGCGGCCCACTCCGGCCGTCGCCAGGGCGGCGGCGTAGTCGTCGGACGCCCGGTCCAGCTCCGCATAGGACAGACGGGCGGACCCGCTGACGACCGCCGGGGCATGCGGGGTCCTGCGTGCCCAGCGGGCGAAGGCGTCGTGCAGAGTGGCCGGCGCGACGCGCGGCTCCGTACGGTCGGTCATCGGGCTTCCCCCGGTCGCTTCGGGCCGATGACGACGCTCTCCAGCACCGTGGTGCCGTGGTGGGAGCGGGTGACGACGGGTTCAAGCAGCCGCGCCGACGGCCACTTGGCGGTCAGCCGCTCCAGCACCGTCTCGGCTTCGAGTCGGGCCAGGCCTGCGCCCAGGCAGTAGTGGGCGCCGTATCCGAAGGTCAGGTGACGACTCGCGGGGCGGCCGGTGTCCAGATGGTCGGGGTGCTCGAAGACGCGCGGGTCGCGGTTGGCGACGCCCAGCATCAACAGCACGAGGTCACCCTCGGGAATGCAGCGGCCGGCCACTTCCAGGTCCTGCGTGGCGACCCGCGCCACCTGCTGGACCGAGGTGTCGAAGCGCAGCAGTTCCTCGATCGCTGCAACGTCCGCGGTCCCGATCGCGCGCCAGCCGCCGGTGTGGAGTGCGGCCCGAACGGCCTTGCCCACAAAGGTCGATGTGGTCTCGAAACCCGCGTAGACCAGCAGTGCGGCGGTGGCTGCGATGTCGGCCTCGTCGATGGTGCCCGTCAGGTGGGCCCGGTGCAGCAAAGCGAGGCCCGATTCGGGAGCCAGGTCGGGTGCGCTCAGGGCGGCCTCCACCGCCTCGCACATCTCTGCCAGCGCCGCGTGTCCGCGCTCGGCCACGTGCGGCAGATAATCCGCTATGAGCAGGGCCGCGATGTCCCGCGCCCAACCATCGAGCTTCGTGGCCACCTCCGGCGCAAGGCCTAGGAGTCCGCAGATGACGTTGCTCGACAGGGGGACCGCCAGCTCGGTCATGACCTCGACGCGGTCGTCGACGTCGGCCAGCAGCCCGGTGACCTGCTCCGCCACGAGCGGCCGGAGCGCACGCAGCCGTTCCGGGGTGAACATGGGCGCCATGAGCCTTCGCAGCGTGCGGTGGCGTTCACCGTCGTTGAACATGAACCACCGGCGCACGATGCCGTCGGTGCGCCGCTTCTCAGGGGCGCCGGAGGTGTCGTGCAGGACGGTGCGGCCGTTGTCCGGCCACGCCGACGACAGTCCTGGGTGGCGGAGCAGGGACGTCACCTCGGCGAAGCCTGTGACGATCCAGACGCCGAGGATGTCGTCCTTGCGGATCCGCTCCTGGTCCTTGAGGTGGAGGTAGTCCGCGCAGGGATCGAGTGGGACACCGGTGCTGACGCCGTAGGGACAGGCGGCGGCCACTGACGTGGTGAGCATGTGAGGAACCGTCAATTCCGGAGGTCTAGGTGGGACGTCTCGGTGGCGTTCACGGGAGCGGCGTCGTCACGCACGCGCAGAGCGCGCCGCACGATGAGGGGTGCTGCCGCGCTGCTCAGCAGGAACAGCACCCCGATCGCCGTCCAGCCGGGCAGCCCGCCGCCGAGAACGAGCGAGGTCGCCATGAGCGGCGCCAGCAGGGTGCCCAGGGTCGCGCCGGTACCGTACATCGCCTGGTACTGCGCGTGCCGGTCCTCAGGGGCGAGCCCGAAGGAGAGCTCCCAGCCGGCCGCGGCGAGCAGCATCTCGGCCCACACGTACACCACGCCGCCCAGGACCAAGGGCGCGATGGCCCACCAGCCCCGGTTCCCGGCGAGTCCGAAGAGTAGGCACGCGACGCACAGCAGTGCTCCGGAGCGCCGCATCGCCTTGCCGGCAGAGGTCACGTCCTCGATGCCGCGTCCCACCCGCGTCTGGCAGACCACCACGGTGAGCGCGTTGAGCAGGAAGAGCGCGCCGCCCATCCACTTGGGCGCGCCGGTGTGCCGCACGATCCACAACGGCAGTACCTCGAAGAGACCGAAGTGCATGGTCAGGATGGCGCTCACGATGGTCAGAGCGAGGAACGGCCGGTCTCGTACGACTTCCAGGCGTCGGCGTTCGCCACCTCCTGTGGGGCGGGTCTCCGGCAGTTTCCGGCTGACGACCGCGGAGGACAGCAGCAGCAGGGCAACGAGCAGGACGGCGGACTGATAGGCCCATTTCTGGCTGACCTGGAGCACCGCGGAGCCCACAAGGGCCGCGATGATGGCGGCGGCATTGCTCAACGACCGTACCTTGGCCCGGTTCTCGTTGCGCTTCTCGCCGACCAGGACCATACCCATGATGGCACCGCGTGCGGCGTACGCCGTCCGCTCACAGGCTGTCAGGAGGAACGACAAGCAGGCGAACGCCACCAGGTCGCCCACCAGCGCGTACATAGCCGTACCCACGGTCTGGCCCAGCAGCGCGCAGATCAGCACACGCCTGCTACCGAAGCGCTCGGCGAGCTGCGCCGCTGGGACGCCCACCACCAGGCCGAGGCAGCCGGACGCGGTCAGGACGGCTCCGACCTGGACCGCCGGCAGACCCACGACGGTGGTGAAGTACACGAGCCCGAAGGTCATGTAGAGGACCAGCGCGGCCGCTTCGGCGACCGCGGCGAAGGCCAGCAGTCCGGCATCGCCTCGCGGCAGTCCGAACCGGTCGAGGAGTCGCTTCCGCTGCGTGGTCATGACGCGTTCACCGGCCGGTACAGACACCAGATCATGGTCGGGTTCATGGTGCTGACCACGGACAGGTTGCCCGCTTCCTGCACCACGTCGAGGGAGCCCACGCAGGCGTCCACCTCGCCCGCTGCGGCCATCCGGACCCCGAGGGGCTTCGCCGTGACGAAGTGCCGCTTCACCTCGTCCGGCACCAAGGCGCGCGCCAGCGCCCGGGTTGCGGGGTGCAGGGCCACCGAACGGATGTCCTGCGGATCAGGGGCGCGCTCCTCGTTCACCGCCAGGCACATGGTCTTCGTCGGGCTCTCCCACACGGCCGCGAGTTCGATGTCCCCGGAGTACCGGAAGTGCAGATCGACCCAACTGTCGTGGAGCACACCGTCGGTCGTGGACAGGTACCCCGCCGCCACGAGCGCGTAGCAGCCGTGCGCGCAGGCGTAGTCGATCGCCGCCGGGAAGGATTCGAGCAGAATCACGTCCCGGAAGTGCTTCCGCGCCTCGTTCTCGGAATCGGTGCCCGCAGGGCCGAGCGTCGCCACGGAACCCGATTCGTGCACGTGGGGATGAAGGTCCTTCAACACATCAGACCTGCACTCATCACAAAACCAACCCCCGTAACTGGTTCAAAAAATCCAAGCGGCGTTGGCTACCGCCCAGACAGAGGCCGCTCAGCACGGAGCGCGCCCCAGTTGGCATACCGGCGCACGGAGTCGCAGTCATCCTTCGATATGCCGCGTCGACCGGAATGTCCGTTGCCGATTCAGTGGCGGGTAAAGAAGGCCACCATCAACGGGTAAGGGGTTGGTGAGGAATTATGACCCTCGCCCGGCAGGAGGCAGAAACGGGCCATAGAAGGACCGCCGCCCCCGCGTCGGCAACAGCGTCACGGGCCGACGCTCCGGCGAATGTTTAGCACACCCGCACACGAATTCGTTGAATCCTCAACTCCCTTGTCGTGATGGGAGTTGGCGCTGGCCACGGACCGGCTCGACTGTAGCAGGGAAGGCAATAACCTGCGACGATGTGAGCCATCGCACAAGCCCGATTAATCTCTTCGCCCGGCTCCGAAGCGCCTGTTACGCTGCGGCTGACCAACACCGAACATCGGCCACACAGGGCCGTGTTCGCGCCAATCGATCGGCCTCGGGCCTCCCCGCGAGGAAGAAGAGTGACACCCGAAACCCCGTCGGTGGTGGTAATTGAATTCGGGGATGAACAACCGCCTCGCACCTTCGATGAACTGCTGCCTCACACCACGCCGGGTCTGCGTATCCGTATCGACCCGCTCCTGCATCCGCAGTTGCCCGAAATCTTCCTGTCCGTCCAGGAGCAGGCAGAGCACTGGGCCCGGAAACTGACACAGGAAAGAGCTCCCCGGATCGCCGCGGTGCTGGCCTATTGCTCCGGTTCCGCTTTCGCCTCCGCCCTGGCGTCGGCAGCGGGAGACGACAGGACGTCGCTCTTCCTCCTGGACCCGGTCACTCCCACCCGAGAAGGCACGCAATCCCTCTTCGAGGAATTGGCCACGGGAATGGACGAAGGGCCCGAGACGCGCCCTGTCCCGGACATCCGGGGCCTCGCGGCCAGCGACGCGCTGCACACGGCTGGAGCCTTCCTGAGAGAGCTCGCGGCGTCCTCGGCGCCCGAGCTTCCCGACGACATCGTCGAGGCGCTGACCCGCAAGCAAAGAGCCTGGCTGAGCTACACCCTGTCGGTGGCATCGGCCCCGGAGACCGGCAAGGAGGCACAGTACGTCCTCCTGAGTCAGGAGGCAGACGACTGGCCGACGCCGCCCGGGAACAACGCGCACCGCTTTCCCACGGACACGCCAGGCCTCTTCCGCAGCGCGGACGCCGGCCGCATGCTCCAGGACCTTGTCACAGGGGCGCTCGGTCATTCCTGAGCATGTGCCGCCTCGGCTTCCTGCCCCACTGCCGTCACGTCACCGACGGCAGCGACGCACCGGCTCGCTCGGCACCGCTGTCTCACCCATCCGACAGATCTCCCCGAAGGAGCACCGTCATGCCCAGATATGTCGAGCGGGATGCCGTGGAGGTGGTGGTCGCTGCGCAATGGGCACGGGTCCTCGGCTCGCCGCCGGACAGCCTCGACACCAACTTCTTCGATGTCGGGGGCAACTCGCTGCGCGCTGCCAGGCTGACGTCCGCGCTGCGTACCGCCTTCGACGTGGAGCTGCCCCTTCAGGTGGTCTTCGACGCCCAGACCTTCCGCGCCATCAGCGAATGCCTCAGGCGGGGCACCCCGCCCTCCGCGCGCCGGCTGGTCACGCTGAACGGACAGGGTGACGGCGTCCCGATGGTGCTCCTGCCCTCCGGCGGAGGCGGCGTCATCGGGCTGCAGCCACTCGGTGACAAGCCCATCAACAGGCCCATCCACGGACTCCAGGCCCTCGGGCTGAACCCCGCGGACGGGGCACCCCTGACCCGGCTCGACGACATGGTCGCCGACTTCGCCCGTGTGATGGAGGAATCCGAGCTGCCGCGCACGGTGCACCTGGCCGGCTACTGCTCGGGAGGTGTCTTCGCCTACGAACTCGCACGGGTGCTCCGCGAGTCCGGCTGGAACGTGGTGTCCGTGACACTGCTCAACACCTCCCTCCTCACACCGCCGTTGGTGCTGGAGGAGGTCATCGACGACCGGCTGAAGTCCATCGCCCGGTCGGCCGGATTGAACCTCGGACCGGGAACACTCGACGCCCACCAGGTCTTCGAGGCGCTCAAGAACCACGGCGTGGACATCGTCGAGGCCGACTTCACGGCCTTCGAGGCGAGACTGCGGGTGTTCGGATCCCTCTGGCTGGCGATCGTGGGATACGTTCCGCCGCCGCTGGACATCCCCGTACGACTGTTCTCGACGGCCGACCGGCTCGATCCCGAGGACCTGGTCCAGATGCCCCAGCAGGTCGACGACTGGACGGAGATGGGCCTGAAGGACTTCCGCTGCCACGACGTGCCGGTGGGCCACTACGAGATGCTGCGCCACCAGCCCACCCTCACGGCGATCGAGGCGTCGCTCGCCGAACTTGATCTGTCCGTCCGGCGAACAGAAGTTTGACGATCCGATTCCGGTGGCCGGCTCAGCTATCTTCAGGCCCCGCGGCTGCAAGCCGTGATCAGTCCCCTCACCAAGGAACTCGTATGAAGGTTCTCATCGCCGGCGGCGCCGGCTTCATCGGCAGCACCGTCGCCTCCGCCTGTCAGGACAGCGGCATCGAGCCGGTCATCCTGGACAACCTCGTCACCGGCCGCAAGGAGTTCACGCAGGGGCGCGCGTTCTACGAAGGGGACATCGCCAACGGCGGGCTTGTCGACCGCATCTTCGCCGAGCACCCCGAGATCGAAGCGGTCATCGACTGCGCCGCGCTCATCGTCGTACCGGAGTCCGTCGCCCAGCCGCTCCGCTACTACACGGAGAACGTGGCCAAGGGCATCGACTTCATCGGGCACGTCGTCCGCAACGGGTGTCGGCGCTTCGTCTTCAGTTCCTCCGCCTCCATCTACGACGCGGGCGAGGACTTCGCCGTGGACGAGGAGGGGCCGCTGGCACCGCTGAGCCCCTACGCCCGGACCAAGGCCCTGTTCGAGACGGCGCTCGAGGACATCAGCTCCACCGGAGACATCCGCGTGGTGTCGCTGCGCTACTTCAACCCCATCGGCGCGGACCCCGAACTGCGCACCGGGCTGCAGGTGCGCCGGCCCAGCCACGCGTTGGGCAAGATGATCGAGGCGCTCGACAGCGGTGAGCCGTTCACCATCACGGGCGTCGACTGGCCCACCCGGGACGGGTCCGGCATCCGCGACTATGTGCACGTCTGGGACCTGGCGCAGGCCCACGTCCAGACCCTGCGCCGCTTCGACCTCTTCCTGCCCGCCGACGGCGATGCCACGTACCAGGTGATCAACCTCGGAACCGGTACGGGCACCACGGTGCGCGAACTGCTCGACGCCTTCGCGTCGGTCAACGGCGCACCGCTGCCCGCCGTCGAGGCCGGTCCCCGCCCCGGTGACAACGCCGGTGCGTTCTGCCGCAGCGCACGAGCCGAGGAACTCCTCGACTGGCGTCCGGAGCACTCCCTCGAAGAGGGGATCCGGGACACGCTGGCCTGGTTCGCGAAGCGGGAGTCCGTCATCGACCTGTCCGACTGACGGCACACAGACACAACGGCGGGCGGGGGGCCTGGCGGCGTCCCCGCCCGCCGACGGGGGATGGACCCAGCCGCCCACCGCGGCCGGTTCGGTGAACCGGCCGCCACGGCCCGCCGACGGCTGTCGAGCTCGGTGTTCCGCAATCACGGGGTGGTCCGCCCGCCCGGTGGCGCCCAGGAATCCGGCGAGCGGGCCCGTTGGGCCCGCGCATGCGACGCGACGTCCAGCGCACCGCTGCCACCCGCGTGAACACGGCAGCAGCCTCGGTCACTCCCCCGACCTCATCAGTTTCCCGCCCCTTGAGCGCTCCACTCGCCCCCGCGTCCCGGACGCCCGGGCACGTAGGCGTGCCCTCGAAGCGGGTCATGAACGAGACCACGGATGGAGTGTGTGACCATGCCCGAGACATACGGCTCTTCGGCCCCCGTGTCCCTGCTGGACGCGAAGTATCCAGGCACGATCGGGGCATGGGTGGCGGAGATGGCCTTCGGTGTCGCCGACCCGCTACGCCACATGCTTGCGGAGCAGTCCGCGTCCGGGACACTCGGATACAACGACCCCCACAGCCTCGGACTGGCCCGTGAGTCCCTGACTGCCTGGATGGACCGTGCGTACGGCTGGTCGATCACGCCGGACACCGTCGCCTTCGTCAGTGACATAGTGAGCGGGTTCGGCGCGGTCATCAGGCACTTCCTGCAGCCCGGTCAGACAGTGGTCGTTCCGACACCGGCCTACACCCCGTTTCTCGCCGTCCCCCAATTCTTCGGTCACCCGGTCATCGAGGTGCCGGGGACCCTGGACGAGCACGGCCACCGCATGGATCTGGCCGGTATCGACGAGGCCCTGGCGCGGGGTGGGTCCCTGGTCGTCCTGTGCAGCCCGCACAACCCGACGGGCCGGCTCTACAGCAGGGACGAACTGGCCGAACTGGCCCGTATCGTCGACGCCCACAGGGCGAGGGTGTTCAGTGACGAGGTGCACGCGCCGCTGAATCTCAGTGACCGGCCGCACCTCGCCTACGCCTCGCTGAGCGAGCGCACGGCGGCGCACACCATCACCGCCACCTCGGCATCGAAGGCCTGGAACATCTCGGGCCTCAAGTGCGCCCAGCTCATCTTCACGTCGGAGACCGACGCGAAGACCTGGAGCACCGTCTCCGACTACTACATTCGCTCGGTCTCACGACTGGGTGTGGCAGCCCTGCGCGTGGCCTGCGAGCACCCGGACGCGCAGGCGTGGCTCGCCGACACCCTGGCCCAGCTCCGTGCCAACAACAGCTTCCTCGCCGACGCGGTGCACACCCGTATGCCGGGCGTGACATACCGGCCCGCGGAGTCCACGTATCTCGCCTGGCTGGACTGCCGTGGGCTTCCGGTGAACGAACCCGCCGCATTCTTCAGGGAGCGCGCGAGAGTCGCCCTGTACGAAGGTGCCGAGTTCGGGACCCCGGGTTTCGTGAGACTGAATTTCGCCCTCCCCGCGGAGCGGTTGGCGAGGGCCGTCGACGCGATGAGCAGCGAACTCCTGAAGGGAATCCGATGAACAAGGACGAGATCACCGAGCTGTGGCTACGACTGGAAAAGACCTTCTCCGGTCTGCCCGGGCTGTCACTGACGACATCCGGCTCCGTGACGAGAGGAGATTTCCGTATCTCCGCGGAAGGCCGGGTGACATCCGACCTCGATCTGATACCCATCATCGAGACCGCGGGCGAACTGCATGACGCACGCCGGCGGCTCGTCCCTCTCATGCAGGAGATGGCGGACTACTTCGACATTCCGTGTACGGCCTCCATCACCCTGGCGGACAACTTCCTGCGCGCCCGGCAGGCGACCTTCGTACTCAGCACGGGCAACCGCCCATTCGTCTGGGACGATCTCGGGATCCGGGCCCGGTGCGACGCGATGCGGCCCCTCGCTGCCGGGGACACACTGTCATGGCGGATGCAGCCGGTCGCGTACTACCTTGCCAAGTCGGGCCATGCCCAGCAGGAACTCAACGTGGGGAAGGCCGTGCGGTGGCTCAGGCATCTGGCCGAGGACATCGTCTCCGGGAACGAGGAGTTCCGTCCGTACACCACGTTCCGTCTCACGCCCGAACTGCGCACGGGCAGCGACGTACGGACCTTGAGCGAGGGCGCCGCACGTGCGCTGCTCTGCCTGGTCGAGGACCTGGGCATCGAGCCGCTGCCGTCGACGCGTGAGTTCCTGCGGCAGTGGCAGGAGGCGCGCATCGGTGCGGAGCCGTTCCACGCGGTGCGCGATCTGACGTTCCTCGAGAACCAAGGCCTGACCTTCGCCGAGTCGTTCGTCATGGCCCGCCCGGCGATCGAGAGGGGATGAGCCGTGTCCGTCGTCCTGCCCAACACCTTTTCCACCGTTTCCCGCACTGTGCTGTTCGACGAACCCACGGCCGTGGACTTCAGGAGCCTCGCGGCACCTGGACTGCCCGAGGAGCTCCTGGACCAGCTCCGGGCGAAACGATTCATAATCTCGACCTGCCAGGTCCATTCGGAAGTCTCCGGGCATCATTCGATCGAGTTCCTCGAAACTCTGGTGAAGATTCCGGTCCAGTACCGGGGCCGGAACTACCTGCACCCGGTAGTTACTTATGTGGACCACGAGTACTCACTCATCCGTGGCTACATCCTCGGCTTCCACAAGAAGTTCTCCCGGCGGCCCGACAGGACCGACCCGATGATCCTCGCGGTACCCGAGCTCAATCTCGACCTGCGCGCAGCACCCGAGGCCTCCGAGCGAAAGGAAGCACTGCCGCTGCCACCAGAGCAGCAGTACCCCTTCCTGCTTTGGACGGACTACTCCGTCGGTGCCGTGCGCTCACACGGCTTCACCACCCTGGAGAGCGAGGATTACCGACGTATCGGCATCCGCCATCCGCGGCTCCTGAGGACGGAACAATGGGTCGCCGGCAAGCTGGTGACCGCTCGTCAGGTCTACGAGATCGAGGACACCTACACCCTCGTCGACATGCACCCCGCCGAAGGGAGCGACGGATGACCTCGGCAGCCGTGCCGGACGACTCCTCGTTCGGTCAGGTCGCTCACCGAGCGCGCGGCCTGACCGACAGCTCACTCGCCGGACTTCTGACGCGTGCGGCAGGCCGGGACGTGGTGGACCTCGCGGTCGGCACACCACAGTTCCCCGTCACGGAGCCGACACTGGTCGAGGCTGCGGTCGCCGCACTGCGCGCGGGCCACAACCAGTACCTGCCACCGCAGGGGGAGGCCACCCTTCGGCAGAGCATCGGCGGCTCCTTCGATACGCCCGCGGACCCGGACACCGAGATCACCATCACGGCCGGCGGCACCGAGGCACTGTGCGTTGCGCTGCAGTCCGTACTCGATCCAGGCGACGAGGTGGTGCTGCTGGAGCCGTTCTACGAGAACTTCCTCGGCGCGGTCAGGCTGGCCGGCGGCGTTCCCCGCCACGTGTCGCTGCGCGAACCGGACTGGCGGTTGCCGCACGACGAACTGCGGAAAGCCTTCGGGCCGCGCACGAAGGCGATCATCCTGAACAGCCCCAGCAACCCCACGGGGCGGATGCTCGGCGAGGAAGACCTAGAGCTCGTCGCCGAGCTGTGCGAACGATGGAATGCGGTGGCCGTGTCCGACGAGGTCTACTGCCACCTGGTGTTCGACGGCAGGCGCCACCGCTCCGTCGCGGACGTCCCCGGGCTGCGGGAACGCGCGATCGTCGTCGGCTCACTGTCCAAGAGCCACGCGATCAGCGGCTGGCGGCTGGGCTATCTGCGCGCGACCGCGCAGCGGACCCGAGTGCTGCGGCGCGTGCATGAGGTGACGACGTCGGGGACCGTCGCACCGCTGCAGATCTCGCTGGGCCAAGTGGGAATCCGGCCCGCACTCGCCCGAGAACGTGCCGCGGCTCTGCAGGCCCACCGTGACGAGGTGACGGCCGCGTTCGCGGGCCTGGGCATCTCCTTCGGCCCGGTCGAGGGCGGCTGCTTCGCCTTCGGACGCCTCGACGACAAGCACTCGGACTGCGACAGCTTCGCCACGGCGCTGCTGGAGGAACGCGGGGTGCTGATAGCGCCCGGACGCCCCTTCTTCTCGGATCCGAAGCGCGGAGACCGTTTCGTCCGCATCGCGTTCAACCGCCCTCGCGACGTCATAGCGGCGGCACGGGAACGTCTCTCCTGACCAGTCGCTCAACCGATCCATACCGCCTGGTCAAGTCATGACTCATCAGAACGCGACACGCAGCTCCTTTCAACCTGACCGCAACACGATTGAGTTGGTTTCCTGTGCTACGTGACGCAGCTCATGTCAAGCGGGTTCTCGACCAGAGTCGGCACCGTGCGGCCGTCGACGAGGCCTGCGATCAGCGCGCCGCCGGGTAATGTCGAGGGCGGCGCGCGGGCCGTCGGCGTGCTCGCATGCCACCGGCTTCTCGGCCGGCTTCCGTGCGGGCTTGCGCCAGGCGGGCGCCGCGGCGGGCCCGCAGCGAGGGGAGGCAGCCGCAGGCCGGGTAGCCTCGCGCAGGAGCCCGATGCCGGGGATATTGACGCCGGTCAGGATCAGGGTGACGGCCAGGCTCATGAAGGCCCGCATCGGGTCGAAGACGTCCTGGTCGTCGGCTCTGTGCATCCGCAGCCGACTGATGTCGTCCAGGGTCAGCGCTTTGACGCCGTGGTCGTGGAGGGAGTCGGCAACCTGCCGGACCAGTGGAAGTCCGGGATGTGCCAGGACGGCCCGCCCGCGTGCTCGACGTCCAGCCGGAACGGCTGCGTCAGCACCTCCGACGCGCCCAGGAAGTCCAGCGCGACCCGCAGCCGCATCTCCTCCGGCGATTCGAAGCCGTGCTTCCGGCCCGTTGACGCCATCACCTCAAGCTCGGGGCGTTGCCGCTGTCTCGCCCGCCACGTGAACCCCCGCATCGGCCGGGACGACAGCACCGGCACGTGAGCCATATCCCGGATCGGCCAGCAGACCTCGCCTGCACCAACCCGTCATGTCGAAGTCCACAGACGCAACCAGCCGTCCCCGAGCCGCAGCCGATTCCGAAGCGCGGCATCCCCGTCGTACTCCGCGATCAACTGGTCCAGGTGACTCGAATCCGACCGGATCTTCGCGCTTGCTACCTCGCTCACTCACCCACAGCGGCACCACGCGACCGGCAACGGGGGCCATTCTTCGGAACCGACCGCAACGCGGTGTTACGGGACCAAGATCCGCCAACTAGCGTGCTCGTCCCCCAACTAAAACCCTCGGTCGCATCTTCGTGATCTCGGGCCTGATCTCAGGATTGCATAAACGTGCAGCGAAACGTATAGTCATGCCATCCAGAGGAGGGTGACATGGCGGTACGAGCGGCGGTGGCCGGAGCGAGCGGGTACGCGGGCGGAGAGGTCCTGCGGCTGCTCCTCGCGCACCCCGAGGTCGAGATCGGGGCCCTGACCGGCAACTCCAACGCGGGTCAGCGGCTCGGCGCCCTGCAGCCGCACCTCCTTCCGCTGGCCGACCGCGTGCTGGCGGAGACCACCCCCGACGCCCTCGCCGGACATGACGTCGTCTTCCTCGCCCTGCCCCACGGGCAGTCCGCCGCCGTCGCCGAGCAACTCGGCCCGGATGTGATCGTCATCGACATGGGCGCCGACTTCCGGCTCAAGGACGCCGCGGACTGGGAGCGGTTCTACGGCTCCCCGCACGCCGGGACCTGGCCCTATGGCCTCCCCGAACTTCCGGGCGGCCGCGCTGCGCTGGAGGGGTCCAAGCGCATCGCGGTGCCCGGTTGCTACCCCACCGCCGTCTCCCTCGCCCTCTTCCCGGCCTATGCGGCGGGGCTCGCCGAGCCCGAGGCCGTGGTGGTCGCCGCCTCCGGCACCTCCGGCGCGGGCAAGGCACCCAAGCCGCACCTGCTGGGCAGCGAGGTCATGGGTTCGATGTCGCCGTACGGCGTCGGGGGAGGGCACCGGCACACCCCCGAGATGATCCAGAACCTGAGCGCGGCCGCCGGGGAGAAGGTCTCCGTCTCCTTCACGCCCACCCTCGCGCCGATGTCCCGGGGCATCCTCGCCACGTGCAGCGCGAAGGCCCGTGCCGGTGTCACCGCCGAGGCGGTCCGTGCCGCCTACGAGAAGGCCTTCGCCGACGAGCCCTTCGTCCACCTGCTGCCCGAGGGCCAGTGGCCCGCCACGGCGTCCGTCCACGGTTCCAACGCCGTTCAGGTGCAGGTCGCACACGACGAGGCCGCGGGCCGCATCATCGCGATCAGCGCCATCGACAACCTGACCAAGGGCACCGCCGGCGGTGCCGTCCAGAGCCTGAACATCGCCCTCGGACTCGACGAGACCACCGGGCTTTCCACGATCGGAGTCGCACCGTGAGCGACGCACGTGCAGCCACCGGGCCGCAGACGACGACGAAGGCCGCACCGGTGCGCTGCACGGGCGGAGAAGCGAACAAGGAGATGCAGTGAGCGTCACGGCAGCCAAGGGATTCACGGCGGCGGGCATCGCCGCCGGGATCAAGGCGAACGGCAACCCGGACCTGGCCCTCGTGGTCAACAACGGGCCCCGCCGCGCCGCCGCCGGTGTCTTCACCTCCAACCGTGTGAAGGCCGCGCCGGTGCTGTGGTCCGAGCAGGTGCTGAAGAGCGGCCAGGTCTCCGCCGTCGTCCTCAACTCCGGTGGCGCCAACGCCTGTACGGGGCCGAAGGGCTTCCAGGACACCCACGCGACCGCTGAGAAGGCCGCCGAGGTGCTCGGGCGCGGCCCCATCGAGGTCGCCGTCTGCTCCACCGGCCTCATCGGCGTCCTGCTCCCGATGGACAAGCTGCTCCCGGGCGTCGAGACGGCCGCGGCGGCCCTGAGCGAGCACGGTGGCGAGAAGGCCGCCATCGCCATCAAGACCACCGACACCGTCCACAAGACCTCGGTCGTGACCAGGGACGGCTGGACCGTCGGCGGCATGGCCAAGGGCGCGGGCATGCTCGCGCCGGGCCTCGCCACCATGCTGGTCGTCCTCACCACCGACGCCGACCTCGACAGCGAGGTCCTGGACCAGGCGCTGCGGGCCGCCACCAAGGTCACCTTCGACCGGGTCGACTCCGACGGCTGCATGTCCACCAACGACACCGTGCTGCTGCTCGCCTCGGGCGCGGCCGGGGTCACCCCCGGGTACGAGGAGTTCGCACAGGCCGTACGGGCCGTGTGCGACGACCTCGGCCAGCAGCTCATCCGGGACGCCGAGGGCGCCAGCAAGGACATCAAGGTGGAGGTGATCAACGCCGCGAGCGAGGACGACGCCGTCGAGGTGGGCCGCTCCATCGCCCGCAACAACCTCCTCAAGTGCGCCATCCACGGCGAGGACCCCAACTGGGGCCGCGTCCTGTCCGCCATCGGCACCACGCAGGCCGCCTTCGAGCCGGACCAGCTCAACGTCGCCATCAACGGCGTCTGGGTGTGCAAGAACGGCGGCGTCGGCGAGGACCGCGAGCTGGTCGACATGCGCTACCGCGAGGTCCACATTGTGGCGGACCTCGCGGCAGGCAAGGAATCTGCGACCATCTGGACCAACGACCTCACGGCCGACTATGTCCACGAGAACAGCGCCTATTCGTCTTGACGTGCCCGCTCGGTTGTCGCGGGTCCTCGTCGTCGCCGACGAGGGTTCCTGTTTCACAGGCGGCAGCTCGCCCCGGACGTGTCCGAGTTGAGTCTTACGCCGCCTCCCGCAGGCCAACACCGCCCGCCCGGCGGCTGATCCGAGATCTTTCCGAAAGTCGGCTATGACGGTCAATCACTCAGAAGAGCGAAAGTCCTCGACTCGCAAACATACTGCCCTGCCCAAGGCGCAGATCCTCATCGAGGCGCTGCCCTGGCTGGTCCGGCACAACGGCAGGACCGTCGTGATCAAGTTCGGCGGCAACGCCATGGTCGACGAGGAGCTGAAGGCCGCGTTCGCGCAGGACGTGGTGTTCCTGCACCACGCCGGCCTCAGGCCGGTCGTCGTGCACGGCGGCGGCCCGCAGATCAGCCGGGCGCTCGACAGACACGGCATCGTCAGCGAGTTCAAGGCGGGCCTCAGGGTCACCACCGAGGACGCCATGGACGTCGTACGGATGGTGCTGGCCGGGCAGGTGCAGCGCGAGCTGGTCGGGCTGCTCAACCAGCACGGCCCGCTGGCCGTCGGCCTCACCGGCGAGGACGCGCACACCATCACCGCCACCAAGCACCGGCCCGAGATCGAGGGCGAACTGGTCGACATCGGGCGGGTGGGCGAGATCACCGAGATCGACACGGGCGCGATCGAGGCCCTGCTCGCCGACGGCCGTATCCCGGTCGTCTCCTCCATCGCCCGCAGTCAGGACGACGGACATGTCTACAACGTCAATGCTGATACGGCGGCTGCGGCACTCGCTGCGGCACTGGGCGCCGAGACCCTCATGGTCCTCACCGACGTCGAGGGCCTCTACGAGGACTGGCCGAACTCCGACGAGGTGATCAGCCGCCTCACCGCCGCCCAGCTGGAGAAGCTCCTGCCGGAGCTGTCCTCCGGCATGGTGCCGAAGATGGAGGGCTGTCTGCACGCCGTACGCAACGGCGTCAACACCGCCCGCGTCATCGACGGCCGGGTCCAGCACTCGATCCTGCTGGAGATCTTCACCGACGAGGGCATCGGCACGATGGTCGTGCCCGACGAGAAGCCGGACGAACAGGGGGAATCATGAGCAACCAGGAACTGACCGCGCGGTGGCAGGGCGCGCTCATGAACAACTACGGCACTCCTCGGCTGCCTCTCGTGCGCGGCGCGGGCGCGAAGCTGTGGGACGCCGACGGCAAGGAGTACCTCGACTTCGTCGGCGGCATCGCGGTCAACGCGCTCGGCCACGCCCACCCGGCCGTCGTCGAGGCCGTCAGCAGGCAGATCGCCTCCCTCGGCCATGTCTCCAACCTCTTCATCGCCGAACCGCCCGTCGCCCTCGCGGAACGCCTCCTGGAGCACTTCGGCCGCGACGGCAAGGTCTTCTTCTGCAACTCCGGCGCCGAGGCCAACGAAGGCGCCTTCAAGATCGGCCGGCTGACCGGGCGCACCCACATGGTCGCCACCCAGGGCGGCTTCCACGGCCGTACGATGGGCGCCCTCGCGCTCACCGGCCAGCCCGGCAAACAGGAGCCGTTCCTGCCGCTGCCCGGCGACGTCACCCACGTCCCCTACGGCGACGCGCAGGCGCTGGCGGCCGCGGTGACCGAGGAGACCGCCCTCGTCGTCATCGAGCCCATCCAGGGCGAGAACGGGGTCGTGGTGCCCCCGGCCGGCTATCTGAAGGCGGCCCGCGCCATCACGGCGGCCACCGGGTCCCTGCTCGTCCTGGACGAGGTGCAGACCGGCGTCGGGCGGACCGGCAACTGGTTCGAGTACCAGGCGCACGAGGGCGTCCTGCCGGACGTCGTGACCCTGGCCAAGGGCCTGGGCGGCGGGCTGCCGCTCGGCGCCACCGTCGCCTTCGGCCGGGCCGCCGAGCTGCTTCGGCCCGGCCACCACGGCACGACCTTCGGCGGCAATCCGGTCGCCTGCGCCGCCGGACTCGCCGTCCTCGACACCATCGCGAACGAGGGACTGCTGGAGAACGTCAAGCGGCAGGGCGAGACGCTGCGGGACGGAATCGAGTCACTCGGCAACCCGTTGATCGACCATGTCAGGGGCGCGGGCCTGCTCCTGGGTATCGTGCTCACCGAGCCGCTGGCGCCGCAGGTGCAGCAGGCGGCTCAGGAGGCCGGATTCCTGGTGAACGCGCCCGCCCCCGACGTCGTAC
The DNA here is from genome assembly GCF_055558775.1 of Streptomyces sp. NPDC025638. NCBI lineage: Bacteria > Bacillati > Actinomycetota > Actinomycetes > Kitasatosporales > Streptomycetaceae > Streptomyces > Streptomyces sp. NPDC025638. Next base: position 123,134 of record NZ_JBVHLX010000008.1, on the reverse strand, counting down.
GGATGATGCCACCGCTGAATATCGGCGACGACGAGACGGACGCCCTTCTCCGGGCGCTGCCCGGCATCCTCGAAGCAGCGAACGGGGACGGACGAGCCGGGGAATGAGACGACGATGAGCCAGGCGCAGGACCACGAGCAGACTGCGGGGCCTGCCGTGCCGCAGACCCGCACCGCACGCCACCGCCGGATCGTGGACATCCTCAACCGGCAACCGGTGCGCTCCCAGAGCCAGTTGGCGAAGCTCCTCGCCGATGACGGGCTGACCGTCACCCAGGCGACGCTCTCCCGGGATCTGGACGAGCTGAACGCGGTGAAGATCCGCAACACCGACGGTGAGCTGATCTACGCGGTCCCGAGCGAGGGCGGCTTCCGCACGCCGCGTGCCCCGCTGGGGGAGTCGGCGAAGGAGGAGCGGATGCGGCGGCTCTCCCAGGAGCTGCTGATCTCCGCGGAGGCCTCCGCCAATCTCGTGGTCCTGCGGACCCCTCCGGGGGCTGCGCAGTTTCTTGCCTCGGCCATCGACCAGGCCGAGCTGCACGACATCCTGGGGACGATTGCCGGTGACGACACGTTGCTGTTGATTTCCCGGGACCCTTCCGGGGGGCAGGCGCTGGCCGAACATCTGCTGCGGTTGGCTCAGAACGGACACTAGCGCCGTTGGGGGAACTGCCGTCCAGCAGCTGCGGGTGGTTCGTGGCTGGTCGCGCAGTTCCCCGCGCCCCTGAGGTAAGTCCACTCAGCCAAGTCGAGCGGCCAAGCCCCCTGTGCAGCGCACCTCGTCGCCCGCTGTGATCAGGAGGGCCTCCACGTCGGGGAGCGACTCCAGCCACGCCAGGCCCTCCCGCGAACCCATCGCGAACGCTGCCGTGGCCCAGCAGTCCACCCATGTCAGGCTCGGGCCGACAACCGTGACCGCGACCAGATCCGTGACCGCCGACTTTCCCGTCCGCGGATCCACGATGTGCGCCCCGCGTTCCGCCGTACCGGACGTGGCGACCGCCAGCTCCGACACCCCGGCGGACGAGATCACCGCCGCCAGCCCACCGGGCCGCAGGGGATCCGACACCCCCACTCGCCACGGCCGCTGCGGCTCCGGCGCGCCGAACATCTGGACGTCCCCGCCGCCGTTCACGCTCACGCCGCGCACCCCGGCCGTTTCCGCGATCCGCCGCGCGCAGCGCTCCGCGGCCCAGCCCTTGACGATCCCGGTCGGATCGAACCGGCCCCGGTAGCGCATGCTGAACCAGCCGTCGCTCAGCCGCTCCGCCTCGGTGCCCAGTTCCAGCACCTCGGCGACCTCGGGGTCGCATGCGGCCACGGTCAGCTCGCCGCGGGCCAGCCGGGACACCTGACTGTCCTCGCGGTAGGTGCTGAACACCTCGTCGACCCGGTGCAGCTGGGCGACCGCCTCGTCGAGGGCCGCCTGTACGGCATGCGGTTCCCCGCCGCGGACGTCGAAGGAGAAGACAGTCCCCATGACCTCCTCCGCCCGACGCACCGCGGCGGGAGCTTCTGACTCGGCCACGGCCTCAGCCACCGGCCTGGTCCAGCGCGGACTGCAGCGACTGCTTGTAGCCGGTGCTCGTGTAGGTGGCGCCGGAGACCGAGTCGATGTTCGCGTTCCCGGCCGCGACCGCCTCCTGGTTGAGCTTGGGCACGGACAGCGCGGTCTTCTGGTCGCTCGTGCCGCCCTTGGGCGCCTGCACCGCCTCGGCCTTGGTGATCTTGCCGTTGGCGACGGTGATACGGACCTGGACGGGCCCGTACTGGGTCTGCGCGACCTGCCCGGTCACGGTCTTCGTGGCCTGGGCGGCCCCACCGGAGCCGGCGGACGAACCGGAGCCGGCTGTGCCGGACGACCCCGACGAGCCGGCCGCCGCCTTCATCTTGTCCAGCGCCGACTGCAACGACTTCTTGTAGCCGGTGCTCGTGTAGGTCGCCCCGGACACCGAGTCGATGTTCGCGTTCTGCGCGGCCACGGCCTCCTGGTTGAGCCTGGGCACGGACAGCGCGGTCTTCTGGTCGCTCGTGCCGCCCTTGGGCGCCTGCACCGCCTCGGCCTTGGTGATCTTGCCGTTGGCTACGGTCAGCCGTACCTGCACGACCCCGTACTGGGTCTGGGCCGCGTCACCGGTCACCGTGCCCGTACCGGCCGCCTGTGCCCCGCCCTGGGGCGACTCCTGCCCGGCCGCCGTCTGCTGCGGCGCCGCACCCGCCGCCGACGCCGAGGCGGGGTCCGTCGACGGCTTCAGCGACAGCAGCAGTACGACACCGGAGACGGTGGCCGCGGTGGCCAGCACGACGCGCCGAATGGGGTGGCTCTTCCGCATCTCTTCTGAGCTCCTGATTTCCCGTCGAGTTCCCGTGGAGGTTCCGTGGTTTCCCGTCGCTCACATCTCGAACGACTCGTGATGGATGCGGCGGGCGGGCACCCCCGCGCCGCGCAGTGCTTCGTACACCTGCTGCGCGAACCCGGGCGGACCGCACATGAAGACGTCGTGCCGGTCGATGTCCGGGATCTTCCGCTGGAGGCTGTCCGCGGAGATGTCCGGCCGCTCGCCCTCCGGGCTGTTCACGGCGTACATCAGCCGGGCACCGCGCTCATTGGCGATGACCGCCAGCTCGTCCCACAGGGCCAGGTCCTGGGTGGTGTTGGCCCGGTAGAGCAGGGTCAGGTCGCCGGCCGCGCCGGGCAGCGTCTCGAACAGGGCACGCATCGGCGTGATGCCGACACCGCCCGCGACCAGCAGCACCTTGCCGCGGCTGCGGCGGGAGGCCGTCATGGCGCCGTACGGGCCCTCCGCCCACACCTTGGTGCCGGGACGCAGCTCGCGCAGCCGGGCGCTGTGGTCGCCGATCGCCTTCACCGTGATCCGCAGCATGTCCGGACGCGGCGCCGCCGACAGCGAGTACGGGTGCGAGCTGAACCGCATGCCCGGCGCAAGGAACCGCCACCGGAAGAACTGCCCGGCCTCCGCGCCCATCCGGTGCAGCTTGCGGCCGCCGATGAGCACCGACACGATGCCCGGCGTCTCCTCGATGACCGCCTCGACGCACAGGCGGTGACGCAGGTTCAGCCGGATCGGGGTGAGGATCCGGTACCAGAGCACCAGCGCGGTGACCGAGCCGTACAGCCCGTACCAGAAGGTCTTCGCGGCGGGTTCCAGGGCGAAATCGTTGCCGGTGGTGATCTGGTGCCAGAACGTCAGGAACACCGCCGCGTAGGTGAACAGGTGCACGTGGTACCAGGCGTCGTACGGCAGCCTGCGGCGGACCACACCGATCGAGGTCAGCCCGATGACCACGAACAGACCCGTGCCGATGGCGGCCTTTCCCATGTCCGGCAGTTGGGTGATGGACTCGATGGTCTGCTGGACGATGTCGCCCAGCGACTTGCCCGCCTGGAGCGCATAGCCCCACATGGTCAGGAAGATGTGCGCGAAGACCAGACAGAGCGTGTAGCGGCCGCTCATGGCGTGCCAGCGCGCCACCCGGTCCGAGCCGACGCGCCGCTCCAGGGCGGGCACCCGGGCCATCTGCAGCACGACCAGCGCCATGAGGTAGCCGGCCAGCAGACCGGTGATCCGGCCCGCGTTCAGGATCTTGCCGTTGTTGTCGGCGATGGACGGCGTGTTGTGCCACCACAGCCACAGCACGGCCGCTGCGCCCGCCCACACGGCGATCAGCAGCGGGACGGCCGGGGAGCGGCGCGGGCGGATGCGGCGCATCGTCTGGCGGCGGGCGGCACGTCCGCCTGCGAGCGTGGTGGTCACGGTTCCTCCGTGGGGACTTGACCCTTGGCCCACTGATACGTGCCTCCACTCCGGTGTGTTCAGACTCCGGCCGAGTCCAAGGCGGACTGGAGCGACTGGCGGTAGCCGTCGCTCGTGTACGTCGCCCCGGAGACCGTGTCTATCTGGGCGCTCTGTGCGGCCAGTGCCTCGCGCCGCAGTTGGGGGATGGCGTAACTGTTGATCTCCTGGTCGCGCGGATTCTCCTGCGGGTAGGTGACGGCGGTCACTCGTGTGAGCTTGCCGTTCTTCACCGTGACCCGCACCTGGACCGGGCCCCAGCGGGTCTGGACCGAGTCGCCGGTGACCGTCTTCGTACCGGTGGCCGACTTGCCGGTGCTGGAACCGCCGGAGGACCCGCCGGCCGACGCGCTCGCACTGCTGGACGGCACGGGCGACTGCGTGCCCACCGCCAGGGCCGGGCTCGTGTGCGGCTTCAACGACAGGAGCAGCACCATCCCGGAGACGGTGGCGGCGCTCGCCAGCACGATGCGGCGCAGGGGGCGGGTCTTCTTCAACGCGTGCACGTGGGCCTCACAGCTCGAACGACTCGTGGTGGATACGGCGGTCCGGCACACCGGCGGCGCGCAGCGCCCGGTACAGGTCCTGGGCGAAGCCGTGCGGACCGCAGATGTACACGTCGTGCCCGGACAGGTCGGGGAAGGTCGCGCGCAGGGCGTCGGCGGTGAGTCTCGGGCGCTCCCCGTGCGCGCCGTTGAGGGCGTACAGCACCCTCGCTCCGCGCCAGCGCGCGATGGCCTCCAGCTCCCCGCTCAGGGCCAGGTCCTCGGCCGTGCGGGCCCGGTAGAGCAGTGTCACCTCGCCGGGCAGCGTCTCGAACAGCGCCCGCAGCGGGGTGATCCCGACGCCGCCCGCGATCAGCAGGGACCTGTGCACGGTCTGCCGGTCGGCGGTCAGGGAGCCGTACGGCCCCTCCGCCCACACCCGGGTGCCCGGCCGCAGCAGGGACACCGCCGCGCTGTGGTCGCCCAGCGCCTTGACCGTGATGCGCAGCAGGTCGGGACGGGGCGGCGCCGACAGCGAGTACGGCGTCGACGTCCAGCCCATGCCCTGCCCGAAGAAGCGCCAGCGGAAGAACTGCCCCGGCCGTGCCCCCAGCTCCTCCAGCCGCCGCCCGCGCACCACGACCGAGTACACGTCCGGCGCCTCCCGGTGCACGGACTCCACGCGCAGCCGGTGACGCAGATTGAGCCGCACCGGCACGAGGACCCGGAACCACACCACCAGGGCCGCGACGCCCAGGTACAGGGCATACCAGGCCGCCGTGGCCACCGGCTTCCCGTTGAAGTCGTTGCCGAGCGCCAGCTGGTGGCCGAAGGCCAGGAAGACGGCGGCGTAGGTGAGCAGGTGGACGTAGTACCAGAACTCGTGGCTGGTCCGGCGGCGCACCGCCCGCGCCGAGGTGATGCCGACGGCAAAGAGGATCGCCGTGCCCGCGGTGGCCTTGAGCATCTCCGGATAGTCGAGGATCACCGTGACCGTCTCGTGGACGATCGAGGCGCCGTCCTGGGCGGCGTACCCGGCGAGGATCAGCACGATGTGCGCGACCAGCAGGCAGACCGTGTAGCGGCCCGCCATCGCGTGCCAGCGCGCCACCCGGTCCGAGCCGATCCGCCGCTCCAGGAGCGGCACCCGGGCCATGAGCCCGACGAGCACCGCGCAGGAGTACCCGCACAGCAGCCCGGCGATCCGCCCGGCGCCGGTCAGCCAGCCGGCCGTACCGACGACCGAGCCGGTGTCCGTCCACCACAGCGCCACCACGGCCGCCGCCCCGGCCCACAGCAGGGCGAGCAGGGGGCCCGCGGGGGAGCTGCGGGGAACCGGCGTCACGGTCGGCGCCGCCCGCCGCTCGTACAGGGTGGTCATGTGTGGGCCCTTTCTCCCGGGTGCTCCCGTCCGCCGTGCCACTGTGCTGCGTGAACCTCTGAGGGAGCTCTGAGACGGCGCCCTGTGGGCCCACTCACAGGAAACTCAGAGCCACGGGGGTCACCCGTGGCCGCCGGGAGGAGCGATGCTGTAGACGCGATGAACGCGATGAACACGACCCGCTCCGGCCGGCCCGCCCTCACCCGGCCCGACGGCACCCCGCTGCGTGTCCTCGTCGTCGACGACGACCCGGACCTCGCCGAGGTGCTCACCGGCGCCCTGCGCTACGAGGGCTGGGAGGTGCGCGCGGCCGGCGACGGCGCCGGCGCGGTGACCGCCGCACGTGAGCTGCTGCCCGACGCGGTGGTCCTCGACGTGATGCTCCCCGACACCGACGGCTTCGCCGTGCTGCGCTCGCTGCACGAGGTGAAGCCGGACGTCTGTGTGCTCTTCCTCACCGCCCGGGACGCGGTCGAGGACCGGATCGCGGGGATCACCGCGGGCGGCGACGACTATGTCACCAAGCCGTTCAGCCTGGAGGAGGTCGTCGCCCGGCTGCGCGGACTGCTGCGGCGGGCGGGCATGGCCCGGCAGCAGGAGGAGGGCCCGCGGCTGGCCGTCGGCGACCTGGTCATGGACGAGGAGGCCCGTGAGGTGACCCGGGCCGGCGAACTGATCGAACTGTCCCCGACCGAGTTCGAGCTCCTGCGCTTCCTGATGCGCAATCCGCGTCGGGTGCTCAGCAAGGCGCAGATCCTCGACCGGGTGTGGTCGTACGACTTCGGCGGCCGCGCCCATGTCGTCGAGCTGTACATCTCGTATCTGCGCAAGAAGGTGGACGCGGGCCGCGAGCCCATGATCCACACCGTGCGCGGGGCCGGGTACGTACTGAAGCCGGTGAGCAGGTGAGCAGGTGAGACTCCCACGATGGCTACGGCGCCTGCCCCGGCCGCGTACCCTGCGGGCCCGGCTCACCGTGGGCCTGGTGGTGCTGCTGGCGGTGAGCTGCGCGGCCGTCGGGCTCGCCGCGGTGCTCGGGCTCAGCGGCTTCCTCACGCAGCGCCTCGACGAACAGCTCGCCCAGGTCGGCACCCGTTTCCCGGCGAGTCTGGAGCACAGCGGCCGGCTGCCGAACGATCACGACGGGGACGAGCACGGCGACACCCGCAGACAGGCCACGGGCACCTTCGGCGCCCGACTGGTGGACGGCACGGTCACCAACAAGGGGCTGGTCCGCTCCGGGAACCTGGCCGTGGAGCTGAACGTCGACCTGACCGACGCGGACCAGCAGCGGCTGGCCGCGGTACCGGTCGACGGCAGGGCATACACCGTCCACCTCTCCTCCCTGGACGACTACCGGGTCGTGGCGTCCCGGGGCCTCGACCGCGATGTGCTGATCGTCGGCCTGCCGCTGGAGCCGGTGGAGGCCACCGTGCACCGGCTGGAACTGGTCGCCGCGATCGTCTTCGGCCTGGCCCTGGCCGTCGCGGGCGTCACCGGGGCGCTGTGGGTCCGCTGGTCCCTGCGTCCGCTCAGCCGGGTCGCGGCGACCGCCACCCGGGTCAGCGAACTCCCGCTGGCCAGCGGCGAGGTGGCGCTGCCGCCCCGGGCCCCCGAGGCCGACCCGCGCGGCGAGGTGGGCCGGGTCGCCGCCGCCTTCAACCGCATGCTGGGCCATGTCGAGGACGCCCTGACCAAGCGGCATGCCAGTGAGGAGCGGCTGCGCACCTTCGCCGCCGACGCCAGCCATGAGCTGCGCACCCCGGTCGCCTCGGTCCGCGGCCACGCGGAGCTCGCCCTGCTCCACCCCGGGCCCGTCCCGCCGGAGGTCACCCGGGCGCTGGAGCGGATCGCCGCCGAGTCCTCCCGGATGGGCGAGATGGTCGACGACCTGCTGCTGCTCGCCCGCCTGGACGCGGGCCGCCCCCTGGAGCGCCGCCCCGTCGACCTCACCCATCTGGTCCTGGACGCCGTCACGGACGCCAGCGCGGCCGGCCCCGATCACCGCTGGACGCTGGAGCTGCCGGAGGAGCCGGTGACGGTGACCGGCGATGCCCATCGTCTCCAACAGGTGTTGGCCAACCTGTTGGCCAACGCGCGTTTGCACACACCTGTTGGCACGAAGGTGACGGTGTCCCTGGACACGGAGGGCGACACGGACGGCAGCAGGACGGCGATCCTGAAGGTCCGCGACGACGGCCCCGGCGTCCCCGAGGACGTCCAGCCCGGCGTCTTCGAGCGCTTCACCCGGGCCGAGCACCGCCGCCGCACGGACGCCTCGGGCGGCGGCGCCGGGCTGGGCCTGTCGATCGTGGCGGCGGTGGTGGAGGCGCACGGGGGGAGCGTGGGCCTGGAGAGCCGCCCCGGGGCGACGACGTTCTCGGTACGGCTGCCGGTGGCGCTCAGTACCGGGTGATCGCCGTCGTCCCGGCCGCCGTTCCGATCGCGATGTGCGGACGCGCCTTCGGGTCCGCCCACTTCAGGATGCGTTGCATCGCGTCCGCCGGCACCGACACACAGCCCGCCGTGGCCCCGCTCCCGTTGACGTGCAGGAAGATCCCGGCTCCCCGCCCGCGCACCGGGTGCGCGTAGTTGAAGCCGATGACGAGCGCGTGGGCGTACTGACCGGCGTAGGAGACGAGGTGCTCGGACTCGGAGGCGCGGCAGTCGGCCGCGAGGGGTTCGGTCCAGCGGTTGTACGAGCGTGACGCGTTGTCCTGGCACCACCACGAGTTCTCGTGCACCGGACGGTAGGCGACGGACGTACCGCCCGGCGCCGCCTTGATGCCGAAGGCGAACGGCAGGTCGTACAGCCCCGTCGGCGTCGTGTACGTGCCCTGCTTGCGCGACGCCCCCTCGGCGAGCCCCCTCGCGCCGAAGCGGGCCGGTGCCGAACCTGCCTGCACCCACTGCCCGCCCCGCAGGTTCCACCAGATGAGCGTGCCCGATGTCGAGGCGGTGCCCGCCGCCTGAGCCGTGATCAGCTGGGTGCCGCCCCCGGTGTCCGCCATACGGGCGGGCAGCGGGGCAGACGCACCGGCCGGTGCGAAGCCGAGCGTGAGGAGGGACAGGGAGGCGAGGGTGACCACGACACCGGGGCGCATGGCTCAGACGGTAGAGGGCGGGAGCGGCAGTGGCAGCCCTGGTAGGCCATCCAGGCTAGTCGCCACGTGTTCCTTCTTTCCGAAGTAGTCGCTCAGCGATGCGTCGTCCTCGCGGGCGAAGCGCTTTCCGTGCAGATCGCGGTCCGCGTCGTACGTCATGACGGGCACCGCGTATCCGCAGGTGTCCCGGACCAGTTCGGCGTGTACGACGATGATCGCGCGCAGGCCGTGCGGGGTGGGGTCGATGCCGGGGAAGTGGGCGAGCAGCTCCCCGAACCGGGCGTCGTCACGGAAGACGGCCTCGCCCCGCCCGTGCACCCGCACGATGTTCGGCGGGCCCTGGAAGGCGCACCACATCAGGGTGATGCGGCCGTTCTCCCGCAGATGCGCGATGGTCTCCGCGTTGGATCCGGCGAAGTCCAGATACGCCACGGTGTGCTCGTCGAGCACCGCGAAGGAGCCCTTGAGGCCCTTGGGGGAGAGGTTGACCGTGCCGTCGCCGGACAGGGGCGCGGTCGCGGTGAAGAAGAGGGGCTGTTCCTCGATGAACGTGCGGAGCCTGCCGTCGATGCGCTCATAGGTCTTTCCCATGGCCAACGATTATCGGGAGAGTCCTTTCGACTGTCTAAGGATTTCCCTGAGCGGCGATCCGGCGATCCGGCGATCCCGCGATCCGGCGGTCGACCGGTCCGCCGTGGCCGCCCCGGCCGGAGGGAGTGCGGGGCGGCCACAGCAGCCTGTCACCTCACTTGGTGAGCGTGCAGGCGGCCAGGGAGTCGAGGCCCGTCGGCTTGGCCGACGTACGGCCGATGGCGATGGCGATGCGGTCGATCGTCGAGACGCGCTTGCCCTGGAGTGGGCCGAGGATGGCGTTGTTGACGAAGTTGGGGCCGCCCTGGCCCACGGTGTCGACCAGGCGTTTGTTGGCTTCCTGGATCTGGGTCTGGAGGAGGGCGAGGTTGCGGTCGACCTCGGCCTTGGCGGAGGCGGGGATCGCGGGGAGCTTCGAGGCCACGTCCGGGCAGCTGATCGTGCCCACGGCGGCGTTGGCGTTGTTCGTGCCGCCGGTGGACTGCTGCGCGGCCGTCGCGCTGGGGGTGGCCGTCGCCTGGTTGCCCGCGGCGGCACCGCCCGTGCTGGTGCCCGCGTTCGTGCCCGTGTTCGCGCCGCCCGCGTTCAGCGTGCACGGTGCCAGCGCGTCCAGGCCCGTCGGCTTGGCGGCCGTACGCCCGATCGCCGTGGCGATGCGGTTGACGGTCGCCACCCGCTTGTCCTTGAGTGGGCCGAGGATGGCGTTGTTGACGAAGTTGGGGCCGCCCTGGCCCACGGTGTCGACCAGGCGTTTGTTGGCTTCCTGGATCTGGGTCTGGAGGAGGGCGAGGTTGCGGTCGACCTCGGCCTTGGCGGAGGCGGGGATCGCCGGGAGCTTCGAGGCCACGTCCGGGCAGCTGATCGTGCCGGGGCTCGCGAGGGTGCGGGCGTTCGTGGCGCTGCTGCTCTTGGCGGGCGTCCCGGCGAGGGCGGTGCCGGCGATGACCGCGCCGGACAGCACCACGGCGGCAGCGCCACCGATGACGGCCACGCGACGCTTGTTGTACTTCGGAAGAGCCCTGGACATGCGGATGCCTCACTTGGGTCAGGAGTGGGTCGGCGAACGCGGCGCCGGCGTTCGGGGGTGAGTACGGGAAAGCGGTTTCGTTTGTTCAGCGTCTCTTCGAAACTCTCTCGACAGGCTCGCGGATTGACGAATCATGCAGAGCACTGCATACTCATGCATGTCAGTAATGCACGGTGAGGAGACACCAGTGACCGAGCGCGTCGTACTCGCCTACTCGGGCGGTCTGGACACCTCCGTCGCCATCGGCTGGATCGCCGAGGAGACGGGCGCCGAGGTCATCGCGGTCGCGGTCGACGTCGGTCAGGGCGGCGAGGACCTGGACGTCATCCGCAAGCGCGCCCTCGCGTGCGGGGCCGTGGAGGCCGAGGTCGCGGACGCCAAGGACGAGTTCGCCGACGAGTACTGCCTCCCGGCGATCAAGGCCAACGCCCTCTACATGGACCGCTACCCGCTGGTCTCCGCCCTGTCCCGGCCGGCGATCGTCAAGCACCTCGTTGCCGCGGCCCGGAAGCACGGCGCCACCACGGTCGCCCACGGCTGCACCGGCAAGGGCAACGACCAGGTCCGCTTCGAGGCCGGCATCGTCGCCCTCGCCCCCGACCTCAAGTGCATCGCCCCGGTCCGTGACTACGCGATGACCCGCGACAAGGCGATCGCTTTCTGCGAGGCCAAGCAGCTCCCGATCGCCACCACCAAGAAGTCCCCGTACTCCATCGACCAGAACGTCTTCGGGCGCGCGGTCGAGACGGGCTTCCTGGAGGACATCTGGAACGCCCCGATCGAGGACATCTACGAGTACACCTCCAATCCGGCCGAGCCCCGCGAGGCCGACGAGGTGATCATCACCTTCGAGCACGGCGTCCCCGTCGCCATCGACGGCAAGGCCGTCACCGTCCTCCAGGCGATCCAGCAGCTCAACGAGCGCGCCGGCGCCCAGGGCATCGGCCGGATCGACATGGTCGAGGACCGTCTCGTGGGCATCAAGTCCCGCGAGGTGTACGAGGCCCCGGGTGCGATCACGCTCATCACGGCCCACCAGGAGCTGGAGAACGTCACCGTCGAGCGCGAACTCGCCCGCTACAAGCGGCAGGTGGAGCAGCGCTGGGGCGAACTGGTCTACGACGGCCAGTGGTTCTCCCCGCTCAAGCGCGCCCTCGACGGCTTCATCGCCGAGGCCGATCAGCACGTCAACGGCGACATCCGGATGACCCTGCACGGCGGCCGCGCGGTCGTCACCGGCCGGCGCTCCGAGTCGTCGCTGTACGACTTCAACCTCGCCACCTACGACACGGGCGACACCTTCGACCAGGCCGCGGCCAAGGGCTTCATCGACATCTACAGCATGTCCTCGAAGATCGCGGCGCAGCGTCAAGCGCAGGCGTAGCCTGACGCGACCTCGCGTAAGCAGTAACGCCATTGCCGCCTCCCTGACCGCCGGTCGGCAGGGAGGCGGCGGCACATCCGTCTCTCTCTAGGAGCAACGCAAGTGAGCAGCAACAGCGGTGACGTACGGCTCTGGGGCGGCCGTTTCGCCGACGGTCCCGCCGAGGCCCTGGCCAAGCTGTCCGCGTCCGTCCACTTCGACTGGCGGCTCGCGCCCTACGACATCGCCGGTTCGCGTGCCCACGCGCGCGTGCTGCACAAGGCGGGGCTCCTCACGGAGGACGAGCTGACCCGGATGCTCGCCGGGCTCGACCAGCTCGAAGCGGACGTGGCCGACGGCTCCTTCGTCGGCACCATCGCCGACGAGGACGTCCACACCGCCCTGGAGCGCGGCCTCCTGGAGCGCCTCGGCCCCGACCTCGGCGGCAAGCTGCGCGCGGGGCGGTCGCGGAACGACCAGGTGGCGACCCTCTTCCGGATGTACCTGAGGGACCACGCCCGTACGATCGGCGGTCTGATCGCCGACCTCCAGGACGCCCTGATCGGCCTCGCCGAAGCCCACCCCGACGTGGCCATGCCCGGCCGCACCCACCTCCAGCACGCCCAGCCGGTCCTCTTCGCCCACCACGTCCTCGCACACGTCCAGTCCCTGTCCCGGGACGCCGAGCGGCTGCGCCAGTGGGACGAGCGCACGGCGGTCTCGCCGTACGGCTCGGGTGCCCTCGCCGGCTCCTCCCTGGGCCTGGACCCGGAGGCGGTCGCCAAGGACCTCGGCTTCGAGCACGGCAGTGTCGGCAACTCCATCGACGGCACGGCCTCCCGCGACTTCGTCGCCGAGTTCGCCTTCATCACGGCGATGATCGGGGTGAACCTCTCCCGGATCTCCGAGGAGATCATCATCTGGAACACGAAGGAGTTCTCCTTCGTCACGCTGCACGACGCGTTCTCCACGGGCTCGTCGATCATGCCGCAGAAGAAGAACCCGGACATCGCGGAGCTGGCGCGCGGCAAGTCCGGCCGGCTGATCGGCAACCTGACGGGGCTGCTGGCGACCCTGAAGGCCCTGCCGCTGGCCTACAACCGCGACCTCCAGGAGGACAAGGAGCCGGTCTTCGACTCCTGCGACCAGCTGGAGGTGCTGCTCCCGGCCTTCACCGGGATGATCGCCACGCTCACGGTCAACCGCGAGCGCATGGAGGAGCTGGCCCCGGCCGGCTTCTCCCTCGCCACCGACATCGCGGAGTGGCTGGTCAAGCAGGGCGTGCCGTTCCGGGTGGCGCACGAGGTCGCGGGGGAGTGCGTCAAGGTCGCCGAGTCCGAGGGCAAGGAACTCGACGGCCTCACGGACGAGCAGTTCGCGAAGATCTCCGCCCACCTCACACCGGAGGTGCGGAGCGTCCTGAACGTCCCGGGCGCCCTGGCCTCCCGCGACGGCCGCGGCGGTACGGCCCCGAGCGCGGTCGCGATCCAGCTGGCCGAGCTGAAGCAGAACGTGGCGGCCCAGCACGAGTGGGCGACGGCCAAGTAAGAGGCCTGTGCTCCCAAGGGCCGCAGGCCCTTTGGGGGCGCGGGGCTGTATCGATCTGCGGCTCCGCCGCGCGGGAGCGACAAGCTACGACGCTCCCGCACCCGCCCAGGAGCCGCACCACCCGAGCTCTTGGGCGCCCCCGCCTCGCTGAGCGCAGCGGCATCGCGGGTTACGTTGGTCGCAAGCCGTAACGGAGCCGACCGAACGGAGCCCGCGATGCCCTTCGCGCGACTGGCCTCAGCAACGACCCCGACCTGCCACATCGGACTCGGTCTCGCCGCCGTCGGCCGCCCCGGCTACATCAACCTCGGCCGGGACCAAGACCTGGGCGAGGACCGCAGCGTCGGGACGCTGCGCACCCGCACCCACGAGCTCCTCGACGCCGCCTACGCCCAGGGCGTGCGCTACTTCGACGTCGCCCGTTCCTACGGCCGCTCCGAGGAGTTCCTCGCCGACTGGCTGAACACCCGCCCCGACATCGACGACATCGTCGTCGGCAGCAAATGGGGCTACACCTACACCGCCGGCTGGTCCACCGACGCGGAGGAGCACGAGGTCAAGGACCACAGCCTCGCCACCTACGAGCGGCAGCGCGCCGAGACCGACGAACTGCTCGGCGACCGCCTCGACCTCTACCAGATCCACTCGGTGACCCCGGACAGCCCGGCCCTCACCGACAAGGAACTCCACAGCAGGCTCGCCCAGGCCGCCGCCGAGGGGGTGACCATCGGCTTCTCCACCAGCGGCCCCGCCCAGGCCGACGCCGTCCGGGCCGCCCTCGCCGTGACCGTCGACGGCGAGCCCCTCTTCCGTACCGTCCAGTCGACGTACAACGCCCTGGAGACCTCGGCCGACCCCGCCCTCGCCGAGGCCCATGACGCCGGGCTCACGGTGATCGTCAAGGAGGGCATGGCCAACGGGCGGCTCGCGGAGCCCCATGCACCGGAGGTGCTGAAGGCCGTGGCCGCGGAGACCTCCCTCGGCTGCGACGCCGTGGCCCTCGCCCTGATCCTGCGCCGGCCGTGGGCCGGGATCGTCCTCTCCGGTGCCGCGACCACCAACCAGCTCGCCTCCAACCTGCACGCCGCGGTCGTCGACCTCGACGAGGACCAGCTGGAGAAGCTCGCGGCCCTCGTCGAGGAGCCGGCCGCGTACTGGGAGCGGCGCGGGCAGCTGCCCTGGCACTGACGGACCCACCCGTGCCCCGGGGGCGGCGGGGCATGTCCACCGACCAGCAACGATGAGTCACGCACGCCTATAATGAGACAAAGATGTCTCACATGGGCTACGATTGTTTCATGGCCTTCGATCGTGATCACGTGCTGCGCAGCGCCGCGGCCCTGCTGACCCGTAAATCCACCGCCACCATGGACGAGGTCGCCAGGGCGGCCGGGATCAGCCGCGCCACGCTGCACCGCCACTTCGCCGGGCGCGACGCGCTCGTGCGGGCGCTGGAGGCGCTCGGCATCGCGGAGTGCGAGGCGGCGCTCGACGAGGCCCGGCCCGACGAGGGGCCCGCGAGCGAGGCCGTACGCCGGCTGGTGCGGGCGATCGAGCCCGCGGCCGGACTGCTCGCCTTCCTCTACACCGAGAACCAGCTGTTCGAGGGCGAGGAACAGAACGAGGGCTGGGCCCGTCTCGACGCCCGCGTCGCCGCCCTGTTCCGGCGCGGCCAGGCCGGCGGCGAATTCCGCATCGACCTCACCCCGGCCTGGCTCACCGAGGCGCTGTACGGCCTGATGGCCTCCGGCGCCTGGGCGGTCGCGGAAGGCCGCGTGGCCCCCAAGGACTTCACCCACATGATCACCGAGCTGTTGCTCGGCGGCGCACTCAGAAGAGAGGAATCATGACCAGCACCCTGCAGCCGGCCCCCATGACGGAGGCGGAGAAGCGTCCGGGCCGTTGGCTCGCGCTCTCCGTCCTCGTGCTGGCCGTGCTGCTGGTGGCCGTCGACGCGACCGTCCTCGGTCTCGCGACCCCCTACATCAGCGAAGACCTCAACCCCTCCGGCACCCAGCTCCTGTGGATC
The DNA here is from genome assembly GCF_055558775.1 of Streptomyces sp. NPDC025638. NCBI lineage: Bacteria > Bacillati > Actinomycetota > Actinomycetes > Kitasatosporales > Streptomycetaceae > Streptomyces > Streptomyces sp. NPDC025638. The sequence goes on along the minus strand of NZ_JBVHLX010000008.1, from coordinate 107,792 downwards.
GGTGACGTCTACTCGTTCGTCATCGCCGGACTGCTGGTCTCCATGGGCAGCCTCGGCGACCGCATCGGCCGCAAGCGGATCCTGCTCGGCGGCGCCACGGTGTTCGGCGCGATATCCGTCCTCAACGCCTACGCCACCACGCCGGAGCTGCTGATCCTGGCGCGGGCGCTGCTCGGTGTCGCGGGCGCGACCCTGATGCCCGCCACACTCGCCCTGATCCGCAATCTGTTCCACGACCCGCGCGAGCGCAGCCTCGCGGTCGGCATCTGGGGTGCCACCGCCTCCGCCGGCACGGCCGTGGGGCCGATCGTGGGCGGCTTCCTCCTCGGGCACTTCTGGTGGGGCTCGGTCTTCCTCATCAACCTGCCGGTGATGGTGGTCCTCGTCCTCGTCGGCATCAGGACGCTGCCCGAGTCCCGGAACCCCGATCCCGGCCCGTGGGACCTGATCAGCGTCGTGCTTTCGCTGGTCGGCATGATCGGCGTCGTCTACGCGGTCAAGGAGGCCGCGACGCACGGCTTCACCCCGGAGACGCTCGTCGCGGGCCTGCTGGGCGCCGCCGCGCTGTACGGCTTCGTCCACCGCCAGCTCACCATGCCCACGCCCCTGCTGGACATGCGGCTGTTCCGCAAGCGGGGTTTCAGCGGCGCGGTCCTCGCCGACCTGCTGACCGTGCTCGGCATGTCCGGCCTGGTGTTCTTCCTCTCCCAGTACCTGCAACTCGTCCAGGGCAGGCGCCCGTTCGAGGCGGGTCTGGCCGAACTGCCCGCCGCGGTCGGCGCGGTGACGGCCGGTCTCGTCGCGGGCCGCGCGGCCCGGCGCTTCTCGGTACGGGCCGTGGTCTCCGGCGGCCTCGCGGTGGTGGGTCTCGCCCTCGCCGTCCTCACGACGCTGGGGCAGTCGACGGGCTATCCGGTCCTGGGCGCGGCGCTCCTGGTCGTCGGCGTGGGCGCGGGCTTCTCCTTCACCGTCACCGCCGACGTGATCCTCTCCAGCGTCCCCAAGGACCAGGCGGGCGCCGCCTCCGCGGTCTCCGAAACGGCGTACGAACTCGGCGCCGCGCTGGGCATCGCCCTGCTCGGCTCGATCGTGACGGGTGTCTACCGCGACTTCACGGGCCCGGCGGGCACTCCGGAAGCGGCCCATGAGTCACTGGGCGCCGCGGTGGAAACGGCGACGACTCTCCCGGCCCACACCTCGGCGGAACTCCTGACGGCGGCCCGGGACTCCTTCGTCCACGGCCTGCACCTGGCCTCGGGCGCAGGAGCGGCCGTCCTCCTGGCAACAGCGGCGGCGGCGTGGTTCCTACTGAAGGACCAGAAACTGGAAAGCACCGGGTGAGTGCAGAGCCCCTTCAGGGGCGCGGGAAACTGCGCGACAAGCCACAACGCACCCGCACCCGGGAAACGACAGAAACCCCTGTGGCGCTCAGGCCGCCTTCGCCTTCGTGGCGTACATGTCCACGTACTCCTGCCCCGACAGCCGCATGACCTCCGCCATCACGGAGTCGGTCACCGCCCGCAGCACATACCGGTCCCGGTCCATCCCCTCGTACCGGGAGAACTCCATCGCCTCACCGAAACGAACGGTCACGCGGCCCGGCCGCGGAATACCCCGACCCCCCGGCTGCAACTTGTCCGTGCCGATCATCGCGAAGGGAACCACCGGCGCGCCCGTCATCAGAGTGAGGCGGGCGATGCCGGTGCGGCCCCGGTACAGACGGCCGTCGGGCGACCGCGTGCCCTCGGGGTAGATGCCGAAGACCTTGCCCTCCTCAAGGATCCGGCGACCGGTCATCAGCGCGGCCACGCCACCGCTCGCCCCGTCCCGGTCCACCGGGATCATGCCGACGCCGGTGAAGAACCAGGCCATCAGCCGGCCCTTGAGGCTCTTGCCGGTGACGTACTCGTCCTTGCCGATGAAGAACACCTGCCGCTTGGTCACCAGCGGCAGCACGAGCGAGTCGATGAACGTGAGGTGGTTGCCGGCCAGGATGACCGGTCCGTCGCCCGGGATGCGCTCCGCGCCTTCCACCTGGGGGCGGAACATCAGGCGCATGATCGGTCCGAGCACTGCCTTGATGAGCGCGAAGCGGGACAACGGGTCCTCCGATGTCGAGGGGGTCGATATGAGTCTGTGCAGGTGAGGACATTACTCGCGGCTCCGGGGGAAGCGCACATCGGGTGCGTCCGCTTCACCGAGGTCTTACGTAGTGTTGACGCAGGTTTACCTGCGGTGGCGTGCCGGAATCCGCGCGTAACGTCGGTGCGACGATGTGACGGACATCGCGCGGGTGGCCCATCGGGCCGGGTACCCGCGCCGTCCGCGCCGATGCCGACGGACCGTCACATCTTGCTTTCCTCATGACATCCGGCGTCACCCGCGTGTTCGAACCGAGGTCTCCCGGCAGTCATGTCCACGCCCCTACCATCGGGCCGCAATCACGGGCGGACGGCAGGAGGGCCCTCATGGAAAGCCACGAGTCGAACGAGCAGACGCAGGGCACCGCACGACGGGCGCTTCTCGGCGCCGCGGTGCTCGGGGCGGGCGGAGCGGTCTTCGGGCTGCCCGGCGCCGCCAGAGCCGCGGAGGCCAAAACGGCCCGGACCGGCGGTGGTCTGAAGAGCCTGCCCAAGCCGACGATCATCGGCCACCGGGGTACCAGCGGCTACCGGCCCGAGCACACCTTCGGGTCGTACAACCTGGCCCTCGACCTCGGCGCCGACGTCGTCGAGGCCGGTGACCTGGTCCCCACCAAGGACGGCCATCTGGTCTGCCGCCACGAGCCCGAGATCGGCGGCACCACGAACGTCGCGGACCATCCCGAGTTCGCCGGCCGCAAGACCACCAAGGTGCTGGACGGCGTTCCCACCACCGGCTGGTTCACCGAGGACTTCACACTCGCCGAGCTGAAGACGCTGCGCGCGATCGAGCGCATCCCGGCGAACCGCCCGCACAACACCCTCTACGACGGCCGCTGGGAGATCCCCACCTTCGAAGAGGTCCTCAAGTGGCAGGACGAGGAGACCCGTAAGCGGGGCAAGCAGGTCTGGATCTACCCGGAGACCAAGCACCCCACCTACTTCCGCAAGCTGGGCCTCGGCCTCGAGGAGCGGGTCGCCAAGCTGCTGCGCAAGTACGGCAAGGACCGGCGGAACTCGCCCGTCATCCTGCAGTCCTTCGAGCCGACCAGCATCCAGCGCCTGAACAAGCTGGTCGACAACCCGCTCGTGGTCCTGCTCTCCGGCGCGACCAGCCGCCCCTGGGACTTCGTCGAGGCGGGCGACCCGCGCACGGTCGCCGACCTCATCACGCCCAAGGGCCTCAGGGAGATCGCCGGCTATGCGCAGGGCGTCGGCCCGACGCTCGACCTGGTCATCCCGAAGGACGCCAACGGCAGGCTCACCACGCCGACGACCCTGGTCGCGGACGCGCACAAGGTGGGTCTGATCCTGCACCCCTACACCATGCGCAACGAGAACCCCTTCCTCCCGGCGGAGTTCCGCAAGGGCACCGGCGTCGACGCCTACGGAGATGCCTTCGGGGCATTCAAGACGTACTTCGCGACCGGTATCGACGGTGTCTTCACGGACAACGCGGACACCGGTCTGCTCGCCCGCGAGGACTTCGTCAACGGCTGAGCCCGCTGAACCCGTTCGGGTAGACCCGCGGCCGCCCCGGCAACCTATCGTCGGGGCGGCCGCGTCGTTCCGCATATGACGCACGATCTGGTTGCCGCGCTGAGCCCGCTGCTCACCGCCGAGGCATCCGCCGAGGGATATGCCTCCGGAACCGAACCGGGTGATCTGGAGCAGGCGGTCTGGCTGCGCCTCCTCGAGCGACTGGACTCCGACGGGCCGCCGCTCGACCCCGAGGCGTGGCTGCGCAAGGCCGTCCGCGCCGAGGTGCGCCGCAGCCGTCGTGCGAACCGTCTTGAGCGGCCGTACGACACGGAGCCCGCCGACGACAGCGGCCGGGGGCCCGAGCAGCTCGCCCTCACCGCCGCCAGGCACCGTGCCCTGCGTGACGCGGTCCGCCGGCTGCCCGGCCGCTGCCCTCGTCTGATGGAGGCGCTGCTCTCCCCGAGGGACCTCACATACCGGGAGATCGCGGGGGAGTTGGGTATCTCACAGGGCAGTCTTGGCCCGGAACGTTCCCGATGTCTGGGATGTCTGCGTCGATTGCTCGCACCGGAGGTTGCGGCCCGCGAAGCGCGGGGATAGGAGTGGGGGACGACAGGCGATCAGGTGAGCGGGAGGCGTGCGCACATGGGCATGAGCGTGACCATCTCGGTGGCGACCGAGCAGGACACGGAGCAGATCTTCAGGCTCCAGTACTTGTGCTTCCAGAGTGAGGCGGCGTTGTACGGCAACTACCGCATCGACCCGCTCGTCCAGAGTCTCGACTCGGTCCGTCAGGAGGTCGCCTCCGACTGCGTCTTCGTCGCCCGGCTCGGCGAAGAGGTGGTCGGCTCGGTGCGCGGCACGGTGACCGAGGACGGCGCGGCCGCCATCGGCAAGCTCTGTGTCCACCCGCGTCTGCAGGGCCACGGCATCGGGGCCAGACTGCTGCGCGCGGCCGAGGGGGCCCTCGCCGAGGAGCGCGGCGCCAAGAAGTTCCGCCTCCACACCGGCCACCGCAGCGAGGGGAACCTGCGGCTGTACCGGCGGGTGGGCTACGAGACGGTGGGCACGTCCAAGGGCGCGGACGGCGTACCCATGATCGTCCTGGAGAAGCCGGCGGGGACGTACGCGACTACGGCGTGACGCCGTCCCGCGCCTTCCGCAGCCAGTACATGGCCGACAGGGGCAGCAGTACGGGGATGAAGATGTACCCCATGCCGTAGTCGGACCAGACCGTCGCGTCCGGGAAGGCCGACGGCTCGACCAGGGTCCACGTACCGACGACGAGCACTCCCGCGAGTTCGGCGGCGCAGCACACCAGCGCCGCCCTGCGGGCCTTCTCGCCGCCACGCACCAGCGAATACGTGATGAACCCGTACACCACACCCGCGACGGCGGACAGCGAGTAGGCGAGCGGCGCCCGCCCGAAGTCCGTCGCGATCTGGACGACGGACCGTGAGACGGCTCCGACGACCATCACGCCGTAGAACCAGACGAGCAGCATCCCCGGCCCGCTGATGAGCCGTGTCCGCGCCGGCTTCGTCTCCTCCGTGGCCGTCATCTCACCCTCCCCAGATGTCGAAGAGCCGCACTTCGAGCACGGCCAGCACCACGCCGCCCGCGGCGACGGTCACCGACCCCCACCGCGTCCGCTCGGCCAGCGACATGAAACCCGCCGCCGGGATGCACGCGAACGCCCCCAGCAGATACGCCACGAAGATCGTCGTGCCCTGCTCCGGCTTCTCGCCCCGCGCCAGCAGGACCACCCCGATCACCAGCTGCACCACGGCCAGCAGCGACACCACGGCCATGCCGATGAAGTGCCAGTCCTTGGTCGGCTGGTCACGATAGGCGGCCCACCCGCACCAGGCGGCGAGCAGCAGCGCGGCGACGCTGGTGACCAGCGTCAGGACATTGAGCATGCGCAGACCCTATTACGGGCCAAACGGTCCGATGCGGTCGCCCCCGCCGTACGCCGTAGGGTCTGGACCATGACGATCCATGCGCAGGCCCTCCTGTTCGACAACGACGGCACCCTTGTCTCCTCGCTCGACTCCGTGGACCGGTGCTGGGCGCGGTGGGCGCGGGAGTTCGGGATCGCGGCGGAGGACTTCGCGCGGGTCGAGCTGCACGGGCGGACCGCGGTGGAGATAGTCGCCGATCTGCTGCCCGCGGGGGTCGTCGCGGAGGCGGTCGCGCGGGTCGAGCAGCTGGAGGTGGAGGACGTACCGGACGGGGGTGTCCGGCTGCTGCCCGGTACCCGGGACTTCCTCGCCCCGCTGCCCGCCGAGCGGTGGGCCGTGGTCACCTCCGCGACCCGCAGGCTGGCCGAGGCGCGGCTCGACGCCGTCGGGATCCGGCCCAAGATGCTCGTCGCCGCCGACGACGTCACGCGCGGCAAGCCCGACCCCGAGCCCTATCTGCTCGCCGCGCGCCGGCTGGGCGTCGACCCGGCCCGCTGCGTCGTCTTCGAGGACGCCCCGGCGGGCCTCCGGGCAGGCCGCGCCGCCGGGATGACCACCGTGGCCTTGGCCACAACCCACCCGGCCCATGAACTGGTCGCCGACCTGGTCGTCGACGACCTGTCGGCCTTGTCCGCCCTGGTCACCGACGGGGGAGTGGAGATCTCCGTACGCCACTGACCGGTGTCCACCACTGTCCGGCATGCGGACGGCTGCGGACTGTCAGGACCGTACGTCTGGTTTACTGATCGCATGACCACGACGAGCAGCCGCATCCTTGCGACCGAGGCGACCATGACGCCCGGTGCTCGTTGTATGTGTCGAATGTGCGCCTTCTAGAGGGCCCCTGCACCACCTGAGCCTCGCGCCCCGAAGCGAGAGCCGTGGCACGTCCGCGTGTCGTCCGACGACATCCGCGACGTAAGCCGCCCCCGCGCACATGTTCTCCCCCGGTTCCATCGCCACCGCGAGAACCGTGCCGCGTCCCTGAACGAATGCACCTGTGCCCGGGCACACCCACGCCCGCGCACTCGACAGTGACGGAATCACAGTGATCACCACATCGGGCCTGAGCAAGGTCTACCGCTCGCGCGGCCGAGAGGTCACCGCCCTGGACGGCGTCGATCTCCACGTCCGCGAAGGCGAGGTGTACGGCGTCATCGGCCAGTCCGGCGCCGGCAAGTCCTCGCTCATCCGCTGCGTCAACCTGCTGGAACGTCCCACCGCCGGGACCGTGACCGTCGCGGGGCAGGACCTCACCGCCCTCGCCGGGCGCGGTCCGCGGGCCGGCTGGGAACTGCGCCGGGCGCGCAGCCGGATCGGCATGGTCTTCCAGCACTTCAACCTGCTGTCCTCGCGCACCGTGCAGGACAACGTCGAACTGCCGCTGGAGATCCTCGGCAGGTCGGGCAAGGACCGCTCCCGCAAGGCGCTCGAACTGCTCGACCTCGTCGGCCTCGCCGACAAGGCCAATGCCTACCCGGCACAGCTCTCCGGCGGACAGAAGCAGCGGGTCGGCATCGCCCGCGCGCTCGCCGGCGACCCCAAGGTGCTGCTCTCCGACGAGGCCACCAGCGCCCTCGACCCCGAGACCACCCGCTCCATCCTCCAGCTGCTGCGCGACCTGAACCGGCAACTCGGCCTGACCGTCCTGCTCATCACGCACGAGATGGACGTGGTCAAGAGTATCTGCGACTCGGCCGCGCTCATGGAGCAGGGACGCATCGTCGAGTCCGGCACCGTCAGCGAGTTGCTCGCGACCCCCGGCTCCGAACTGGCCTCCGCGCTGTTCCCGGTCGGCGGCGAGGCCACCGGCGCCGACCGGACCGTGCTCGACGTCACCTTCCACGGCGAGGCCGCCACCCAGCCGGTCATCTCCCAGCTCTCGCGCACCTACAACATCGACATATCGATCCTCGGCGCCGCCATCGACACCGTCGGCGGCCTCCAGATCGGCCGTATGCGCATCGAACTGCCCGGCCGTTACGAGGACAACGTCGTGCCCATCGGGTTCCTGCGCGAACAGGGCCTGCAGATCGATGTCGTGGGCGAAGCGGGCCAGGAGCCCGTGCTGGTGAAGGAAGGTGCCAAGTGACCTGGTCCGAGATGCAGCCGCTGCTGTCCCAGGCGTGTTGGGACACGCTCTACATGGTCGGCTGGTCCACGCTCATCGCCGTCGTCGGCGGGCTTCCGCTCGGCATCCTGCTCGTCCTCACCGACAAGGGCGGACTGATGCAGAACGTCGTCGCCAACAAGGTCGTCGGGCAGATCGTGAACATCGCCCGCTCGATGCCGTTCATCATCCTGATGGTCGCGCTGATGAGCTTCACCCGCTGGATCACGGGGACGACCATCGGCCGCGAGGCCGCCATTGTGCCGCTCGCCATCGGCGCCATCCCGTTCTTCGCCCGCCTCGTCGAGACGGCTGTCCGCGAAGTGGACGGCGGGCTCGTCGAGGCCGTGCAGTCGATGGGCGGCAGCACCTGGACCATCGTCCGCAAGGTCCTCGTACCCGAGTCGCTGCCCTCGCTGATCTCCAGCACCACGACCACGGTCGTCGCCCTGATCGGCTACTCCGCCATGGCCGGCACGGTCGGCGCGGGCGGCCTCGGCGACATCGCCATCCGCTACGGCTACCAGCGCTTCGAGACCCAGATGATGTGGATCACCGTGGCGATCCTCGCCGTCGTCATCTCGGTCATCCAGTTCGCCGGCGACTACGCGGCCCGCTCCCTGCACCGGCGCGGCGGCCGCTCCGGCCCGGCGCCGAAGCTGCGCCTGCTCAAGGCCAGGACGCCCGCGGCCGCCGACGTGAGCAAGGCCGCCTGAGCACCCCTCCACAGACTCCCCGTCACACCCACCCGTCGCCCGACCACCGCCCCTCAACGACGGCGCTTCGCGCCGACGCCCCTTGATTCAAGGGGTCGCACCACCCTAGGAAAGGCACTTTTCGTGCGTAACACCGCCAAGATCACCACCGCCGTCCTCGCCGCCGGAGCCCTCACCCTCGGGCTCTCCGCCTGCGGCTCGGAGAAGGCATCCTCCTCCGCCGACTACAGCGGCCCGCTGGTCGTCGCCGCGAGCCCCACCCCGCACGCCGAGATCCTGAACTTCGTCAAGCAGAACCTGGCGAAGAAGGCGGGCCTCGATCTGGAGGTCAAGGAGTTCAGCGACTACATCGTGCCGAACACGGCCACGGAGGACGGTTCCGTCGGGGCCAACTACTTCCAGAACCAGCCGTACCTGGACGACTTCAACAAGAAGCGCGGCACCCACATCGTGCCCGTCGTCACGGTGCACCTGGAGCCGCTCGGTCTCTACTCCCACAAGGTGAAGAGCACCGACGCCCTGAAGAGCGGTGCGACCCTCGCCGTCCCGAACGACACCGTGAACGAGGCGCGCGCCCTGAAGCTCCTCGCCGACAACGGGCTCATCGCCCTCAAGGACGGCGTGGGCACCGAAGCGACCCCGCAGGACATCACGAAGAACCCGAAAAACCTCAAGTTCAAGGAGGTCGAGGCGGCCCAGACCCCGCGCTCCCTGGACGACGTGGACGCCGCGGTCGTGAACGGCAACTACGCCATCTCCTCCGGTCTCAAGCCCGCCACGGACGCCCTCGTCCTGGAGTCCGCGAAGGACAACCCGTACGGCAACTTCCTCGCCGTGAAGAAGGGCAACGAGAAGGACCCGCGGGTCAAGAAGCTCGCCAAGCTCCTGACCTCGCCCGAGGTGAAGAAGTTCATCGAGGACAAGTACCAGGGCTCGGTCATCGCGTCGTTCTGACGGGGCGTATACCGCGTATCGCCACGCACGGGGTCCACTCCCTCACCCGGTGGGGGTCCCCCCCACGCCCCTTTGGGCAGTGGGGGAGGGCCCCGTTGCGGGGTTGAGTGGTTTCATGCTGCATGCTGGGCAGTTCAGCAGGCCCTGAAGGTTTTCCGAAGGTTACGGAGTGGCGCATGACTAGCACCTTCCCCAACATCTCCATCAGCACGGAGCGGTTGGTGCTGCGGCCCCTCGACGAGGACGACGTGCCCGCCCTGGCCGAGATGATGAACGATGAACAGGTCGCGGCCTGGACCGACGTCCCCCAGCCGTTCACCGAGGACGGCGCCCGGCACTGGATCACCGAGTACGCGCCCGCCGAGCGCGCCGCCGGCCGGGGCCTGGACCTCGCCGTCACCGAGTTCCTCACCCAGCGCCTGGTCGGCATCGTCCAGCTGACGAAGACCAACTGGCAGATCCGGTCCACCGAACTGTCGTACATCATCGCCCCCTGGGCCCGCGGCGAGGGCTATGCCTCCGAAGCCGCGCTCGCCACCGCCCAATGGCTCCTCGGCGACCGGAAGTTGGAACGCATCGAGCTGCGCACCGCCGCCGACAACACCGCCTCCCAGCAGGTCGCCCAGAAGATCGGCTGCATCAGCGAGGGCGTCCTGCGCAACGCGTGCATAGTCCACGTCCGCACCGAGGACGGCGCGTGGACCGATGTGCGCACCGACTTCATCGTGTGGAGCCTGCTGCCCGAGGACCTGGAGGGCGCGGGCGAGCAGCTCGCCGACACCGGCGGTTTCACGTCGTTCTCGGACTGGAACTGACAGCACGGGACCCACAGGGGCACCGCCGGTCGCGCGCCCGTCGCCCCCACCAGGTACTCTCACGGAGCCTGCCTGCGGGCCCCCACCACTGACGACCTGCGCAAACCCTGGAGACTGACGACGATGGCCGACCGCGTCACGGTGATCGGCTGGGACGGTTCACCGCTGACCGCCGCGGCCCGCGGAGCCCTGGGCGCCGCCACCCTCGTCGCGGGCGCCGCCCACCACCTGGCGCTCCCCGAGGTGCCCCGGGCCGCCGAACGCATCCGCCTCGGCAGCGTCGCCCTCGCCGCCCGCCGCATCGCCGCCCACCGGGGCACCGCGGTGGTGCTCGCGGACGGAGACCCCGGCTTCTTCGGTGTCGTACGGATTCTGCACGCACCCGAGTTCGGCCTGGAGGTCGAAGTCGTCCCCGCCGTCTCCTCCGTGGCCGCCGCCTTCGCCCGAGCCGGAATGCCCTGGGACGACGCCCAAGTGGTCGTCGCACACCGGCGCACCCTGCGACGCGCGGTGAATGTGTGCCGGGCCCACACCAAGGTCGCCGTACTCACCTCACCCGGCGCTGGCCCCGCCGAACTCGGGCTGCTCCTGGACGGGGTCCACCGCACCTTCGTCATCTGCGAGGAACTGGGTACCGAGCGCGAACAGGTCACCGTCGTCACCTCCGACAAGGCCGCCGACCACACCTGGCGCGACCCGAACGTCGTCATCGTCATCGGCGGGCCGGTCGGGGCGGGCGAGGGCGGTGGCTGGATCGCCGGACGCGACCCCGGCGCGGGTCCGCGCGGCTGGGTACTGCCCGACGAGGCCTACGGCGGCGGACTCGGCGAGGGGGAGACGGATCTGCTCCGGGCCGCCCAACTCGCCCGCCTGGGACCGCGCGTCGGCGACCTCGTCTGGGACATCGGCTGCGGCGGCGGCGCGTTCGCCACCGAGGCCGCGCGCGCCGGTGCCGCCGTGATCGCGGTCGACCGGAACCCGGAGGCGTGCGCCCGCACCGAGGCCGCCGCGCGGCACTTCGGCGTGCAACTGCAGATCGTGCACGGCACTGCCCCGCACGTCCTGGAGAACCTGCCCGAACCGGACGTCGTCCGTGTCGGCGGCGGGGGAGCGGCCGTGGTCTCAGCGGTCGCCGACCGGCGTCCGCAGCGCATCGTCACGCACGCCGCGACCCGCGACGCGGCCGAACTCGTCGGCCGCGATCTGACCGAGCACGGCTACCGGGTCGAGTGCGCCCTGATGCAGTCCGTCGAACTGGAGACACGAGGCTGGACGGAGACGGAGCGGAACGTTGCGTTCCTGCTCAGCGGGCTTCTACCGGATCGCGCCCCGTGATCCTGTTGTCGTACTGCGCGCGGTAGGCTGGCCGATCGTTGTACCGCTCCAGTGGCCCGGAAATTCGTTCGTCAATGTCCGGAAAACACGCCCGTTTTGGGGTGGGTGTGGTACGGCAGAACCGGAGGACGCGCAACGTGGCGCAGTCCACAGCGGGCTGTCGCGGATCAAGCTGCCGCGAGGGTGGAACGACCGGGACAATGCCACCGAATGGCTTTGTCGCCTTTTGTGGGACGGTCGTTCGTGCCGCTGGGCACGCACGCTCGTTCTTCACTGCGGGGCGGTCGGTGCGCCGTTCCGGGTGAGCTGGTCGTAGAAGCACTAACCGATGGGCGAGGGGTACGCATGACGGACACCGGCCAGGTCCCGGGCGAGGGACTGCCGGAGAGCGCAGGCAGGGTGGAACAGCCAGGCGTTCCCGCGCACGGCATGTACACCTACCTCTCCGAGACCACCGCCGAGGACGAGGACCTGCTCCTGCCGGGCGCCCAGAGCGCATGGGGCAACGAGGTGCCGCCGCCCGCCCCGGAGCCGGTCGTCGAGGCCGTGCACGAGCCGGGACCGCACGAGGCGGCCGGCCGCGACAGCGGCTCCGTCGACCTCGGTGGCGTCCGCCTGCCCGACCCGCCCGTGTCCGTCCCGCCGTCCCCGATCCTCTCGGCCCCGCACGAGCAGACCGCGGCCCCGCGCCGCCCGCTGCACATGGGTCCGCCGATCCCCAACGCCTCGGCCAGCCCGGTCCGTTCCCTCGCCGACCGCGGTCCCGCGGGCGCGCCGGTGAGACAGCCCGGCCCGCAGACGACCGGCCCCGAGTACCTCGACGTCCAGGCGCTGCCCGACGCGGCCCCCCAGGGCGCGGCCCCTTGGGGCGCGCCGCAGGCACCCGAGGCACAGCTGGGCGCTCCGGCCCCGGTCCCGGCCGCGGAAGCGGTGGCTCCCCTTCTGGAGTCGGCCGCAGAGCCGGCCGCCGGCCGACCCGGCGCGGCCCAGGCGGCCGTGGCCCGGCTCGCCACGGAGGCCGTCGCGAGCGGTACGGCGGAGCAGGCGCCCTCGCCGGGCTTCGCGACCGCCGCCGTTCCGGCGGATGTGGCGTTGTCCGTCCAGGGCGTCCAGGCCGCTGCGCAGGGGGGCCCGCAGGCCGTGCAGGGGCACGACGGGATGCAGCCCGTGCACGGACACGACGGGGTGTACGGCGCGCCTGTCGCGCAGGAGACCGGGCCGGCTCAGGGTCCGGCGGCCGTGCCGGGCGCCGAGGCCGGCCAGGGTGCCGAGGCCGGCCTCGGCGCCGAGGTCGCGCAGCCTTCCGCAGGCGTTCAGGTGTCCGGCGGGACCGGCCCGCAGGAGACCGGGGCCGCGCGGGTCGCCGGGGCTCCGGACGGTGTGCAGGGCCCGGTCGCCGTACAGGGTGCGGAGGGCACCCAGGCGCAGGGGGCGCCGGTCCCCGAGGGGCACGCTCCGGACGGGCCGCAGGTCCCGCCGAGCCAGGCTCCCGAAGGTTCGCGGTTCCCGGAGGCCGAGGGAGCGCGGCTCGCCGAGGCCGCACAGGCTCAGGCTCAGACGCCCGCCGCCGGTGTGCCCGGTGCCCAGGTCATCGTGTCGCCGGCTCAGGCAGTCGCCCCGGTCGCCCCCGTCGCCGAGGCCGTGCAGGCACCCGAGCCCGTGGCCGTCGTCCAGGAGACGCCGGAGGCCGAGGCGATCGTGTCCGCCCCGGACGCCGTACCGACCATGCCCACAGGCGAGACCGTCGCGACGCCTGCCGCCGGCACCCCCGTGCCCGTGGCCCCCCAGCCCGCGCAGCCGGACGCCGTCGCCCCGGCCCCCCAGCCCGCGCGCCCCGCTGCCGACGAGATCCCGCAGGCCGTCGGTGCCGTGGGCGAGCAGCCGCCCGCCGAGGAGGCGCGGCAGCCCCAGCCCGGCCAGGAGCCGCAGGCCGTCGCGGCCGAGTCCGGCCACGCCGAGGAAGCCCCGGCCGCCATCGCCGTACCGCCGCAGGGGCCCGTCGCCCCGGAGGCCGAGGCGGCTCAGCCGGTCGTCGACCCCGTCGCGCCGCACGCCCAGCCCCAGCCGTCGGCGCCCGTCGTGGCCGAGGGGCCGCAGGCCGCGCCGCCCGCGGCCGTCGCGCACCCCGTGACCGACGCCGCTGCCGAGGCAGTTGCCCCTGAGGCGGGCACCCCCGAAGCCGCGCCGGAGGCCGACGGCCCCGTGGCGGCGGCCGTCCCCGAGCAGGCCGCTCCCGGCGACTCCCTCCCGGGCAGCGTCCCGCTGGTGGCGCACCCGGACCAGCCCCTGGGTCAGTTCGTGCCCGTCGAGGGAACGGTGCCGACCACTCCGCACCTGGCCCCGACCCCGCCGCACCCGCTGGTCCTCCCCCTCCAGGAGCAGCCCGCCGCGGCCCCGGAGGAGCCCGCGGCCACGGTCCCCGCACCCCGCGAGGCCGAACCCGCGCCCGTCCCGGTCGCGCCGGACGTGGAGCCCGGTCCCGAAGTCGTACAGCACGCGGAGGACCTGGAGACCAGGGCCGCCGACCAGGAAGAGAGCACGGCCGCAGTGGCAGAAGCACGACAGTCCACCGGCCCGGCCGCGCCCGCCTATGACGACGCCGAACGCGAGGCCGTCCTCAAGGTCATGCGTGAGCGCCGCGACATCCGCAACGGCTTCCGCAGCGACCCGATCCCGCACGAGGTGCTGCTGCGCGTGCTGGAGGCCGCCCACACCGCGCCCTCCGTCGGCCACTCGCAGCCCTGGGACTTCGTCGTCATCCGGTCCGCCGAGACCCGCCGCACGATGCACGAACTGGCCATGCGCCAGCGCGACGCGTACGCGAAGTCGCTGCCCAAGGGCCGGGCGAAGCAGTTCAAGGAACTGAAGATCGAGGCCATCCTCGACACCCCGGTGAACATCGTCGTCACCGCCGACCCGACCCGCGGCGGCCGGCACACCCTCGGCCGCCACACGCAGCCGCAGATGGCGCCGTACTCCGCGGCGCTCGCGGTCGAGAACCTCTGGCTGGCCGCCCGCGCCGAGGGCCTCGGCGTCGGCTGGGTCAGCTTCTTCGACGAGCGCGAGATGGTCCGCGCCCTCGGCCTGCCCGAGCACCTGGAGGTCATCGCCTACCTGTGCGTCGGTTACGTCGACGAGTTCCCGGACGAGCCCGAGCTGATGCAGGCGGGCTGGTCGAAGCGGCGTCCGCTGTCCTGGGTCGTGCACGAGGAGACGTACGGCCGTCGCGCGCTGCCCGGCGAGGACCCGCACGACCTGCTCGCCGAGACCGTCGCCGGGATCCGCCCGCTGGACGCCAAGGCGCTCGGCGAGGCCTGGGAGCGGCAGAAGCGGATGACCAAGCCGGCCGGTGCGCTCGGCATGCTGGAGATCATCTCCGCGCAGCTGTCCGGGCTGTCCCGGCAGTGCCCGCCGCCGATCCCCGAGCCCGCGGCCGTCGCCATCTTCGCCGGCGACCACGGGGTGCACGCCCAGGGCGTCACCCCCTGGCCGCAGGAGGTCACGGGCCAGATGGTGGCCAACTTCCTCGGCGGCGGAGCGGTCTGCAACGCCTTCGCCAACCAGGTGGGCGCCGAGGTCTGCGTCGTCGACGTGGGCGTGGCCTCCGACCTGCCCGCCACGCCCGGGCTGTTGCCCCGCAAGGTCCGCGCGGGCACGTCCGACATGACGACCGGTCCCGCGATGACCCGCGAGGAGGCCAAGGCCGCCATCGAGGTGGGCATCGAGACCGCCCGCGACCTGGTGGCGGCCGGCAACAAGGCGCTGCTCACCGGCGAGATGGGCATCGCCAACACCACCGCGTCCGCGGCCCTGATCTCCGTCTTCACCGGCGCCGACCCGGCCGAGGTGACCGGCCGTGGCACCGGCATCAACGACGAGACCCTGGCCCGCAAGACCGAGGTCGTCCGCCGGGCCATCGAGCTCCACCAGCCGGACCCGGCCGACCCGATCGGCGTCCTCGCGGCGATCGGCGGCTTCGAGCACGCGGCGATCGTCGGCCTGCTCCTCGGCGGCGCCTCGCTGCGCACGCCGGTGATCCTGGACGGCGTCAGTGCCGGAGCCGCCGCCCTGGTGGCCCGTGCCATCGCACCGGAGGTCCTCGCGGCCTGCATCGCGGGCCACCGCAGTGCCGAGCCGGGCCATGTGGCCGCCCTCAACAAGCTGGGCCTGCGCCCCCTGGTCGACCTCGACCTGCGCCTCGGCGAGGGCACGGGCGCGCTGCTCGCCCTGCCGCTGGTGCAGAGCACGGCACGGGCGATGCACGAGGTGGCGACGTTCGATTCGGCCGGAGTGACCGAGAAGTAGGCCCCGCGGCGGCGGTGGTCCGGTGTTCAGCCATCGGACCACCGAGCCGCGTGTCCCATCCGCACCTTAAAATCCGCACGTCAGGGCCGCTCCGAAGTCGCAGCGCGCCCACCGCACCGCTGCCTGTACGAGGAGCCGCCCCTCATGGCCGAACACCCCGCCTACCCCGTAGGCCTCCGCCTCTTTGGCCGCCGAGTGGTCGTCCTCGGCGGTGGCCAGGTCGCCCAGCGCCGCCTGCCCGCACTGATTGCGGCGGGCGCGGACATCGTCCTCGTGTCCCCCGGGGCGACCCCCTCCGTGGAGGCCATGGCGGACGCGGGCGAGATCACCTGGGAGCGGCGCCCGTACGCGGACGGGGACCTGGCCGACGCCTGGTACGCCCTGATCGCCACCAGCGACGCCGACGCCAACACCGCCGCCTCCGCCGAGGCGGAGCGCCACCGTGTCTGGTGCGTCCGCTCCGACGACGCCGACGCGGCCACCGCCTGGACCCCGGCGACCGGCCACAGCGAGGGCGTCACGGTCGCCGTGCTCACCACGGACGCGCGCGGTCGCGACCCGCGCCACACCGCGGCCATCCGTGACGCGGTCGTGGAGGGCCTGCGCGACGGCACCCTCGTCGCCCCGCACCACCGCACCAGGACGCCCGGAGTGTCGCTGGTCGGCGGCGGCCCCGGCGACCCCGACCTCATCACGGTCCGCGGCCGCCGTCTCCTCGCCGAGGCCGACGTCGTCATCGCCGACCGCCTCGGCCCGCGCGACCTGCTCGCCGAACTCCCGCCGCACGTCGAGGTGATCGACGCGGCGAAGATCCCCTACGGCCGCTACATGGCCCAGGAGGCCATCAACAACGCGCTCATCGAGCACGCACGGCAGGGCAAGTCCGTCGTACGCCTCAAGGGCGGCGACCCCTTCGTCTTCGGCCGGGGCATGGAGGAGGTGCAGGCGCTCGCGGAGGCCGGTATCCCGTGCACGGTCGTCCCGGGCATCTCCAGCTCGATCTCCGTGCCCGGCGCGGCCGGCATCCCCGTCACCCACCGGGGCGTCGCCCATGAGTTCACCGTGGTCAGCGGTCATGTCGCGCCCGACGACGAACGCTCCCTGGTCGACTGGCCGTCGCTCGCCAAGCTGACCGGCACCCTGGTGATCCTGATGGGCGTCGACAAGATCGGGAAGATCGCCGAGACACTGGTCGCCCACGGCAAGTCCCCCGACACCCCGGTCGCCCTGGTCCAGGAGGGTACGACCGCAGCCCAGCGCCGTGTCGACGCCACCCTGGCGACCGTCGCCGAGACCGTACACGCCGAGGACGTGAAGCCGCCGGCGGTCATCGTCGTCGGCGCGGTCGTCGGCGTGGGCCCGCGGCCCGGCCCGGCACCGACCGCGTAACCGCGGGTAACCTGTCCCGTCAGAGCCGTTGGCACCACACCCAGGACAAGGCAGTATCACCCTGTGGCCGATCTCATCACCGTTGAGGATCCCGACGACCCGCGCCTGCGCGACTACACGGGCCTGACCGACGTCGAGCTGCGCCGCAAGCGAGAACCGGCCGAGGGCCTGTTCATCGCCGAGGGCGAGAAGGTCATCCGCCGCGCCAAGGACGCCGGTTACGAGATGCGCTCCATGCTGCTCTCCGCCAAGTGGGTCGACGTCATGCGCGACGTCATCGACGAGCTCCCGGCGCCCGTGTACGCGGTCAGCCCGGAGCTCGCCGAGAAGGTCACCGGCTACCACGTGCACCGCGGCGCCCTCGCCTCCATGCAGCGCAAGCCGCTGCCGACGGCGGCCGAACTGCTGCGCTCCGCCCGCCGGGTGGTCGTCATGGAGTCCGTCAACGACCACACCAACATCGGCGCGATCTTCCGCTCGGCGGCCGCCCTCGGCATGGACGCGGTCCTGCTCTCGCCGGACTGCGCGGACCCGCTCTACCGCCGCAGCGTCAAGGTCTCCATGGGCGCGGTCTTCTCCGTGCCCTACGCCCGCCTGGACTCCTGGCCCAAGAGCCTGGAGTCGGTCCGCGAGGCCGGCTTCTCGCTGCTCGCACTCACCCCGGACGAGAAGGCGAAGAGCCTCGACGAAGCCGCCCCGCACCGGATGGACCGGGTGGCGCTGATGCTCGGCGCGGAGGGCGACGGCCTGTCCACGCAGGCGCTGGTCGCCGCCGACGAATGGGTACGCATCCCGATGTCCCACGGCGTCGACTCCCTCAACGTGGGCGCGGCCGCCGCGGTCGCCTTCTACGCGGTGGCGACCGGCCGCCCCGTGGCCTAGGGGGTGTCATGCGTGACGCAATCGTCGCGGTCCTCCCGCGCGGCGACCGGGTGCTGGTCATCCGCCGCGGTCCGGCCGCCGAGCGCTCCGGCTACTGGGCGCCCCTCAGCGGCAGGCTCGAACCGGGCGAGACACAGGCGGAGGCCCTCGTGCGCGAGGTCCGCGAGGAGGTCGGCCTCGTGGTGACCGCGGGGGAGAAGGTCTGGGAGTCGGTGACCGACGACGGCACCTTCCGCCTCCACTGGTGGACCGCGGACCCCGGCACCGCCGACCCGGTCCCCGACCCCGGCGAGGTCGCCGACGTCCGCTGGGTGACAGCGCAGGAGTTCCTGCACCTGGACCCCGTCTTCGACGGCGACCGCGAGTTCTTCGAGCGGATCCTGCCGCAACTCCGGGGCGCTGCCCCCTGAGTTGCGGGCCTGCCCGCACTGCGCACGGCCGCCTCCAGGACGCGGTCGGCCGGTGACGGGTCACGTCCCGCCTCGGGTCCCGTCGGACGAGTGTCGCGGACCGCGTGCCGGGTGTCGGCGACGATCCGGTTCTCCCCGTGGTCGTCGAGCCTCAGGGGCAGGTTGCGGGCGCCGGCCGAGGAGCGGACGCGACGGATCCGCCCGGCGCGGGCCGGATCGAGTGGGCGGTTCGCCGCCCTGCCACTGTTCCGGCGCGCCGCTTCCCTGAGTTCGCGCTTGCCGCGCGGAGCATGGCCGACGTCCGGCCGCGGGTGGGCCGGGACAGGTCCGGGCGCCGGCCGAGGCGAGGATGTGGCGCAACCGTCCGGCATGGGCCGGAGCCGGGCGGGCCGCCGCCGTACGTCACCCTGGCGCGACGACGGTTCGGCGGACACCTGGCGGAAGACGCGCAGGCGCGTGTCGACCGCCCGGCCGAGCTCCGAGTCGGGGCCCAGGCGTCGTGGATGCCCGCATCCCCCTCCGCACAGCTGAACAGGTGTCGGCCCTGGCCCGGTGGAGCGCGCCGCAGACCCAGGGCGCACAGCCTCCTCAGGCCGCCCTGACATCCGGCGGTGGCGCATATACGTGTGCGTGCCCCCGCGACACCGTTCCTCCCACGCCGCCGAGTCCCCGCGACGGCCCCTGACAGCCCTGGGCCGTCGCGATGCCGAGGGCGACCAGCAGGGTCACCACGACGAACACGAACAGCCGCTGCCGCAGCAGCCGTGGATTGGCCGGCCGACGCCCGGTCCCCGTGGCGCGCGGCCCCGGGCGGCCGGTGCCGCTGCGGGGCGCGGGACGGCTGCCGCTGCCGGACCGTGTCGTATTGCGGGCCGCCGGGGTCGGCCGTGATCCGCCCCGCGACGGGGCGCCGCCGCCGCGCGAGGCGCTGCCGCCCCGTGCGGGAGTGCCGCCGCGCGGGGCAGGGGTCGAGCTCGGGGACGGCTGTGTACGGCGCAGTGTGCGCTGCTGCTCGGGGTGGGTGCCGGTGAGCCGACCGGTGGGCCGGTCGGTCTCGCCGGGCCGCGGCGTGGGCGGCCGTACGTCGGACAGGCCCTGGGCCTCGCGGGCCGCGATCTCCTTGAGCCTGAGGGAGAGTTGGAGCGTGCTGGGCCGCTCCTCGGGGTCCTTCGCCAGACATGCCCGTACCAGTGGGGCGAGCGCGTCCGGTACGCCGTGCAGGTGCGGTTCCTCGTGCACCACGCGGTACAGCATCACCTCGGAACTGCCGTGCCCGAAGGGGGAGTCACCGGTCGAGGCGTACGCCAGGGTCGCGCCCAGCGAGAACACGTCCGTGGCGGGCGTGACCGCGGCACCGCGCACCTGCTCGGGCGCCAGGAACCCGGGGGAGCCGACCGCCGTGCCGACGTGCGTGAGCGTCGAGGCCCCCGTCGCCCAGGCGATGCCGAAGTCGATGATCCGCGGTCCCTTCGGGGACAGCAGGATGTTGGACGGCTTCAGATCCCGGTGCACGACCCCGGCCTCGTGCACCGCGACGAGCCCCTCGGACAGGGCGGCACCGATCGCGGCCGCCTCCGCCGCCCCGAGCGCACCCTCGTCGGCGACCTTGTCGTGCAGAGAGGGGCCGGGCACGTACTGCGTGGCGAACCACGGCCGCTCCGCGTCGAGATCCGCCGCGACGAGCCGCGCCGTACACCCGCCCCGGATCCGCCGTGCCGCCGAGACCTCACGGGCGAAGCGCGACCGGAACTCCTGATCCTCGGCCAGATCGGGCCGGATGACCTTCAGGGCGACCCGCTGCCCCTTCTTGTCGGAGCCCAGGTAGACAACGCCCATCCCGCCCGCGCCCAGCCGTCTGTGAAGCCTGAACGAGCCGACGACGCGCGGGTCCTCGCGCCTCAGGCGCATCATCGCCATGTTCATCCCCGCTGCCCGGTCCGTGTGACGTGCCACAGCTTACGTTTCCGCGGCCGCCCGCGCGCAGAGGCCGCGCCCTCTCGGCCCGAAGGATTGTCAGTGCCGGGTGGGAGACTTGAGGGTTGGTCAGGAAGCCGCCGATCCGGGCGGCCTTGACCGTGCTGTGACCTCAACCGCCTGTCACAGAAGGGGGATTGAACCCGTGAAGGGTGACCGCGGGGAGATGGTCGTGGATGGCGGCGACGCGACGCGCACATACGAGGTGGTGGCGAGCAGAGCGGGCCGCAGGGTGGAGACAGCGGTGCGCCGAGGCGTTGTGGAAGTGAGCGAAGTCACGCTGGGGGTCCCCTCACGCCCTTCAGACAGTGGGGGAGGCTCCGTCGTCCGTACGGCCCGTTTCATGGCGAACCGGGTCCTGGCCCTCGTGGAGCAGCCGGTGCCCCGCGAGGACAGCTCGGAAAAGCCCGGACACACCGGGCGACCCCTCAGGGAAGACCCCTAGACCTAGGACCTCGTCTCCACCCAGGGGAGTACTCCGCAGGTGATGGCTCATCCTCCGGGAGGCCCGCGATTCGGTACGACGGCATGACGCCCGGTGGGCGCCACGAGCCTAGATTTGAGGTCAAGCGGCGGGTGCAGCACTCGTCCCCCGAGGTCAGACACCCGCCGCTGCCAACGACAACCGAGACGGTCAGGAGAGGGACCATGGCCCTGACGGCACCGCGGACACTGATGCGCACGCAGGGGCGCACAGCGCCCCGCCGCACGGGCCGCCGCCACCCCCTGGTGGCGACGATCATGGCCCTTCCCCTGGCGGCCCTGCTCCTCCTCGTCTTCGACGGCTGGGAGACAGTGGCCACACAAGCGTCGTCCGTGGGCGTGATGCTGGGGCGCTGAGCGGCGACCCCAGGCCCGGAAGAGCGGTCCGGGCGGGGACATCCACCCATGAAACCCCGTGGGGACGGGGGTGCGGCGGACGGCACAAATGCCGGCGCAGCTGGGGAGCTGCGCCGGCATTGCTTTTGTGCGCCGGGCCGGCGTCGAGCTCCTGCGCAGGGGCCGACGCCGGCTCGGGCACGGCACGGCGCTCCACAGCCGCGTACGCTCGCCGGACACAGCCGTACGCACTCAGGGAACCCCGTGACCGCAGACGTACTGCCGCAGCTGACCGCGAAGGCCACAGCCGCGGCCCACCCCGGCGAAGCCTCCTGCGCCTGCGGTGCGACCGTCACCCTCGCCGACCGCCCCGACGCCACCGTCGTCCGCCATGCCGACACCGTCGCGAAGGCCCATGCCCCGCGCACCGACCCCGCCGAGCTGGCCCTGCGTCTCACCGCGGCCGTCCGCCACCCGGAGATCCTCCTTGCCCCGCTGACCCCGGCCCCCGCCGCCCTGAACGACCGCTTCGTGACCTTCTGGCCGTACGGCACCCCCGTGGACCCGGACGACCCGGACGCGGCCCCCTGGGAGGCCGCGGCCACCCTGCTCGCCCGCCTCCATCGCATCCCGGCCACGGACCGTGCCCCCGCTGACCGAGCTTCCGCTACGGAAACTTCCGGCCCCCGGTGCGACCTCCCCACCGAGCCCCCCGCCGTCCCTGCCCCTCGGCGCCCCCTTGCGGCCCCCCTCCCTGCCACCTCCACCGCCACGTCCGCCCTGCCCCTGCCTCCCATGCGCGGCCCCGCCAAGGCCGCCCGGGCGATCGGTCGTCTCCGGGCGGCCCTCGCCGCGGCACCGGCCCCCCACCCCGCCGCACCCCCGATACTGCGAGCCTGGGCGGCGCTCCCGGCCTGGGCCCGCGCCGAGGCCCCCATGCCCGGCGCCCCGGCCCTGTGCCATGGCGATCTGCACCTCGGCCAGCTGGTCCGGCACCCGTCCCCGGGCGGTCCCTGGCGGCTCATCGACGTCGACGACCTCGGTGTGGGCGTCCCGGCCTGGGATCTCGCACGACCCGCCGCCTGGTACGCCTGCGGACTCCTCCCGCCCGACGAGTGGACCCGCTTCCTGACCGCCTACCGTGCGGCCGGCGGCCCGGCCGTACCCGCCGACGGCGACCCCTGGCCGGCCTTGGACGTCCCGGCTCGTGCCCTCACCGCACAGACCGCCGCCCTGTTTGTCACGAAAGCGCTCGCGGCCGGCCGCCCCCTGGACGAGGTGGAGCAGTCCCTGGTCGACGCCTGTGACCGAATGGGTTCCGTACCGCCCGAGTTGTTGCACGGATTCCCGAAGTAGGGTGCAACCGACCGGGGCCGGACTGAGTCTGTCCTGGGGAAACACGAAGCAGGACCTACCGGCGAGGAGTTGAGCCGACCATGCAGTGTCCGAAGTGCCATGCGCCGATGCACACCTACAACCGCAATGGCGTCCAGATCGAGCAGTGCAGCGGCTGCCGCGGCATCTTTCTCGACTACGGCGAGCTGGAGGCGCTGACCCGCCTGGAGTCCCAGTGGTCCCAGCCCGCCCCGCCGCCTCCGGCCGCCCCGCAGGCGTACCCGGCCGCTCCGGCCGCCCCCGCCTGGGGCGCCCCGCACGGTGGGCACGGCGGCCACTACGGCGGTCACGGTGGCCACCACCGCCACAAGAGCTTCGGTCACATGCTGTTCTCCAGCTGAGCCGCGCACGACGGAGCCCCCGGCCGTACGAGACGGCCGGGGGCTCCGGTGTGTGGACGATACTGGGATTGAACCAGTGACCTCTTCCGTGTCAGGGAAGCGCTCTCCCGCTGAGCTAATCGTCCGGGAGTACTGCGTGCGCGATACTGGGATTGAACCAGTGACCTCTTCCGTGTCAGGGAAGCGCTCTCCCGCTGAGCTAATCGCGCGGGGATCCTCGCGGATCAAGGTCCTTGCGGACCAGTGGACGATACTGGGATTGAACCAGTGACCTCTTCCGTGTCAGGGAAGCGCTCTCCCGCTGAGCTAATCGTCCTTGGAGGTGGAGACGGGATTTGAACCCGTGTAGACGGCTTTGCAGGCCGTTGCCTCGCCTCTCGGCCACTCCACCAGGAGTGTAGGGGATCGGGAATACCCCTGTTCCTTCGAGCGGACGACGAGGCTCGAACTCGCGACCTCAACCTTGGCAAGGTTGCGCTCTACCAACTGAGCTACGTCCGCCTGTCGTTTCGGTCCGCTTCCGCGTCCCGGCGACGTGTTGAACTCTAGCGGATTCCCGGGCCAGCACAAAAACGCGTTTGCGCAGCGTGCTGCGCTGCACCCGCCGAAGGACGCGGTCAGGGCACCGGCGGGACATGCCCGGGCCACCCTGACCACACCCGCCATAGACTCGACTCCGTGCTCGACCTTGCTCCTCTTGCCCGCTTCGGCGACCGTGTCGCCACCGGCCTGCTCGATGTCACCAGTGATCCCGCGGCCCTGGACTCCTCCGGTTTCTGGGCGGTCTGCGCGGACTTCGAGGGGCGGCTGACCTGCGCCCGCTTCGCGGACGTACGGGACGAGCCGGTGCCCGCCCCGGTGCCGGGCCGGTGGCGGGGCCCGGCGGCCGGCGACTGGACGTCGTCCCTCGACCGTGCGGCGTACATCGCGGCCGTGCACCGGATACGCGAGCACATCGTGGCCGGCGAGGTCTACCAGGCCAACCTCTGCCGGGTGCTCTCCGCGCCGGTCGCCCCCGACGCCGACGTGGACGCCCTGACCGCACTGCTGGCCCGCGGCAACCCGGCGCCGTACGCGGGAACGATTCGGCTGCCCGGGGACGGGGTGGAGATCGCCACGGCCTCGCCCGAGCTCTTTCTGCGCCGTGCCGGACTGATCGTCGAGTCCGGGCCGATCAAGGGCACCGGGCGCACCGAGGCGGACCTCCTGGAGAAGGACTACGCCGAGAACGTGATGATCGTGGACCTGGTCCGCAACGACATCGGGCGGGTCTGTGCCACCGGCAGCGTGACCGTCCCCGACCTGTGCGCCGTGGAGAAGCACCCCGGCCTGGTCCACCTCGTGTCGACGGTCCGCGGCGAGCTGCGTGACGGCGCGGGCTGGCCCGGGCTGCTCGCCGCCGCCTTCCCGCCCGGCTCCGTCACCGGCGCGCCCAAGTCGAGCGCCCTGCGGATCATCGAGGCCCTGGAGACGGCGCCCCGCGGCCCGTACTGCGGCGGCATCGGCTGGGTCGACGCCGACCGGGGCACCGGCGAGCTGGCCGTCGGCATCCGCACCTTCTGGATCGACCGGTCCGCCCAGGGCGCGGCGACGCTGCGCTTCGGCACCGGCGCCGGTATCACCTGGGGATCCGACCCCGAGGGGGAGTGGCGGGAGACCGAGCTGAAGGCGTCCCGGCTGCTCGCGGTAGCGTCGGGCACGTACACGGAGAGTGGAAGGGGTCTTGGGTGAAGATCTGGCTGGACGGCGGGCTGCAGGACATCGAATCCGCCCGTGTCTCCGTCTTCGACCACGGGCTGACCGTGGGCGACGGCATCTTCGAGACGGTGAAGGCGACCGACGGGAAGCTGTTCGCGCTCACCCGCCACCTGGACCGGCTGACCCGCTCGGCCCGGGGGCTGGGGCTGCCCGACCCGGACCACGACGAGGTGCGCCGCGCCTGCGTCGCCGTCCTGGAGACCAACCCGATGCCACTGGGCCGGCTGCGGATCACCTACACCGGCGGCCACGGCCCCCTCGGCTCCGACCGCGGCGAGCACGGCCCGACCCTGGTGGTCGCCCTCGGCGAGACCACCCGCCGCGCCGACTCCACCGCCGTGATCACCGTCCCCTGGACCCGCAACGAGCGGGGCGCGCTGACCGGCCTGAAGACGACCTCGTACGCCGAGAACGTCGTCGCCCTCGCCCGGGCCAGTCAACAGGGCGCTTCCGAGGCGCTGTTCGCCAACACGGTCGGGCAGCTCTGCGAGGGCACGGGCTCGAACGTCTTCGTCGTCCTCGACGGCGAGATCCACACCCCGCCGCTCGCCTCCGGCTGCCTCCCCGGCATCACCCGCGCCCTGACCGTCGAGTGGACCGGCGCCAAGGAGACCGACCTGCCGCTGGACGTCCTGGAACGCGCCGACGAGGTCTTCCTCACGTCCACCCTCCGGGACGTACAGGCCGTGCACCGCGTCGACGCCCGCGAACTGCCCGGCGCGCCGGGCCCGGTGACCGCCAAGGCGATGCGGATCTTCGACGAGCGGTCCGGGCACGACCTCGACCCCTGACCGGCCCGGACACTCCCCGACGCTCCCGGCAGGGGCCCCGGATATTGGGCTGCTCCGGGCCCCGGGAACGGGTAGAACACCCGTGATGACCACTACCCTGCGGCCGACCGAGCCGCTTCAGCGGGCCACCGACGGGGCGCTGTCGCGCCACTTCCAGGTGTGCGTGAACGGCCGTCCCGTCGGTGTGGTGCACCTCTCCACGCACCCGGTCTTCGGGCCCTCCGTCGCCCGGATCGACGAGCTGCGCATCGAGGAGCCCGACCGCGGACGCGGCCGGGGCACGGTGGCCGCGCTCGCCGCCGAGGAGGTGACGCGCGGCTGGGGGTGCAGGCGCATCGAGGTCTCGGTGCCCGCCGACGCCGAGGGCGCGCTGCGGCTCGCCACGGCGCTCGGCTACGTCCACCGCAACCGCGGCATGGAGAAGCCGCTCGGCGACACACCGCCCGGACTGCCCGCGGGCAGCCGGGGCAGACCCATGACCGAGGCCGAGTACGGGCCTTGGCTCGTGCGCAAGCTCGCGGACTACGCGCAGGACTGGATCGACCGCGGCGTACCCGGGGCCGAGGCGCGGGCCAAGTCGGAGCACGACCACGCACAGCTGCTGCCCCAGGGCCTCGCGACCGAGAACATGCTGGTGAGCGTGCTGGAGCGGGAGGGAGCCAGGGTCGGGACCCTGTGGCTGTCGCTCGCCGGGGACACGGCGTACGTCTACGACGTGGAGACCGACGAGCACGCCCGCGGCCGGGGCCACGGACGCTCGCTGATGCTGCTGGCCGAGGCCCAGGCGATCGCCGCCGGAAAGTGCGTCCTGGGCCTCAACGTCTTCGCCGGCAACACACCGGCCGAGCGGCTGTACGCGTCACTGGGATACGTGCCGACGTCGTACTCGATGTACAAGAACCTGCTCTGAGGTCTCGACGTACAAGAGCTTGCTC
Source organism: Streptomyces sp. NPDC025638 (assembly GCF_055558775.1). Lineage (NCBI taxonomy): Bacteria > Bacillati > Actinomycetota > Actinomycetes > Kitasatosporales > Streptomycetaceae > Streptomyces > Streptomyces sp. NPDC025638. Next base: position 81,276 of record NZ_JBVHLX010000008.1, on the reverse strand, counting down.
CGAGGTCAGCTCTCCCCGGCCAGCAGCCGGTCGGCGATCTCCTCGATGCGCTCGCGCAGCCCCTCCTGGCTCTTGCCGCCGTCGAGGCGTTCGCCGCCGATGACATACGTCGGGGTGCCCGTCACACCGATCGCCTTGCCCTCGGCCTGGTCGGCGTCGACGATCAGGATGTGCCGCCCGTCGATCAGCGCGGTGTCGAACTCCTCGGCGTCCAGCCCGAGTTCGCCGGCGACCTCGACCAGGAGGGGTTCTCCCTTGCGGTCCAGTTCCTCGACCCGGCCGAGCACGGCCTCCACGTACGCCCAGCCCTTCCCCTGCTCCAGAGCCTCCTCGGCGGCCTGCGCGGCGGCGAAGGCGTGCTTGTGCTTCTCCAGCGGGAAGTGCCGCAGCCGCAGCTCCAGCCGGTCGCCGTAGCGGGCGCGCAGGGCGTGGAGGTCGTCCAGCGCGCTGCGGCAGTCCGGGCACTGGAGTTCGCACCACACGTCGAGTACGGGAACGGGGGTACCGGTGGGTGCGGGGGAGGAGTCACTCATGGGCACCAGTCTCCCAGGCGAGCCTCCCGGGGCCGAATCGGGACCGTACGGCGGTGACCGGCACCTGGGGAGGATGCGACCCGGAGATGTCCCTGATGTCGGGCCCGGCCATGGCATTGCGGGTACCGGGCGGTGCAGGATGGAAGGGACGAAGCGCAGCTCGCTCTTCCGTAAGCGCACTCTGCCCTTCCGCTCTGCCCGACCGAGCCCGCCAGGAGGACCGGATGATTGCCGAGACCGTCTGTTCCGCCGTGTCCGCGGCCGGCCTGGGCATCGCTGCGGTCACCGCGTACCGCAAGCGCTTCCTGGCGGCCGTCCGTATCGCGGCCTATTCGCTCATTCCCGTCGGCCTGGTGATGACCGGTGTCGTCGGCTGGCTGGCCGACACCGCGTTCAGCCCCACGGCCTGGATCGGCTTCGGCCTGCTGGGCGGGGCCTGGGCCCTGCTCGCGACCACGCGCGCCGTCGAACGCCGGCGCGGGGGAACCCGTGCGGAGCGCAAGGCCGCGCGCGCCGCCCGGAGCGAGACGGCGGTGGCCCCGACGGCCTCCGCGCCCTCTCTCGGCCCGGCGACCCGGCCGACGACCGCGCCCCGCGCCACCGGCGCCACGGACGACTTCAGCGACATCGAGGCCATCCTCAAGAAGCACGGCATATGACGGTTCAGGAAGTACCGCACAGGACGGCCGCGTGACGCACTGAAACGACACAGTGGGTCGAGACCGCGCCCGGAAGTGATCATGGTCGGACCGGAACCGGACCGGACATCACAGAATTCGGCGAACTCCCGCATCCAACGGGCGTGTTGATCGCGCGGAGGGTGCTCCCTGGGTCATCATCGCCGCGAGATGCTGGACACGACACAGAGCGATGCCGCGCCGCCGAAGGACGAGCCGCGTGGATGCCTCTTCGCCCTTTCCCAGCCACCGCTGATGATCTTCCTTGCGGTGATCGGGTGTCTGCTCCTCATGGCCGCGCTGCACGATCTGCTGTGGCTTTGAGCCGTACACGCTCCTCCCGGCGCCACCCGCCGGGACGGGCGTCGGCACCGAGGTGTCCCGCATCGAGAAGGGCGGACCGGGCGGTCAGCCCGCCGCTTCCTTGCGCCGTGCCCGGTACGCGGCCACATGCAGCCGGTTTCCGCAGGTGCGGCTGTCGCAGTAGCGCCGCGAGCGGTTCCGGGAGAGATCGACGAAGGCGCGCCGGCAGTCGGGGGCCTCGCAGCGCCTGAGCCGCTCCTGCTCCCCGGCGACCACGAAGAAGGCCAGTGCCATTCCGCAGTCGGCCGCGAGGTGGTCGGCCACGGAGGCGCCGGGGGCGAAGTAGTGCACATGCCAGTCGTAGCCGTCGTGGTCCGTCAGCCGGGGCGTCGTGCCCGCGGCGGCGACCAGTTCGTTGATCAGGACGGCCGCGGACCGGGCGTCCGGGGCCGCGAAGATCCCCGCGAACCGTCCGCGGATCTTGCGCACCGCCGACAGATCGAACTCGGACAGGGTCCCGACATCACTTATTTTGTGCGTTCGCACGAAAACTTCGAGGGCTGCGACATCCGGCAGTCCGTCCGCGGTCGTGTCGTCCTCCGGCACGGTGTTCACCAGATCCACCACGGTGTCGAGGGCGCACCGGGTGTCGTGGGTGATCAGCACGTTTCGCTCCCTGGCCTGGGGGGTCGGGCGGGCGCCCGCCGATGCTGGCCGATGGTAGTGGCTGGCTGCCGGTAGAACGTTCCGGTGGCCGAAGGGGTTCCCAGGGGCACGCTCCGTGACCGCGGGCGCCGGACGCCCGCGCACACCGACGCCGCCCCCGCGGAAACCCACGGTGACGGCGCCGGTGCGCATCCCGTATGCGATTGTCTTGGGCCCGTGCCGTCTCCCCGAGTGGACGGCGCCGGGCGGCTTCGAGGGGCCGCGACCTAGCTTTCCGCCAGGATGTGCGAGAGCTCCTGATCCAGATCGAAGTGCCGGTGTTCCGTGCCGGGAGGCACGGCGGCATCCGTCCGCTTCAGGAAGGACTCCAGGGCCCGCGCAGGGGCCTCGAGCAGGGCTTCCCCCTCCGGGGAGCTCAGGGCGATGCACACGACGCCCTGGCCATGGCTGCGGGACGGCCAGACGCGGACGTCGCCGGTGCCTGTGGGCCGGTGCAGACCCTCGGCGAGGAGGTCGCGGGCGAACACCCACTCGACGGTCTCCTCGGCTCCGGTGTGGAAGGTGGCGTGCACGGCGTAGGGGTCGGCCGTGTCGTACCGCAGGCCTGCGGGGACAGGCAAGGAGGACTCGCTCGACACAACGAGGCGCAGGTGCAGCTCGCAGCTGACCGTGGTGTTCATAAGCGCCAGGGCCTTTCGCTCAGTGTGCGCTCGGGGATTCGCACGTCGGCGAAATCGACATGCCACCTACGGTGCCGTTGTAAACCCCTCTGAGTGTTTTGCGTGTCTTTACGTAACTCTTCCGGCCGAGAACCAGTACGCGAGGTACGACCATTCCGGTGACCTGTTTCACTCGGGTAGGGTTTGGCTGCATGGATACGGGGAGTAACGAGCCGAGCGACGTCGCGGTGGCGTCCGGCGAGGCGGAGGCTGACGGGGTGCGCGTCGAGGGCGGGCTCGGATCGAAGGCGCCGGAGTTCATCAAGGCGCGGCGCGCCCTGCACGTGAGCTGGCAGGTCGGCATCTTCGTCGTCGGTCTGGCGGTCGTCGTCGCGGGCATCGTCCTGCTGCCGCTGCCGGGACCCGGCTGGGTGGTGATCTTCGGCGGTATGGCGATCTGGGCCACCGAGTTCGTCTGGGCCCAGCTCGTGCTCCGCTGGACCAAGCGCAAGGTCACCGAGGCGGCCCAGCGGGCGCTGGACCCGAAGGTCCGGCGGCGCAACATCGCGCTGACGGTGATCGGCCTGGTGATCGTGGCCGTCCTCGTCGGGATCTACCTCTGGAAGTTCGGCGTCGTGATGCCCTGGAAGCTCGAGCATCAGTGATCCGCACCGGTCGGCGCTGGTCGGAGGCACCCCCTGACATGGGGTAATGTTCTCCCTGCGCCCGGGCGATTAGCTCAGTGGGAGAGCGCTTCGTTCACACCGAAGAGGTCACTGGTTCGAACCCAGTATCGCCCACCCGGGACCGACGGCCCGTCTGCATCACTGCAGGCGGGCCGTCGGTCGTTCGGCGTCGGCCGCGTCCCTCTGCGCTGTGAGGCATCGGCTCGGCCATTGGGCGATTCGGGCCGGCCGCAGGAGTCAAACGCCCAGGTGCGACGGCTCCGGGGCGGCCCAAACCTTCCAATCGCCCCCGGGTCCCTCCTCGGCCCCGCCGCCCTGCCGCCCGGCGACCGCGACGAGAAATTCTGTCCGAGTCATTGACGCGCCTCTGGGCCCTCCGTACCTTGTGCCAGCAAGCGCTTACTTGAAACGATTCATGTGCGCAGCGGTGACGCGCGGGGAGGGTTCGACTGTGGGAACCAGCGGGAATGTGGAGAGGCGAACGATCCTGAAGGCGGCCGGGGCATCGGCGGCCGCGCTCGGGCTGGCCGCTACGACGGGGTGCGGCGGCGACAGCGGTTCCGGGGGCGGGACGGTGACGATCCGTTACTCGTGGTGGGGTGCCGAGGAGCGGGCGAAAAGGATCAATCAGAGCATCGCGCTCTTCGAGAAGAAGTATCCGAAGATCAAGGTCAAGACCGACTTCCAGACGTATCTCTCGTTCTGGGAGAAGTTTCAGACGCAGGCCGCGGGCGGAAATCCGCCGGACGTTTTCCAGAATGCCGTCGGATTTCTTCGGAAGTACGACAAGAGAGGCATTCTTCTCGACCTGAAGTCCCAGGTGCAGGCAGGCAATCTGAGCCTGGATCACTTCCGCACCGGTGTCACCAAGGTCGGCGAGGTGGACGGCAAGCAGCTCGGTGTGCCCGTCGGCTCGAACACCATGGCGCTGGTCGTCGACAAGAAGGTCTTCCAGCGGGCGGGCGTGGATCCGCGGGCGGGCTGGACCTGGGACGAGTACTTCAAGGCCCTGAAGACCATCCACGACAAGACCAGGATCCCCGGCGACACCGGCTACTTCACCATCATGTACCTCTACGACCTGTACCTCCGGCAGAACGGCAAGGCGTTCTTCACCAAGGACGGGCTCGGCTTCGACCAGGCCGATCTGACGGAGTGGTGGCAGGACGGCTACAACCGCGTGAAGGCCGGCATCGTCACCGACCCGAAGGTCGTCTCCCAGGACCAGCCCAAGTCCTCGCTCTCCGCCGGCCACGGCGGCTCGGAGTTCACCTGGGACAACTTCACGGTCCGCTACTCGGCGGAGGGCAGCAGCACCTACGGCCTGGCCCCGATCCCCACGGTGGACGGCACGCACACCGGCCAGTACCTGGCGTCGCTGATGCTGAGCGCCTCGGCCCGTACCGCGCACCCCAAGGAAGTCGCCCAGTTCATCGACTTCATGGTCCACGACCCCGAGGTCGGCAAGATCATGGGCTACGACCGGGGCATCCTGGCGAGCACCGAGCAGTACGCGGCGTTCAAGCCGACCGACGCGGTGAGCCAGGAGATCGCGCAGTACGAGGAGGACACCGCCAAGTCCGGCGTCCTCGGCACGATCACGCCGCACCCCTCCGGTGCCGACACCGTCGAGGCCGCCTTCCTGCGCATCGGCGGTGACCTCGGACAGGGCAAGACCACGGTCGCGAACTCGGTCAAGCAGTTCTTCACCGAGTCCGAGGCCGCCTTCCAAGCCTGAGCGGGCTGCGCCTCAGTCCGATCAGGCCGACAAGCCCGATCAGCCCGACCGCCCGATCAGCCTGACAAGTCCGATGGGAACCTCCGTGACGCTCGTCAAGGAATCCGTGCCCGCCACCCGGAAGGCCCGCTCCGCCGCCCCCACGGCCAGGGGGCGGCGGAGCCGCCGGGAGAACCTCGCCGGCTATCTGTTCATGTCCCCGTGGATCGCGGGCTTTCTGCTGCTGACCGCGGGCCCGATGGCCGCCTCGCTCTACTTCGCCTTCACGGACTACAACCTCTTCAACACCCCGAAGTGGGTCGGGTTCGACAACTTCAGCAAGATGTTCGACGACCCCCGGTGGCAGAAGTCGGTCGAGGTGACGGCCAAGTACGTGGTCATCGGCACCCCGCTGAAGCTGCTGCTCGCCCTCGGCGTCGCCCTGTTGCTCGCGCAGAGCCGCCGTGGCCAGGCCTTCTACCGGGCCGCCTTCTACGCGCCCTCGCTCATCGGCGCGAGCGTGTCGGTCGGCTTCGTCTGGCGGTCGCTCTTCTCCGACGGCGCCGTCGTGGACCGTACGCAGTCCTTCCTCGGCTTCCACGTCGGCGGCTGGGTCGGCAACGCCGACTGGGTCCTGTACTCCCTGGTGGCGCTCACCGTCTGGCAGTTCGGGGCGCCGATGGTGATCTTCCTGGCCGGGCTCAAACAGGTGCCCAGGGAGCTCTACGAGGCCGCCGAGATGGACGGCGCGGGGCCGCTGAGGAAGTTCTGGAACATCACCCTGCCGATGATCTCCCCGGTGCTGTTCTTCAACGTGCTCCTGGAGACCATCCACTCGTTCCAGATCTTCGGGTCGGCGTACGTCGTCTCCAACACCTACTGCGGGCCCGCGGACGCCACGCTCGTCTACACCTGCTACCTCTACCAGCAGGGCTTCAAGAACTCCCAGATGGGCTTCGCCGCGGCGATGGCCTGGATGCTGCTGCTCGCCGTGGCTCTGGTGACGGCCGTCCTCTTGTGGTCCCAGAAGAAGTGGGTGCACTACGAGGAGGAGGCCCGATGAGTGTCATGACGACGAAGGCGACGGGAGTGGGCCGTCGGCGGACCGGCTCGCTCGGCTGGCACCTGGGCGCCCTGCTGATCCTCGCCGTCATCCTCTACCCGGTCGTCTGGGTCGTCGGCGCCTCGTTCAAGCCCAGCAAGGACATCATCAACAGCCTCCAGCTGTTCCCGGGCCATCCGGTCCTCGGGAACTTCAAGGGCCTCGCGGACGGCATAGCCGACATCTCCATCTGGACGTTCTTCCAGAACTCCCTCTTCTACGCGGTCGGTTCCGTCGTCGGCATCCTGATCTCCTGCTCGCTGACCGCGTACGCCTTCGCCCGCATCAGGTTCGCCGGCCGGAACCTGCTGTTCTCACTCATGATCGGCACGCTGCTGCTGCCGTACCACGTACTCCTGATCCCGCAGTACGTGATGTTCCAGAAGCTGCACTGGATCAATACCTACGCTCCGCTGCTGATCGGCAAGTACCTCGCCACGGAGGCCTTCTTCGTCTTCCTCATGGTGCAGTTCATGCGGAACCTGCCCCGCGAGCTGGACGAGGCCGCCCGGCTGGACGGCTGCGGTCATCTGCGCATCTACTGGTCGATCGTGCTGCCGCTGTGCAGGCCCGCGCTCATCACCAGCGCGATCTTCACCTTCATCAACGCCTGGAACGACTTCATGGGCCCGCTGATCTACCTCAACGAGCCCGGCAAGTACACCGTCTCCCTGGGGCTGATGATGTTCCGCGACTCCGACGGCGTGGCCGCCAACTACGGCGGCATGATCGCCATGTCGCTGGTCGCGCTGCTGCCCGTACTGCTGTTCTTCCTCGCCTTCCAGCGGTATCTGATCGACGGCATGGCGACCTCCGGACTGAAGGGCTGAAGCCGTGGCCGACGTACGGGTGAGGGTGCGGCGCGAGTCGGTGTTCGCGGAGAGGTTCGCTGTCTTCGCCGAGTGCCTGCTCACGGGCGTGTGGATCGCCGTGGCCTCGCTGGGGGTCGTCACCTGGCCGGCGGCCTTTGCGGCCGGCGCCCGGCATCTGCGGCGGCGTACGGCCCATGAGCGCGGGGGGTGGCGGGAGTTCGTCGTGGACTTCCGGGCCGCCCTGCGCGGCGGCTGGGTCGTCGGCGCCGTCGGGTGGGGTGCGGTGGCCGCCGCCTGGGTGGACGTCCAGGCCGTGCGAGCCGGACTGCCGGGTGGGCCGCTCGTCGGGGCCGCGGGGATGTTCGCGGTGATCGGGCTCGCCGTCGCCGCGCTGCGGGCGGCCGCGGTCTGGGCGCCGGGGAACACCTGGCGCGCTCTGCTCGCGGACGCGGGCCGTCGTACCGTGCTCGACCCCGCCGGATCCTTCCTGCTCGTCGGCGGAGCTGTGCTCGTCGTCTGCTCCGCGCTGCTCATCGCGCCGCTCGCGGTCCCCGTGCTGGGGGCCGTCGTGGCCGCGGCCGTCGCCGTGGAGGAGCGGTACCGCCGCCGCTGAGCGGCGGTTCCTCGATCAGGGTCGGTGCCTCGGTGCCGTACCTCGCACTGTCATGCCCCTGATCACCTTTGCCCTGACCACCTTGCACTCGCACGGAAAGGAAAGGCGGAATTTCTCATGTCTCCCATTCCCCGCAGGTCCCTCCTCAAGGCAGCGGCCGTTGCCGGAGCCGCCGCCCAGTTCAGCTGGGCACTGGGGTCGAAGGACGCCCAGGCCGCGCCGAGAGCCCAGGCCGCCGACGCGGACCCGGTGACCCTCGACTGGCTGGAGGACGGCGGCCTCGGCGCGGCCCCCGGCTCCACCGTCGGCGTGCCCTGGCCGATGGGCGCGTACCAGGAGGACCAGACCTTCGCGCTGACGGACTCGGACGGCAGGGCCGTGCCCGTGCAGTCCTGGCCGATCGCCCACTGGCCGGACGGCTCCCTCAAGTGGACCGCGCACGCGGTCTCCTCGGGCAGCGGAAAGCTCACCCTCGCGGCAGGCGCGCCGCAGTCCCCCGACAAGAAGGTGACCGTCGACAAGAGCGGTGGGACCGTCGATGTGTCGACGGGCGTCATCACCGTCCGGATCGGCACGTCCGGTGCCGCGCTCGTCAAGTCGGTCACCCGCGGCTCGAAGGAGATCGCCAGGAACGGCCGTCTCGTCCTCCTCCGCCGACCGGAGATCGAGGACGAGGACCAGGGCACGGTGAAGACCGAGCGCTTCGACGGCGCGATCGCGTCGGTCACCGTCGAGCAGGACGGACCGGTCCGCGCCGTGGTCCGCATCGACGGCAAGCACCGCAAGGGCGACCGCAGTTGGCTGCCGTTCTCGATCCGGCTCTACTTCTACGCGGGCGCCGGCTCCTTCCGGATGGTGCACACGATCACCTACGACGGGACGCAGGAGCCGGGGAAGGCGAGCGGCGACTTCGTCCGCGGGCTCGGCGTCCGCTTCACCGTGCCCATGCGGGACGCCGCCTACGACCGGCACATCCGCATCGGCGGCGAGGGAACGGGCCTGTTGCGGGAGGCCGTCCAGGGCATCACCGGGCTGCGCCGCGACCCGGGGGCGGCCGTGCAGGCGGCCCAGTACGCGGGGCGGAAACTGCCCGATCCCGCCACCTGGGACCAGCGCGTCACGACCCGGCTCCAGTACATCCCGCAGTGGGGCGACTACACCCTCTCCCAGCTCTCCGCCGACGGCTTCACCGTCCGCAAGCGGACGAGGAAGGGGTACGGCTGGATCGCCGCCGGCGGTGGCGGGCGGGCCTCCGGGTTCGGCTATGTGGGCGGGGCGAGCGGCGGATTCTCCTTCGGGCTCAGGGACTTCTGGGAGAAATTCCCCGCCCAGCTCGACATCCGCGACGCCCACACCGACGAGGCGACCGTCACCCTCTGGCTCTGGTCGCCCGAGGCACAGCCCATGGACCTGCGCTTCTACCACGACGGCATGGGCCAGGACACCTACCCCGAGCAATTGGAGGGACTCAACATCACCTACGAGGACTACGAGCCCGAGTTCGGCACCCCCTACGGCATCGCCCGCACCTCCGAACTCCTCTTCTGGGCCGACGAGTCCACCCCGGACCCGCAGACCCTCGCCGACCAGGTCGCCGCGGTCCGCGTCCTGCCGCAGCTCGCCGCCCCGCCCAAGCAGCTGATCAAGGCCAAGGTCTTCGGCCCCGGCCTCTACTCCGAACCCGACCGCTCGACGGCCGCCAAGGCGAAGATCGAGGACCACCTCGACTTCCTCTTCACCTACTACAAGGACCAGGTGGAGATGCGCCGTTGGTACGGCTTCTGGGACTACGGCGACATCATGCACACCTATGACACGGTCCGGCACCAGTGGCGGTACGACGTCGGCGGCTACGCCTGGGACAACTCCGAGCTGTCGCCCGACCTGTGGCTCTGGTTCGCCTACCTGCGCTCCGGCCGCGCCGACATCTTCCGCTTCGCCGAGGCCATGACCCGGCACACCGGCGAGGTCGACGTCTACCACCTGGGTAAATGGGCCGGACTCGGTACCCGGCACGGCGTGCAGCACTTCGCCGACAGCGCCAAGCAGCAGCGCATCGCCAACACCACCTACCGGCGCTACTACTACTTCCTCACCGCCGACGAGCGCGTCGGCGACCTCATGCACGCCAATGTCGACTCCGACGAGACGTTCCTCGTCCTCGACCCGATCCGCAAGATCCGCACCGAGCCGTACACACCCGACCGGCACGCCCTGTCCATCGGCTTCGGCACCGACTGGAGCGGACTGGTGTCGGCCTGGCTCACCGAGTGGGAGCGCAAGGGCCCCAAGTGGGAGAAGGCCAAGGCGCGCGTGCTGTCCACCATGGAGACCATCGCCGCCCAGCCCAACGGCTTCGTGCAGGGCAGCGGTCTGTACGACCTCGACACCGGCAGGTTCGCCGTCGCCGAGGCGCCCGTGGTCTCGGTGTCCCACCTCTCCGCCGTCTTCGGCCTCAACGAACTGTGCGCCGAGCTCATCCACCTCGTCGACATGCCGCGGTTCAAGGAGGCCTACCTCGACTACTGCCGCTATTTCAACGCCACCAAGGCCGAGCAGACGGCCCGTTACGGCTCCAACTTCGGCACCCTGCTGCTCTTCCAGGGCCATTCGCGCCTCGACGCCTATGCCGCCGTACAGACCGGCGACGCGACGCTCGCCAAGCGTGCCTGGACGAAGTTCTACAGCTCCGACGGCTATGCGGAGTCCTCGCCGTGGAAGACGGAGCAGCTGACCGGCCCGGCCACGCTGGTCGAGGGCGGCGAGGCGAGCTGGGTGTCCTCGAACGACACCGCGCTCTACGGCCTCGCCGCCATCGAGAACCTGGCGCTGCTCGGCGACAAGATGCCGTCGTAACCGCTCAGTTCATCTTCCCGAGGACCTCCCGCACCCGCCGGACGTCCCGGATGCGCTGCTCGTACGTCGCCCCGAGCGCGAGCAGGAGCAGTCCGGCGAGGGCGGGAGGCACCCAGCGGGGCAGCGCGCCGGCCATCTGCACGAGGTACGGGGCGAGTTCGTGCAGCGCGACCAGGGTGAGCACGCCGCCGCCGAGCACGAGCGGCGCCTGCAGCCGGTGCCGGGCGCCCAGCAGGGTGAGCAGGAGCGCCGCCGTGCCCAGCAGCAGGGGACGGGTCCAGTGTGGGTCGCCCCAGGCGGCGGCGAGGCTCGGCAGCAAGGTGGCGCCGAGTCCGGGGCCGTACGCCGTCCAGGACGAGGTCCGCGGATCGTGCCGCCTGCGCAGTACGCCGAGGAACAGCGCCGGGACGGTGACCGGGAGCGTGTACGCCTCGGGTGCCGAGACACCCCAGGACGCCAGCCGCACCCAGGCGGCCAGGGCGAACAGGGCCGCGGACGCATAGCCGGCGGGGCGGCGGTCGGGGCGGATCGCCACGCCCGCGGTGATCACTGCGCACAGGCCGAGCACCAGGGCCAGCATCGGCGGGTCGGCGAGGGCGAGCCCGGCCGCGAGCAGCCCGGCCGCCGCTCCCGCCGCCTCCACCGGAACGGTCGCGGGGGAGTCGCCGAGACGCGCGGCGAGGAGCGCGGCGGCCACGGGGACCGCCAGCACGAGCAGGGCCGTGTGGGACGGCTGCCAGTCGGCGGCGGCGCCCGTGGCGACGGCGAGCGCGGAGGCGTGGGTGAGCGCGGCGGGGGCCGTGACCGGGGCGAGACGCGAGACGAGGGATGCCCCCGCGAACAGCGCCGTCAGGGCGCAGAGCACGGTCAAGGTCGCCGTCCGCGACGCGAGCGCGCCGAAGGAGAGGGCAAGGGAGGCGAGGAGCGCGAGGACCAGGGCGGTCACCTGCGCGGGCAGGTAGGCGGTCGCCTGCGCGCTCGGGCGGTCGGGCTCCTGCGCGAAGGCGTGGCGACGTATGGATCCGGCCACCAGCAGCGGTGCCCCCGTCGTGACCCCCTGGACCGACAGCCCGGCGGCATACGGCAGTTCGAGCACCGCCGGGAGGACGAGAGCGGTGGCCCACGCCAGGGTCAGGGCGCCGACGAGGGCCCGTGGGCGCCAGGTCGTATTGCGGACTGCCAGTAGCAGTACGGCGGTGACGACCGCGAGGACGACCGGCACCGCCACCGCGTGCGGCGGCCACGGCGCGTCGGCCGTCACCGTGGCGCGCGCGTCGGACGGGGCGCCGGACCAGACGTGTGTCGCCCGGGCGACGGGGCCCAGGAGGGTGACGGCGACCAACGGGACGGTCCACAGCAGCGCCAGGGCCTGGACACTGCCCGAGGCCAGCAGAAGACCACGGCGTACTGGCTCGGGGAGCGGAGCTCGTACGGCCGCCAGCAGGGCGACGCCCAAGGCCAGATGGCCGGGCACCGTCCAGTCGTCCGGCAGCGTCACGCGCAGGAGGCCGCCGAACGCCGTCACCAGCAGCAGACCACCCGCCACAGCGCCACCCGCGGCGGTGACCGGCTGCTCCAGGCGCCATGCGGCGCCGAGCGCGATCACCGCCGCGAGGGCGAGGAGCGCCGCCGCACGGGCGGCGGCGCTCGGGCCGGCTGCGTCCCAGGAGAGCCAGCCGGCCGTCCATGTGCCGAGGGCGCCCGTGCCGCACGCGCCGAGGGCGGCGACGAGGCGGACGGCCCCGGCGGTGCTCAGGAGTGCTACGACCGTGTCGAACCCGGCCGTCGCCAGGAGCGCCGACGCGATGCGGTACGGGCCCCCGCCCACTGCCAGCGCCCAGAGAAGCAGTGGGAGTTGGGCCGAGAGCAGCGCGGCGGGGACGGGCGAGCGCAGCCGTGCCGTCGGCGGCAGCAGCCCGTACGCCGCCCACAGTCCCGCCAGTGCCGCCGCGGCGAGCGCCGCGTATGCCATGCCGCCCGTGCCGGTGAACGCCACCTCGTGCAGCGCGTACGCGTCGAGCACGGTCAGCGCGAGACCCAGACCCGCCACCGACTCGGCCGTGGATCCGAGCCCCCGCTTCAGCAGCGCCACCGGCGCCGCGAGCGCGGCCAGGGTGACCGCGCCGAGCACCAGGGCCCGCCCGGCGATGCCCAGATGCCCCCAGCTGACCAGCGTGAACGCCACCGCCGCGATGGTCAGGAGCACACCGCCGAGCACGAGCAGCACGTTCTGCACGCGTGGCGCGGAGGCCTCGGGGCGCGGCGGCGCGAGGGGCATCGGCGGCACCGGACGGTGCAGGGCGGCGACCAGCCGGGCGCGGCGGGTCAGCAACTGGGCCCGGCGGGCGTCGAGTTGCCACAGCTCCGCATCGATGAGCCGCAGCTCCTCGACCGGGGGCAGAGGGTACGTCATGCCCTGGAGTGTGGTCCGCGTCACGTCACCCGACATGAGTGCGCATACTCAGAACGTACTCAGATCCCGGTGTGCGGCGCTGGGTACGGGCAGACTCCGCCCATGGACTGGACCCACTACCGCTTCCTCAGCCTGTGGTCCCTGACTGCGCCGGCCGGCGTCGTCTACGGGGCCCTGGAGCGTCCCCAGGACTACCCGTGCTGGTGGCCCCAGGTGCGCTCGGTGCACCGTCTCGACGACACCACGGGCCTGTTCACCATCCGCGCGTTCCTCCCGTACGACCTGACCTTCACCGCGCGCGAGGTGCGCCGCGACCCGGCCGCCGGGGTCCTGGAGACGGCGCTGTCCGGCGACATGGACGGCTGGGCCCGCTGGACCGTCACCCCCGACGGCTCCGGCACCCTCGCCCGCTACGACCAGGTGGTCGACGTCGGCAAGCCCCTGCTGCGGCGACTGGCCGTGCCCGGACGCCCGTTCTTCCGCGCCAACCACCGGCTGATGATGCGGGCCGGGCGGCGCGGCCTGGCCGCGTACCTCGAAGCGGTTTGAAGGAAGCCCGCCCGGACCTGTATTGTTCAGTGCGTTCCCGGGCGATTAGCTCAGTGGGAGAGCGCTTCGTTCACACCGAAGAGGTCACTGGTTCGAACCCAGTATCGCCCACCGGGAAAGAGCCGGTCCGCAACTCGCGGACCGGCTTTTTTGTCGGCCCATCACCGGGGTCCGATGCCGGGCCCCTGAGCCGCTACGCCGCCGCCGGCAGCTCCGGTCGCAGCGGCCAGTCCGTGCTCACCGCCTCGTCCGAGCCGCTGCGTGCGAACCAGGCCTGCAGGCCGCGGGCCTGTGCCGCGTGCCAGGTGGTCTGCAGGGTGTGCAGTTCGGCGGGGGACAGGCGCTCCAGCCGGGTCGCGAAGCGCCGCCCGAGCGCCCGTACGACCTCCAGCGCGGCCAGCGCGTCCGCGCCCGCGTCGTGCGCGCCCTCCAGCACGACGCCGTAGTGCGCGCACAGGTCCGTCAGCGTGCGGCGGCCCTTGCGGTAGCGGTCGAGGTGCTTGTCCAGGACCCGCGGGTCGAGCACCAACAGCGGTGACGACTCAAACCAGCGGTCGAGCGACGACGCGCGATGGCGGCGCAACTCGCGGTCCAGGAGCGTCAGATCGAACGGCGCGTTCATCACCACCAGCGGGCGGTGCATGGTCGCGTGCTCGGCCAGCTCCTCCGCTATCTCGAACATCACCGGCGCCGGCCAGCGGCCGTTGCGCTGCAGATGTTCCTCCGTCAGCCCGTGCACCGCCGTCGCCGCCTCCGGCACCGGCACACCCGGGTTGACCAGCCAACGGGTCACCCGGGGCCGGGTGCCCGGGGCGTCCTGGACGACGACGGCGGCCGACACGATCCGGTCGGTCTCGACGTCCACGCCCGTGGTCTCCGTGTCGAAGGCGGCCAGCGGCCCCTCGTACCAGCACGTCATCGCAACACAACTCCTCGTTCACCCACGGCAGCTGACGTCCCGTCTTCTGCCTGTTTGGTGATACCCGGGCTGTTTGCGCCGTACGCCGGAAGGACACAACAGGAGTGCGGGTCTTTGCAGTTCAGCGGCCCGCAGCGGGGAAACACTTGGCTTGGAAGGCTGTTGGTCATGGTGATAGCGCAGCCCGAGCGGGGCGGGCTGCTGCCCGAACGGACGGCACCCCATCGCGGCACACTCGCCACCACCGCCTGCATGGAGACACTGCAGGTGGGTTATCTGCACGCGGTCGCCGCGGCGGCCGGCTGCTCGCTGTCGCAGCCGTTCCCGGACAACGGCATCGACTGGCACGTCAGCCATGGCTCACCCGGCCACACCGTCGACGACGAGGTGACCATCAAGGTGCAGCTGAAGTGCACGTACCAGATCGCGCCGAACCCGCCGGGCCGCTTCTTCTCCTTCACCCTCGACAACGACCATCTGCGCAAGCTCGCCCGCACCCCGGTCTCGGTGCACAAGATCCTCGTCGTGATGCTGGTGCCCCGCTCCCAGGACGACTGGCTGCGCGCCAGCCACGACCGGCTCGACCTGCGGCACTGCTGCTACTGGGTCAACCTGGCCGGCCACCCGATCACCGGCCGGCACCGGACCACCGTTCGGATCCCGACCTCGCGCATCTTCGACGACCGGGCGCTGTGCGAGATCATGACGCGGGTCGGGACGGGAGGCAGACCATGAGGGACCGTCCGTACGACGAGCCCCTGCGGGAGGGCAGGCCGCATCCCGTCACCGGGGACGCCGCCCACTGGAACCGTCCCCCCGACCCCGCCGACGTCGACCCCGCCGTGCTCGGCGCCCTGCTGCACCGGCACGGCTGGCAGCGGCGCGGCGGCGCCCCCGGGCGCTACGGCCGCTGGACCCCGCCCGGGCCGGGCGGCGGCGGGACCAGCCTGCTGGTGCCCGAGAGCCGGGCCTTCCCCGACAGCGACGACCTGCTCGGCGAGGCCCTGGTCGCCCTGTCCCGCAGCGGCAACCCCTCGGCGCGTGAGGTCCTCGTCGGACTCGCCGTGCCCAGCGACGAGATCCGCTGGTGGCGGGACGTACCGCCCGGACCGGTGGACACCGCGCCCTGGACGGTCGAGGAACAGCTGCGCACGGCCGCCCGGCAGATGCTGCTCGCGGCCGCGCTCGCCACACGCGCGCGTGCGGGCTACTACGGCGCCCGGCACCGTCGGTCGGCGGCCGTGATGCTGGAGAACGTCCTGGTCGGCTCGGCGACCGGTGGCCGCAGGCTCACCGCCTTCGCCCCCGTGGCCGCCGCCCGCCCGCTCGCCGTACGCCTCCAGCAGGCCCTGTACGCCATCCGCGAGGCCATCGACTACCAGCGGGCCACCGGCGGCATGGACGCCTTCGACGGCGCGGTCGAGGCCGGCGTCAGCCGGGAGCTCACCGAGTCCCTCGTCGCCCTGGTGCGCGGCACCGAGGGAGCCCGGATCGCCGTCGAGTGGGCGCCGGCCGCGGGCGTCCCCGAGGACTGCGCGGCGTCCGCCGAACCGGTCGAGTTCTCGCCCGGCGACCTGCCCGCCCTGCGCGAGGCGGGCGCCCGCTATCTGCGCGACGAACCGTCCGTGCCGGTGCGGATCACCGGTTCCGTCGTCCGGATGCGCCGGTCGGGGCCGCGCGGCGAGGGCAGCGTACGGCTGCGGGTGCTCGCGGGTGCCGAGGTGCCGCACGTACGCGTGACGCTGGACGAGGAGGACTACCGGATAGCCGGACACGCCCACCTCGTCGGACTGCCGGTGCGGGTGCACGGGCGGCTGGAGAGCCGCGGCGGCTTCCGGCGGCTGACCGGGGCCTCCGGGGTCGTACCGGTGCAGGTGGACGAGGCCGAGCGGGACCGGCTGCTGAAGTCGCTCCAGGAGAACCTCGACTTCTTCGAGGAGGCGTGCAGTGGGGAGGACTGCGACTGAGGACGGCCGCGATGGGCACGGGGTTGCGACTGGCCGGGGACTGTGGGTGACCGTTTCGCGGTCGGCCGGTCCGGGTCGGTACGATCCCCTATTGCGCGCGCTCCCGGTATGGCGCCGCACCCCACCTGCAGTCAGGAGAGACCGGTGTCAGACGTCCGTGTGATCATCCAACGCGATTCCGAGCGGGAAGAACGCGTGGTGACGACGGGCACTACGGCCGCCGACCTCTTCGCCGGCGAGCGCTCGATCATCGCGGCGCGCGTGGGCGGCGAGCTCAAGGACCTCACCTACGAGCTCAAGGACGGCGAGACCGTCGAGGGCGTCGAGATCTCCTCCGAGGACGGCCTGAACATCCTGCGCCACTCCACCGCGCACGTCATGGCCCAGGCCGTGCAGGAGATCTTCCCCGAAGCCAAGCTGGGCATCGGCCCGCCGGTCAAGGACGGCTTCTACTACGACTTCGACGTCGAGAAGCCGTTCACCCCCGAGGATCTCAAGGCCGTCGAGAAGAAGATGCAGGAGATCCAGAAGCGGGGCCAGAAGTTCTCCCGCCGTGTGGTCACCGACGAGGCCGCCCGCGAGGAGCTCGCCGCCGAGCCGTACAAACTGGAACTGATCGGCCTCAAGGGCTCCGCCTCCTCCGAGGACGGCGCGGACGTCGAGGTCGGCGCCGGCGAGCTGACGATCTACGACAACCTGGACGCCAAGACCGGCGAGCTGTGCTGGAAGGACCTCTGCCGCGGTCCCCACCTGCCCTCCACCCGGCTGATCCCGGCGTTCAAGCTGATGCGCAACGCGGCCGCCTACTGGCGCGGCAGCGAGAAGAACCCGATGCTCCAGCGCATCTACGGCACCGCCTGGCCGTCAAAGGACGAGCTGAAGGCGTACCTCGACTTCCTCGCCGAGGCCGAGAAGCGCGACCACCGCAAGCTGGGCAACGAGCTCGACCTGTTCTCCATCCCGGAGCAGATCGGCTCCGGCCTCGCCGTCTTCCACCCCAAGGGCGGCATCGTCCGCCGCGTGATGGAGGACTACTCGCGGCGCCGCCACGAGGAAGAGGGCTACGAGTTCGTCTACACCCCGCACGCGACCAAGGGGAAGCTCTTCGAGACGTCGGGCCACCTCGACTGGTACGCCGAGGGCATGTACCCGCCCATGCAGCTCGACGAGGGCGTGGACTACTACCTCAAGCCCATGAACTGCCCGATGCACAACCTGATCTTCGACGCGCGCGGCCGCTCGTACCGTGAACTGCCGCTGCGCCTCTTCGAGTTCGGGACCGTGTACCGGTACGAGAAGTCGGGCGTCGTGCACGGCCTGACCCGGGCCCGCGGCTTCACCCAGGACGACGCGCACATCTACTGCACCCGTGAGCAGATGTCGGACGAGCTCGACAAGACGCTCACCTTCGTCCTCGGCCTGCTCCGTGACTACGGCCTGACCGACTTCTACCTGGAGCTGTCCACCAAGGACCCGGAGAAGTTCGTCGGCTCCGACGAGGTCTGGGAGGAGGCCACGGAGACTCTCCGCCAGGTCGCCGAGAAGCAGGGCCTGCCGCTGGTCCCCGACCCGGGCGGCGCCGCCTTCTACGGCCCGAAGATCTCCGTCCAGACCAAGGACGCGATCGGCCGCACCTGGCAGATGTCGACCATCCAGCTCGACTTCAACCTGCCCGAGCGCTTCGACCTGGAGTACACGGCCGCCGACGGCTCCAAGCAGCGTCCGGTCATGATCCACCGGGCCCTCTTCGGCTCGATCGAGCGCTTCTTCGCGGTGCTCCTGGAGCACTACGCCGGCGCCTTCCCCGCCTGGCTGGCCCCGGTCCAGGCGATCGGCATCCCGATCGGTGACGCGCACGTCGACTACCTGCAGAAGTTCGCCGCGGCGGCGAAGAAGCAGGGCCTGCGCGTGGAGGTGGACGCCTCCTCCGACCGTATGCAGAAGAAGATCCGCAACGCCCAGAAGCAGAAGGTGCCCTTCATGGTCATCGCGGGCGACGACGACATGGCGGCCGGCTCGGTCTCCTTCCGCTACCGCGACGGCTCGCAGGAGAACGGCATCCCGTTCGACGAGGCGATCGCCAAGATCGCGAAGGTGGTGCAGGACCGGACGCAGGTCTGACCCTGCTCGCCTCGGGGCCCCGGCGGGTGGACGACATCCCCGGGGCCCTGCCCTTCCCCGTCCCGGGACGCCCCGGCGACACGCCACGAACGGGCGAAGCCATATGCTGCGTAGCATGACGAGTGAGCCGGAGCAGCAGATCGGAGTGGGGACGCAGGATGCGTTCCAGCGCCTGTGGACACCCCACCGGATGGCCTACATCCAGGGCGAGAACAAGCCGAGCGGCCCGGGTGCCGACGACGGCTGCCCCTTCTGCTCGATCCCGGCCAAGTCCGACGAGGACGGTCTGATCGTCCGCCGTGGCGAACACGTCTACGCGGTGCTGAACCTCTACCCGTACAACGGCGGCCACCTGATGACGGTGCCGTACCGCCACGTCGCCGACTACACGGACCTGACCGGCCCGGAGACCGCCGAGCTCGCCGAGCTGACCAAGCAGGCCATGACGGCCCTGCGCACCGCCTCCGGCGCCCACGGCTTCAACATCGGCATGAACCAGGGCACCGTCGCGGGCGCGGGCATCGCGGCCCACCTCCACCAGCACATCGTCCCCCGCTGGGGCGGCGACACGAACTTCATGCCGGTGGTGGGCCACACCAAGGTGCTCCCGCAGCTCCTGGCCGACACGAGGAAGATGCTGGCGGAGGCCTGGCCGACGACGTGAGCGACGCTTCCGGCGCTTCGCCGGTCGGCCGGTACATCGCAGCCCGGCCCGCACATTTCAGCCCGTCCGGCGTTTGAGGACGAGGCCGTCCAGGCCGAAGCGGGGGTCTGGGGGGCGGCAGCCCCCAGGGGACGGGAACCCCCACCCACCCGCACGAAACCCGGCCGAACCGCCGGAGGCCTACGCGTCGTAGAGGTCGGCCTTCTTCGGCGCCGGATCCTGCACAGCCGTACTGAGAAACGCCGAGCGCGTGCCGAACTTCTCCGTGTCGACGCCGTTCTCCTCCAGCACCCGGATCGCCGCCGAGTGCACCACCCGCAGCACCGGCGTGGCCGCACGCAGCGCATCGTCGGCCATGAAGCGGTGCCGCCACGGCCGGTCCGCCCACGCGTGCCGCAGACCGAACGGCTCGGGCAGGCCCAGCGAGCCGCCGAGCCAGTTGAGCAGCGGCGGATACCAGGTCAGCGGCGCCCGCGCGGTGAGCCGTACCACCTCGTCCGTGCCGACCAGCGGGAGCTTGATCGTCCGGTTCTCCCAGGGCTTGAAGGACTTGGCGACCTCCTTGGTCGGCGCCGCGGGCTTCGTGGTGAACAGCGAGTGCACCGGCCCCAGCGCATGCCCGGTCACCTCGATGCGCAGCGTCTGATGCAGCACGGTCACCGTGATCAGCATGGTGAGCACCAGCTGCCCGTCCCACAGCGTCCACTGCACGCCCAGGTAGTGCCGGTCGCCGCTGCCGAACTGCTGCTTGTTGCAGATGTCCTGTATCGCGTGGGTCTTGACCGAGTACGCCTCGACGTCCGTGCCCTCCGGCCGGGACACCGCTGCCGCGTTCTCCCCGATCGGCGTGACGATCCAGTGCTTGATGGACGGCTTGGGGAACCCGCCGGTGTTCAGTGGGCCGCGCTCCAGCATGCGCAGCTGGTCGTGGATGGACCGTATGACGTCCCAGCTGCGGAACGGGTGGATCTCCCGGCTGGGATCGGCCGGCAGCAGGTCCTCGGCGAGCTGCCAGGAACCCCAGCGCGTGCCCATGCCGAGTATGCCCTTGGGCCCGGCGTAGAAGACGGAGTTGGACCGCTGCTCGGCGCTCAGCCGGGCGAGGGACTGGCGCAGCTGCTCGGCCGCGGTCTCACCGGGGCTGCTCGGCACCGTCTCGGGGATCTTCGCGCCGACGCTGCTGCCGGAGAGCAGGCCGTCCCAGCGCCCGCGCAGGTCCTGCGCCGTGCGCTCGCAGATCTGCTTGGCCCAGAACCAGCCCAGCACCGGGGCGACGACGCACCCGCGCGCATACCAGGCCCAGAACCCCGTGAACGGCATGCGGACCAGGAAGATCGCGGCGACCGCGCCCACCGCGACGAGCAGCGTGGTGGCGAGCGCCCCGGCCCGCTTGTCGTCGCGCTTGGCGACGAACGTGCGGAGCTGGAAGACCAGCAGCCACAGCAGCAGTCCGGGCAGGAACAGCAGGCCGCACAGCACCATGACGGTGCTCAGCCGGTTGTCACGCGCCTTGCGGATGTTGTTGGCCGCGAGGCTGTGCTCCACGACGACCTGGGGATCCATCCCGAAGGACTGGATGAGTGGCGCGCGGCCGGAACGGAGCATGCGGTCGACCACGGCCCGCGAGAAGGCCTCGCCCAGATTCGGCCGGAACAGCGCGATCCGGCCGGGCTTGACGGTCGACTTGTGCCATTCGTTGTCGGCCTTCTTGATCTCGTCGAACGGACTGTCCCGGTAGGCGGCCGAGGCCAGCGCGAAGGTCGCCGCCTGGCTCTCGCCGCCGGAGATGGGCACCTGTGGTCCGTCCCACTCGGTTCCAATCGACATTCCCGCCCCCGATCGCCGCCGGTGTCGCTTCTGCGGCCTTCCCGACTTCCTTGCCCCGCACACCTGTTGAACAGGTCATCGTCCTGATCCGGCATGACGGGATCAGGTGATCAGCGTATCCGCAGGCACCGACATCCGTAGGCGGACGGCCAAAGCCGCCCGCCCGTACGGAGGATGACGTTCCGGAAGGTTGTGCGGTGCCCTCCGGGAACGCCGACTACGAGGCTTCCTTGGCCTGTTCGCGAATCCTTTCGGCGACCTGGGGCGGCATCGGCTCGTGCCGTGCGTACGCGCGACTGAAGCGGGCGGTGCCGTGCGAGAGGGACCGCAGGTCGACGGCGTACCGGCCGATCTCGAACTCGGGCACCTCGGCCCGTACGAGCGTGCGCCCGGAGCCCACCTGCTCGGTGCCGAGCACCCGGCCGCGCCGTCCCGACAGGTCGCTCATCACGGCGCCCACGTAGTCGTCGCCGACCAGCACGCTCACCTCGGCCACCGGTTCCAGCAGATGGATCTTGGCGTCCGCCGCGGCCTCGCGCAGCGCGAGCGCGCCGGCCGTCTGGAAGGCGGCGTCGGAGGAGTCCACCGAGTGGGCCTTGCCGTCGAGCAGCGTGATCCGCACGTCGACCAGGGGATAGCCGGCCGCGACCCCCTTGGCCGCCTGGGCCCGTACCCCCTTCTCCACCGACGGGATGAACTGCCGGGGCACGGCTCCGCCCACCACCTTGTCCACGAACACGATGCCCGAGCCTCCGGGCAGCGGCTCGACCTCGATCTCGCAGATGGCGTACTGCCCGTGCCCGCCGGACTGCTTCACATGCCGTCCGCGTCCCGCGGACCTGCTCCCGAACGTCTCCCGGAGGGAGACCTTGTGCGGTACGACGTCGACCTGGACGCCGTAGCGGCTGCGCAGCCGTTCCAGGGCGACGTCCGCGTGGGCCTCGCCCAGGCACCACAGCACCACCTGGTGGGTGTCCTGGTTCTGCTCCAGGCGCATCGTCGGGTCCTCGGCGACCAGCCTGCTCAGCCCCTGCGAGAGCTTGTCCTCGTCCGCCTTGCTGTGCGCGTGGATGGCCAGCGGCAGCAGCGGGTCGGGCATCTGCCACGGCTCCATGAGCAGTGGGTCGTCCTTGGCCGAGAGCGTGTCCCCGGTCTCGGCGCGGCTCAGCTTCGCGACGCACACCAGATCGCCCGCGACGGCGTGCGTCACCGGCCGCTGCTGCTTGCCGAACGGCGTCGACAGGGCGCCGATCCGCTCGTCGACGTCGTGGTCCTCGTGCCCGCGGTCGGCGAGCCCGTGCCCGGAGACATGCACCGTCTCGTCGGGGCGCAGCGTGCCGGAGAACAGCCGGACCAGGGAGACCCGGCCGACATACGGGTCGGACGAGGTCTTCACGACCTCCGCTACCAGCGGCCCGCCCGGATCGCACGCCTTCAGCTCGCGCGACTTCCCGTCGACCGTGGCGACCCCGGGCGCCTCCCGCTCCAGCGGGGTCGGGAAGCCCCGGGTGATCAGTTCGAGCAGCTCGACCGTGCCGATGCCCTGCTTGGCGCCCTCGGCCGCGGGGGCGGCGGCCAGGACCGGGAAGAAGGCCCCGCGGGCCACGGCCCGCTCCAGGTCCTCGATCAATGTCTTGATGTCGACCTGCTCCCCGCCGAGGTAGCGGTCCATGAGGGTCTCGTCCTCGCTCTCCGAGATGATCCCCTCGATGAGCCGGTTGCGTGACTCCTCGATCTGCGGCAGCTGGTCCGGACCCGGCTCGGACTCCTTGCGCTCCCCGGAGGAGTAGTCGAACAGCTGCTGCGACAGCAGCCCGATCAGCCCGGTCACGGGCGCGTGCCCGTCGGGCGCCTGCGGGCCGTGCAGCGGCAGATAGAGCGGGAGTACGGCGTCGGGGTCGTCCGCGCCGAACGCCTGCGCGCACACCCGTGTCATCTCCTCGAAGTCCGCGCGGGCGGCCTCCAGGTGCGTGATGACGATGGCCCGCGGCATGCCGACCGCCGCGCACTCCTCCCACACCATCCGGGTCGAGCCGTCCACGCCGTCCGATGCCGAGACGACGAAAAGGGCCGCGTCCGCCGCTCGCAGACCGGCCCTCAGCTCTCCGACGAAGTCGGCGTATCCGGGGGTGTCCAGAAGATTGATCTTGAACCCGTCCCATTCGACGGGCACGAGAGAGAGCTGCACGGAGCGCTGCTGCCGGTGCTCGATCTCGTCGAAGTCCGAAACGGTGCCGCCGTCCTCCACACGGCCCGCCCGGTTCACGGCCCCCGCGGTCAGCGCGAGAGCCTCCACCAGAGTCGTCTTGCCCGAACCGGAGTGGCCGACCAGCACCACATTCCGTAGGGACGCGGGATGGTCGGCCGCCGTAGCCCTGCCGGCGGCCCCGGGGTGTGATTGTGCCTTGTCGCCCATGGCCTTGCCTCCCGTGCACGGTGAGGTCATTGTGGGCGCGGGCATGCCGGGCCGCGTGCGGTGGCGGCTCCGATGACGCCCGCGGTCCTTCGAGCTTTCCACTCCCGTCACGGTGCGTCCATACGACGGACGCCGATCGCGTGGCCCACCGTCACTTGCGGGCCGGCCGCCGGATCCGGAGACGGGCTCCGGGTGCCCGGCGGTCACCCGCACGCGCGCGTGACTACGATGGGCCAGCCGGCGACCATCAGGGCCGCGCGGCGACACCGACCGTCGGGAAGGCCATGCTGAACAAGTACGCGCGTGCATTCTTCACGCGTGTCCTCACGCCGTTCGCCGCGTTTCTCATCCGCAGGGGCGTCAGCCCCGACACGGTGACGCTCATCGGCACGGCCGGTGTGGTCGCGGGCGCGCTGGTCTTCTTCCCCAGGGGCGAGTTCTTCTGGGGCACGATCGTGATCACGCTGTTCGTCTTCTCGGACCTGGTCGACGGAAACATGGCCCGCCAGCTGGGCCGCTCCAGCCGCTGGGGAGCCTTCCTGGACTCCACCCTCGACCGGGTCGCCGACGGAGCGATCTTCGGCGGCTTCGCGCTGTGGTATGCCGGAAACGGCAACGACAACGTCCTGTGCGCCGTCTCGATCTTCTGTCTGGCCAGCGGTCAGGTGGTGTCGTACACCAAGGCCCGTGGCGAGTCGATCGGCCTGCCGGTCGCCGTCAACGGGCTCGTCGAGCGGGCCGAGCGGCTGGTGATCTCGCTGGTCGCCGCCGGCCTGGCCGGCCTGCACAAGTTCGGCGTTCCCGGCATCCAGGTGCTGCTGCCGATCGCCCTGTGGATCGTCGCCGTGGGCAGCCTGGTCACCCTGATCCAGCGGGTGGTCACGGTCCGCAGGGAGTCCGCCGAGGCGGAGGCGGCCGCGTCCGACGACAACGCCAACGCGTCCCAGGGGAGCGAGGCGGCGAAGTGAGCACCGCGGAGCGGCTGACCGACACGTTGTACGGCCTCGGCTGGAGCACCGTCAAGAAGCTCCCCGAGCCGGTCGCCGTGCGCCTCGGCCACGGCATCGCCGACCTCGCCTGGAAGCGGCGGGGCAAGGGCGTCCAGCGCCTGGAGAGCAACTACGCGCGCGTGGTGCCCGACGCGACCCCCGAGCGTCTGGCCGAGCTCTCGCGCGCGGGCATGCGCTCGTACCTGCGCTACTGGATGGAGTCCTTCCGGCTGCCCTCATGGAGCCCGGAGCGGATCAGGACCGGCTTCGAGTGCAAGGACGTCCACCACCTGACCGACGGTCTGGCCTCCGACCGGGGCGTGATCCTCGCGCTGCCGCACCTGGCCAACTGGGACCTCGCGGGCGCCTGGGTCACCACCAAGCTGGAGACGCCCTTCACCACGGTCGCCGAACGCCTCAAGCCGGAGACGCTGTACGACCGCTTCGTCGCCTATCGCGAGGGCCTCGGCATGGAGGTCCTGCCGCACAGCGGCGGCTCCGCGTTCGGCACGCTGGCCCGGCGGCTGCGCGACGGCGGCCTGATCTGCCTGGTCGCCGACCGTGATCTGTCCGCCTCCGGCGTGGAGGTCAAGTTCTTCGGCGAGGCGGCACGGATGCCCGCGGGCCCGGCCCTGCTCGCCCAGCAGACGGGCGCGCTGCTGCTGCCCGTCACCCTCTGGTACGACGACTCGCCCGTCATGCAGGGCCGGGTCCATCCTCCGATCGAGGTACCCGAGACAGGTACTCGGGACGAGAAGACGTCTGTCATGACACAGGCGCTGGCGGACGCCTACGCCACGGGTATCGCCGAACATCCGGAGGACTGGCACATGCTCCAGCGGCTGTGGCTCGCCGATCTCGATCCCGCGAAGGGGACGCCGTGAGGATCGGCATCGTCTGCCCGTACTCCTGGGACGTGCCGGGTGGCGTCCAGTTCCACATCCGCGACCTGGCCGAGTACTTCATCCGCCTCGGCCACGAGGTGTCCGTCCTCGCCCCGGCCGACGACGACACCCCGCTCCCGCCGTACGTCGTCTCGGCCGGCCGCGCGGTGCCGGTGCCGTACAACGGCTCGGTGGCCCGGCTGAACTTCGGATTCCTCTCCGCGGCCCGGGTACGGCGCTGGCTGCACGACGGCGAGTTCGACGTGGTCCACATCCACGAGCCGACGTCTCCCTCGCTGGGCCTGCTGACCTGCTGGGCGGCCCAGGGCCCCATCGTCGCGACGTTCCACACCTCGAACCCCCGATCCCGGGCGATGATCGCCGCGTACTCGATCCTGCAGGCCGCGCTGGAGAAGATCAGCGCGCGGATCGCGGTGAGCGAGTACGCCCGACGCACCCTGGTCGAACACCTCGGCGGGGACGCGGTCGTCATCCCCAACGGCGTCGACGTCGACTTCTTCGCCAAGGCGGAGCCGAATCCC
The DNA here is from genome assembly GCF_055558775.1 of Streptomyces sp. NPDC025638. Taxonomy (NCBI): domain Bacteria; kingdom Bacillati; phylum Actinomycetota; class Actinomycetes; order Kitasatosporales; family Streptomycetaceae; genus Streptomyces; species Streptomyces sp. NPDC025638. Next base: position 55,361 of record NZ_JBVHLX010000008.1, on the reverse strand, counting down.
GACTGGCAGGGCGACACGATCGGCTTCATCGGCCGCATCGACGAGCCCCGCAAGGGCCTGCCGGTACTGATGAAGGCCCTCCCCAAGATCCTCGCCGCCCGCCCGCAGACCCGGCTCCTCGTGGCCGGCCGCGGCGACGAGGAGGAGGCGGTGGAAACCCTCCCCGCCGAACTCCGCTCCCGCGTCGAGTTCCTGGGCATGATCAGCGACGAGGACAAGGCGCGCTTCCTGCGCAGCATCGACCTCTACGTGGCGCCCAACACCGGCGGCGAGAGCTTCGGCATCATCCTCGTCGAGGCGATGTCGGCGGGCGCGCCTGTCCTCGCCTCCGACCTGGACGCCTTCGCCCAGGTCCTGGACCAGGGCGCGGCCGGAGAACTCTTCACCAACGAGGACGCGGACGCCCTGGCCGACGCGGCCGTACGCCTCCTCGCCGACCCGGCCCGCCGCGCCCAACTCCGCGCCCACGGCAGCGTCCACGTACGCCGTTTCGACTGGTCGACGGTCGGCGCGGACATCTTCTCGGTCTACGAAACGGTCACGACGGGCGCGGCGGCGGTGGCCACGGACGAACGATCGGGCCTGAGAGCACGCCTGGGACTGGCCCGGGACTGAGACTTCACCGGCTTGTATGCGGCCTGGTCCTGATGCCGAGGTCGGCGAGATTCAGCCCGTCCGGTGTTCGAGGACGAGGCCGTTCGGGCCGATGCCGAGGTCTGGGGGCGGCAGCCCCCGGGCGGGCGTGAGGGCCGGGGTGGCCGTATCGGGTGCGGCCGGGAGCGTTGAGGTTGGGGTCGCCGGTAGCAGGACCGGCCCGGCCCTGCTACCGAGGCCGGTGAAATTCACCCCGTCCGGCGTTTGAGGACGACGCCGTTCAGGGCCGATGCGGGGTCCGGGGCGGCAGCCCCAAGACGGGCCTGAGGGCCTGGGGCGGTGGTAACGGGTACGGCCCGGAGCTGTGGGGTCGAAGTGACCGCTGACCGGACCGCCCGGCCCTGATGCCGAGGCCGGTGACATTCAGCCCGTCCGGCGTTTGAGGACGAGGCCGTTCAGGCCGATGCGGGGGACCGGGGGCGGCAGCCCCCGGACGGTCACTGCAACGTCGGCAACAGCAAGGCCCTCGGCCAACCCAGCGGAGCGCCCCGGTAGCCTTGCCGCCCGTGAGCGCAACCCTCATCTGGATCCTCGTCGCCCTTGTCGTGATCGGTCTCTACCTCAGCTGGACGGCCGGCCGCCTGGACCGTCTGCACTCCCGGATCGACGCCGCCCGTGCCGCCCTCGACGCCCAGTTGCTGCGCCGCGCGTCGGTGACCCAGGAGCTGGCGACCTCCGGCGTGCTGGATCCGGCCGCCTCGATCGTCCTGTACGAGGCCGCGCACGCGGCCCGGCAGGCCGAGGAGGAGCAGCGGGAGGTAGCCGAGAGCGAACTGAGCCAGGCGCTGCGCGCGGTCTTCGCGGAGTCCCAGCAGGTCGAGGCGGTCCGCGAGGCCCCCGGAGGGGAGGCGGCGGCCCGCGAGCTGACCGAGGCGGTGCGACGCGTCCCGATGGCCCGCCGCTTCCACAACGACGCGGTGGGCGCGGCCCGTCGGCTCCGCGAGCACCGCAAGGTGCGCTGGTTCCGGCTGGCCGGCCACGCCCCCTTCCCGCTGGCCTTCGAGATGGACGACGAGCCCCCGGCGGCGCTGGTGGACCGAGCCGTCTAGCTGCGGTTTCTCGGGATCGTAGGCCAAAAGGATCCACCGCCTTCACATTGGCCCTTGCTGTGGCCTGGTCCACTCACGTTTCCTGCTCTGCAGCAGAAACTGTCTTTCACTTCAGTGAGGTCACCCGTGTCCACCACCGAGAACCAGGCTCCCGAGACCGGCACCGCCCGCGTGAAGCGCGGCATGGCCGAGCAGCTCAAGGGCGGCGTGATCATGGACGTCGTCACGCCGGAGCAGGCGAAGATCGCCGAGGACGCGGGCGCCGTCGCCGTCATGGCCCTGGAGCGGGTCCCGGCCGACATCCGCAAGGACGGCGGCGTGGCCCGTATGTCCGACCCGGACATGATCGAGGGCATCATCAGCGCCGTCTCCATCCCGGTCATGGCCAAGTCCCGCATCGGCCACTTCGTCGAGGCCCAGGTCCTGCAGTCCCTCGGCGTCGACTACATCGACGAGTCGGAGGTCCTCACCCCGGCCGACGAGGTCAACCACTCCGACAAGTGGGCGTTCACGACCCCCTTCGTCTGCGGTGCCACCAACCTGGGCGAGGCCCTGCGCCGCATCGCCGAGGGCGCAGCGATGATCCGCTCCAAGGGCGAGGCCGGCACCGGCAACGTCGTCGAGGCCGTCCGCCACCTGCGCCAGATCAAGGGCGAGATCGCCAAGCTGCGCGGCTGCGACAACAACGAGATCTACGCCGCCGCCAAGGAGCTGCGTGCCCCGTTCGAGCTCGTCAAGGAGGTCGCCGAGCTCGGCAAGCTGCCGGTCGTGCTGTTCTCCGCCGGTGGCGTGGCCACCCCGGCCGACGCCGCGCTGATGCGCCAGCTCGGCGCCGAGGGCGTCTTCGTCGGCTCCGGCATCTTCAAGTCCGGCGACCCGGCCAAGCGCGCCGCCGCCATCGTGAAGGCCACCACCTTCTACGACGACCCGAAGATCATCGCGGACGCGTCCCGCAACCTCGGCGAGGCCATGGTCGGCATCAACTGCGACACCCTGCCCGAGGCCGAGCGCTACGCCAACCGCGGCTGGTAAGAGGCCCTGGTAGAGACCCCATGAGCACTCCTGTCATAGGCGTCCTGGCACTTCAGGGCGACGTACGGGAGCACCTCATCGCCCTGGCCGCGGCGGACGCCGTGGCCAGGCAGGTGAGGCGCCCCGAAGAACTCGCCGAGGTCGACGGGCTCGTCATTCCCGGCGGCGAGTCCACGACCATCTCCAAGCTGGCCATCCTCTTCGGAGTGATGGAGCCCCTCCGCGCGCGCGTGCGGGACGGCATGCCGGTCTACGGCACCTGCGCGGGCATGATCATGCTCGCCGACAAGATCCTCGACCCGCGCTCGGGCCAGGAGACCGTCGGCGGCATCGACATGATCGTGCGCCGCAACGCCTTCGGACGGCAGAACGAGTCCTTCGAGGCGGCGGTCGACGTCCGCGGCGTCGAGGGCGATCCTGTAGAGGGCGTCTTCATCCGCGCCCCCTGGGTCGAGTCCGTGGGTGCCGAGGCCGAGGTGCTCGCCGAGCACGGCGGCCACATCGTCGCGGTCCGCCAGGGCAACGCGCTCGCCACGTCGTTCCATCCGGAACTGACCGGCGACCACCGCATGCACGCCCTGTTCGTCGACATAGTGCGCGCCAACCGGACGCCGGAGTCCTTGTAGGATCTCTGGAGTTCGTTGCAGAGATGGGTTACGCGAAGGAGACAGGCAGATGTCCGGCCACTCTAAATGGGCCACGACGAAGCACAAGAAGGCCGTGATCGACGCCAAGCGCGGCAAGCTCTTCGCGAAGCTGATCAAGAACATCGAGGTCGCGGCGCGTATGGGTGGCGTCGACCTCGAGGGGAACCCGACCCTCTACGACGCCGTCCAGAAGGCCAAGAAGCAGTCGGTCCCGAACAAGAACATCGACTCCGCCATCAAGCGCGGTGGCGGTCTCGAGGCCGGTGGCGCCGACTACGAGACGATCATGTACGAGGGCTACGGCCCCAACGGTGTCGCGGTGCTCATCGAGTGCCTCACCGACAACCGCAACCGCGCCGCCTCCGACGTGCGCGTCGCCATGACCCGCAACGGCGGCAACATGGCCGACCCGGGCTCGGTGTCGTACATGTTCAGCCGCAAGGGCGTCGTCATCGTCCCCAAGGGCGAGCTGACCGAGGACGACGTCCTCGGTGCCGTCCTGGAGGCGGGTGCCGAGGAGGTCAACGACCTCGGTGAGTCCTTCGAGGTCATCAGCGAGGCCACCGACCTGGTCGCGGTCCGCACCGCCCTCCAGGAGGCCGGCATCGACTACGACTCCGCCGAGTCCAGCTTCGTGCCGTCCGTCCAGGTCGAGCTGGACGAGGAGGGCGCCAAGAAGATCTTCAAGCTGATCGACGCCCTCGAGGACAGCGACGACGTGCAGAACGTCTTCGCCAACTTCGACGTCAGCGACGAGATCATGGAGAAGGTCGACGCGTAACGCTTTCGCCACCTCCACGGACTCAACGGGCCGACGGGACACACCCCGTCGGCCCGTCGTCGTGTCGGCCGTTGTCAGTGGCACCCGATAGCCTGCACAAACAGGCGAGCGAGAGGGAGGGGCCGGTGCGCGTACTGGGGGTGGACCCGGGACTGACCCGCTGCGGTGTCGGGGTGGTCGAAGGCGTGGCGGGACGCCCGCTCACCATGCTCGGCGTGGGCGTCGTCCGCACCCCGGCGCACGCCGACCTGGGACACCGGCTGGTCGCCGTCGAGCAGGGCATCGAGCAGTGGCTGGACGAACACCGGCCCGAGTTCGTCGCCGTCGAGCGCGTCTTCAGCCAGCACAACGTCCGTACGGTCATGGGCACCGCCCAGGCCAGCGCCGTCGCCCTGCTCTGCGCCTCACGGCGCGGCATTCCCGTCGCCCTGCACACCCCCAGCGAGGTCAAGGCCGCCGTCACCGGCAGCGGCCGCGCCGACAAGGCGCAGGTCGGCGCCATGGTCACCCGCCTGCTGCGGCTCAGCGCGCCGCCCAAGCCCGCCGACGCGGCCGACGCCCTCGCCCTCGCCATCTGCCACATCTGGCGCGCCCCCGCCCAGAACCGACTCCAGCAGGCCGTCGCCCTGCACGCAGCCCAAGCAACGAAAGGCCGTACGGCATGATCGCCTTCGTCAGCGGCACGGTCGCCGCACTCGCTCCCGACGCAGCGGTGATCGAGGTGGGCGGAGTCGGCATGGCCGTCCAGTGCACGCCGAACACGCTCTCCACGCTCCGCATGGGCCAGTCGGCCAAGCTCGCCACCTCCCTGGTCGTCCGCGAGGACTCGCTGACCCTGTACGGCTTCGTGGACGACGACGAGCGCCAGGTCTTCGAGCTGCTCCAGACCGCCAGCGGAGTCGGCCCGCGCCTGGCCCAGGCGATGCTCGCCGTGCACACGCCGGACGCGCTGCGCAGGGCGGTCTCCACGGGGGACGAGAAGGCCCTCGTCGCCGTCCCGGGCATCGGCAAGAAGGGCGCCCAGAAGCTGCTGCTGGAACTGAAGGACCGCCTGGGCGAGCCCGTCGGCGCCCCCGCGATCGGCGCACCGGTCACCAGCGGCTGGCGCGACCAGCTGCACGCGGCCCTCATCGGCCTCGGCTACGCGACCCGCGAGGCCGACGAGGCCGTGTCCGCCGTGGCACCGCAGGCCGAGGCCGCCGGCGGCACGCCCCAGGTGGGCCAGCTGCTGAGGGCCGCCCTGCAGACCCTGAACCGCGCCCGCTGACCCAACTGCGCCACCCTCAGCTAGGAGACCTCAGTGAACTGGGACGACACGACCGACGCCTCCGCCGCCGAGCGGCTGGTGGGCCCTGTCGCCGACCGTGAGGACCAGGCCGTCGAGGCCGCGCTGCGCCCCAAGGACCTGGGCGAGTTCATCGGCCAGGAGAAGGTCCGCGAGCAGCTCGACCTGGTCCTGCGCGCCGCACGCGCGCGTGGCGCCACCGCCGACCACGTGCTGCTCTCCGGTGCCCCCGGCCTCGGCAAGACCACCCTCTCGATGATCATCGCGGCAGAGATGGGCGCCCCCATCCGCATCACCAGCGGCCCCGCCATCCAGCACGCCGGCGACCTCGCGGCGATCCTCTCCTCCCTCCAGGAGGGCGAGGTCCTCTTCCTCGACGAGATCCATCGCATGTCCCGGCCCGCCGAGGAGATGCTCTACATGGCGATGGAGGACTTCCGCGTCGACGTCATCGTCGGCAAGGGCCCCGGCGCCACCGCCATCCCCCTCGAACTGCCCCCGTTCACCCTGGTCGGCGCCACCACCCGCGCGGGCCTGCTGCCGCCCCCGCTGCGCGACCGCTTCGGCTTCACCGCGCACATGGAGTTCTACGAGCCGCACGAACTGGAGCGCGTCGTCCACCGCTCGGCGGGCCTGCTCGACGTCGAGATCGGGTCCGACGGCGCCGCCGAGATCGCCGGCCGCTCCCGCGGCACGCCCCGTATCGCCAACCGCCTGCTGCGCCGGGTCCGCGACTATGCGCAGGTCAAGGCGGACGGGATCATCACGAAGGAGATCGCCGCGGCCGCCCTGCAGGTCTACGAGGTCGACGCCCGTGGCCTCGACCGCCTGGACCGCGCCGTCCTGCAGGCCCTGCTCAAGCTGTTCGGCGGCGGCCCGGTCGGCCTGTCGACGCTCGCCGTCGCGGTGGGCGAGGAGCGCGAGACCGTCGAGGAGGTCGCCGAGCCCTTCCTCGTCCGGGAGGGACTGCTCGCCCGGACCCCGCGCGGACGCGTCGCCACGCCCGCGGCATGGGCGCATCTCGGCCTCACCCCGCCCCGCTCGACGGCCTCGGGAACCGGACAACAGGACCTGTTCGGGGCGTGACGGCGAGCGCATTGGCCGGGGCAGGAACCCAGGTGCCATGCTGAGCGTTGTTCCATGCACGCGGACTCGCTTAGACTCCGCCGATGCCGCTCTTACCGGCGGCGCCGACCACACCCCCATCCACCAGGCCGCTCCCCGCCGCGGTCGTGCGAAGGAAATCCCGTCCCGTGAATACCTTGACCCTTCTCCCGTTCATCGTGCTCATCGCGGCCATGTTCCTGATGACGCGCTCGGCCAAGAAGAAGCAGCAGCAGGCCGCCAACATGCGGAACGAGATGCAGCCCGGTTCCGGCGTCCGCACGATCGGGGGCATGTACGCGACGGTCAAGGAGGTCAACGAGGACACGGTCCTCCTTGACGCCGGCCCGGGTGTCGAGCTCCTCTTCGCGAAGAACGCGATCGGCGCCGTCCTCACCGACGACGAGTACAACCGCATCGTCCACGGCATCGAGCACGACCTGAAGTCCGACGTCGTCCCGGACGACGCCTCCTCCCTCACCGAGACCGACGCGTCCGCCGCCGACGCTGCCGCCGCCTCCGACGACAAGGCCGTCGACCTCGGTAAGAAGGACGAGGCCGACGAGCAGGCCGACCAGGCCGAGTCCGTCGAGGCGAAGGCCGACGACGAGCCGAAGAAGACCGACGGCGACTCCGACGCGAAGTAGCCACGTCCCGGGGAGCGCGGCGCGATCCGTTCGCGCCCAGCGCGCCCCGGGCGCGTCTGTTTCCCGGACGGGATCCCGACACCATGTCATGGCCGACCGCGCCGACCGGCGCGAAACGGCCCGAGAGGGAGTACGAGAAGGTGGCAGCACCTAAGAGGGGCCGGAGCGCGAGCGCCCAGAGCAAGCCGGGGCGCTCGCTGGCCCTCATCCTGATCGCCATCGCGGCGCTGACCGGCGGCATGTTCGCCACCGGGCACACCACCCCGCGTCTGGGCATCGACCTTGCCGGCGGCACGAGCATCACGCTCAAGGCCAAGGCCGACCAGGGGTCCGCGATCAACAAGGCCAACATGGACACCGCGGTCGACATCATGAACCGCCGTGTCAACGGCCTGGGCGTCTCCGAGGCGGAGGTGCAGACCCAGGGAACCGACAACATCATCGTCAACATCCCCAGGGGCACCAACTCCAAGGAGGCCCAGGAACAGGTCGGCACCACCGCGAAGCTGTACTTCCGGCCCGTCCTGGCCAGCGAGGCCAGCGTTCCGGCGTCGGCGAGCCCCTCGCCGAGCGCCTCCTCCAGCGGCAGCTCCTCGCCGAGCCCGTCGAGCAGCGCGTCCTCGAACGAGAAGGCGTCCTCGTCCTCCTCCGCGTCCCCGACGGCCACCGCCACCTCGCAGGGCCGCGCGGTCACCGACGCCCTCAAGGACGACGCCACGCCGTCCTCCTCCGCGTCCGGGAGCGCCACGTCCTCCGCGAGCCCGTCCGCCTCCTCCAGCGGCGGCGCCGACGCCGCGGCGGCCGCGAAGCTCCAGGCCGAGTACGCCGCCCTGGACTGCTCCAAGCCCACCGTCCGTGCCACCGCCGGCAAGAAGGCCAAGCCCGGTGAGCCCACGGTGGCCTGCGGCGAGAACAACAAGGTCTGGTACAAGTACCTGCTCGGCCCGGCCGCCGTGGACGGCACCGAGGTCAAGAAGGCCCAGGCCGTGTACGACACGCAGGGCGCCTCCGGCTGGCAGGTCCAGATGAACTTCAACGGCAGCGGTGCCAAGAAGTTCGCGGACATCACCGACGAGCTGTCCAAGAAGCAGCAGCCGCAGAACGAGTTCGGCATCGTCCTCGACGGCGAGGTCGTCTCCAGCCCGTACGTCCAGCAGTCCATCACCGGCGGCCAGGCGGAGATCTCCGGCAGCTTCACGCAGCAGGAGGCCCAGAGCCTCGCCAACATGCTGTCGTACGGCGCGCTCCCGCTGTCCTTCCAGGAGCAGAGCGTCACCACCGTGACCGCCGCGCTCGGTGGCGACCAGCTGCACGCCGGTCTGCTCGCCGGCGCGATCGGCCTCGCGCTGGTCGTGATCTACCTGGTGGTCTACTACCGCGGTCTGTCGCTCGTCGCGATGGCCTCGCTGCTGATCTCCGCCGTCCTCACCTACGTGCTCATGGCGCTGCTCGGCCCGGCCATCGGCTTCGCGCTGAACCTGCCCGCGGTCTGTGGCGCCATCGTGGCCATCGGTATCACCGCGGACTCGTTCATCGTGTACTTCGAACGCATCCGGGACGAGATCCGCGAGGGCCGCTCGCTGCGACCCGCCGTCGAGCGGGCCTGGCCGCGTGCCCGGCGCACCATCCTGGTCTCCGACTTCGTGTCGTTCCTCGCCGCCGCGGTGCTGTTCATCGTCACCGTCGGCAAGGTCCAGGGCTTCGCGTTCACGCTGGGTCTGACCACCGTGCTCGACGTGGTCGTCGTCTTCTTCTTCACCAAGCCGCTGATGACGATCCTCGCCCGCCGCAAGTTCTTCGCGAGCGGCCACAAGTGGTCCGGCCTCGACCCGAAGAGCCTGGGTGCCAAGGCCCCGCTGCGCCGCACCCGCCGTCCCGCCGGTCCTGCCGCCGGCCCTGTCGACCCGAAGGAAGCGTGAGATGTCGAAACTCGGCAACCTCGGCGCCCGACTGCACCGTGGTGAGGTCAGCTACGACTTCATCGGCCACCGCAAGCTCTGGTACGGCATCTCCATCCTGATCACCATCACGGCCATCGTCGGCCTGGCGGTGCGCGGTCTGAACATGGGCATCGAGTTCCAGGGCGGAGCGGTCTTCACGACGCCCAAGGGAATGCACGTCTCGGTGACCCAGGCGGAGGAGTACGCGAAGGACGCCTCCGGCCATGCGGCGATCGTGCAGAAGCTCGGCGACGGCAGCATGCGCATCCAGATCGCCGGCATCGAGACCAACAAGTCCGACCAGGTCAAGCAGACGCTGGCCAAGGACCTGAGCATCGACCCGGAGAAGCTCGCGGCCGACCTGGTCGGCCCCAGCTGGGGCGAGCAGATCGCCTCCAAGGCCTGGCAGGGCCTGGCGATCTTCATGGTCCTCGTCGTGATCTATCTGGCGATCGCCTTCGAGTGGCGCATGGCCGTCGCGGCACTCGTCGCGCTGATCCACGACATCACGATCACGACCGGTATCTACGCCCTGGTCGGCTTCGAGGTCACCCCGGGTACGGTCATCGGTCTGCTGACGATCCTCGGTTACTCGCTCTACGACACGGTCGTCGTCTTCGACAGCCTCAAGGAGCAGACGAAGGACATCACCAAGCAGACCCGCTTCACCTACAGCGACATCGCCAATCAGTCGATCAACGGCACCCTGGTCCGTTCGATCAACACCACGGTGGTCGCGCTGCTGCCGGTGGCGGGCCTGCTGTTCATCGGTGGCGGTTTCCTCGGCGCCGGCACGCTCAACGACATCTCACTGTCGCTGTTCGTCGGCCTCGCGGCAGGTGCGTACTCCTCGATCTTCATCGCCACGCCGCTCGTCGCCGACCTCAAGGAGCGCGAGCCGCAGATGAAGGCCCTCCGCAAGCGTGTCCTGGCCAAGCGGGCCCAGGCCGCCGCGGAGGAGGAGGCAGCGGAGAACCGGGCCGCGGGTGAGCCGGAGGACGCCGCGGCCGCCGTGGTCGGCCCCCGCGGCCAGTCCGCGTCCCGCAGCCGGGGCCGTGGGCGAGCCTCGGGGAAGCGCCGATGACGGGCATCGAGGAACTGCTGCTCAGCCGTATCCGCGAGGTGGCCGACTACCCGGAGCCGGGGGTGATGTTCAAGGACATCACCCCGCTCCTGGCGGACCCGGCGGCGTTCACCGCGCTCACCGACGCGCTGGCGCAGATCGCCGGGAACACCGGTGCCACCAAGATCGTCGGCCTGGAGGCCCGTGGCTTCATCCTCGGCGCTCCGGTCGCCGTCCGCGCGGGCCTCGGGTTCATCCCCGTGCGCAAGGCGGGCAAGCTTCCCGGTGCCACGCTGCGCCAGGCGTACGACCTGGAGTACGGCTCGGCGGAGATCGAGGTGCACGCGGAGGACCTCACGTCCGGCGACCGTGTGCTGATCGTCGACGACGTGCTGGCCACCGGCGGCACGGCCGAGGCCGCGATCCAGCTCATCCACCGGGCGGGTGCCGAGGTGGCGGGCGTCGCGGTCCTGATGGAACTCGGCTTCCTCGACGGCCGCGCCCGCCTGGAAGCGCCCCTGAACGGCTCTCCCCTGGAGGCTCTCCTCAGGCTCTGAACACCACAGACCCAACCGAACGGCCGCCCCGGAACCCGGGGCGGCCGTCGGCGTTCGGCCATGCTGTCCCTCGGCAGCACCGTGACGACTCCCACAGGCAACCACGGCAGCCCTCGCAAACCTTCCGCAACCCCCAGGCCACCCGCCGACCGCCGTAGGGCGGCCCGCGGGGGTCCAGCGGCGGCCTGTCGCTTGCGCGTCGACGGAGTCGGCTTCGCCCTCGGTGGGGCTGCCGCACGGCTTCCGCAGCAGGTCCGGCGGCAGCCTTTCGTGCGGGTGTTCGCGAGGTCGGCGTCGTTTCTGGGGCGGGCTGCCGCAAGCCTGTGCCTGCGGGAGTCGGCTTCGGTCCCGGGTGGCTGCCGTAAGGCGCTTGCAACCCGCGCAGGTCGGCCGACCGTCCGCAGGTGGTCCGGGTGGGTCCGGTGGCGGCCTTTCGTGCGAGTGTCCGCGGAGTCGGCGTCGTTCCTGGGGCGGGCTGCCGCAAGCCTCGGTTCGCGGGAATCGGCTTCGCTCGCGGCGGCTGGCGCAAGGCTCTCGCAACCACCGGGACATCCGCCGACCACCCGCGCGCCGCCCCTGTGGAATCCGGCGGCAGCCTCTGGTGTTTCTCTGGTAGTCGGTCCTCACATCGGCCTGAAGGCGATGCTTGGGCTGAGGATCGCTACCATGGGGTCTCCGGAGCCTGACCGGGGGACCCGGATCGCGCACGAGGAGTCCTCTTGCCAGACGAGGCCCAGCACCTGACCGCCGCCAAGGCCGAGTCCGCCTCGGCGCCGGCGGCCAAGCCCGCGCCGCACGCGAAGAACGACACCCGCGGGACGGTCGAGCACGCCCAGTCCACGCCCGTCGAGAAGCCTGCAGCGACCTCGCGCCCCAAGCCGGCCCCGCCCGAGCGCTCCGCGCAGCCCCCCGTGGTCCGTCCCTCCGCGGGCCAGCCCGCCCGCTCCGGCTCCTCCAACCGCGTCCGCGCCCGCCTCGCCCGCCTCGGCGTCCAGCGCGCGAACCCGTACAACCCGGTTCTCGAACCGCTGCTGCGGATAGTGCGCAGCAACGACCCCAAGATCGAGAACGCCACGCTCCGCCAGATCGAAAGCGCCTACCAGGTCGCCGAGCGCTGGCACCGCGGCCAGAAGCGCAAGAGCGGCGACCCGTACATCACCCACCCGCTCGCGGTGACCACGATCCTCGCCGAGCTGGGCATGGACCCGGCCACCCTCATGGCGGGCCTGCTGCACGACACCGTCGAGGACACCGAGTACGGCCTCGACCAGCTCCGCCGTGACTTCGGCGACACCGTCGCCCTCCTCGTCGACGGCGTCACCAAGCTGGACAAGGTGAAGTTCGGCGAGGCCGCGCAGGCCGAGACCGTGCGCAAGATGGTCGTCGCCATGGCCAAGGACCCGCGCGTCCTGGTCATCAAGCTCGCCGACCGCCTGCACAACATGCGCACCATGCGTTACCTCAAGCGCGAGAAGCAGGAGAAGAAGGCGCGCGAGACCCTTGAGATCTACGCGCCGCTCGCCCATCGCCTCGGCATGAACACCATCAAGTGGGAACTGGAGGACCTCGCGTTCGCGATCCTCTACCCCAAGATGTACGACGAGATCGTACGGCTGGTGGCCGAGCGGGCACCGAAGCGTGACGAGTATCTGGCCATAGTGACCGACGAGGTCCAGGCCGATCTGCGCGCCGCCCGCATCAAGGCGACGGTCACCGGCCGCCCGAAGCACTACTACAGCGTCTACCAGAAGATGATCGTCCGCGGCCGGGACTTCGCGGAGATCTACGACCTGGTGGGGATTCGTGTACTTGTCGACACCGTCCGCGACTGCTACGCGGCCCTCGGCACCGTGCACGCGCGATGGAACCCGGTCCCCGGCCGGTTCAAGGACTACATCGCGATGCCCAAGTTCAACATGTACCAGTCGCTGCACACGACGGTGATCGGCCCCAACGGCAAGCCCGTCGAACTCCAGATCCGCACGTTCGACATGCACCGCCGCGCCGAGTACGGCATCGCCGCGCACTGGAAGTACAAGCAGGAGGCCGTCGCCGGCGCCTCCAAGGTCCGTACGGACGCGCCCAGGACGTCCGGCAAGGACAAGGACGCCATCAACGACATGGCGTGGCTGCGGCAGTTGCTGGACTGGCAGAAGGAGACGGAGGACCCCAGCGAGTTCCTGGAGTCGCTGCGCTTCGACCTGTCCCGCAACGAGGTCTTCGTCTTCACCCCCAAAGGCGATGTCATAGCGTTGCCGGCCGGGGCCACCCCGGTCGACTTCGCCTACGCGGTCCACACCGAGGTCGGCCACCGCACCATAGGAGCACGGGTCAACGGCCGGCTCGTACCGCTCGAATCCACCCTGGACAACGGCGACTTGGTGGAGGTCTTCACCTCCAAGGCACCCGGTGCGGGCCCGTCCCGCGACTGGCTCGGCTTCGTCAAGTCGCCGCGCGCCCGCAACAAGATCCGGGCCTGGTTCTCCAAGGAACGCCGCGACGAGGCGATCGAGCAGGGCAAGGACGCCATCGTCCGCGCGATGCGCAAGCAGAACCTGCCGATCCAGCGCATCCTCACCGGTGACTCGCTCGTGACGCTCGCCCACGAGATGCGCTACTCGGACATCTCCGCGCTGTACGCGGCGATCGGCGAGGGCCATGTCTCCGCGCAGAACATCGTGCAGAAACTCGTCCAGGCCCTCGGCGGCGAGGAGGCCGCCACCGAGGAGATCGACGAGGCCGTACCGCCCACGCGCACCCGTGGCCGCAAGCGCCGCTCCAGCGCCGACCCGGGCGTCGTGGTCAAGGGCGTCGACGACGTGTGGGTCAAGCTGGCCCGCTGCTGTACGCCCGTACCCGGCGACCCGATCATCGGCTTCGTCACACGCGGTAGCGGCGTATCGGTTCACCGCAGCGACTGCGTCAACGTGGAGTCACTGTCCCGCGAACCCGAGCGCATCCTCGACGTCGAGTGGGCGCCCACCCAGTCCTCGGTCTTCCTGGTCGCCATCCAGGTCGAGGCGCTGGACCGCTCCCGGCTCCTGTCGGACGTCACCCGCGTCCTGTCGGACCAGCACGTCAACATCCTCTCCGCGGCCGTCCAGACCTCCCGCGACCGCGTCGCCACCTCCCGCTTCACCTTCGAGATGGGCGACCCGAAGCACCTCGGACACGTCCTGAAGGCCGTGCGGGGCGTGGAGGGCGTGTACGACGTCTACCGCGTGACCTCGGCGCGCAACCGGTCATGACCACCGCATCGCGGTAGCGCGGCGCACAGGCGCACACCGCGTCGCACCGGCGCATACGACGAGAGGGCCCCGTACATGGCGTACGGGGCCCTCTCGCATGCGTAAGGCGTTGTCGCGGCCCGTCAGCCGCCGAACTCCTGCAGACCCTTCAGAGCCTGGTCCAGGAGCGCCTGGCGGCCCTCCAGCTCCTTTTCGAGCTTGTCGGCCCTGGACGTGTTGCCCTGGGCGCGCGCCTGCTCGATCTGGCCCCTCAGCTTGTCCACGGCCGCCTGCAGCTGACCGGTCAGACCCTCGGCACGCGCGCGTGCCTCCGGGTTCGTCCGGCGCCACTCGGCCTCCTCGGCCTCCTGGATGGCCCGGTCGACCGTGTGCATCCGGCCCTCGATCTTCGGACGCGCGTCACGCGGCACATGGCCGATGGCCTCCCAGCGCTCGTTGATCGAGCGGAAGGCGGCCCGGGCGGCCTTCAGGTCCGTGATCGGAAGGAGCTTCTCGGCCTCCTCGGCCAGCTCCTCCTTCAGCTTCAGGTTCTCCGACTGCTCCGCGTCCCGCTCGGCGAAGACCGAGCTGCGGGCGGCGAAGAAGACGTCCTGGGCGCCGCGGAAGCGGTTCCACAGATCGTCCTCGTGCTCGCGCTGGGCGCGGCCCGCGGCCTTCCACTCCGCCATCAGCTCGCGGTAGCGGGCGGCCGTCGGACCCCAGTCCGTGGAGTCGGACAGCGCCTCGGCCTCGGCGACCAGCCTCTCCTTGGCCTTGCGGGCGTCCTCGCGCTGCGCGTCGAGCTGCGCGAAGTGGGCCTTGCGGCGCTTGGAGAACGCCGAGCGGGCGTGCGAGAAGCGGTGCCACAGCTCGTCGTCGGACTTGCGGTCCAGCCGGGGCAGCCCCTTCCAGGTGTCCACCAGCGCACGCAGCCGCTCGCCGGCCGCCCGCCACTGGTCGGACTGGGCCAGCTGCTCCGCCTCGGTGACCAGGTCCTCCTTGGCCTTGCGGGCCTCGTCGGACTGCTTCGCACGCTGCGCCTTGCGCTCCTCGCGGCGCGCGTCGACGGTCGCCACCAGCTTGTCCAGCCGCGCCCGCAGCGCGTCCAGGTCGCCCACCGCGTGGTGCGCCTCGATCTGCTCCCGCAGGTGGCCGATGGCCGTCTGGGCGTCCTTCGCCGACAGGTCGGTGGTCTGCACTCGCTTTTCGAGGAGGCCGATCTCGACAACCAGGCCCTCGTACTTGCGCTCGAAGTAGGCCAGCGCCTCCTCGGGGGAGCCGGCCTGCCAGGAACCGACGACCTGCTCGCCGTCGGCCGTACGCACGTACACGGTCCCCGTCTCGTCGACGCGGCCCCACGGGTCGCTGCTCACAGCGCCTCCTCCACATGATGCCTGCGAGGAGCCTTCGCGCCCCCGGGCATCGTCCACAGTTTCGTCACGGCCAACATAGGCGACCGGCGGGTTGCCTGTCCGCATCCCGCGCGACCGAAATTCCGCAGCTGGCCGTCATGCTCGTCAGGATTTTGTGACCGTCGCCTTGTTGATGACGACCGTCGCGTTCGGGGCTCCGTCACCGGCGCCCGTGTTCTCGCCCGCGGTGGCGATCTTCTTCAGCACCTTCAGGCCCGCCGCGTCGACAGTACCGAACGGTGCGTAGCTGGGCGGCAACTGGGAGTCCGCGTACACCAGGAAGAACTGGCTGCCGCCGGTGTGCTTCTGGCCGGTGTTCGCCATCGCGACCGTGCCCGCCGGGTAGACGTTGCCCTTCAGGCTGCTGTCCTTCAGGTTCTCGTCCGGGATCGTGTAGCCGGGACCGCCGCTGCCGGTGCCCGTCGGGTCGCCGCACTGGAGCACGTAGATGCCGTTGGTGGTGAGCCGGTGGCACTTGGTGTGGTCGAAGTAGCCCTGGCCGGCGAGGAAGTTGAACGAGTTCACGGTGTGCGGCGCCGCGGACGCCTTCATCGCGACGTCGATGTCACCGCACGTCGTCGCCAGCTTCATCGTGTACTTGGCCGACTTGTCGATCGTGACCGTCGGCTCCTTCTTCCAGCTGAGCTTCTTCACGGAGCCCGCGGCGGCCTTCTCGCACGGGTCCGGCGCCTTGCTGGGGGCCGAGGCGCTGGGCGTGACGTCCGCGCTCGCGTTGGTCTTGTCGTCGTCGTTCTTGAGTACCCCGGTCGTGTACAGGGCGACACTGCCGATGACGACCACGCCGAGCACCGACGCGATCACGGAGTTGCGCATGCGTGCCTTGCGCCGCGCGCTCGTGCGCCGCTGCTGCTGCCGCAAGAACTTCTCCCGGGCGAGCTGACGCTTCCGCTGTTCCTGGCTGACCACCGGGTTCTCTCCTCATGAGTGTCGTGTGTCGACCGGTACGCGTGCGCCCTGTGAGCCGACCGCAGCGTGTAGCCCCGTACCGTATATGGGTTCGCTGAGGAATCGGCAGCGCCGGTAGGCTCTGCAGCAGCATCAGCCTGCCCGTATCGACACAACGAAGGACGATCGTGCTCATTGCCGGGTTCCCCGCCGGGGCCTGGGGGACGAACTGTTATCTCGTCGCCCCCGCCGCCGGTGAGGAGTGCGTGATCATCGACCCGGGCCACCAGGCCGCCCAAGGAGTCGAGGAAGCGCTCAGGAAGCATCGGCTCAAGCCCGTCGCCGTCGTCCTCACCCATGGCCACATCGACCACGTGGCCTCGGTCGTCCCGGTGTGCGGCGCGCACGACGTACCCGCGTGGATCCACCCCGAGGACCGGTACATGATGAGCGACCCCGGTAAGGCGCTCGGCCGTTCCATCGGCATGCCGCTCATCGGCGAGCTGACCGTGGGGGAGCCCGACGACGTCAAGGAGCTGACCGACGGCGCCCGGCTGGAACTGGCGGGTCTGGAACTCTCCGTCGCGCATGCGCCCGGCCATACCAAGGGGTCGGTGACCTTCCAGATGCCTGAGACCGCGGACATCCCGTCGGTCTTCTTCTCGGGCGATCTGCTCTTCGCCGGCTCCATCGGACGCACCGACCTGCCCGGCGGTGACATGGCCGAGATGCTCGACTCGCTGGCCCGCGTGTGCCTGCCGCTCGACGACTCGACCGTGGTGCTGTCCGGCCACGGCCCCCAGACGACCATCGGCCAGGAGCGCGCCACCAACCCGTATCTGCGGCAGGTGGCCGCCGGCCCGGGAGCGAATGTCGACGCTCCCCGACGAGGAATGTGACGAGACCTTCCGTGAGCACCTTCAAGGCCCCCAAGGGCACGTACGACCTGATCCCGCCGGATTCCGCCAAGTACCTCGCTGTGCGCGAGGCGATCGCCGCGCCCCTGCGCAACTCCGGCTACGGCTACATCGAGACGCCCGGCTTCGAGAGCGTGGAGCTCTTCGCGCGCGGTGTCGGCGAGTCGACCGACATCGTGACGAAGGAGATGTACGCCTTCGAGACCAAGGGCGGCGACCGGCTCGCCCTGCGCCCCGAGGGCACGGCCTCCGTACTGCGCGCGGCGCTGGAGGCCAACCTGCACAAGGCGGGCAACCTCCCGGTCAAGCTCTGGTACTCGGGCTCGTACTACCGCTACGAGCGCCCCCAGAAGGGCCGCTACAGGCACTTCTCCCAGGTCGGCGCCGAGGCGATCGGCGCGGAGGACCCGGCGCTGGACGCCGAGCTGATCATCCTGGCCGACCAGGCGTACCGCTCGCTGGGCCTGCGGAACTTCCGCATCCTGCTGAACAGCCTGGGCGACAAGGAGTGCCGGCCGGTGTACCGGGCCGCGCTGGTGGACTTCCTGCGGGGCCTGGACCTGGACGAGGACACGCGCCGCCGCGTCGACATCAACCCGCTCCGGGTGCTCGACGACAAGCGTGAGTCGGTCCAGAAGCAGCTGGGCGACGCGCCCCTCCTGCGGGACTACCTCTGCGACGCCTGCAAGGCGTACCACGAGGAGGTCCGTGAGTTGATCACGGCGGCGGGCGTGGCCTTCGAGGACGACCCGAAGCTGGTGCGCGGCCTGGACTACTACACCCGTACGACCTTCGAGTTCGTCCACGACGGTCTGGGCTCCCAGTCCGCGGTGGGCGGCGGCGGCCGCTACGACGGCCTGTCGGAGATGATCGGCGGTCCGGCGCTGCCGTCCGTGGGCTGGGCGCTGGGTGTCGACCGGACGGTCCTGGCCCTGGCGGCGGAGGGCGTCGAGCTCGACCTCCCGTCCTCGACCTCGGTCTTCGCGGTCCCGCTCAGTGAGGACGCCCGTCGGTTGCTCTTCGCGAAGGTCACGGAGCTGCGCAGGCTCGGTGTCGCGGCCGACTTCTCCTACGGCGTGAAGGGGCTCAAGAGCGCGATGAAGAGCGCCAACCGCAGCGGGGCCCGCTACGCGCTCATCGCCGGCGAACGCGACCTCGTCGAGGGCGTCGTCCAGCTCAAGGACATGGAGTCCGGCGAGCAGACGGCGATCGGCGTGAACGAGATCGTGGCGGAGCTGGAGTCGAGGCTCGGCTAGTACAGCGAGCGGCTGGGCCGGCAGTAACGCACCAAGGGGCGCCGGGGAATCCGGCGCCCCTTCGCTCACTGGTCGAGCAGCCCGTGCCGCATCGCGCAGGTGACCGCCGCCGTCCGGTCGTCCACGCCCAACTTGCCGAAGACGCGCAGCAGATGGGTCTTCACCGTCGACTCCCCGATGAACAGACGACGTCCGATCTCGGCATTGGTGCAGCCTTCCGCGACCAACCGCAGCACCGCCCTCTCCCGCTCCGACAGCCGCGGCCGTTCCGGCCTGGCGCGGAGCTGGTCCACCAGACGGGCCGCGACCGACGGTGCCAGTACGGTCTCGCCCCGGGCCGCGGCCCGTACCGAGTCGGCGAGTTGGCCGCGGGGCAGGTCCTTCAGCAGATAGCCCGCCGCCCCCGCCTCCACGGCCCGCAGGATGTCGCGGTCGGTCTCGTACGTGGTGAGCACGATCACCCGGCACGGCAGCCCGGCTTCGCTCATCCGCAGGATGGAGTCGACGCCGTCACCGCCCGGCATCCGCAGGTCCATCAGCACGATGTCGGGCCGGAGTTCGGCCGCCAGTGCCTCGGCCTGCGGGCCGCTGGTCGCGTCGGCCACCACTTCCAGGTCCGGCTCGGCACTCAGCATGGCGCGCAGCCCCTCGCGGACGACGGGATGGTCGTCGGCCAGGACGATCCGGATCACGGGGTCTCACTCCTCACGGTGGCGGCGGGGACGGGCAGTCGTACGGTCACGGTCGTGCCGTCGCCGGGCGTGCTGCACACCGAGGCCGTCCCGCCCACCTCGGCGACCCGGGCGCGCAGCCCCGCCAGACCGTAGCCGCCGGACACCGTGACCGGGTCGAAGCCGCAGCCGTCGTCGCGCACGGAGACGGTCACCGTCGCGTCGGCGTACGACAGCCGGATGCCGACCGCCGCCGAACTCCCCGCGTGCTTGCGGGCGTTCGCCAGCGCCTCCTGGCAGGAGCGCAGCGCCACCACCTCCGGGGCGGCCGGCAGCGCCCGCACCGGACCGGTCACCTTCAGTGTCGCCCCGTGCCGTGCCGCCAGTCTGCCCAGCGCGTCGGGGAGGGAGGCGCCATCGAGGTCGGCGGGTGCGCCGCCGGCCACCAGGGCGCGGGCCTCGGCGAGGTTCTGGCGGGCCGTCTCGTCCATCAGCGCCAGATGGCGGCGGGCCTGCGGGAGATCGTCCTCCAGCTCGGCCTCGACCGCCTGCACCAGCATCAGCAGGCTGGTGAAGCCCTGAGCGAGGGTGTCGTGTATCTCACGGGCCATGCGCTCGCGCTCGGCGAGTGCGCCGTGCGCGGCCGACAGCCGGGAGATCTCGTGCCGGCTCGCGTCCAGTTCCGCGATCAGCTCGGCCCGTTCCTCGCTCTGCTCGATGATCCGGATGATCCAGCTGCCGACCGCCACCGAGAACACGAGCGTGACCACGGCGAACAGCGCGTTGGCGAACAGATCGGTGGCGTCGGGCCGCCACACCAGCGCCCAGCCCACCACCGG
This sequence comes from Streptomyces sp. NPDC025638, assembly GCF_055558775.1. Classification (NCBI taxonomy): domain Bacteria; kingdom Bacillati; phylum Actinomycetota; class Actinomycetes; order Kitasatosporales; family Streptomycetaceae; genus Streptomyces; species Streptomyces sp. NPDC025638. The sequence continues at coordinate 35,374 of NZ_JBVHLX010000008.1, read as the reverse complement.
CACCAGGTTGATCACGGTCACCGCGGCCAGGGCGGCGCGCATGCGCAGCGCCATGAAGCACTGGGGGACGAGGGCGAACGCCATCAGCCGCGTCTCGCCGACCAGCACCGCCGACGGCAGGAACAGCGCGATCGCCCCCGAGAGATAGCGCAGCATCCGCCGCTCGCCCGGCTCCTCCGCCAGGAGCAGGGGACGGCCCACCGCGGCGTACCACGGCACCAGCGGTACGAGCAGCGCGGCGGCGACGGCCCGGACGGTCCACCACGGATGCGCCGCCGCGAGGACGAAGGCCAGTGTGGCTGCCCAGGCGACCGCGAAGTACGCGTCCCAGAGCCCGATCGCGCGGTCCCAGACGTCCGCGCCGCGCGCCGCGCTCCAGCGGGTCATCCCTCGCGCCGGTTCTTCCACCGGAAAGTGAGCAGACACAGCGCCAATCCTCCGACGCACCAGGCGGCCAGCACCAGTGCGATGCGCCCGAACTCCCAGCTCCCCGCCTGTTCGAGGACGCGCGCGGAGTCCGGCAGGAACACCCCGCGCAGCCCCTGGCACAGCCACTTCAGCGGGAACAGGGCGCCGATGTCCAGCATCCAGTCGGGGATGGTGCCGATGGAGATGTAGACGCCGGAGATGAACTGGAGGACGAGGAAGGGCAGTACGACGACGGAGCTCGCGCTCTTGCCCGACTTGGGCACCGAACTGATGGCGATCCCGAGCAGCGCGCAGCCGGTCATACCGAGCACGAAGATCCATGCGAAGTCGAACCAGCGGTCCGCGTCCGACGGCAGGTCGACGCCGTAGAACGTGGTGCCGACGAGCAGGAGGATCGCGGTCTCCAGCACGCCGGTGAACAGAACCAGCCAGATCTTCCCCAGGAAGTACGACGCCGGCGGCATCGGAGTGCCGCGCAGCCGGCGCAGCACCTTCTCGTCCCGCTCGATGGCGATCGAGATGCCCAGCGACTGGAAGCTGGTCGACATGATCCCCGAGGCCATCATCGCCGGGACGTACAACTGGGAGGCGGTGACGCCGCTACCGCGCACGTCGTCGTGGAAGATCGAGGCGAAGAGGAACAGGAAGACGACCGGGAAGGAGAAGGTGAAGACCACCTGCTCGCGCTGCCGGAAGAACTGCTTGATCTCCAGCGCGCCCCGGTGCAGTCCGAGGGCCCAGGCTCCGGGCAGGCGCACGGCGGCGGGTTCCGTCCGGGTGGGTACGGCGGTCGTGGTCATCGCGCTGTCTCCTGTCCGGTCAGCCGCAGGTAGACGTCCTCCAGCGTCGGGCGGCTCACCCTGAGGCCCGGTATCTCGCCGTCGAAGCGGTGCATGAGCCCGGCGACGGTCTTCGTCGGGGTGTCCGTGTGCTCCGCGCGCGTGGAGCCGTCGGGGTCCGTCCACTCGACGGTGGCGCCGGTGCCGTACCGCTCGCGGAGCCCGACGGGTTCGCCCTCGGCGACGACCCGGCCCCGGGCGACGATCGCCAGCCGGTCCGCGAGCGCCTCGGCCTCCTCCAGATAGTGCGTGGTCAGCAGGATCGTGGTGCCCTCGTCGGCCAGCAGCCGGATGAGGTCCCAGAACTGCCGTCTGGCCGCCGGGTCGAAGCCGGTCGTCGGCTCGTCCAGGAGCAGCAGTTCGGGGTTGCCGATCACGCCGAGCGCCACGTCCAGACGGCGCCGCTGCCCGCCCGAGAGGGCCTTGATCCGGCTGTCCGCCTTCGCCTCCAGACCGACCAGTCCGATGACCTCCCGCGGATCGCGCGGCCTCGGGTAGTAGCGGGCGAAATGCCGTACGGTCTCGCGGACCGTCAACTCCGCGGGCGCCGATTCGTCCTGCCAGACGATTCCCACACGGGATCGCCACGCGCGCGTGCCCGTCGCCGGGTCCGCGCCCAGGACCGAGACCTCTCCCGCGTCCCGCGAGCGGTTGCCCTGGAGGATCTCCATCGTGGTGCTCTTGCCCGCACCATTGGGTCCCAGCAGGCCGAACACCTCACCCCGCCGGATGCCGAGATCGATTCCGTCCACCGCGGTCACGTCTCCGTACTGCTTGCGCAGCCCTCGTACGTGCACCGCGTGTTCGTTCGCGTGTGCTGTCATGCCGTCGAGCTTCGGCCGGAACCGAACGTTCGGGGACGACCGTGCGTACCTCCTTATGTCCACCGAACGGTGGACAGACGTGCTCGTGCGGCACAATGGCCCCTGCCCAAAGAATGTCCAACTCTCAAGCAGACGGATCGGCGTGATGAGCAAGACGACAGTCAAAGACGTCTCGACGGACCCCGCGCCCGAGCGTGCCACCGCGCGCACGGAGGGCGGCAGCCGCGCCTTCGCCCTGCTGCTGATCATCACCGGCGCCGCCGGTCTGCTCGCCGCCTGGGTCATCACGATCGACAAGTTCAAGATCCTTGAGGCCAAGGTCGCGGGCAAGACCTTCACCCCCGGGTGCAGCCTCAACCCGGTCGTCTCCTGCGGCAGCGTCATGGAGAGCAAGCAGGCCGCCGCCTTCGGCTTCCCCAACCCGATGCTCGGCCTGGTGGCCTACGGCATCGTGATCTGTGTCGGCATGAGCCTGCTGGCCCGGGCCCGCTTCCCGCGCTGGTACTGGCTGACGTTCAACTTCGGCACGCTCTTCGGCGTCGGCTTCGTCACCTGGCTGCAGTTCCAGTCCCTGTACCGGATCAACGCGCTGTGCCTGTGGTGCTCGCTGGCCTGGGTCGCCACGATCATCATGTTCTGGTACGCGACCTCGTTCAACGTCCGCAACGACTTCCTGCCGGCCCCGCGCTGGCTCAAGGGCTTCTTCGGCGAGTTCACCTGGGTGCTGCCGGTCCTGCACATCGGCATCATCGGCATGCTGATCCTGACCCGCTGGTGGGACTTCTGGACCGGCTGACGGACCGGACGGGATTGTCAGTGCCGTGTCTTAGGGTTTCAGCGTGGAACCCGACCTCTTCACCGCCGCGGCGGAAGAACGCCAGGAGAAGGACCCGGCAGGCAGCCCCCTGGCGGTGCGGATGCGCCCGCGCACCCTCGACGAGGTCGTGGGTCAGCAGCACCTGCTGAAGCCCGGCTCGCCCCTGCGCAGACTGGTCGGCGAGGGCAACGGCGGCCCGGCCGGACCGTCCTCGGTGATCCTCTGGGGGCCGCCCGGCACCGGCAAGACGACCCTCGCGTACGTCGTCTCCAAGGCCACCAACAAGCGGTTCGTGGAACTGTCCGCGATCACGGCGGGCGTCAAGGAGGTCCGCGCGGTCATCGACGGCGCCCGCCGCGCCACCGGTGGATACGGCAAGGAGACCGTCCTCTTCCTCGACGAGATCCACCGCTTCAGCAAGGCCCAGCAGGACTCCCTGCTCCCGGCGGTGGAGAACCGCTGGGTCACCCTGATCGCGGCGACCACCGAGAACCCGTACTTCTCGGTGATCTCCCCGCTGCTGTCCCGCTCCCTGCTGCTGACCCTCGAACCCCTCACGGACGACGACGTACGCGGCCTGCTGCGCCGCGCGCTGAGCGACGAACGCGGTCTGAAGGACGCCGTCACCCTGCCCGAGGACACCGAGGACCACCTCCTGCGGATCGCCGGCGGCGACGCCCGCCGTGCCCTGACCGCCCTGGAGGCCGCCGCCGGGGCCGCGCTCGACAAGGGCGAGACGGAGATCGCCCTGGCCACGCTGGAGGAGACGGTCGACCGGGCCGCGGTGAAGTACGACCGCGACGGCGACCAGCACTACGACGTCGCGAGTGCCCTCATCAAGTCGATCCGCGGCTCCGACGTCGACGCGGCCCTGCACTACCTGGCCCGGATGATCGAGGCGGGCGAGGACCCCCGCTTCATCGCCCGCCGCCTGATGATCTCCGCCAGCGAGGACATCGGCCTCGCCGACCCGAACGCGCTGCCGACAGCGGTCGCGGCCGCGCAGGCCGTGGCCATGATCGGCTTCCCGGAGGCCGCCCTCATCCTCAGCCACGCCACCATCGCCCTCGCCCTGGCCCCCAAGTCCAACTCCGCGACCACCGCGATCGGCGCCGCCCTGGAGGACGTACGCAAGGGACTGGCCGGTCAGGTGCCCCCGCATCTGCGCGACGGGCATTACAGGGGCGCCGCCAAGCTCGGCCATGCGCAGGGGTACGTCTATCCGCACGACCTGCCCGAGGGCATCGCCGAGCAGCAGTACGCCCCGGACCCGATCAAGGACCGCGAGTACTACACCCCGACCCGGCACGGCGCCGAGGCGCGCTACGCGGACGCGGTCGAGTGGACCAGGAAGCACCTCGGTCGCAGGCGGTCCTGAGCAGCCTGTAGAATTCCTGGAGCGCTGAGTCCCGCGCTGTCAGAGCGGGACAACCAGCCGGAGCCCGGTTCCTCGTGGACCGGCTCCAGGAGCGTCGCGCACCGTCGAAGGTGTCGCGGGCAGCCCACCACCACCCGGAGCTCCGGGAGCGGTCGGTGGGCCACTCGCGTGCTGCACGTATGTGCCCAGACCAGGGGAGCGGCTGCCCGGCAGGTCCCAGGTGGACCCGGCGGGTTTCCCCGGCTGCGGATGCGACCTCCCTCAACCCTGACGAGCCGAATATCAGAAGGAAGAAAGAGACAGTGGCGAACCAGTCCCGCCCCAAGGTCAAGAAGTCGCGTGCCCTCGGCATCGCGCTGACCCCGAAGGCCGTCAAGTACTTCGAGGCCCGCCCCTACCCGCCGGGTGAGCACGGCCGTGGCCGCAAGCAGAACTCGGACTACAAGGTCCGTCTGCTGGAGAAGCAGCGTCTGCGCGCGCAGTACGACATCTCCGAGCGCCAGCTGGTCCGCGCCTACGAGCGCGCCTCCAAGGTTCAGGGCAAGACCGGTGAGGCCCTGATCGTCGAGCTGGAGCGCCGCCTCGACGCGCTGGTCCTGCGTTCGGGCATCGCCCGCACGATCTACCAGGCCCGCCAGATGGTCGTCCACGGCCACATCCAGGTCAACGGCCAGAAGGTCGACAAGCCGTCCTTCCGTGTCCGTCCGGACGACGTCGTCCAGGTCCGCGACCGCTCCAAGGACAAGACGCTCTTCCAGATCGCCCGTGAGGGTGGCTTCGCCCCCGACGGTGAGACCCCCCGCTACCTGCAGGTGAACCTCAAGGCCCTGGCGTTCCGCCTGGACCGCGAGCCGAACCGCAAGGAAGTTCCGGTCATCTGCGACGAGCAGCTCGTCGTCGAGTACTACGCCCGCTGATCACCAGCCGGACGTAGTACCTCAGCCCGCCGTCTCCCCGCCCTTCCGGGTGGGCGAGGCGGCGGGCTTTCGCATGTCCGACGCTTCCGGGGCGTGCCGCTCCGGTCCGCGCGGCGACGGCAGGGCGTCCAGCGGGCGCACGCCGTGCCGCCCCAGCGCCCGGGCCACCGCCGCCTCCCGGTCCAGCCGCGCTCCCTCCCGTGCGCACTCCTCGTACCGCTCGTCGCCCAGCGCTTCCCGGGCCGTCGCCTCGCACAGCTCGTGCGGGGCGTTGAAGTGGGCCGAGCCGAACAGCGGCAACCCCACCGACGGCCACAGCCGGCCCGCCGCGCCCTGCAGCACGGCCGCCTCACCGGGGTCGCCCAGCGTCGCCGTGACCAGGGCCAGCAGCTCGATCGACAGCACCGAGCCCAGCAGGTCGCGGAACGAGTGCGCATGGTCCAGGCTGTCCGCCAGCAGGTCCCGGGCCCGTGCCGGATCGCCGTCCCGCCAGGCCGCGTACGCCAGCACGTACAGCGCGTACGACCGGGCCCACCGCTCCCCGTGGTCGTCGCACACCTGGCGCACGTCCTCGCACAGCCGCACCGCGTCCGGCAGTTGCCCGCGAAACGCCCGCGCCATCGCCAGCTCGACCTGGGCCATCAGCACGTTGCTGTTGAGCTCGCCGATCTCCCGGTAGCGGGCCAGCGCCGAGCGCAGCAGCGTTTCTGCGCGTGCCATGTCGTCCGTGACCAGGGCCAGACAGCCGCTGCGGTGCTCCGCGTACGCCACCGCCCTCGCGTTCGCGGCCCGCTCCGCCTCTTCCCGGCACTCGCGCAGGGCGGCCAGCGCCGGAACCGGGTCGCCCTGCAGGATCGCGACATGAGCGAGCACCCACAGGGCCTTCAGCCGGGACTGCTCGTAGTCCGACTCCAGCTCCACGCTGCGCTCCAGCCAGCGCCGCCCCTCCGACAGCTGTCCGCAGCCGACCCAGTAGAACCACAGCGAACCCGCCAGGTACTGGCCCAGATGCGCGTCGTCGGACCCGGACAGGCAGTGTTCCAGGGCGATCCGCAGATTCGGCAGCTCGGCCTCGACGCGCGCGGCCACCTCGGCCTGCCGCGGCGAGAACCAGTCCAGTTCGCACCAGGTCGCCAGGCCCATGTACCAGTCGCGATGGCGCCGGCGCAGCCGCTCCGCGTCCCCCGTCGCCGCCAGCCAGTCGGCGCCATAGGCACGGACCGTGTCCAGCATGCGGTAGCGGACGCCCGCCGGGCTCTCCTCGCGCGAGACGACCGACTGCGTGAACAGCTCAGACAGCACGTCGAGGACGTCGTCGGCGGGCAGTCCGGCACCGCTGCACACATACTCGGCGGCCTCCAGGTCGAAGGTCTGGGCGAACACCGAGAGCCGCGCCCACAGCAGCCGCTCCGCGGGCGTGCAGAGCTCGTGGCTCCAGCCGATGGTCGTGCGCAGGGTCCGATGGCGGGGGAGGGCGTCCCGGCTCCCGCCGGTCAGCAACCGGAACCGGTCGTCGAGCCGCTCCAGCAGCCGGTCGGGCGGCAGGACCCGTAACCGCCCCGCGGCCAGCTCGACCGCCAGCGGGATCCCGTCCAGGCGGCGGCACAGCTCCCGCAGGTCCGCATCGTCCCGCGCCTCCACCCCCTGCCGGGCCGCCCGGTCCAGGAGCAGCTCGACCGCCTCGTCCTCACCGAGCGGAGCCAGCGGGAACAGCCGCTCACCCGCCACCGCCAGCGGCCGCCGCCCCACGGCGAGCACCCGCAGCCCCGGCACCCGCCGCAGCAGTTCGGTCACCAGCGCGGCGCACGCGTCCGCCAGATGCTCGAACCCGTCCAGAACCAGCAGGAGTTGGCGATGCGCGAGATGCTCAAGCAACGCCCGGCGCGGCGGCCGCGTGGTGTGGTCCGTCAGCCCCAGCGCCGCCACGACCGCATAGTCCACGAACTCCGGATCGTGCACCGGCGCCAGCTCCACGCGCCACACGCCGTCCCGCGGCGCCGATTCCGCGGCCGCCCGCGCCGCGAGCCGCGACTTGCCGACCCCGCCCGCACCGGTCACCGTCACCAGCCGCCCGGCCCGGAGTGCCCGGCTCAGCCCGGCGAGTTCGGCCGAGCGGCCCACGAAGGAGTCGAGCTCCAGGGGCAGATTGCCATCCGCCGAGGGACCCGGGCGCTGAGGAGCTCGCATGGGACACGGAGCGTACTGAACCGTGTTCGGTCCGTACAATCGCTTCGCGCAACTACGCCGCTCGCGGAAGGTAATCCGGTACGGAGCCCCATGCCCGGCGCGATAGGCTCGGTGCACTGCTTTTTTCATGGTTCCGATCTTCAGAGCACGTTTCAGAGAGCGGGTGCGCACGGTGTCCGGTGGAGAGGTGGCCGGGATCCTGGTGGCCGTCTTCTGGGCGATCCTGGTCTCCTTCCTCGCCGTCGCGCTGGCGAGGCTGGCCCAGACGCTCAAGGCGACCACCAAGCTCGTCGCGGACGTGACCGACCAGGCCGTGCCGCTGCTCGCCGACGCCTCGACGGCCGTGCGCTCGGCGCAGACGCAGATCGACCGGGTCGACGCGATCGCCTCCGACGTCCAGGAGGTCACGTCGAACGCCTCCGCGCTGTCGACCACCGTCGCCTCCACCTTCGGCGGCCCCCTGGTCAAGGTCGCGGCCTTCGGCTACGGCGTGCGCCGGGCGCTGGGGGGCCGCAAGGCGGACGTGCCCGTCAAGGAACCCAGGCGTACCGTGATCGTGGGCCGGACGGTCCCGGCCGCGCGGCGGGCGAAGCGGAAGAAGGACTGAGACCTAGCGATGTTCCGCCGTACGTTCTGGTTCACCACGGGTGTCGCCGCCGGTGTGTGGGCCACCACGAAGGTCAACCGCAAGCTCAAGCAGCTGACCCCCGAGAACCTCGCCGCGACCGCCGCGAACAAGGCGCTCGAGACGGGTCAGCGCCTCAAGGACCGCGCGGTCGGCTTCGCGCTCGACGTCCGCGACAACATGGCGCAGCGGGAGGCCGAGCTGGAGGAGGCCCTGGGCATCGACCAGAGCCCCCAACTCCCCGCGCCCCGGCGGTACACCGCCATCGAGAACAACCGCAGCAACCCGAAGTACATCGAGAACACGACGTACTCGCACAACCGGAATGAGGACCACTGATGGAGTCGGCCGAGATTCGCCGCCGCTGGCTGAGCTTCTTCGAGGAGCGCGGGCACACCGTCGTCCCTTCGGCGTCGCTCATCGCGGACGACCCGACTCTGCTCCTCGTTCCCGCCGGCATGGTGCCCTTCAAGCCCTACTTCCTGGGTGAGGTCAAGCCGCCGTACCCGCGCGCCACCAGCGTGCAGAAGTGCGTGCGCACGCCCGACATCGAAGAGGTCGGCAAGACCACCCGCCACGGCACGTTCTTCCAGATGTGCGGCAACTTCTCCTTCGGCGACTACTTCAAGGAAGGCGCCATCAAGCTCGCCTGGGAGCTGCTCACCGACCCTCAGGACAAGGGCGGTTACGGCCTCGACCCCGAGCGTCTGTGGATCACTGTCTACAAGGACGACGACGAGGCCGAGCGCATCTGGCACGAGGTCGTCGGTGTGCCCAAGGAGCGCATCCAGCGCCTCGGCATGAAGGACAACTACTGGTCCATGGGCGTCCCCGGACCCTGCGGCCCCTGTTCCGAGATCAACTACGACCGCGGCCCCGAGTTCGGCGTCGAGGGCGGCCCGGCCGTCAACGACGAGCGGTACGTGGAGATCTGGAACCTCGTCTTCATGCAGTACGAGCGCGGCGAGGGCACCGGCAAGGACAACTTCGAGATCCTCGGCGAGCTCCCGAGCAAGAACATCGACACGGGCCTCGGCCTGGAGCGTCTCGCCATGATTCTGCAGGGCGTGCAGAACATGTACGAGATCGACACCTCGATGGCCGTCATCAACAGGGCCACCGAGCTGACCGGTGTCGCCTACGGCGACGCCCACGACTCGGACGTGTCCCTGCGTGTGGTCACCGACCACATGCGCACCGCCACCATGCTCATCGGCGACGGCGTCACCCCCGGCAACGAGGGGCGTGGCTATGTCCTGCGCCGCATCATGCGCCGCGCCATCCGCAACATGCGGCTGCTGGGCGCCACCGGTCCGGTCGTCAAGGACCTGATCGAGGTCGTGATCGGCATGATGGGCCAGCAGTACCCGGAGCTGGTCACCGACCGCGAGCGCATCGAGAAGGTCGCCCTCGCCGAGGAGAACGCCTTCCTCAAGACGCTGAAGGCCGGCACCAACATCCTCGACACCGCCGTCACCGAGACCAAGCAGGCCGGCGGTACGGTCCTGGCCGGCGACAAGGCCTTCCTGCTCCACGACACCTGGGGCTTCCCGATCGACCTCACGCTTGAGATGGCCGCCGAGCAGGGCCTGTCGGTGGACGAGGAGGGCTTCCGCCGCCTGATGAAGGAGCAGCGGGAGCGCGCCAAGGCCGACGCCCAGGCCAAGAAGACCGGCCACGCCGACATGGGCGCCTACCGTGAGATCGCCGACAAGGCCGGTGCCACCGACTTCATCGGCTACTCGGACACCGAGGGCGAGACCACCGTCGTCGGCATCCTGGTCGACGGCGTCTCCTCCCCGGCCGCCACCGAGGGCGACGAGGTCGAGATCGTCCTCGACCGCACCCCCTTCTACGCCGAGGGCGGCGGTCAGATCGGTGACACCGGCCGTATCAAGGTGGACTCCGGTGCCGTCATCGAGGTCCGCGACACCCAGAAGCCGGTCCCGGGCGTGTACGTCCACAAGGGCGTCGTCCAGGTCGGCGAGGTGACCGTCGGCGCCAAGGCCCACGCCTCGATCGACCAGCGTCGCCGCAAGGCCATCGCCCGCGCCCACTCGGCCACCCACCTGACCCACCAGGCGCTGCGCGACGCCCTCGGCCCGACGGCCGCCCAGGCCGGTTCCGAGAACCAGCCCGGCCGCTTCCGCTTCGACTTCGGCTCCCCGTCGGCCGTTCCGACGGCCGTGATGACCGACGTCGAGCAGAAGATCAACGAGGTGCTCGCCCGCGACCTCGACGTGCACGCCGAGGTCATGGGCATCGACGAGGCCAAGAAGCAGGGCGCCATCGCCGAGTTCGGCGAGAAGTACGGCGAGCGGGTCCGCGTCGTGACCATCGGCGACTTCTCCAAGGAGCTGTGCGGCGGCACGCATGTACACAACACCGCCCAGCTGGGTCTGGTGAAACTGCTGGGCGAGTCGTCCATCGGCTCCGGTGTGCGCCGTATCGAGGCCCTCGTCGGTGTCGACGCCTACAACTTCCTCGCCCGCGAGCACACGGTCGTCGCCCAGCTCCAGGAGCTGATCAAGGGCCGCTCGGAGGAGCTTCCGGAGAAGGTCTCCGCCATGCTTGGCAAGCTGAAGGACGCCGAGAAGGAGATCGAGAAGTTCCGCGCCGAGAAGGTGCTGCAGGCCGCCGCCGGTCTCGTCGAGTCCGCCAGGGACATCAACGGCGTCGCCGTGGTCACCGGCCGGGTCCCGGACGACACCACGCCGGACGATCTGCGCAAGCTGGTCCTCGATGTGCGCGGCCGCATCCAGGGCGGCCGGGCCGCCGTGGTCGCCCTGTTCACGGTGAACAACGGCAAGCCGCTCACGGTCATCGCCACCAATGAGGCCGCCCGTGAGCGCGGTCTCAAGGCCGGTGACCTGGTCCGTACGGCCGCCAAGACGCTCGGCGGCGGCGGTGGCGGCAAGCCGGACGTCGCCCAGGGCGGCGGTCAGAACCCGGGCGCCGTCGGTGAGGCCGTGGACGCCGTCGAGCGTCTCGTCGCCGACACCGCCAAGTAAGGAAACGGTCGGAAATGCGTAGAGGGCGTCGACTTGCGATCGACGTCGGGGATGCCCGGATCGGGGTCGCCTCGTGCGACCCCGACGGGATCCTCGCCACTCCGGTGGAGACCGTTCCCGGGCGGGACATTCCGGCAGCTCACCGCAGGCTCAGGCAACTGGTCGAGGAGTACGAGCCGATCGAGGTCGTCGTCGGTCTGCCTCGCTCCCTCAAGGGGGGTGAGGGCCCGGCCGCGGTCAAGGTCCGCGCCTTCGCCCAGGAACTCGCCAAGGGCGTCAAACCGGTGCCGGTCCGCCTGGTCGACGAGCGGATGACTACGGTGACGGCCAGTCAGGGACTGCGCGCCTCCGGGGTGAAATCCAAGAAGGGCCGCTCCGTCATCGACCAGGCGGCCGCTGTGATCATCCTGCAGCAGGCACTGGAATCCGAACGGGTGTCAGGTAAACCACCCGGCGAGGGCGTCGAAGTGGTCATCTGATCGCGATACGGTAACGTTCCGCGCGATGCGATGGTGTTCGAACAGCCACCGCACAGCAAGAGGCGGAACGGATACCGGCCCCCGGGCCGTGTGTCGCCGCCGCCTCGCGGCTCTAGGGGATCGATGACTGAGTATGGCCGGGGCCCAGGCTCCGAACCGTGGCATCCGGAGGACCCGTTGTACGGGGACGTCGGATGGGAAGGGCAGCAGCAGGCCCACGTGGGCCAGCAGTCTGCCTACGGCGGCCAGCCGCAGCACTATCCGCAGCAGCCGCAGCAGGGTGGCTGGGGCCAGGGCCAGCAGGGCGAATACGGCCAGCAGCAGAACCAGTACTACGACGCTCAGGGTCGGCCCTACGGCCAGCAGCAGTACGCCGGTCAGCCACAGCAGCAGTACGCCACGCAGGCCCAGCCGCAGTACCAGCAGGGAGGCTGGGACGCGACCGGCACCCATGGACACGTCCCCTACGCCGCCGACCCGGGCGACCCGTACGGCCAGCAGCCCGTGGCGTACGGCGGGGAGCAGCCCGATCTCTACGGCACACCCGACGCGTATCCCCCGCCGGAGCCGCCCGGCCGCAGGCGTCCCGAACCGGAGCCGGAGACCGACTGGGACCCGGGCCCCGACCAGGGCGAGCATGCCTTCTTCTCGGACGACGATGACGAGGACGACCTCGACGACGACCCGAAGGGCCGGCGCGGGCGCGGTGACGGGAAGGGCAAAACGGCCAAGGGCGGCAAGGGCGCCAAGAAGAAACGGCGCAACGGCTGCGCCTGCATGGTGGTCGTCCTGGTGTTCGGTGGCGGCCTCGGCGCGGTCGGTTACTACGGGTATCAGTTCTACCAAAATCGTTTCGGCGCGGCCCCGGACTATGCGGGCAGCGGAAACGGCGAGCAGGTCGTGGTCGTCATCCCGAAGGGTGCCGGCGGCTGGGCGATCGGCCAGAAGCTGCAAGAGGCGGGCGTCGTCGAGAGCGCGGCCGCGTTCGTCTCCGCACAGCAGGCCAACCCCAAGAGCAAGTTCCTCCAGGACGGCGTCTACACGCTGGAGAAGCACATGTCCGCCGCGAGCGCGGTGGAACTGATGCTCAGCCCGAAGAGCCGCAGCAACATGATCATCGCCGAGGGCCGGCGCAACTCGGCGGTCTACAGCGAGATCGACCAGCGCCTCGGAGTGAAGGCGGGCACCACGGCCGCCGTCGCGAAGAAGGAGTACAAGCACTTCGGTCTGCCCGCCTGGGCGCTGAACCAGTCGAACCTCAAGGACCCGCTGGAAGGGTTCCTCTACCCCTCCAGCTACGCGGTCGCAAAGGGTCAGAAGCCCGAGGCCGTCCTCAAGAGCATGGTGTCCCAGGCCACCGCCACGTACCGGGAACTGGGCGTGGAGAAGAAGGCCAAGGCGCTCGGCCTCGACAGTCCGTGGCAGCTGCTCACCGTGGCGAGCCTGGTGCAGGCCGAGGGCACGAGCCACGACGACTTCCGCAAGATGGCCGAGGTCGTCTACAACCGCCTCAAGCCCGACAACCCGCAGACCTACGGGCGGCTGGAGTTCGACTCCACGTACAACTACGTGAAGAACCAGAGCAAGATCGACCTGAGCATCGCCGAGCTGCGCAGGTACAACAACCCGTACAACACCTACTACTCCAAGGGTCTGCCGCCGGGCCCGATCGACAACCCCGGCGAGGAGGCGCTCAGGGGCGCGCTCGCCCCGACGCACGACGGCTGGTACTACTTCATCTCGATGGACGGCAAGACCAGCAAGTTCACCAAGACGCTCGCGGAGCACGAGAAGCTGGTCAACCAGTGGAACGAGGCGCGGAAGAAGAGCTGACCATCTGCGTATGATCCGCACACACCGTCAGAGAGCAGCTCTTCGGTCGATGAGTGGCGATGTCCCGATATCCGAGGTTCCCATGACGTCAAGGGCAGTTGACGCCCGCCGTGCCGCCGTGCTCGGTTCGCCCATCGCCCACTCGCTCTCCCCGGTGCTGCACCGGGCCGCGTACGACGCTTTGGGTCTCACCGGGTGGTCGTACGACCGCTTCGAGGTCGACGAGGCCGGCCTGCCCGGTTTCCTGGAGGGGCTGGGCCCGGAGTGGGCGGGGCTGTCGCTGACCATGCCGCTGAAGCGGGCGGTCATCCCGCTGGTCGACGAGATCACCGAGACGGCCGCCTCCGTCGACGCGGTCAACACCGTCGTCTTCACCGAGGACGGCCGGCGCCTGGGGGACAACACCGACATCCCGGGTATCGTGGCCGCCCTTCGTGAGCACGGCATCGAACAGGTCGGCTCGGCGGCCATCCTCGGTGCGGGCGCCACCGCCTCCTCCGCCCTGGCCGCCCTGGCCCGCATCTGCACCGGCGAGGTCGTCGCCTACGTCCGCAGCGAGACCCGGGGCGCCGAGATGCGGCAGTGGGGCGAGCGGCTCGACATCGAGGTCCGTACGGCCGACTGGGCCGACGCGGCACAGGCACTGCGCGCGCCCCTCGTGATCGCCACCACCCCCGCCGGCGCCACCGACGCGCTGGCCACCGCCGTACCCGAGCGGCCCGCCACCCTCTTCGACGTGCTCTACAACCCCTGGCCCACCGACCTCGCCGCCCGCTGGTCGATGTTCGGCGGGGCCGTCGTCAGCGGCCTGGACCTGCTGGTGCACCAGGCCGTGCTCCAGGTGGAGCAGATGACCGGGCGTGCGCCGGGCCCGCTGGACGCCATGCGCCGGGCCGGGGAGAAGGCGCTCGCCGAGCGCTGACTTCCCGTTTCCCTCCCGACGCGCGTCCGCTTGCTGGACCGGCGGCCGGACAGCGCCTCGGACGTGGGAGGATCGGAGGTGGCGGACCGGGGCCGCGCACCCGGTCGAGCCGTCGCCGTACGCGAGGTCGCGCGTACGCAGGGCAGTACCAGGGCGCGAGCACTGAGGAGCATCGTTGAGCAGGCTGCGTTGGCTGACCGCGGGAGAGTCCCACGGTCCCGCACTTGTCGCGACGCTGGAGGGCCTTCCCGCCGGCGTGCCGATCACCACGGAGATGGTCGCCGACCACCTCGCGCGGCGGCGGCTCGGCTATGGGCGCGGTGCGCGGATGAAATTCGAGCGCGACGAGGTCACCTTCCTCGGCGGCGTCCGCCACGGCCTCACCCTCGGCTCCCCGGTCGCGATCATGGTCGGCAACAGCGAGTGGCCCAAGTGGGAGCAGGTCATGGCGGCCGACCCGGTGGACCCGGAGGTCCTCGCCGGGCTCGCCCGCAACGCCCCGCTGACCCGTCCGCGTCCCGGTCACGCGGACCTCGCGGGCATGCAGAAGTACGGCTTCGACGATGCCCGGCCGATCCTGGAGCGTGCCTCGGCGCGTGAGACGGCGGCCCGTGTGGCACTCGGCGCCGTCGCCCGGTCGTACCTGAAGGAGACGGCGGGCATCGAGATCGTCTCGCACGTCGTCGAGCTGTGCTCCGTGAAGGCTCCGCAGGGTGTGTACCCGACCCCGGCGGACGTCGAGAAGCTGGACGCCGACCCGCTGCGTTGCCTGGACGCGGACGCGTCGAAGGCGATGGTCGCGGAGGTCGACCAGGCCCACAAGGACGGCGACACGCTCGGCGGCGTGGTCGAGGTGCTCGCGTACGGCGTTCCGGTGGGCCTCGGTTCGCATGTGCACTGGGACCGCAAGCTGGACGCCCGGCTGGCCGGTGCCCTGATGGGCATTCAGGCGATCAAGGGCGTCGAGCTCGGCGACGGCTTCGAGCTGGCCCGGGTTCCGGGTTCGAAGGCGCACGACGAGATCGTCAACACGCCCGAGGGCATCCGCCGTGTCTCCGGCCGCTCCGGCGGCACCGAGGGCGGGCTGACCACCGGTGAGCTGCTGCGGGTGCGGGCCGCGATGAAGCCGATCGCGACCGTGCCCCGGGCGCTGCAGACCGTGGACGTCTCGACCGGCGAAGCCACCCAGGCCCACCACCAGCGCTCCGACGTCTCCGCCGTGCCGGCCGCGGGCATCGTCGCCGAGGCGATGGTCGCCCTGGTCCTCGCGGACGCGGTGGCGGAGAAGTTCGGCGGCGACTCGGTCACCGAGACCCGCCGCAACGTCCAGTCGTACCTCGACAACCTGGCGATCCGGTGAGCGCCGTGCCCGCGGTCGTGCTCGTCGGCCCGATGGGTGTCGGCAAGTCCACGGTCGGGCAGCTGCTCGCCGAGCGGCTGGGCGTCGGCTACCGGGACACCGACGAGGACATCGTGGCCGCCGAGGGCCGGACCATCGCCGACATCTTCGTGGAGGACGGCGAGCCCGCCTTCCGCGCGATCGAGAAGCGGGCGGTGCACACCGCGCTCGCCGAGCACAACGGCGTCCTCGCGCTCGGCGGCGGCGCCATCCTCGACGAGGACACCCGCGCGCTGCTCGCCGGGAACCGCGTGGTCTACCTCTCGATGGACGTCGAGGAGGCCGTCAGGCGCACCGGCCTGAACGTGGCCCGGCCGCTGCTCGCGGTCAACCCGCGCAAGCAGTGGCGCGAGCTGATGGAGGCGCGGCGGCACCTGTACGAGGGGGTCGCCACGGCGGTCGTGTCCACGGACGGCCGTACGCCCGAAGAGGTCACCCAAGCATCGTTGGACGCACTGGAGTTGAAGGAAGCATGAGCGAGGCAGTGACGCGGATCCAGGTCGGCGGCACGGCGGGCACCGAGCCGTACGAGGTCCTGGTGGGCCGTCAACTCCTGGGTGAGCTCGCCGGGTTGATCGGTGACCGGGTCAAGCGGGTCGCGGTGATCCACCCCGAGGCCCTCGCGGAGACGGGCGACGCCCTGCGAGCCGACCTGGCCGGACAGGGCTACGAGGCCGTAGCCATCCAGGTGCCCAACGCCGAGGAGGCCAAGACCGCCGAGGTCGCCGCCTACTGCTGGAAGGCGCTCGGCCAGTCCGGGTTCACCCGCAGCGACGTGATCGTCGGCGTCGGCGGCGGCGCAACCACCGACCTCGCCGGATTCGTGGCCGCGACCTGGCTGCGCGGGGTCCGCTGGATCGCGGTCCCGACGACCGTGCTGGCCATGGTCGACGCGGCCGTCGGCGGCAAGACCGGCATCAACACGGCCGAGGGCAAGAACCTCGTCGGCGCCTTCCACCCGCCGACGGGCGTGCTGTGCGACCTGGCCGCGCTGGAGTCGCTGTCCGTCAACGACTACGTCTCCGGGCTCGCCGAGATCATCAAGGCCGGTTTCATCGCCGACCCGGTGATCCTGGAGCTCATCGAGTCCGACCCGGAGGCGGCGCGCACCCCGGCGGGCCCGCACACGGCCGAGCTGATCGAGCGGTCGATCCGGGTCAAGGCGGAGGTCGTCTCCTCCGACCTGAAGGAGTCGGGCCTGCGCGAGATCCTCAACTACGGCCACACGCTCGGCCACGCGATCGAGAAGAACGAGCGCTACAAGTGGCGGCACGGCGCCGCGGTCGCGGTCGGTATGCACTTCGCCGCCGAACTCGGACGCCTGGCGGGCCGGTTGGACGACGCGACGGCCGACCGCCACCGCACCGTCCTGGAGGCCGTCGGACTGCCGCTGCACTACCGCCACGACCAGTGGCCCAAGCTGCTGGAGACGATGAAGGTCGACAAGAAGTCCCGCGGCGACCTGCTGCGCTTCATCGTTCTCGACGGCCTCGCCAAGCCGACCGTCCTGGAGGGTCCCGACCCGGCCGTTCTTCTCGCCGCGTACGGAGAAGTGGGCCAGTAAGTCCACCGACGTTCCTTCTGCCCGAATCGCCTTCGCAGGCGGGCACTTTGCACCGCCCCCGGTCGTTTCACCAAACGACGGCCGGGGGCGGTACCGTTCGGATGGGGGCCCCTCCCATGCCCTTTAGGCTGTGGGGGAGAGCGGGTCCACACCCGCTGCCAGCACCAATTGCCCGCGGCGAGTGGTGGACCGAGCAAGAAGAACGAGACGGAGTGGCACCGGATGCAGCACGCAGTGGGATCTCCGCTGCCGCAGCCCCCTCAGCCGGGGCAGGGACCGGCCGCCGGCTGGTCGCCGGCCGCACACCACCCGGGTCCGCACCACCCGGGAGCCCACCAGGGTCCCGCACCCGTGCCGCCACCGCCACCGGCGCCGGGCTTCACCGGCGCCGGAATCCCGTCCGGACCGATGCCGCCCGCACCCCCGCAGCCCCCGGTCCCGCAGCACGCTCCCGCTCCGTCGACGCCCGACACCACCGGCCATGTGCCACTGCCGCCCGGCGGCCCCGTCGCCATGCCCAGCGCGCCGCCCGCCGCGGTCGCGCCCGACCCGACGGCCACGACGCTGGCCGTGCTGCTGATCGGCCCGGCGGGCGCGGGCAAGACGAGCGTGGCCAAGTACTGGGCGGACCACCGCCGGGTCCCCACCGCCCACATCAGCCTCGACGACGTGCGCGAATGGGTCCGCTCGGGCTTCGCCGACCCCCAGTCCGGCTGGAACGACCACTCCGAGGCGCAGTACCGCCTGGCCCGCCGCACCTGCGGCTTCGCCGCCCGGAACTTCCTGGCCAACGGCATCTCGTGCATCCTCGACGACGCGGTCTTCCCGGACCGCCCGGTCGTCGGCCTCGGCGGCTGGAAGCGTCATGTGGGCCCCGGCCTGCTCCCTGTCGTCCTGCTGCCCGGCCTGGACATCGTCCTGGAGCGCAACGCCGAGCGCACCGGCAACCGCCGTCTCACCGACGAGGAGGTCGCCCGCATCCACGGCCGCATGGCCGGCTGGTACGGCTCGGGCCTCCCGATCATCGACAACTCCCAGCTCGACGTCCCGGCCACGGCACGGGTCCTGGACGACGTCCTGGCCAGGGCGATAGCCAGCCCCCCGAACTGGTAGCCAGGGGCGTCGCCGCACCCGGCACCTCGCGGCCGAATCCACTCCGTCCCCCGACCGCACCCTCCCAACCGGCACAATCCGCCCACCGCTCCTACGCTCGTGTCATGTCAGAGGTGTACGCGGCCCGCCGAGCCAGGCTCAAAGAACGCTGCAACGCCGGCGGCAGCCCCGCCGCGCTGGTGTCATGCCCCGCCAACGTGCGGTACCTCGCGGGCGCGTCCCCGCAGGGTGCCGTACTGCTGCTCGGCAGACGCGAGGATCTCCTGGTGTGCGCCGGCCCGCCCGACGACCGCCCCTGCGAAGGGCGGCCGGACGAGAACCTGAGGGTGCACATCCTGTCCGGCAGGGGAGGCGACCCGGCGGTCGCGGCAGCCGGGCTCGCCACGGCCCAGGACGCCGACTCCATGGCCGTCGAGGAACACCACCTCACGGTCAGCCGCCACCGGGCGCTCGCCTCGACCGCCCCCGAGCTGCGCCTCGCCGACCTCGGCGGAGCCGTCGAACAGCTCAGGGTCGTCAAGGACGAGGAGGAGATCTCCTGCCTGCGGATCGGCGCCGAGATCGCCGACCAGGCGCTGGGCGAGCTCCTGGAGTCCATCCTGGTCGGCCGCACCGAACGGCACCTCGCCCTGGAACTGGAGCGGCGGCTCGTCGACCACGGCGCCGACGGCCCCGGCTTCCCCACCTCCGTGGCCACCGGGCCGAACTCCGGCCGCCGCGGCCACCGCCCGACCGACCGGCGCGTCGAGGAGGGCGACTTCCTCTCCGTCTGTCTGGGCGCCACCTATCGCGGCTATCGCTGCGAGATCGGCCGTACCTTCGTCATCGGTACCTCGCCTGCCGACTGGCAGATCGAGCTGTACGACCTGGTCTTCGCCGCTCAGCGCGCAGGCCGGGAGGCCCTGGCACCCGGTGCGGCCTACCGTGACGTGGACCGGGCCGCACGGCAGATACTGGATTCGGCAGGGTACGGAGAAGGCCTGCAGCCGCTCACGGGACATGGGGTAGGACTCGAAATCGACGAGGACCCGCAGTTGGCTCCCGCAGCCATGGGTAAACTGGACGCTTGCGTGCCGGTCACCGTCGAACCGGGGGTCCACCTCCCGGGCCGGGGCGGTGTCCGGATCGATGACACGCTCGTCGTGCGCCCCGAGGCGGACGGCGGACCCGAGCTACTCACCATCACGACCAAGGAGCTGCTCGCCCTCTAGGCAGGTGCGTGCCCCGGGGTCGTCCACGTCAGTCCAGGAGATTCCGCAACCGTGGCTTCCACGAACGACCTCAAGAACGGCCTGGTGCTCAAGCTCGAAGGCGGCCAGCTCTGGTCCGTCGTCGAGTTCCAGCACGTCAAGCCCGGCAAGGGCCCCGCTTTCGTGCGCACCAAGCTCAAGAACGTGCTGTCCGGCAAGGTGGTCGACAAGACCTTCAACGCCGGCGTCAAGGTCGAGACGGCCACTGTCGACAAGCGCGACATGCAGTTCTCGTACATGGACGGCGAGTACTTCGTCTTCATGGACATGGATACGTACGACCAGCTGCACATCGACCGGAAGACCGTCGGCGACGCCGCGAACTTCCTGATCGAGGGCTTCACGGCCGTCGTCGCCCAGCACGAAGGCGAGGTGCTCTTCGTCGAGCTCCCGGCCGCCGTCGAGCTGACCATCCAGGAGACCGAGCCGGGCGTCCAGGGTGACCGCTCCACCGGTGGCACCAAGCCCGCCACCCTGGAGACCGGTCACCAGATCCAGGTCCCGCTCTTCATCACCACCGGTGAGAAGATCAAGGTCGACACCCGTACGAGCGACTACCTCGGCCGGGTGAACAGCTAACCGTGGCTGCCCGTAACACGGCCCGCAAGCGCGCCTTCCAGATCCTCTTCGAGGGCGATCAGCGCGGGGCCGATGTCCTGACGGTCCTCGCGGACTGGATCCGGCTCTCCCGGACCGACGACCGGCAGCCGCCGGTGAGTGAGTACACGATGCAGCTGGTCGAGGGCTACGCGCAGCACGTGCGGCGCATCGACGAGCTGATCGCCCAGTACGCGGTCGGCTGGACGCTCGACCGCATGCCGGTCGTCGACCGCAACATCCTGCGGCTGGGTGCGTACGAGCTGATCTGGGTCGACGAGACCCCGGACGCCGTCGTCCTCGACGAGATGGTGCAGCTGGCGAAGGAGTTCTCCACGGACGAGTCGCCCTCGTTCGTCAACGGCCTGCTCGGGCGGCTGAAGGAGCTCAAGCCCTCGCTGCGCCGGGACGAGGCGTAAGCCGGAACGAGGCCCAAGAGGCATCGAAGGCCTCAGCGGTACAAACGCCACAGGGCCCGCAGCGCGACTGCTGCGGGCCCTCTGGCGTATTCGTACGTGTGAGCCCTGTGAGGCCCGCAGAAAGCCGCCGGGGTGGCCGGAACCATGAAGTTCCGGCCACCCCGGCGGCACGTTTCTGCACAAGTGCTGAGCGGGCTCAGCTCTCCTCGTGGGTGGCCACGGCACGGCGCGCGTCCGCGTCCAGGACACCCCAGCTGATCAGCTGCTCGGTCAGGACCGAGGGCGACTGGTCGTAGATGACGGCGAGTGTGCGGAGGTCGTCCTGCCGGATCGACAGCACCTTGCCGTTGTAGTCGCCGCGCTGGGACTGGATCGTCGCCGCGTACCGCTGCAGGGGGCCGGCCTTCTCGGCCGGGACCGTGGCGAGCCGCTCCAGGTCCAGGACCAGCTTCGGCGGCGGCTCGGCCGCGCCGCCCGGGGTGGTGCCCGGAAGCAGCTCCTGCACCGGAACACCATAGAAATCGGCCAGTTCCGCAAGGCGCTGCACGGTTACGGCGCGGTCGCCGCGCTCGTACGAACCGACCACGACCGCCTTCCAGCGTCCCTGGGACTTCTCCTCGACACCGTGGAGGGAAAGGCCCTGCTGGGTGCGGATGGCCCGGAGCTTGGCCCCGAGCTGTTTGGCGTATTCGCTGGACATATGGCTCCCCGGACACTGTGTCGACGCGGCCGGCTGTGGTTCCGAGCCGCGCGGCTGGTAACTCACTGTGAGGTTACGCAGCGTGACGCCCGCGCGTCAAGCCGAACGGTCCACACCGACTCTTCCGTGGTAGCGGTGGCCCATTACGCCATAGGGGTGATCAGGGGCGTCGCCGCGACCTGCTACCGTGGATGGCGCAAATCCGACGTCCTTTAAGGTCCGTCCCGTGAGGCGGAGAAGGAGGTCCGTTTCGTATGGACAAGCAGGACATTCAAGCGTCCGATGCGCGGCCCGTTCTCGAAGGGCCCGACATCGCACGGGTGTTGACCCGTATCGCCCACGAGATCGTCGAGCGCGCCAAGGGCGCCGACGACGTGGTGCTCCTCGGCATTCCGACCCGGGGCGTCTTCCTCGCCCAGCGGCTCGCCGCCAAGCTCGAAGAGGTCACCGACCGCAAGATCCCGGTCGGCTCCCTCGACATCACCATGTACCGCGACGACCTGCGCATGCACCCGCCGCGTGCGCTGGCCCGCACCGACATTCCCGGTGACGGCATCGACGGCCGGCTGGTCGTCCTCGTCGACGACGTGCTCTTCTCCGGCCGCACGATCCGCGCCGCCCTCGACGCCCTGAACGACATCGGGCGCCCCCGGGCGGTCCAGCTCGCGGTTCTCGTCGACCGCGGCCACCGCGAACTGCCCATCCGCGCCGACTATGTCGGCAAGAACCTCCCCACGTCGCTGCGGGAGACGGTCAAGGTCCAGCTCGCCGAGGAGGACGGTCGCGACACCGTGCTGCTCGGTGCGAAGCCGGCCGCCCCGGGCGAGCGGCAGTAGCGCACCGGCGTACGGCACCCGACGTACGCCCCGCACCCGCGCCCCCGCCTGCCCGGAATCTCCCAAAACCTGAACTGCCTTACGGAGCCTGACAGATGCAGCGTCATCTCATCTCGGCCGCCGATCTCACCCGCGACGACGCCGTCCTGATCCTCGACACCGCCGAGGAGATGGCCCGGGTCGCCGACCGGCCGATCAAAAAGCTGCCGACCCTGCGCGGCCGCACGATCGTCAACCTCTTCTTCGAGGACTCCACGCGGACCCGGATCTCCTTCGAAGCCGCGGAGAAGCGCCTGTCCGCGGACGTCATCAACTTCTCCGCCAAGGGGTCGAGCGTCTCCAAGGGCGAGTCCCTGAAGGACACCGCCCAGACCCTGGAGGCGATGGGCGTCGACGCCGTCGTCATCCGGCACGGCGCCTCCGGAGCCCCCTACCGCCTGGCCAACTCCGGCTGGATCGACGCGGCCGTCATCAACGCCGGTGACGGCACCCACCAGCACCCCACCCAGGCCCTGCTCGACGCCTTCACCATGCGCCGCCGGCTGATCGGCCGGGACGCCGGGCTCGGCCAGGACCTCGCCGGCAAGCGCATCACCATCGTCGGGGACGTGCTGCACAGCCGCGTCGCCCGCTCCAACGTCGACCTGCTGCACACCCTCGGCGCCGAGGTCACCCTGGTCGCCCCGCCCACGCTGGTGCCGGTCGGCGTCGGGAACTGGCCCTGCGAGGTGTCGTACGACCTCGACAGCACCCTGCCGAAGTCCGACGCCGTGATGATGCTCCGCGTGCAGCGCGAGCGCATGAACGCCGCCTTCTTCCCGACCGAGCGCGAGTACTCGCGGCGCTACGGCCTCGACGGCGACCGCATGGCCAAGATGCCCGAGCACGCCATCGTGATGCACCCCGGCCCCATGGTCCGCGGCATGGAGATCACCGCCGAGGTCGCCGACTCCGAGCGCTGCACCGTCGTCGAGCAGGTGGCGAACGGAGTCTCCATCCGGATGGCCGTTCTGTATCTGCTGCTGGGCGGCAACGAACCCGCCGTCACCCACGCCCGCACCCTTGAGGAGAAGTAGGACCCATGAGCAAGATCCTGATCCGTGGTGCGAAGGTGCTCGGCGGCGAGCCGCAGGACGTGCTGATCGACGGCGAGACGATCGCCGAGGTCGGCGTCGGACTGAGCGCCGACGGCGCGCAGGTGATCGAGGCCGCCGGCCAGGTGCTGCTGCCGGGCCTGGTCGACCTGCACACCCATCTGCGCGAGCCGGGCCGCGAGGACTCCGAGACCGTGCTGACCGGCACGCGCGCCGCCGCCAGCGGTGGTTACACGGCCGTGTTCGCCATGGCCAACACCTTCCCGGTCGCCGACACCGCCGGTGTCGTCGAGCAGGTCTACCGGCTCGGCCAGGAGCACGGCTACTGCGATGTGCAGCCCATCGGCGCCGTCACCGTCGGCCTGGAGGGCAAGAAGCTCGCCGAACTGGGCGCGATGCACGAGTCGGCGGCGGGCGTGACCGTCTTCTCCGACGACGGCAAGTGCGTCGACGACGCCGTGATCATGCGCCGCGCACTGGAGTACGTGAAGGCCTTCGGCGGCGTTGTCGCCCAGCACGCGCAGGAGCCGCGGCTGACCGAGGGCGCCCAGATGAACGAGGGCGTCGTCTCCGCCGAACTCGGCCTGGGCGGCTGGCCGGCCGTCGCCGAGGAGTCGGTCATCGCCCGCGACGTCCTGCTCGCCGAGCACGTCGGCTCCCGCGTCCACATCTGCCATCTGTCGACCGCCGGGTCCGTCGAGATCGTCCGCTGGGCCAAGTCCCGCGGCATCGACGTCACCGCCGAGGTGACCCCGCACCACCTCCTCCTGACGGATGAGATGGTGCGCACCTACAACCCGGTGTACAAGGTCAACCCGCCGCTGCGCACCGAGCGCGACGTGCTGGCCCTGCGCGAGGCGCTCGCCGACGGCACGATCGACATCGTCGCCACCGACCACGCCCCGCACCCGCACGAGGACAAGGACTGCGAGTGGGCCGCGGCCGCCATGGGCATGGTGGGCCTGGAGACCGCGCTGTCGGTGGTCCAGGAGACCATGGTCGACACGGGCCTGCTGGACTGGGCCGCCGTCGCCGACCGCATGTCCGTCAAGCCCGCGCTGATCGGACGGGCCGAGGGCCACGGCCGTCCCGTCTCGGCAGGCGAGCCCGCCAACCTCACGCTCGTCGACACCGCATACCGTGGCCAGGTGGACCCCGCGGGCTTCGCCTCGCGCAGCCGCAACACCCCGTACGAGGGACGTGAGCTGCCGGGCCGTGTCACCCACACGTGGCTGCGGGGCAAGGCGACGCTCGTCGACGGGAAGCTCACGTGACACCTGTAATCCTGCTGGCCGCCGACCTGGCCGAGAAGAAGTCGGCCGAGGTCACCGACTGGGCCGCCCGCGCCGGCTGGCTCGTCGGACTCGTCCTGTTCGTCGCGCTCGTCTACTGGCTGATGCGCGAGGGCTGGAAGTGGCGGGGCACCCTCCAGGGCGACATCCCGGAGCTGCCCAGCGCGCCGGACGACCTCGGCCCGGCCACACTGAGCATGAGCGGCCGCTACCACGGCTCCACCACCGCCGGGCAGTGGCTGGACCGCATCGTGGCCCACGGCCTCGGCACCCGCAGCCGGGCCGAGCTCACCCTGACGGACGCGGGCCTCGACGTCGTACGCCCCGCAGCGGCCGACTTCTTCGTCCCCGCCGCCGCGCTGCGCGAGGCCCGGCTCGACAAGGGCATCGCGGGCAAGGTCCTCACCGAGGGCGGCCTGCTCGTGGTCACCTGGGCCCACGGGGACCGGCTGATCGACTCCGGCTTCCGCTCCGACCGCGCGGCCGAGCACAACGAGTGGGTCGACACCATCAACTCCATGATCAAGACAAACAGCACGGAAGGCGCCGAACGATGACGACCTCCACCAAGGGAGCCGCCTCGCAGAGGCACAAGACGGCTCCCGCCGTACTCGTCCTGGAGGACGGCCGGATCTTCCGCGGCCGCGCCTACGGGGCCGCGGGGGTGACCTTCGGCGAAGCCGTGTTCTCCACCGGCATGACCGGCTACCAGGAGACCCTCACCGACCCGTCGTACCACCGCCAGGTCGTCGTGATGACTGCCCCGCACGTCGGCAACACTGGCGTCAACGACGAGGACCCCGAGTCGAAGCGGATCTGGGTCGCGGGTTACGTCGTGCGCGACCCCGCGCGCGTGCCCTCCAACTGGCGCGCCAAGCGGTCACTGGACGAGGAACTGCGCCACCAGGGCATCGTCGGCATCAGCGGCATCGACACCCGCGCGCTCACCCGCCATCTGCGCGAGCGCGGCGCCATGCGCGTCGGCATCTTCTCCGGCAACGCGCTGCCCGACGAGGGCACGATGCTGGCCGAGGTGCGCCAGGCCCCCGAGATGGAGGGCGCCGACCTCTCCGCCGAGGTCGCCACCAAGGAGACGTACGTCGTCCCCGCGATCGGGGAGAAGAAGTACACCGTCGCCGCCGTCGACCTCGGCATCAAGGGCATGACCCCGCACCGCATGGCCGAGCGCGGCATCGAGGTGCACGTGCTGCCCGCCACGGCCACCGCCGAGGACGTCTACGCCGTCGACCCCGACGGTGTGTTCTTCTCCAACGGCCCCGGCGACCCGGCAACCGCCGACCACCCCGTCTCCGTCATGCGGGCGGTGCTGGAGCGCGGCACCCCGCTCTTCGGCATCTGCTTCGGCAACCAGATCCTCGGCCGCGCGCTCGGCTTCGGCACCTACAAGCTGAAGTACGGCCACCGGGGCATCAACCAGCCGGTGCAGGACCGCACGACCGGCAAGGTCGAGGTCACCGCGCACAACCACGGCTTCGCCGTGGACGCCCCGCTCGACCAGGTCTCCGACACCCCCTTCGGCCGCGTCGAGGTCTCCCACGTCTGCCTCAACGACAACGTGGTGGAGGGCCTCCAGCTCCTCGACAAGCCGGCCTTCAGCGTCCAGTACCACCCCGAAGCAGCCGCGGGTCCGCACGACGCCGCCTACCTGTTCGACCGCTTCGTATCCCTGATGGAGGGCCAGCGTGCCTAAGCGCACCGATATCCAGTCCGTCCTGGTCATCGGCTCCGGCCCGATCGTCATCGGCCAGGCCGCCGAGTTCGACTACTCCGGCACCCAGGCGTGCCGCGTCCTGCGCGCCGAGGGCCTGCGCGTCGTCCTCGTGAACTCCAACCCGGCGACGATCATGACCGACCCGGAGATCGCCGACGCCACCTACGTCGAGCCGATCACCCCGGACTTCGTCGAGAAGATCATCGCCAAGGAGCGGCCGGACGCGCTGCTGCCCACCCTGGGCGGCCAGACGGCCCTCAACACCGCCATCTCGCTGCACGAGAACGGCGTCCTGGACAAGTACGGCGTCGAACTGATCGGCGCCAACGTCGAGGCCATCCACAAGGGCGAGGACCGCGACCAGTTCAAGCTGGTCGTCGAGGCGGTCCGGGAGAAGACCGGCCACGGCGAGTCCGCCCGCTCGGTCATCTGCCACTCCATGGAGGACGTCCTCGCGGGCGTCGAGCAGCTCGGCGGCTACCCGGTCGTCGTCCGCCCGTCCTTCACGATGGGCGGCGCCGGCTCCGGCTTCGCCCACGACGAGGACGAGCTGCGCCGTATCGCGGGCCAGGGTCTGACCCTCTCGCCGACCACCGAGGTGCTCCTGGAGGAGTCCATCCTCGGCTGGAAGGAGTACGAGCTGGAGCTGATGCGCGACAAGCACGACAACGTCGTGGTCGTCTGCTCCATCGAGAACTTCGACCCCATGGGCGTGCACACCGGTGACTCGATCACCGTCGCCCCGGCGATGACCCTCACCGACCGCGAGTACCAGATCCTGCGGGACATCGGCATCGCCGTCATCCGCGAGGTCGGCGTCGACACCGGCGGCTGCAACATCCAGTTCGCGGTGAACCCCGAGGACGGCCGGGTCATCGTCATCGAGATGAACCCGCGCGTGTCGCGCTCCTCGGCCCTCGCGTCCAAGGCGACCGGCTTCCCGATCGCCAAGATCGCGGCCAAGCTCGCCGTCGGCTACACCCTCGACGAGATCCCGAACGACATCACGCGGGAGACCCCGGCCTCCTTCGAGCCGACCCTCGACTATGTCGTCGTGAAGGCCCCGCGCTTCGCCTTCGAGAAGTTCCCGCAGGCCGACTCCACCCTCACCACCACCATGAAGTCGGTCGGCGAGGCCATGGCCATCGGCCGCAACTTCACCGAGGCCTTCCAGAAGGCGCTGCGCTCGCTGGAGAAGAAGGGCAGCCAGTTCACCTTCGTCGGCGAGGCGGGCCAGAAGGACGAACTGCTGCGCGAGGCCGTACGGCCCACCGACGGCCGGATCAACACGGTCATGCAGGCCATCCGCGCGGGCGCCACGCAGGAGGAGGTGTTCGAGGCCACGAAGATCGACCCGTGGTTCGTCGACCAGCTCTTCCTCATCAAGGAGATCGCCGACGAGCTGGCCGAGGCCGCCGAGCTCACCCCGGAGCTGCTGGCCGAGGCCAAGCGGCATGGGTTCTCCGACCAGCAGATCGGCGAGATCCGCGGGCTGCGCGAGGACGTCGTGCGCGAGGTCCGCCACGCGCTCGGGATCCGGCCGGTCTACAAGACGGTCGACACCTGCGCCGCCGAGTTCGCGGCGCGGACGCCGTACTTCTACTCCTCCTACGACGAGGAGACCGAGGTCGCGCCGCGCGAGAAGCCCGCGGTCATCATCCTCGGCTCCGGTCCGAACCGGATCGGGCAGGGCATCGAGTTCGACTACTCGTGCGTCCACGCCTCCTTCGCGCTCAGCGACGCCGGGTACGAGACCGTGATGGTCAACTGCAACCCGGAGACCGTCTCCACGGACTACGACACCTCCGACCGCCTCTACTTCGAGCCGCTGACCCTCGAGGATGTGCTGGAGATCGTCCACGCGGAGCGGCAGGCCGGTCCGGTCGCCGGTGTGGTGGTCCAGCTGGGCGGCCAGACGCCGCTGGGTCTGTCGCAGGCGCTCAAGGACAACGGCGTGCCGATCGTGGGCACGTCCCCCGAGGCCATCCACGCGGCCGAGGACCGGGGTGCCTTCGGGCGGGTGCTGGCCGAGGCGGGCCTCCCGGCCCCCAAGCACGGCACCGCCACGACCTTCGCCGGGGCCAAGGCCATCGCCGACGAGATCGGCTACCCGGTGCTCGTCCGCCCGTCGTACGTCCTGGGCGGACGCGGCATGGAGATCGTGTACGACGAGACCCGGCTGTCCTCCTACATCGCGGAGTCGACGGAGATCAGCCCGTCGCGCCCGGTGCTGGTCGACCGGTTCCTCGACGACGCGATCGAGATCGATGTCGACGCCCTCTACGACGGCCACGAGCTCTACCTCGGCGGCGTCATGGAGCACATCGAGGAGGCCGGCATCCACTCCGGCGACTCGGCCTGTGCGCTGCCCCCGATCACGCTGGGCGGCTTCGACATCAAGCGGCTGCGCGCCTCGACCGAGGCCATCGCCAAGGGCGTGGGCGTGCGGGGTCTGATCAACATCCAGTTCGCGATGGCGGGCGACATCCTCTACGTCCTGGAGGCCAACCCGCGCGCGTCCCGCACCGTCCCCTTCACGTCGAAGGCGACCGCGGTCCCGCTGGCCAAGGCCGCCGCCCGGATCTCGCTGGGTGCGACCATCGCCGAGCTGCGCGCCGAGGGGCTGCTGCCGGCCACCGGCGACGGCGGCGAGCTGCCGTTCGACGCGCCGATCTCCGTCAAGGAGGCGGTCATGCCGTGGTCGCGGTTCCGTGACATCCACGGCCGCGGGGTGGACACCGTGCTCGGCCCGGAGATGCGCTCCACCGGCGAGGTCATGGGCATCGACTCCGTCTTCGGTACCGCCTACGCCAAGTCCCAGGCGGGTGCCTACGGCCCGCTGCCGACGAAGGGCCGGGCGTTCATCTCGGTCGCCAACCGGGACAAGCGCTCGATGATCTTCCCGGCCCGTGAACTCGTCGCGCACGGCTTCGAGCTGCTGGCCACGTCCGGCACGGCCGAGGTCCTCAAGCGCAACGGCATCCACGCCACCATCGTGCGCAAGCAGTCGGAGGGCGTCGGACCGAACGGCGAGCGAACGATCGTCCAGCTCATCCACGACGGCGAGGTCGACCTGATCGTCAACACCCCGTACGGCACCGGCGGCCGCCTCGACGGCTACGAGATCCGTACGGCGGCCGTGGCACGGTCCGTGCCCTGCCTGACGACGGTGCAGGCGCTCGCCGCCGCGGTCCAGGGCATCGACGCCCTCAACCACGGCGACGTGGGCGTGCGTTCGCTCCAGGAACACGCGGAACACCTGACCGCGGCCCGCGACTAGCAGCCCTGAGGGGGACACCGGAAAACGGTGTCCCCCTCTTCATGAGGACACCGACATGTACAAGCTTTTCTTCCGTCTGGTTTTCAAACGGATGGACCCGGAGCAGGCCCACCACCTGGCCTTCCGCTGGATCCGCCTCGCCGTCCGCGTCCCGGTGCTGCGCATCTTCCTCGCGGCCGCCCTCGCGCCCCGCTACAAGGAGCTGCGGACGGAGGCGTTGGGACTGCGGATGCACGGCCCCTTCGGCCTCGCCGCCGGCTTCGACAAGAACGCCGTCGCCGTCGACGGAATGGCGATGCTGGGCTTCGACCACGTCGAGATCGGCACGGTGACGGGCGAGCGGCAGCCCGGAAACCCCAGGAAGCGACTGTTCCGCCTCGTCCCGGACCGTGCGTTGATCAACCGCATGGGCTTCAACAACGACGGCTCCCTCGCCGTCGCCGCCCGCCTCGCGACCCGTGAGCCGGTCTTCCGGACCGTCGTGGGCGTGAACATCGGCAAGACCAAGGTCGTCCCGGAGGCGGAGGCCGTGCGCGACTACGTGAAGTCCGCCGAGCGGCTCGCGCCGTACGCCGACTACCTGGTGGTCAACGTCTCCTCGCCGAACACGCCCGGGCTGCGCAACCTGCAGGCGACCGAGGCGCTGCGCCCGCTGCTGACCGCCGTGCGCGAGGCCGCCGACCGCACGGTGTCCCACCGCCGGGTGCCGCTGCTGGTGAAGATCGCGCCGGACCTCGCGGACGAGGACGTGGACGCCGTGGCCGACCTGGCCGTTGCGCTCGGCCTGGACGGGATCATCGCCACGAACACCACCATCGCGCGCGAGGGGCTCGGTCTGAAGTCGGACCCGTCCCTCGTCAAGGAGACCGGCGGGCTGTCCGGCGCCCCGCTGAAGGCGCGCTCCCTGGAGGTCCTGCGCCGGCTGTACGCGCGCGTGGGCGACCGGATCACCCTGGTGGGCGTGGGCGGCATCGAGAACGCCGAGGACGCCTGGCAGCGGATCCTGGCGGGCGCCACGCTGGTCCAGGGCTACAGCGCCTTCATCTACGAGGGGCCCTTCTGGGGCCGCGCCATCCACAAGGGGCTCGCCGCCCGGCTCCGTACGAGCCCGTACGCGACCCTCGCCGACGCGGTCGGCGCCGATGTCAGGAAGGCAGGAAAGACGGTATGACCGCCCTGGAACCCTTCGGCGCACGCCTGCGCCGGGCCATGGACGAGCGCGGCCCGCTGTGCGTCGGCATCGACCCGCACGCGTCGCTGCTCACGGAGTGGGGACTGAACGACGACATCGCCGGCCTGGAGCGGTTCAGCCGCACGGTCGTCGAGGCGATGGCCGACCGGGTGGCCGTGCTCAAGCCGCAGAGCGCGTTCTTCGAGCGCTTCGGTTCGCGGGGCGTCGCCGTCCTGGAGAGGACCGTCGAGGAGGCACGCGCGGCCGGTGCGCTGGTCGTCATGGATGCCAAGCGCGGCGACATCGGCTCGACCATGGCCGCCTACGCCGAGGCCTTCCTGCACAAGGACGCCCCGCTGTTCTCGGACGCCCTGACCGTCTCGCCGTACCTCGGCTACGGCTCGCTGAGCCCGGCGATCGCGCTGGCGCGGGAGAGCGGCGCGGGTCTGTTCGTGCTGGCGCTGACCTCCAACCCGGAGGGCGGCGAGGTGCAGCACGCGGTGCGGGCCGGCGGCCGGAACATCGGCGCGACGATGCTGGCCCACCTGGCGGCCGAGAACGCGGGGGAGGAGCCCCTGGGCTCCTTCGGGGCGGTCGTGGGCGCCACGCTCGGCGACCTGTCGTCGTACGACCTCGACATCAACGGTCCGCTCCTCGCCCCCGGCATCGGCGCCCAGGGGGCGACCCCCGCTGATCTTCCCGGGGTCTTCGGGGCGGCGGTGCGCAATGTCGTGCCGAACGTCAGCCGGGGTGTTCTGCGTCACGGTCCCGAGGTCGGAGCGCTGCGCTCGGCCGCGGATCGCTTTGCGGAGGAGATCAGGGCGGCCGTGACGGCCGTCTGAGTCCTCCGATGAGTCTCCGTCGGGGCTTGGGTATGTGTCCGAAGGGTGTTCCGGTGAGGGACGCCTGGACGTCCTGAGTCTGAATACATCCTCAAATCCGGGGCAGTATGTCTGAAATGTCCGGCCTGACGGAGGCTGACCAGGACTTTTCCGCTGTTCTCGCTGACTCTGGCGGTCTCGACCGCTAGTCTCCGAGCAGTGGGGACACCCCCACACCCATTAGGTAGTGGGGGAGAACGGGCAAGCGTGTTGCTCGTGGCTCCCCAGGTGTGGGGCGACTAGGTTCCTCACCGGTCCGTATCCGACAGTTCGACATCCGAGGTGACGTAGGCGTGGCTCTTCCGCCCCTTACCCCTGAACAGCGCGCAGCCGCGCTCGAAAAGGCCGCCGCGGCTCGCCGGGAGCGGGCCGAGGTCAAGAATCGACTCAAGCACTCCGGCGCCTCTCTTCACGAGGTCATCAAGCAGGGCCAGGAGAACGACGTCATCGGCAAGATGAAGGTCTCCGCCCTGCTCGAGTCCCTGCCGGGCGTGGGCAAGGTCCGCGCCAAGCAGATCATGGAGCGACTCGGTATCTCCGAGAGCCGCCGCGTGCGCGGCCTCGGTTCGAACCAGATCGCCTCCCTGGAGCGCGAGTTCGGCAGCACCGGTTCCTGAGTACTGGGCAGTCCGGGACTGGCGTCCCGGGCAACCCGGGATTGCTGGAATAATCGCTGCATGAGTGAACGTCCGCGGCTGACCGTGCTCTCCGGCCCCTCCGGGGTCGGCAAGAGCACGGTCGTCGCCCATATGCGCAAGGAACACCCCGAGGTCTGGCTCTCGGTGTCGGCGACCACCCGTCAGCCCCGTCCCGGCGAGAAGCACGGTGTCCACTACTTCTTCGTCACCGACGAGGAGATGGACAAGCTGATCGCCAACAGCGAGCTGCTGGAGTGGGCCGAATTCGCCGGCAACCGCTACGGCACGCCGCGTGCGGCCGTGCTGGAACACCTGGAGGCCGGTGTGCCGGTTCTCCTGGAGATCGACCTCCAGGGCGCCCGGCAGGTCCGTGACTCCATGGCGGAGGCCCAGCTGGTGTTCCTGGCTCCTCCCTCCTGGGAGGAACTCGTGCGCAGGCTCACGGGCCGGGGCACCGAGCCGCCTGAGGTGATCGAGCGCCGCCTGGAGGCGGCCAAGACCGAGCTGGCGGCCGAGCCGGAGTTCGATGTGACCTTGGTCAACACCTCCGTCGAGGACGTGGCCCGCGAGCTGCTAGCCTTGATGGACGTTGTGTGATCGTGTCTGATCTTTTCCCATCTTTCGGAAGGTAGAGCGTGTCCTCTTCCATCACCGCGCCCGAGGGCATCATCAACCCGCCGATCGACGAGCTCCTCGAGGCCACCGACTCGAAGTACAGCCTCGTGATCTATGCGGCCAAGCGGGCCCGCCAGATCAACGCGTACTACTCGCAGCTCGGCGAGGGCCTCCTCGAGTACGTCGGTCCGCTCGTTGACACCCACGTCCACGAGAAGCCGCTCTCGATCGCCCTGCGGGAGATCAACGCAGGTCTGCTGACGTCCGAGGCCATCGAGGGCCCGGCGCAGTAGTACTTTCAGATTGCGGTTGGCTTTATCCACAGGCCCGGCAGCGCGACTGCCGGGCCTGTGGTGTGCTCGGGGGTGCGGGGGTCGTTCCCGGCCCGTGATGCAGCATTGAGTCGTACGTTGTCGAGTTCGGGGAGCCACGGTGGACAAGCCAAGGGTCGTTCTGGGGGTCAGCGGCGGCATCGCCGCGTACAAGGCCTGTGAGCTGCTGCGGAGGCTGACGGAGTCCGGTCATGACGTCCGCGTTGTCCCGACCGCCTCCGCGCTGCACTTCGTCGGCGCAGCCACCTGGTCCGCCCTGTCCGGCAACCCCGTCTCCACCGAGGTCTGGGACGGCGTCCACGAGGTCCCGCACGTCCGCATCGGCCAGCACGCCGACCTGGTGGTGGTGGCTCCGGCCACGGCCGACATGCTCGCCAAGGCCGCCCACGGCCTCGCCGACGACCTCCTCACCAACACGCTCCTCACCGCCCGCTGTCCGGTCGTCTTCGCCCCGGCCATGCACACCGAGATGTGGGAGCACCCAGCCACCCAGGAGAACGTGGCGACGCTGCGCCGCCGCGGCGCCGTCGTGATCGAGCCGGCAGTGGGCCGGCTCACCGGCGTCGACACCGGCAAGGGCCGGCTGCCCGACCCCGCAGAGATATTCGAGGTCTGCCGCCGGGTGCTGGCCCGGGGCGTCACCGAGCCGGACCTGAAGGGCCGGCATGTCGTGGTCACCGCCGGCGGCACCCGTGAGCCCCTCGACCCGGTCCGCTTCCTCGGCAACCGCTCCTCCGGCAAGCAGGGCTACGCCCTCGCGCGTACGGCCGCCGCGCGGGGCGCCCGGGTGACGCTGATCGCGGCGAACACCGGCCTGCCGGACCCGGCCGGCGTGGACGTCGTCCCGGTCGGCACGGCCGTGCAGCTGCGCGAGGCGGTGCTGAAGGCGGCCGCGGACGCCGACGCGGTGGTGATGGCCGCCGCCGTCGCGGACTTCCGGCCCGCGAACTACGCCTCGGGGAAGATCAAGAAGAAGGACGGCCAGGACCCGGAGCCGGTCGTGCTGGTGCGGAATCCGGACATCCTCGCGGAGATCTCAGCCGACCGGGCGCGCCCCGGACAGGTGATTGTCGGTTTCGCCGCCGAGACGGACGACGTTCTCGCCAACGGCCGGGCGAAGCTGGCACGCAAGGGATGCGACCTCCTCGTGGTGAACGAGGTGGGGGAGCGCAAGACCTTCGGTGCCGAGGAGAACGAGGCCGTTGTGCTGGGCGCGGACGGCAGTGAGACGCCCGTACCCCACGGCCCCAAGGAGGCGCTGGCCGACATCGTCTGGGACCTGGTCGGGCCCCGTCTGGCCTGATTCGTTTCGGCCATGCGACGGCGCCTTCCCCGGTGACATTGTCGCGTGGCGGCACTGGCCAATGCCGCTCGGCATTGGGCAGAATGCGCGTGCCGCAGGTCACAGCGCTCCCGAGAGGCGAGACGGGTGGGCCGGTGGCGGAGCACGACCGATAAGCTGTTCTTGGACGACGCCGGGCGCAGCCCCCGTGTCGTCCGACAATGATCAGCCAGCAGCCGCTGCAACCCCAGGGAGCGTTGTGTCCCGTCGACTGTTCACCTCGGAGTCTGTCACCGAGGGTCACCCCGACAAGATCGCTGACCAGATCAGCGACACCATTCTCGACGCGCTTCTGCGCGAGGACCCGACCTCCCGGGTCGCCGTGGAGACACTGATCACCACGGGCCTGGTGCACGTGGCCGGTGAGGTCACGACCAAGACGTACGCGGACATCGCGACGCTGGTCCGCAACACGATCCTGGAGATCGGCTACGACTCCTCCAAGAAGGGCTTCGACGGCGCCTCCTGCGGTGTGTCGGTGTCGATCGGCGCACAGTCGCCGGACATCGCCCAGGGTGTGGACAAGGCGTACGAGACCCGGGTCGAGGGTGACGACGACGAGCTCGACAAGCAGGGCGCGGGCGACCAGGGCCTGATGTTCGGCTACGCGACGGACGAGACGCCGACGCTGATGCCGCTCCCGATCTTCCTGGCGCACCGCCTGTCCAAGCGCCTTTCGGACGTCCGCAAGAACGGCACGATCCCCTACCTGCGCCCGGACGGCAAGACGCAGGTCACCATCGAGTACGACGGCGACAAGGCGGTCCGCCTGGACACGGTGGTCGTCTCCTCGCAGCACGCGAGCGACATCGACCTGGAGTCGCTGCTCGCCCCCGACATCCGTGAGTTCGTCGTGGA